>JAZRKU010000024.1:0-11189 GCA_045646485.1 Acutalibacteraceae bacterium
AAACTGCTCTGAAAGAAATAAAAGGTAATATAAAGGAAGTTTTACCACAAAACCTTATTTCGAAATATAAACTTTTATCTTTAGAAGAAGCACTTAAAAACATACATTTCCCCGAAAATGAAGAAATGTTGAGACAAGCTAAAAGACGCTTGATTTTTGAAGAACTTTTAATACTTCAATTAGGACTTCTTTCAAAAAGGAGTTCAGCGGGTGTAAGAAAAACAAAACCAATTAAACAAGATAAAAGTGAAGAATTTTACAAGAAATTACCTTTTGAACTTACAAATGCACAAAAAAGAGTTATCGGTGAAGCGGTCAATGATTTAATGAGTGAAAAACCGATGAACAGACTGGTACAGGGAGATGTTGGTTCAGGTAAAACTGCAGTTGCCGCCGCAATAATTTATACCGCAGTAAAAAATGGTTTTCAGGCAGCATTTATGGCACCGACAGAAGTTCTTGCAAATCAGCATTACAAAACATTAAAGAATTTCTTTGGTGATGAATTTTCTGTTTTACTGCTCACAGGCTCTACAACTGCAAAAAATAAAAGAATTATAAAAGAACAGTTGGAAAATGGCGAGTGTAATATTGTTGTCGGCACTCACGCCATGATTCAGAATGATGTTTATTTTAAAGATTTAGGTCTTGTTATTACAGACGAACAACATCGTTTTGGTGTTGAGCAGAGAAGTGCACTTTCTAATAAAGGTGAAAATGCAAATGTGCTTGTTATGTCGGCAACACCCATTCCAAGAACACTTGCTATGGTAATTTATGGTGACCTCGATGTTTCTGTGATTGACGAATTACCAAAAGGGCGTCAACCAATAAAAACGTTCAGGGTAAATTCACCTTACCACCCAAGACTTTATGAATTTTTAAGAAAAACAATGGATAACGGTCAGCAAGGATATATTGTCTGCCCGTTAGTTGAAGAAAGTGAAAGTGATTTAGTTCCTGCAACAGAATATTATGACTGGTTAAAAGCAAATCAGTTTAAAAATTATACATTAGGTCTTTTGCACGGACAAATGAAACCAAAAGAAAAAGACGAAGTAATGGCGCGTTTTTATTCAGGTGAAATCCAGCTTCTTATTTCAACAGTTGTTATCGAAGTCGGTGTCGATGTGCCTAATGCAACAGTTATGATTATTGAAAATGCAGAGCGTTTCGGACTTTCTCAGCTTCACCAGTTACGAGGCAGAATCGGCAGGGGAGATAAAGAAAGTACCTGTGTACTTCTTTCAGATGCACAAAACGAAGAAGCACTGGAAAGATTCAATGTGCTTTGTGACACAAATGATGGTTTTGTGATTGCCCAGAAAGACCTTGAACTTCGTGGGCCAGGTGACTTTTTTGGCAACAGACAACATGGTCTTCCCGATATGCACATAGCAAATCTTATGACGGACACCAGAATTCTTTATGAAGCACAAAAAGTTGCTAAAGAAATCTGTGAAAAGGACCCGTCACTTAAAAGTGAAGAAAATGCACTTCTTAAAAAAGAAGTTGCAAGGTTATTTTCAAATATATCTCTGAATTAAAAAATCACCTATGAATTCAGCAATTCATAGGTGATTTTTATTTTTAATAATTTGATAATACAATTTTTCTGATGATTTTTTCATTCGGAAAATCCAGAATAAACCACCCGTACTTTTTCATTGGAGTCAGTTGATATTCTGAAAAACGCTTAAAAAGAATTTTTGAATACCTTTTAGGGCTTGAAAAACCATTGTTGCCTGAAAAAAAGTTGAAAATTATTGCTTTGTCCTGAGGAGGACTCTCAATTGTAGGGAAAACCGCAATTTCCCATTTCTTCTTCGGCTTTAAATTGAAAAAATCCTGAAGATAAAAGAAATCCTCGCTTTTTCCGCTTCTTTTCGGAATCAGCACTTTCTGAAGAGAGGCTTCGGTTTTTGAGTTCTGATAGGGCCATCCCGTGAGATTTATTCCCGTGTTTTCATCTGTATATTGATTATTTTCAATATCAGCACCGATGCGGTTTAAAAGAACTATTTTGCCACGGACTTCTGAAAGATAAGGGGTTTTGTTTTTCAGATAAAATAAATTGTTACCTTTTGCAAAATTTTCATAGAAAAAATCAAAGGTTTCTTCACAAGATTTTCCTTTTTCGCGTTTTAAAGACATAAGAATTGTTTCTGTTGGGTTTTCATTTAAAAACAGTCTGCAATCTTCAAGAACGTCAGAAAAAAGCAAATTTTCTTTTTTAGCTCTGTCTTTTTTGCAATTTAAAAAACTATGACTTAGTTTCAATTCTTTACCGTCAAAGCCGAGTCTGATATCAATAAAACGAATCCCCATCTGAAGCTGCTCAAAAATGTTTTTGTTCTGACAGCGGCTGAAGTATTTAAAATTTATAAACTGAGTTGTACTGTCGTGAGTTCCCGGTAAGTTGATTTCAGAAATAAGAAGACAGTCGGGAATATTTTTCATCCAATTGTTCATTTTTATATTAAAAGCCTTTCACTGAAAAATAAGATTCTTAAGAAGAATAGCATAAAAATTATATCATAAAGGGAATAATAATACAATTACAACGGCGACAAATAAATATTTAATCAAAATTTGTCGGAATTTAAGAGAAGAATTATTGACACTTCAAAAAAATTCGGTTATAATCATAAGGTATATCGATTGTATAATGGAGGAATATTAAGTGGCACAAAAAGAACGAGATATGATAGAAATAGACTTTTTAAAACTTGCTCTTATTTTATGGCGTAAAGCGTGGGCAATTATTCTCGCGATAATTGTTATGGGTGGAATTTCATTCGGTGTAACCTATAATTTTATTGCACCTGAGTATGAAGCAAGTATAAAGGTTTATGTTAATAATACAAATCAATCAAATACAACAACACTTACACAGTCCGACCTTATTGTTGCTAAGCAACTTGTTGATACTTATATTGTTACACTTGAAAGCCGTACAACTTTAAATCAGATTATTGCTGAAACAGGTCTTGAATATGATGCAGAAGAATTAGAAGAAATGATATCTGCTGCCGCAATCAACGAAACAGAGGTTTTCGAAGTTACTGTAAGAAGTGAAGATGCAAAAGAAGCAGCTCTTATAGCAAATACTATAGCAGATATTTTACCAAGCAGAATTACAGAGATTGTTGAAAATAGCTCAGTTAGAATTGTTGACTATGCAATTATAAATGATGAGCCTGTTTCTCCGAGTTATGTGAAAAATGTTGCTATCGGTGGTCTTGCAGGTGCGGTTCTTGCGGTTGGACTTGTATTCTTACAATTTGTTCTTGATAATAAAATTCACTCTGAAGAATATCTTGTTGAACACTATAAATATCCGATTCTTGCAGTTATTCCTGACCTTAATGCAAACTCAAAACAAAAATATTACAAGAAAAAGAAGAGTTACTACAGTAGTGCTGCAACTTCTTCAGCACAAACTGATTCTACAAGCGGAAAGGCGGAATAAGAAATGGCTAAGAAAAGAAAATCTTATTATACAAAAAGTGAGGCTACCGCTAACGGAATCAGCTTTGCTGCAAAAGAAGCTTACAACCTTTTAAGAACAAACCTTTTCTTCTCTTTCTCTGATGATGCAAAGTGTCATGTTATCGGTGTTACAAGTACAATTCCTTCAGAAGGTAAAAGTTTAACAGCTGCAAACACTGCTATGGCTATGGCAGAAGCAGGTAAAAGAGTTTTGCTTATCGACTCAGATATGCGTTTGCCTACTATCCACAAAAAATTAGGATTTAAGGCAGCTCCTGGTCTTTCAAACCTTCTTGTTGGTATGAATGACGTTGAAAAAGCAATTTACAGACTTGAAGATAAGGGCTTCGATGTAATGCCTGCAGGTAATACACCACCAAACCCGACAGAGCTTTTAGGTTCTGCTCGTATGGAGAAGCTTTTAAACGGTCTTTCAGCTCACTACGATTATATTATTATCGACTTGCCACCTGTAACAATTGTTTCAGACGCACTTGTTTGTTCAAAATATTTAAGTGGTATTGTGTTCGTTGTTCGTGGTGGCAGAGCTACTACTGCAGAGCTTGGTGAAGCAATTCGTCAGCTTGAATTTGCTAACGTTAAAATCCTCGGCTTTGTTTACAACAGTGCTGAAGGTTCAAAGAGTAATAACTACAGCAAAAAGTATTCAAAGAACTACAGTCGTTATAGCAAATAAATTTAAAAGGGTGGCGGGAGAAATCTCGTCACCTTAATTAAATAAAACATATTATAGAAATTTTTATGAACAGGGGGAACTGAAATGACAGATTTTCATTCTCATATTCTGCCCGGTATAGATGATGGATGTAAAACGGTAGAAGAATCTCTTGAAGTATTAAAAATGATGGCATCACAAGGAATTGACAGAGTTGCCGCAACACCTCACTTTTATGCTTCTCAAAGTGGTGAATCTCCTGATGAATTTTTGATTCGCAGAAATAATGCAGAAAATATATTAAGAGAAAAAATATCAGAAGAAAAAGACCTCCCTGAAATTTTCTGCGGAGCAGAGGTAAAATATTTCAGAGGAATGAGTGGAGTTGAAGATTTAGCAAAGCTCACACTTCAGGGAACAAATTTGTTACTTGTAGAAATGCCGTTTTCAAAGTGGTCTTCTACAGAAATTAAAGAAGTATTATCTTTAAATGAAAAGCTTGATGTAATACCTGTTTTAGCACATATTGAAAGATTTTTCTCTTACCAGAAAAATTTAGATTGGATTTATGAATTCAAAGATGCAGGTATATTAATGCAGATGAATGCTGAATATATTTTAGGAACATTCAGTTCGCACAAGGCAATAAAACTTATAAAACATCGTGCAGTTGAATTTTTAGGTTCTGATACACATAACACTTCAGACAGAAAACCAAACTTAGGTCCTGCAATTGAAAAAATTGCAAAAAAAGCAGGGGAAGAAGCAATAGAGAGATTCTTAAGATACGAAGAAATGTACGCCCCTGAAAACTAAATTTTACAAAGGATGATTTTATGAACATTCTTGTAACCGGTTCAAACGGTTTTGTTGGTAAAAACCTTGTAGAAAATTTAAAAAATATCAAAGACGGTAAAAACAGAAATACAGGTCTTGAAATAGATGAGATTTTCTGTTTTGATGTTGATACAGAAAAAAGCCTTTTGGATGAATTTACCCAAAAGGCAGATTTTGTTTTTAATTTTGCAGGTGTAAACAGACCTCAGAGCAATGAAGAGTTCAAAAAAGGGAATTCTGATTTTGCCGAGACTCTTCTTAACAGCCTTAAGAAAAATAAAAATACTTGTCCCGTTATGCTCTCGTCTTCGGTAGGCGCTTCGTTAACGGGTAGGTTTAAAGATAGCGAATACGGCAAAACAAAGCTTCTTGCGGAAGAGAAATTTTTTGAATATTCTGAAGAAACCGAGGCGAAAGTATACGTTTACCGTTTCCCTAATGTTTTTGGCAAATGGTGCAGACCGAATTATAACAGTGCAGTAGCAACGTTTTGTTATAATATTGCAAACGATTTGCCCATTCAGATAAATGATAAAGAAACCGAGCTTGAGCTTCTTTATATTGATGATTTAGTAAACGAGATGCTTGAAATACTAAAAGGGAATGAAAATCGTTGTGATTACGACGGAATGAACGTTGTAAAAAAAGAAAATGGTAGATTTTGCTTCGTTCCCGTAACGCACAAGGTTAAATTGGGTGAAATTGCAGAATTACTTTATAGCTTTCATAATCAACCAAAAACGTTGGTAATTCCTGAAATTCCTGAAAATTCATTCAGCAAAAAATTATATTCAACATATCTTTCTTATTTACCAAAAGAAAAGGTCAGCTTTCCTTTAAAAATGAACGTTGATGACAGAGGTAGCTTTACAGAGCTTCTTAAATCAAAAAACGTCGGTCAGATTTCTATTAATATTTCAAAGCCGGGCATTACAAAGGGTGAGCATTGGCACAACACTAAATGGGAGTTTTTCATTGTTGTTTCGGGTGAAGGCTTAATAAGACAGCGAAAAATCGGCTCTGATGAAATTATAGAATTTAAAGTATCAGGTGAAAAAATTGAAGCGGTACAAATGCTTCCGGGATACACACACAATATTATAAATCTTTCAGAAACAGAAGATTTGGTTACTGTGATGTGGGCTAATGAGCAATTTGACTCAGAAAATCCCGATACTTTTTTTGAAAAGGTCTGAGAATATATGAAATATGCATTAATCGGTTGCGGACGTGTTTCAGGAAATCACGTTAAAGCGGCAATGTTAAATGAATTAGAAATAGTAGCTCTTTGTGATATTGTTCCCGAAAAGGCAGAAAGACTCAAAGCAGAGTTTTCTCTTGATGAAAGCGTTGCTGTTTTCGCAGATTACAAAAAAATGCTTGAAGAAGCAAAGCCGGATTTTGTAGGTATTGCAACCGAAAGCGGAAGCCACGCAGAAATAGCAATTTACTGCGCAGAAAGTAAAGTGAATTTTATCGTTGAAAAGCCACTTGCAATGTCTGTAGGGGATGCAGAAAAAATAATAGCTGCGGTTGAAAAGAATAACGTAACTGCGTGTGTTTCACATCAGAACAGATTTAACGTAGCAGTTCAGCATTTACATAATGCAATTAAAACAGAGCGTTTCGGGAAAATATCTCATGCATCAATAAATATCCGTTGGCACAGAGCAGAAGATTATTATTCACAGGATGATTGGCGTGGTAAGTGGGCGAGTGACGGCGGCACCTTAATGAATCAATGTATTCACGGTATTGATTTGCTTTCGTGGATGTTGGGTGAAGAGGTAGCAGAGGTTTACGGAATGACAAACAATGCTTTTCACAACTACATTGAAGCAGAAGACATAGGCGTGGCTGTTCTCAGATTTAAAAACGGAGCAGTTGCAACAATAGAGGGAACGGTAAACTGCTTTGAAGATTTTGAACAGACACTTTGTGTGTTTGGCGAGAAGGGCACTGTAAGACTCGCAGGTCTTAATGCAAACAAAGTTGACGTCTGGCGTTTTTCAGATAATCTTCCTGAAGATGATGAAACAATATCTGTTGATGAAAAAGCCAAAAACGTTTATGGAAACGGACACACAAGTCTTTATATGAATTTTATAAAATCACTCGAAAATGGTACAAAGCCGTACGTTGATTTGTATGCAGGAAAAAGAGCAGTGGAAATTATTCTTGCAATTTATAAAAGTCAAAAAACAGGTTTACCTGTAAAATTCCCGATAAAAGAATTTGCGTCAGTCGATATGACAGGTGAATTCGGCAAATAAAAAAAGGCTGTAAAAAACAATCAGTTTTTTTACAGCCTTTTTTAGGGGATAGGAAAAAATGATGCAGAACGGACAAATCGAACAAAAACAAGGGTTCAGTCTTGTTTTTGCTTGCCCGAAGGCGTACATAGGTACGTCGAGTGGTGAGATTTGTTCGTAGCATAAAACGAAAAAATTTTTACAATTTTAGGTTTTTGATAATTTATAGGGGTTCTTACAGCTATCATCCTGTAGGAACCCCCTTACTTTATATAGTTTTATACGGTCTGCGCTTTTTTTACAGCCCCTTTATGTTCGCTATATTAATAATTAGATAATAACAAGAACATCATCTGTATTAACAGTTGTACCTTTTGTAACAACAATTTCTTTAACAGTGCCATCGCAAGGAGCAGTAATGTCATTTTCCATTTTCATAGCTTCAAGAACTACAAGAACATCTCCGGCTTTAACTGCCTGTCCTACACTTGTTTTAACTGCAAGAATTGAACCTGGCATAGGAGCTTTAACTTGAGTACCGCTTGCTGTAGGAGCAGCAGGTGCACTTGGTGCTGCAGGAGCTTCAGCGGGTGCTTCGGCAACGGGAGCAGCAGGTGCTGCAGCAGCAACAGGAGCTGCGGCTACCACAACAGGAACCTCAGTAATGCCTGTAACAATAGCATCTGTTTCGGTTACTTCAACTTCATAATTTTTACCATTTAAAGTTACTACATATTTCATAGTATTAGTCCTCCATAAGTCTGATAGATTTAAAATAAAGATTTTCAAGCGGAATACCTGTTTTGTGCGAAGTAATTGCCATAACAGCTGCCGCATCTTGTTCAGTAACGTTTATAAGTTCAGGACTTTTAAGTCTTATTGAACAAAAGCCAAGTCTTTCAAGTGGAATACCTGTTTTGTGCGAAGTAATTGCCATAATAGTTGCGGCATCCTGTTCTGAAAGGCCCTCAAGAGTTACATAGCCTGTGTAAACAGGTTCGTCATCTTTTTGTTCTTCTGAATTAATAACAGGTGTTTCTTCCTGTTCATTAATAACTTCAGCTGATGTTGACGGTTCGGCTTTTTTCGTTTTAGAAGAAACTACTTTCCAGAGAATAACAATAGCAGCGAGAACCGCAAGAACAATTAAAACTTCTTTACTTGAAAAATTAAAAGAATTTGCTAAAGGAAGAATATTCATTATAACTCCTCCTTATTCAACAGACTTAAATTCATAAGTGTAGATTTTATCTTTCATTTCTTCTCTGTAATCAAAGAATTTTTCTGCTTGTGCAGGGAATGCGATATATGAAAGAACGTCCTCATCACATTTTGCTTTTTCGCCGATTTCAGCCTTTGCCTTTTCAAATTCAGGCTCAAGAGTATCAGCATATCTGCCTTCAATTGGTGTAGCGTCGCCAAGGATTTGTTTACGAACTTCTTCGTTAACTTCACCCGGAGCTTTACCGTATTCACCCATAAGGTAAGATTTAACCTCTTTAGAAACGTTTTTGTATCTTTCGCCTGCAAGAACGTTAGAGGTTGCCTGAACGCCAACCATCTGACTCATAGGAGTAACAAGTGGTGGATATCCTAAATCTTCTCTTACTCTTGGAGTTTCAAGAAGAACCTCGTCGAACTTGTCCATTTTGCCTTGTGCAGTAAGCTGAGCAACAAGGTTTGAAAGCATACCACCCGGAACTTGGTAGTTAAGTGCTTTTGTATCAGTTGCAAGAACTGTCGGATTAAGCTGACCGCTCTTTAAATATTCTGCTCTTATAGGCTTGAAGAAATCACCGATTTCTTTAAGAACTTCACCATTAAGACCTGTTTCGTAGCCTAATTCTTCAAGTGTATATTGAAGAGTTTCAGTTGCAGGCTGTGAAGTACCGCCTGACATAGAAGAAATTGCAGTGTCAACAACGTCGCAACCTGCTTCAACAGCCTTGAGAAGTGTCATAAAGCCAAGACCTGTTGTGCTGTGTGTGTGAAGAACAAGTGGCAAATCAACAGCATCTTTAAGTGCAGAAACTAATTTGTAAGCTTCTGCAGGGCTTAAAATACCTGCCATATCTTTAATTGCAATTGTCTGACAACCAATGCTCTTCATATTCTTTGCGAGCTCAACATATGACTCAAGAGTGTGAATAGGACTGATTGTGTAACAAATAGCACCCGAAGCAATAGCACCGTTTTTAATTGTTTCGTCAACGGCAACTTCAATATTTTTAACGTCGTTAAGTGCATCAAAAATACGGATGATATCAATTCCGTTTTCAACGCTCTTTTTAACGAACATACGAACAACGTCGTCAGGATAGTGGTGATAACCTAAAAGGTTCTGACCTCTTAAAAGCATCTGGAGCTTTGTGTTAGGACAAGCCTTTTTAATTTTTCTGAGTCTTTCCCACGGGTCTTCATTAAGGTAACGAAGGCATGAGTCAAATGTTGCACCACCCCAGCATTCGAGTGAGTAGTAGCCCGCTTTGTCAAGAGTTTTAAGAATAGGCTCAAACTCGCTGAACTTCATGCGTGTTGCAATGAGTGACTGGTTAGCATCTCGAAGCACGGTTTCGGTAAATTGTACCTTTTGCATGGTCATTTCTCCTTTGTGAAATATATAAATTAAATAATTGAATATTGATGTGTTAAATCCAAAAAGAAAAATCTTCCCCGAATTCAACCCACATTATCATACTATAAATTTGTAATTTTTACAAGACTTTTAGCAAATTTTGTTAATTTTTAAACAAGTAATATTTAAATAGAATTATAGTATTATTATATACTATTATATATAGGGGAAAATTCGTGTGTAAAACGGGGAATAATCCTATCATTTTGTCGGGGGGAGAAAATGACAGGATTTTTTCTTTATACTATTAAATTATCAGTTGAAGTCAAATTAAAACATTTGTTTTATTATTTGCAGAACACATGAGCTCCTATTGTGGTTACAACAGGTCTGCTATGCATCCATTTATTAGACGTTTTTGCAGGGTTATAGTAATATAATGAACCGTAAGTCGGGTCCCAACCGTTAATTGCATCTTGTGCAGCTTTTCTTGATGTCGCCGTCGGAGTAACTGACCAGTTACTGTCGGTTACGGCTGAAAACGCCCCTGACTGATAAACCACACCTGAAATGGTATCGGGAAAAGAGGCAGATTCTACACGGTTTAAAACAACTGCGCCAACGGCAACCTGACCCGTGTAGCTTTCACCTCGTGCCTCTGCTTCAATTACTTTAGCAAGAAGATATACGTCAGAAGAGCTGTAAGAGCCATATGAACCACCGCCACCGCCTGAAGAGTCGAGTCCTAAAAAGAGCAGGGTTTTGCTGCCGGCAATTCCGTCGGAGGTTATTCCTACAGAAGATTGAAAGCGTCTTACAGCTCTTTGTGTAGCCACACCATATATTCCGTCTACCTTTCCATTATAATAACCTAATTGTTTAAGCTTCGTCTGAATTCGTCTTACCTCTTCACCGCGTGAGCCGATTTTTGAAAGAACGGCTATTGAATAGCTGTTATCTATTTCTGAAATATAAAAAGAATAAGCTGCCACAATAACAGATAATGACAACACAAAAGCACAGAATTTTATAATGGTATATTTTGTCTTGTTTTTGAACATAATAAATTACATCTCTTTCTATAGTTTTTTATTAGCATTTTCACAAAAACCTGTTTTATACATTCTTTCTTCAAAGTTTTGAACAATAAAATTGTGGTTGAGTTGTTACATTTACACAATATATGGTAAAAAATACGGTTTCAAAAAAAAAATTAAAATTTTTTAAAAAAAGTTGAAAAAAAGTGTTGACAAATGGGAAGAGATTTGATATTATATGCAAGCACTCAAGAGAGCGGAGGCACTCGGGGGTGCGAAACGAACCTTGAAAATTAAACAACGATAAAGAAAAAACCCTT
>JAZRKU010000025.1:0-22692 GCA_045646485.1 Acutalibacteraceae bacterium
ATACAAATAAGCCAACTTTTAAAGTACCCGAACACGGAAATTTTATAAATATTGGTTGGAAACAAGGAAACAACTTATCTGCCAATGGTCAAGATTTCGATTTTGAGAAAAGTAGCTTTTATTGGAACCATACAGATGAAATGGAAAAAGCATTTAATGAAAATATAAACACTCCATTTTCTACCTTTAACGATACAATTACCTTTACAGTTGAATATAACGATGGCTCAAAAGCAATAGGTGTAGTTGACCTCGTTTTTGATGATAGTGGTAACGCTAAGGTTGTATGTAAGAATTATGATTATGTGTCATAAGGTGATTGTATGGCTAAATTTATTGAAAGACTTATAGAGTGCCCTTTTTATTTTGGTGAAGGTGATAAGTTTATAAATTGTGAAGGTGAAGACGGCAAAAAACATACTCAATTTTTTAAAAATAATCAAGAAAAGTCTGAGTATGAAAAAAGTATATGTTCAGTTGAGGGTGGTAGAACTTGTGAACATTACAGGAAAATAAGCATGCTTTATGACATCGGTGAATTGCCAAAATAAAGGGTGGTAGGATAAACTCCTACCACCCTAATTCATGGGGTTTTCTAATAAGTCTTCTATATCGCAACCTAAAACTCTGGATAATTTATATAACGTCTGAGCCTGAGCTTTATCTATATCATTTACTTTTTGTTCATACATCTGTATTGAGCGAAGATGAACACCAGAATGGAGCGCAAGTTCAGATTGTGATAAACCTCTGCTTTCTCTGATGCGTTTCAATTTTGTATCTGAATTAGTGTTAATATATAAATTGTTTAAAGTTTCTATAATTTGTGAAATGTCCATTTCGTGATAAACAGAATACATAGATAAAATTGTGGATAATGGCGCGTATTCAAAAATATCTTTGAATCTTTTCCCTGTGTACCATTGGTATTCAGCCAATGCCCATCCCGCCCAATATTCTGGTGATTTATCATTGTTGTATTTTGGCTCAGGTAACTCTTTACCTGAATAAATTTTATTGATAATATTTTGCGCAAGTTCTACGCCAGACATCCCGGCAATTATTGAAGGATTTCCACGCTCAAATTGCGTGGCAAACCCAGACATAATAAATAGCTTTGAAACCCAGTCACTTTTAAATCCACAATCATTTATAGCATAATCAAAAAATTGAGCAAGTCTGTTTTTTGCACTACTCAGATACGATTTGTTGTATGCGTGGGTCATCGTTTTTAATCTCCTCTCTGAGAATATCCATTACAAATATATCATTACGATATGATTTTGTTTTCTTAATATCGTTTTTGTATGCTTCTCTTGCTTTGGTATCTCTGTCAATGAATTTAGGGTAATAAATGTTTCTATCTACAGATTCAGCATCAATAAATTTGACTTGGTTATATGCTTTTGGTGAAACGAGAACGGTTTGTTCACCGAGTTTTCCGAGATGCAAAGCTTTGTTTAAACTGCGTAAAGATAAACCGTTTTCTACAAAGCTTTCTGCATATCTGAAATATGAATCATCTGCTCTGTATCCGATTATAATATCATATTCAGAAGCGTCTATAGAAAAATGTTCTATGATGTAATCTTTTGCATCAATTGCAATTTCAGAATCTAAAGAAAGAGTTCTGTGCTTAAGTAAAAGTGCAATCCAGTTGAGAACTGTGTGGTTACTATCTGTCAAATCAAGTATTTTCAAATTTGTAAGGTCTAATTCATATCTGTTACTAAAACCATCTGTGTTTTGTTTGCACGCCCATTCTTTTGCCATTTCGGGAATTCGCGTGCAATAAAACCCTTTACCATAATCGTTTTTTTCATTACCTTTAGTTATATCTGGAACCTCGATAATGTGGTCTGTTCCGTGAAGTATTTCTATTTTATTCATAGTAAAACCTCCTGTATCATTGCAATGTTACACTTAGATTATATCATTGCAATGATAGTTTGTCAAGAGTTGTTGTAATTATGCACTAATATAACACTATTCACCAATACCGTGAAAAAAACTCTCGTTTCGTGATATTGTAATTCTTTTTATAATATGGCACAATGTAAACAGAAAACAGCGCTGATTTCAATATTTTATGAAGAGGTTTTATTATGAAATTAAATATTGGTGATACAATTAAAAGATTGAGAAAAGAAAGAGAAATTACACAAGAGGAATTTGCAGAGGTTCTTGGAGTGTCCTGCCAATCAGTTTCTCGTTGGGAAAATGATTCCTGCTACCCAGATATTGAGCTGATTCCTACTATTGCGGAGTTTTTCGGAATTTCTACCGACAGACTTATGGGTATTGATGAAACTAAAGAAAAGGAAGCTGTGAATAAATACCTTGATGAATTTCAGATTGCCATAAGCAAAGGTAATATTGATGAATGCATAACTATCGCTCGTAAAGGTGTCGCAGAGTTTCCAAATAACTACGCACTTTTAGATAAGCTTATGTATGCACTCTTTGTTTCAGGTGACGATGACGGTAATATACCTGAATGGAAAGAAAATATGGAAAAGTACGATGCTGAAATTACTTCTCTTGGTGAAAGAATTATGAAGTACTGTCCTGACCAGGATATTCGTCTTGCAGCAACAGCACGACTTGCCTTTAATCACTGTGAGAATGGTAGAAAAGAAATCGGTAAAAAGATTTATGCTACACTACCCTCGATGGAGCTTTGCAGGGAAAAACAAATTTGGTGGGCGTTAGAAAAAGAAGAAAAACTACCATTTTTACAAAATTCAATTATGGAAAGTTATGAAAATTTACGTAGTTTCATCTGGCTTTTAGCTGATGCAGATGTTGTTGATGTTGAAACTGAATTTACTGCAATAAAGAAAATATTTGAATTGGAAAAACTTATACTTGATGGTAACCGTCCGCAAACTGGTTGGGGCGATGTATGGCTCAATTTTGATATTGCAAAAAGATATGCTTTGATGAATGATGTCAATAATGCATATAAGCATTTACATATAGCAGTTACTAATGCTAAAGCTTTTGATAACCGTCCTGATGAAGAAAAATATAGTGCAGTGTTAGTTGGTGAAATCACAGTAAGAAGAACTGATTTTGAAACATCTGATACTCGTTCGCTTACTGAAATTCTCCGTGATAAATGGCTCTTACACGATGAATTCAATGATATTCGTGACACAAAAGAATTTAAAGCAATTATAGAAAGTTTAAGTTAAAATAATTAATGAAAACTCGACACCCCCGAGATAGTTTGGCTATCTCGGGGGTGTCTTTGTTAATTCTCCCTTGGGGTTTTCGCCCCTATCTTAATGTAGGGTATTCCGGTGCACTTACCTTGCTTTAACTAAAAGCAGAATACCGACTACAACAAGAACTAATGGTAAAAAGAGTATTACACCGCCTGTAACAAAGAATAACACAGTTAACAATGGTAACGCGATTACGAATAAGATTACTGCAATTATTTTTGTAATACCCCAGCTTATTCTGAACGCTAACTTAAGAGCGTAAAAGAAAAGTGCAAGTGTTGCTATGCTTATTAAAATTTCTAACATTTAAAATCACTCCTTTTTATAGCTTTGTTTTCAATTTCTATACCTAATTTTTCAGAGAAATATTTGTTTTTTTCTAACTTTTCAGAAAGACGAATAAGTCTGATTCGTGTTTCAATATCCATTGGCGTCGCCCTTTCTATATGTATTCATCCGCAACTCCCTTGTTGCATTTTTATAATAACGCAAAATTTAAAAGAACTGAATAACAATAACTGCACATTTAACTGTTAAAATATTACAAAAAGTGCAAAAAATATGGATTACCTGAATTTAATCAGATAATCCTTTGATTTCGTTGTATTTTTCAATGTTGATTTTACCATTTGCTAACATCTGTTCAACCCAGAGTTGCAACGTTTCAACTGTTATAGAAATTCGTTCCAATTCTTTTTGGATAAAAACGAAGTCTTTTATTTCATCGTCGTCTATGTTACCGTCAGCGGTAATTTCAATGAGTCTTTCTTGACTTTTTTTCATAGAATTAAGTGAAGAGAGCATTTCTAAAACAATCTGTGCTAAATCTTTTGTTTTTATTTCGGGCACATATTTCTGACCGATTTCGCACACCTTTGAGCAGTAGTTGTTACAAAGTGTAGGTTCTTTATAAATTTCAGAAAGCAAAACTACTTCTTCAGGGTGAATATTGAACTTGCCGTTTTCGATTCTTTCAAGTCTTTCATAGGTTAAAATCTGATTTCGTTTACTTGCTTCGTCACAAACTTCTTCGCGAGTTAAGTCCCTCTTTTTTCGCAACTCTTTATAAATTGTATCTGTCATTTTAATTCTCCAATATCTTTTAGTATTATAATAATAACATTAAAACTTAATTAAAGCAATATTTATTGACATTATGTGCCTGAAATATTAAAATTAAAATATATCTGTGACGAAGGAGTGTTTTAAGTGAGACTATTTGTAGATGATACAAGGGTTTTCCCCAATGGTTATCAGTCGTGCAGAGATGCGAATACAGCAATTCTTATGCTTTCAGCAATGAAATTTGAACACATTTCTTTAGATTATAGTTTGGGTAAAGATAGAAAAACAGGTCTTGATATTCTTATATGGATGAAAGAAAATAATGTTTTCGTACCCGAAATAAATATTCACAGCAACAACATAATCGGTGTTGAAAAAATGAGAAAATACTGCGACGAAAATTTTCCTGACAGCAAAATAACAGAATATACATTACCTAAATAAAGTGGGGTGAATTTATGGCACCATTTATCGAAAAAGCAAAATCAACGATAGGTTTAGCAAAAAAATACTGGAACGAGCCACCAAAAGGCAATTATGTTTCTTATAAAGAAATAGCTTCGTTAAGTGGCGCAGGTTTTGGTGTTTATTGGGCAACGCTTTTGCCTATGACAGTAGGGCTTAATGCATCTAATTTTCTTGTAGGTGCGTGTATCGGTTTAAAACCGATGGATTTGCAAATAATGCTTATTATTGCAAATATTATAGGTATTCCTTTAGGAATTTTTCGTAGTTGGTATTATGATAACCACAACTTAAAAGGTGGAAAGTTTCTGCCGTTTATACAAATGTCAGTAGTACCAATGGTGCTTATTTCTACAATTTTTGTGTGGCTACCTTATGAAAGTTTCAGTTACATAACAAGAGTTATAGTTGTAGAGTTAATGTATCTTCTTTTAAATGTTTTCTTGTGCTTTTACAATGAAGGTTATATGTATTTTCAACAAATAATAACTCCAAATGCTCAGGAAAGAACTAACGTAATGAGCATTTCGCAAGTTGTTTATTCATTAGCACCAACAATTACCAATTTGTTTATTCCGCTTATAGCAGGACTTACATGGGGTCTTAACAATATCTGGACATATAGGGTTGTTTACCCGATTTTCACAATAATCGGAATGTTTATCAGTTTGATTTTCTTTGCTAAAGTTAAAGAACGCATTGTGTTACCAAAGAAAAAATTAGAACCTGTCAGAATGTTTGACGCTATAAGAGAAGTAGCTAAAAATAAATATTACTGGATTATTCAGTCAGCCAACTGGGTAGGTTTTCTGGAGTCAGGTTATGTTGTCATTTTAAGTTGGTCTTTTGTGTATGCTTTCGGTGGCAAATATGAAGCAACAATGGGACTTGCTAACACAATCATAGGTAATGCGGCGCTCTGGTCTATGCTTTCTGCACCATTTGTTATTAAGAAAATGGGTAAAAGAAATTTATTGATTCTTGCAAATGGTATTAATGTTTTTGTTATATTTTCACTTTATTTTGTTTATAAAAATCTCTTACTTATTTGTGTTATATGGTACGTAAATACATTTGTAAATACTTTCTGGAATATTGTTCAACACAATATAAGTGCAGATATGCGTGATTATCACCAATGGAAGACGGGTGTGCGTGTTGATGGTCTTTTCGGACCACTCGGTATGATTGGTACTTTTATTGGGTTCTTTACAGGTATGTTTTACCCCGCAATATATGAAAGAATGGGACTTTTAGATGATTATAATGTTCTTTATGATGATAATATAAGAAATAATCTGTTTGAAGTTTTAATTGTTTTCTCAGCACTTGGTGCGTTTTTGAATCTTGTTCCGTTCTTCTTCTATAATCTTACCGAAAACAAACATAGGGCTTATGTAGATGTGCTTAAAATACGTGCTATGTTTGAAAATTATTCATTAGGTGTATTAGAAGATGAAGAATTGAAAGATGTAATGCCAATAATTCTATCGGCAAAAGAACTTTATGGTAAAGCGAATATTCCTCTTGATAAAGAAAAATTAAAACTTGCAAGAAAAATGAGTAAAAATTCAAGAGAAGAGAAAGAAATAAGAAAACATACAATAAAAAATACTAAAAAAGAAGTTGCAGAAATTAAAGAAACAAATCTTGCAATAGAAAGGGCTTCTATTGTAATGCAGGATTTAGAAAAATTTTCAACTGATGCTGGAATTATTCGTGTAGAAAATGCTAAAAAAGATGTGTTGAATGGTAATATGTTTGTTTATGAAGATGCTAAAAATCTTTTAAAAATAGCAAAAAAACTACCGAAAACGAATGGGATAGAAAAAGAAATTCGTGAAGATGAAATTAAACGTGCAAGAATAATGAAAGAATCATTTTCTCTTGTTCAAAGATATGGCAAAGAAAACATAGCGGAACCAAATCTTCAGGAAAAAGAAGAAATCTTAAACAGAGAAGTTAAAAACTTTACTGAAAGCGTAAGACAAAGAAAAGATTTGAGAGCGTATCTTAAGAAGGAGTCACTTTACCTAAGAGCGACAAAGCCTTATAGAGATGCTGAAAGTTTACTGAAGCAATCAGAAAATTATATGCACTACGAAGAATTGTTGGAACGATATAATAATTTGGTAGCTCTGGCTGATTCTCATAACTGAATAAAGTGGCTGTAAAAAAACTTTCGTTTTTTTACATCCGATTCTTTTTAAAAGGTTATCTGTTTTGTTCGTTTTTGTTGTTGTCGTTGTTTTTCTGATTGTTTTTGTTGTTGTCGTTGTTTTGATTGTTTTGGTTGTTTTTGTTGAATTCCATTGTAGAGTCACCTCCTTATAGTGAGTGAATATTTTCACCCTAAGAATAGTTTTTCTTGAATGAGACAAACTATTCATAGAAAAATAGAAAGGAAAATGTTATGATACTCATACAAAACGGACTTTTATATACAATGGAAACAGAAGAGCCGATTTTTGCTGATATACTTATCAAAAATGGAAAGATTGCAAGAATTTCTCAAAAAATTGAAGTAAGTAGCGAAATGAAAGTTATTAATGCAAAAAATATGCTTGTGTTTCCGGGATTTATTGATGCCCACAGTCATTTAGGTATTTGCGAAGATAAAACGAGTGTACAGGTCGATGAAAGTAACGAAGACACTACACCGGTAACGCCGACAATTCGGGGGATTGATGCAGTGAATCCTATGGACCCGGCTTTTCATAATGCATTAGCATCAGGAATTACAGGTGTTATGGCAGGTCCCGGAAGCGCTAACCCAATAGGCGGACAATTTGCATTCATTAAAACGTATGGCAGATGTATTGATGAAATGATAGTTTTGGCTCCGTCAGCAATTAAAATTGCGTTTGGTGAAAATCCTATGAATTGTTACGGTTTGAATGGGAATATGCCGTCTTCTCGTATGGGAACCGCATCAGTTATACGAGAAGAATTATTTCGTGCAAAACAATATTTTGAAAATGAAAATAAAGAGCAAAAGGATTTTAATTTAGAATGTTACAGAGATTTATTTGATGGCAAAATTCCGCTTAAAGCCCACGTTCATAGAGCGGATGATATTTTTACAGCGATAAGAATAGCAAAGGAGTTTGGTTTGAAACTTACATTAGACCACTGCACAGAAGGCCATTTAATAGCAGAAAAAATTGCTGAAAGCGGTTTTTCGGCTATTGTTGGTCCATCGCTTGCTTCAAGAAATAAAAAAGAAGTCGGGTTGTCTGATTTTAAAACGGCGGGAGTATTGAAAAAAGCAGGTGTCACAGTGGCACTCACTACTGATCACCCGGTTTCAAGAATTCAATATTTGCCGCTGTGTGCTGCATTAGCTGCAAAAGAGGGCTTAGGAGAATTCAATGCACTTCGAGCTATAACTATTGATGCGGCAACGATTTGTGGTGTCAGCGACAGATTAGGCAGCCTAAAAAAAGGAAAAGATGCTGATATTGTTATTTTTGACGGGAATCCCTTAGAAATTGCTTCAAATGTACAAATGACAATAATTAACGGAAAAATAGTCTGGCAAAGAGAGTGAAGGGACTCTCTTTGCCAGATTTTAGTTTTTATATTTGCTCTAATATATATTGTTTAACATCTTCCAATTTGCTTTTTTTCCATTCGCCGTCTTCAGCTTTTTGAGCCAACGGACAAATTATGAAAAAGTCTAAGGTTTCACCCGGAACTCTACCTGTTCTCAAAGGCTCCCTGAAGTGTTCTTGCCATTCTTCTTCGGTAGCATTTTTAAATCTTTGCGGATTTAAATAAGTCATTTGTCTTTTAGTTGCCGAAACCAACATTTTGGCAGAAAGTGGAGCGAGTAAATTATACTCTTCTTCATTAACATCAACAAAAATTTTCGGAAGCTCCGCTTTTACAACGTGCTCGCTGCCACGCTCTATTTTTAAGCCCATAGGCTGGAATGTGAATTCAGTTTCAGTGAAGTTGAGTTTTATCAAAAGACCGAGTTCGGTGTTGAATTGTGAGCGTTGGTAGTCGGTGTCGAATATGAAGTTGCCTAATGAATAAAAAATAACTTTGTCGCCAACTGTTTCGTAATTCATAGGCACGTGCGGATGGTGAGCAACTACAATATCGGCACCCATTTCTAAAAATTTGTGATAACGCTCTCTTGTGTAGGGTGATGGCAGGGGAGTGAATTCTTCGCCTGCGTGAGCAACAACAATGCACCAACGGCATTTTTGTTTTATTTCGTCTATAGATTTCTGAATTTCTTCTAAATCGCTCCAACTGTAGCAACCCGGAGTGTTTTCGTCGGCTTTTCTGCAAGCACGTTGATAGCCGACGCCAAACATACCAATTCCACCTGCTTCATTTAAAATAACGGGTTTTCTTGCCTCTTTTATATTCATACCTGCACCGATTGTCTGTGCATTCTCTTGTTTAGCAAACTCAAGCGTTCTTTTAATGCCATATTCTTTTGCATCCATAATATGATTATTACAGATGTTCCAGATATCAGCTTTCATCTTTCTTAATACTTTAATTGCATTCGGGTCAATTGTGTGAAGAAGTTGGGCAACACCATCCTTTGTAGTGTTTTGTTCTACTTCTGCAATAGGGCCTTCAACATTTGTTATAACGTGGTCTGCACTGTGCAAAAATTCAAGAATTTCAGATGACAACAATTCTTCATCATCCCATTTACCGAACATATATCTGTCAAAGCCTATATCGCCCGTGAAAACTAAAGACGTTTTTTCTTTCATAAATAAATCCTTTCTCTGGGTTTTACAGATTGAATTCTCAGTTGATTATATCATATTTTAAAATTTTACAAAAGTTCAAATAGTTTCGTAGTGTGTTTTGGTGCGGTGAAAGCAATAAATTCTGATTCTGTTTCATCTTCTTGCATTCCGCCAAAGGGGCGGATTTTCATTTTGCGTGGTAAAACAACTTTTGTTTCACCATCACATACTGTGTGTACTCCGAGAAAACCGTTTCCGCAATAAATTACACAATTATCAGAATTATAACAATGAACACCCGAGTTTAAAAGAGTGTCACGAAGTTCATTTGTGCTATAAAAGGGTTTTTCTTCTGTAGACATAATATATGGAATATTAGCTTTTCTGCAGAATTCAAGAGCATTTATACCGCTTTCAGATGGTTTTGGCGTTGTGAAAATCGCCATTTTATATTTATGAAGTACCGCTTGAGCATCTTCAACCATATACATATCAAACGGAATTCCTGTGTTGCCCATAGCAACGCGTATATTATTTACTGTGTCAGAAAGCGGATTTCCGAGAGGGAAATTTCTGTAGGCTTTTTCATCTATGAAAACAGCTACTTCGGCTTGAAGAGAAGCAGATGTGCTTTTGCTTTTCGACTCACAAATTACTTTCTTTAAGGTTTCGAGCTCAGACATAATTTCTTCACTGTGATACCAGCCACCCCACATATCAAACCACCACAAGCCTGAGCCTTTTGTTATCTGGTGAGCAAAAGCCTTGCGGATTGCTGAAACAGAGTAATAAGAAGTGTCAGGCCCGCACCACACGGTTTTGTTACCATCTGAATCATATAACTTTAATATGTTGTCAGGGTATTCTCCCGGGCGTGAGTTTTGCATTTGTCGGGTGAGGTGAGTTCTTATATCACATTCAATAAAAGGTAGTTTGTTATGAAGCTTAACGGAATCAACAGGGAGCATATCACCCCAATCGAGACCAAGAGAACGGTTTCCGTCGTAACAACAGGGTGAGGAAAAGAAATCGATGTAGGGTGAATTTATAATCTGCCCGAGTCCCTGTAAACCCCATAGGGGATTGCACACATAAGCATTATAGCCGTAGAAGACACCTACAATCTGTTCGTCGTTTATGAATTCCTTAAGGACTTTAGCAAAATGCTCAACTGTTTTCGGCGGAATATCATTACAGAACTCATAATAATTTTTAATTTTTTCTGTAAGAACACCTTTTTCAAAATCTTCTTTTTTTAATGTTTCTGTATCGTTTGTTTTATATTTTTTAAAAGTCCATTCATTGAATTTTTTTAAACCCATTTCTGAGAATGAACCATAAAGGTCGTGGTGCATCCATTCTTGTGTAGTGCCTCCACAAAGCTGATATCCCGCGATTCGCTCGGCATAATCTTCAGAGCGTATGTGAGAGACGAGTACTTTTAAAAGCTTTGCACCATCACGTTTAAATAAGTCTGAGAAAATCGATTCTCTCATACCGCCACGAGGGGTTTCAACTGTTTCGTAAGGGTTTTCGGCTAACCATTTGCGTGGCATAGAAATGTTAATTCTCGGGAATATAAAAGCATCGGGGCACTCGCTGATGATGCGACGGACGTGAGTGTCAAATTCAGTATAATCAGGTGTAGCTGATTCGAAAACACCTGTTCTGAACGGAGTAAAGCCTGATGTGTTGTTTATTGGCAAATCTGTAAAAGATACATTTACAAAAAACATTTTGTAACCGCTTTTTATAAAGTCAGACCATTCACCGCATTCTTCGAAATAAGTTGTGTAGGCAATAGGAAAATGAAGTTCTCCGTCAATATTTATCATTGGCCTGTTATTTGAAAATTGAATTTTACTTTTTATCATAGTAAGCTCCTAAGATATTGAAGAAAATATTTCGCTTAGAAAATATATAAAGGCGACTGCCACACCCAATGTGAATAAAGCCCAGAATAAAACAGAAGGGAAAGATGCTTTTGCTTTTTTCGGTGTGTTTTTATAATTTCGGTTTGTATTATAAACATACGTTTGCGTAGTAATTCTTTTGCTGTTTTTAGATTTTTTTGCTGCCTTACGTGAAAGAGAGAGGGGGTCAGAGCCGTCTAAAATGCTTTGCCGAAAGCTTTTTAAATATTTAATGTCATCTTTTGTGAAGGGCATAAGCTTTGTGCCGTCTACCTGATGACTCCAATTGTTTTTTGTGCGACGTATACGCTCTAATTCACGCAGGTGATAATTCCAATCAGGTATATTTTTGCTGATATACGGTGGAGTGTTTTTCATATCCTGAGTGTAATTCCAGACACCTCGCAGTTCTTCTCTGGGCAGATCTTTATATAATTCTTTGCAAAGCTTTTCGAGTCTTATATATTCATTTAAAAAGTTCTGGTTTAAGTCACTCATATTTCACACTCCTTTTAAATTTAATTTGCTACTGTTAAGTATAACACAATGAAATTAAACATTAAAGTGTTTTATTTTAATAATAGATGTTTTTGTAAAAGTCATTTGGTTTTTGAAAGAGACAGTGCATATTCACTTTTTGTTAAGTTTCTTATTGGTAAAAGTATTTTTCTATTTACATTTTCTTTCTCTTTGATATAATAAAAGAAATGAAAGATTTTATTACCACAGGAGGAAATAAATATGTCAAAATTAAGAATTGCAATTATAGGTAACGGCGGAATCTGCCGTGGAAGTCACATTGAAAATTATTGTGAAGATAAGAGAGTTGATGTTGTAGCTTTTTGCGACATTATTGAGGAGAGAGCAATAGCATTAAGAGATGAATATTACCCACAGGCAGCGGTGTATACAGACTATAAAGAACTTCTCAAGGATGAAAGCATTGATGCTGTTGATATTTGTACACCAAACTACCTTCACTCTATAATAGCAGTTGATGCATTTAAAGCAGGAAAGCACGTTTTGTGCGAAAAGCCTGATGCCATTGACGTTACAGAGGTTCTTAAAATGAAAAATGCTGCTGATGAGGCAGGCAAAGTGCTTATGGTTATAAGAAACAACCGTTTTGTTAATGCTTCGCAGTACGCAAAGAAATTTGTTGAAGACGGCAGAATGGGTGAAATCTATTGTGGCCGTTGCGGATGGCAAAGACGCAGAGGCATCCCGGGTAAGGGTGGCTGGTTCACAACAAAAGAACAGTCAGGCGGCGGACCGCTTATTGACCTTGGTGTTCATATGATTGACCTTGCAGTGTGGCTTATGGGTAACCCTACTCCTGTTGCGGTAAGTGCAAATACATATACTAAATTTGCAGACAATGACACAAGCGATTCTGAAAACTCAAAGTTTGGCGATGCAAATGCAGAAGGTACGTTTGACGTTGAAGACCTTGCAATGGGTATGATTCGCTTTGACAATGGCGCCGTTCTTCAGATAGAGTTCAGTTGGGCATCAAATATTAAAGCTGAAAACCGCTTTGTTGAACTCAGAGGAACAAAAGCAGGACTCAAGTGGAAAGATAATGAAGTTGAATTCTTCACAGAAGAAGATGGACAGCTTCTCGATATCATACCAACAGGCAATATAGATACAAATGGTCACAAGAAAAATATCCGTAATTTCATTGATGTTCTTACCGAGGGTGCAGAACCTGTTTTCAAGCCTTCACAAGGTGTAGATATGATAAAAATTCTTTGTGCAATTTATGAGTCCGCAGAAAAAGGTAGAGAAGTAATTCTTTAATTAACAAATTAAAACAGGTGATTTGAAAATTTAATTTCAAGTCACCTGTTTTATTTATGATAACAAAATTTTGAATTTATGAAGTGGAAAAAGTAAAAGACTTATTTTTTGTCGCCTTTCTTTTCATAGCCGAAGGTTGAAGCGAAAAGGTCAATTTTAAATGCTTTAATTACTGAACTGAAAAGTCTTGAGCCCTGAACAGGCATAAGTCTGTTAAATCTACCCATTGCGTTACCGTCAAAGCCTACAACGATATAAGATTTCTTTCTGAGTATTCCTTTAAGAATTCTGTTAACTGCCTTGTCGCACGGGGTTGAAACCATATTTATAAGGTCCATACCATTTGTTTCGCCCTGATTTCTGAAAATATCTGTTTTTGTGAATCCTGGACAAACAAGCCCTATGTAAGCTTCTCCACGGAGTTCTTCTCTCATTGCTTCTGTCAAGCCTTTAACTGCCGCTTTACTTGCAGAATACATTGAAGTTCCGCCGAGAGCCATAAGTGCAGCAGAAGATGCAACGTTGACAATTGCAGGCGTTTCACTTTCCATAAGAAGCGGAAGCATAATTTTTGAGGAATATGCTGCAGAATAAAAGTCGATGTTGATTGATTCGTCAATTTCTTCTTTTGTGTAGTTCATAAGTCTGTCAAAACGAGGAAGAACACCTGCGTTATTAATAAGAACGTCAGGCTTTATATTGTTTTCTAAAAGCCAGTCGTGGAATTCTTGCCAATTGTCATAGCTTGAAACATCAAAAAGCTTATAAGAAAATAATTTTGCGTAATCGCCGAGTTCTTCAACGAAGTTGAGCATTTTCTTTTCGCTTCTTGCAACACCTATAACAGAGCAGTTATGTTCTTTCATAAGTCTTTCAGCGAGCATTTTGCCAATACCGCTTGAAGCACCGGTAATAATTACAGTTTTATTATCTATCCATTTTGCCATAATAGACACCCCTAAAAAAAATACTGTTAAAATTATATCACATATGCTTTCCCTTTTCAATTTATTTTTTTTATGAAATTTCCGTTTTCGTCTACAGCATCAATATCTGAGTAATCATACTCTTTAAGAAAAGCAGTCCAACGTGCTTCCATCTCATTTGTGTAAAGCACCGGTTTGTAGCCTGCACTTAAATATGCTTTAATAGCAACTGCGCGAAATTCCTTGGTTTGCAAAAGGATTTTTTTCATTCCGGATTTATAAAGTGCAGCTTCTGCAATAGAAATAAGATATTTTGCAACGCCTTTGCCACGTGCCTCAGGCTTTGCTGTAACCATGTGAAGCCAGCCTGTGCCATTTTCTTCTGTAAGGGCCGTAACAGTAGCAATTTCTTTATTGTCAAGCATAACAAAAAATATTGTATCGGGATTGTAGCCGATATGTTCTGTAAGCCGGGCTTTATAAGCACTATCAAGAGTTTCATCATCTCTTATAATGCCACAGCGACAAATTTCGTACCAAAGTTTTATGTCGTTTTCAGTACCATCAAATTTTCTGAAAGTAAAGCCATTGAATTCATTTTGAAATTCCTTAGGTTCTACTTTTTTATACATCATTAAATAATCTGTGTAATCCATATTTCACCTTTTAAATTATTTGTTAAATTCTGTGTGTTTATAGTTTTTCATTTTGAGAGTACCGTCTTTCTCGATGTCTGTTGTGTTTACTCCATAATGCCAGGTGCTCTCATCTGCATTCATAACATTGCTGTCGTATAATCTGTAACAGTTATAACCGCCTGTCTGGTTGTAAACAAGATAAATTCCCTCATATTCAGCACAAAAATCGTTGCAATGGTCGTGACCGCAAAACATCGCTTCTGTGCCGTTTCTTTTCATTGCATCAAAAAGACCGGAGTTAAACCACGAGCCACCCATTGGCTCACGCATTTCGCCATAAATTACTTTTACGTTTTTATTCGGTGTAAATGTGCCGTCTTCATTTTGTGTGAACAAATCACGATATTCCGGCACGGGTATATGTAAATAAATCATAGATTTTAAGTTTTCGCCATATTGTTTTTTCAGTGAAGTAATCTCTTTTTCATACCATTTGATTTGTGAGGGCTTAACATAGTCTGCACCCTTTAAATCGGCAGGAACACCGTCGTTTGTGCGATGAGGTTCTTGCAAATGTCTGCCCGAATCTAAAAAAACAAGAGTTTTTCTTATTGTGTTTTCATCGCTCATAATATTTATGGTGAAATTACCATACCCATAAAGAGCACTATCACCAAATTTGCAAAGGCAGTAGGGAGAGTCAATAAAACTTTTGTAAAACTGATATTTAAAAGAGCCTTTTTCCTCTCTTGCTTCGTGATTTCCAAAAACATAAGTCCAGTAAACACCGATGTTTTCCATCATTTTAGCAAACTGAATTGCATCAATTTGCTGATATTTTGAAAGAATGCAATCTCCCGTGAGTACAACAAGGTCAGGCTTTAAGTCTGCAATTCTGTTCGCAAACTGTTGGAGTGTTCTGTTGTTTAAATCATAATCTTCATCAATGTGTAAATCAGTAGTGCAAAGAATTCTGAAGTCATCGTCTGAAAAACTTCCATCAGCATTCATTTTTGCAATATAAGTTGAGTTTTCTGTTGATTTAAGAATTTTAACGTTTGTACCAACTTTCTGAGTTTTAACAGATGATAAAAATCTATTTTTACAAAGTTTTCCATTTGTCAAATCATAAATAGGTTTTTCTATAGCAATAATTGCTTTCATTGAATTTTGTAATACAAAACATTTTAAGCCGTACATAGTTTTACCTCATAATAGTTTTTATAAACAATTTTACTTTGTAGCAGAAACCTTGTGTATCTCAGTTTTGCCGAGTTGATTATATCATGAAATATTAAATGAAACAACAAAGAAAAATAAAACAACCCGTGTTGAAGGAGTGTTTTATTTTAGCAATTTTTCAAGATTGTTTCTTGAATATTCAATTATTTGGCTGTGTAAATTTTCATCCTCATAAAACTTGTCATCGAAGCTTTCAAAATCATATCTCTGGGTTTGCTTTTCAAAATCTTCGATACCTGAAATTTTAAACGAAGACAAATCATTGACGTCAATATTATTTGAGTTAATAAAATTATCATATAGTTCTTTGAGTGAAGTAGCACCAATTACTTCTAGTGCTTTGCTGACGTAAGGTGCGCATTCTCTGCTTGAATTAACAAAGAATTGACATAATCCACCGTTGTTTACCTCTGCTTCTAATTTAATGAGGGAATAAACAAATTTCTGCTCTTCGTTAATAGTAGAGTCCTTAATATCAAAAACTGCATCTTCACAAACACACTCTATAGCATCGAAAAAATCACCATCATCAAGCGCAAGAATATCTTCTTTAGGCGAATTTCTGATTTTTTTCGCCTTTTTCATATTTTGCATATTTGAAAGTATTGTGCTGAATATTCCCATAAGAATCCTCCGTTTGTGCTGTTTTTTGATATTATATCATATACGTAGCTAAAGTCAATTTAATAAACGTAAATTTACAAATGCAAAACAAACCCAAAGGGAAGTAGCCCTTCGGGTTTGTTGACTTTTGTTTATAAAGAGGGGTTAACGGGTGAATACATAATAATTTGTATCATATCCCCCGAAACGGTAGTCACCACTTTTCCATTCAATTATCATATATTCTTTACCATCTACTACTCTGATTTCGTATTCACAAGCTGACCAGTTCCATTTACGAAGAAGATAGTTTTTAGTCCAGGTAACTTTATCTTCACCTTCAAAAACATCATCTTCATAAACACATCTGCAGTTACCATCAGGGAAGAATTCAATTTCTTTAAAATATAAATCTTCAATAGGTTCTGCTTCGGTAGTAAATTCAGATTTACCACCTTGATAACCTAAAAATGAATGTGCTTTCCATTTGCCTAAAATCTGCTCATCATTTACAAAAGGTTTGTTTATGTCATCTTTTTTTGCAATTTCTTCTACTGTGTATTCTTTGCTATCTAACTTTTTAAGAACAAGACAGCAAGGCTTACCACCACGAGTGTACTCATATTCTTTGAGAGAAACGAACATAAATAAATCGTTGCCTATTTGTTCTGTTTTATATTCGCTGTAATCAGGAGTTTTTAAATATCCTTTCGTCCAACTGAATGCCCAGTATTGTTGTCCCTGTGGTAAGAAATATAAATATTTTTGTTCTCCGCCATAAAAATTTTTAACACAGAAAAGGTTATCGTAAAAATCAGCTTTAACTGCATATATACCTATAATCTCCCACTTACCAACTACGGTTTCGTCGTCTTCAAACGGAAGTTCCAAATCAGGTATATCAATTTCTTCTCCTAACTTTATAACTTCACAAGTGATTTCGCCATTACCGATATCGTACTGTGATACACGCTGGTAATCCTGAGATTTCAACTCGGCTTCTGCTAAAGTGCATAAATCTTTTGCATTGCAATCTGGTGTTATTTTAATAATTGCTTTATTGTTTTTAAATAAAATATCTAACTTTGTCATTGTTAGTTTTGCCTCCTTTAGATTTTCGAGAGCAACAAGAAGTTCATTTTCTTTTCTTCTGAACAATTCGTTTATTTCTTCATTAGATTTATCAGAAGAAATAATCTCTCTTATGTCTTGCAAGGAGAAACCAGCTTTTTTCAAAGCAGTAATTCTATGAAAAATTAAAATTTGTTCCGATGTATAATACCTGTATCCAGAAAAAATATCTGTGTGCTCTGGCACAAGTAGTTTTTCTTTATCATAGTGGCGTAGAACAGAAATCTTTGTTCCACACATCTTTGCAAACTCTCCAATTCTCATAATTCGTTCTCCTTCGTATAATCTTAAGGTACCTTATGAGCATAGTATAAACCTAAAGTTAAGGTGAGAGTCAATACTTATTTTTAAAAAGTTGAAAAAATTTCAAAACTGTTCGTTTTGATATTTTTTATAATAGTTTCGGTTTGTTTTTTCATGTTCAGGGTGGGGGAATTTTTGTACGCAAAAAACAAAGAAAAGGAGCAGAGTGAAACCTGCTCCTAAAATTTATTCTTTTGTAATAGTGAATTCTAAAATTCTTTTCAAGTTATCGGTAACACCATTTGCGGCTTGTATGGTTGCCATCATTAATTCATCTGTATCAATTTTATCAAAGTTTATTGAGTAACCATTAAACTGAATTAACTGAGTTATAAAAACTCTTTGGGTTCTGCCATTACCTTCACGGAATGGATGAAGCATATTTGTTGTACAGTAAAAATCAACAATATCATCAATAAAGTCGTTGAATGGTTGATTTTGAAAATAATTTTTATCTTTAAGTCTTTTGAAACAAGCATCTGCAACTGATTCAATTTCACTTGCATCTATAAAATTTGTTCCTTTTTTAGAAATGTTAACTGTACGGATTTCTCCTGCCCAGGTGTAAAGCTCATTAAACAAATATTTGTGGATTGCTTTGTAATGTGAAAAATCTAATTCACCAAAGTTTTTTATATTTGCAAGTTCAGCAGTTTTGTGAATAGTGATTTGCGATTCAACGAAATTTAATTTATCTTCATCGCGGATATCAAGTTTATTTATAAGACAAGTTGTACCTTCGTAGCAATTGTCGGGAATAGAGTCAACAGAATAAGCCATTATGCATTCACACCAGCTTTTTGTAAAACGAGTTGAATATATTGTTCAGTTGAAATTTCACCTTTGAGTGCTTTTTTTGACCACTCAAGACACTGTTCATCTGCTTTATAACCTTCCATTTCAACAGAGGCAACAGCGAACTCAAGTGCTTTATCAATTGACATATAAACTTCACCTCACAAATTTACTACAATTAGTTTAACATAAAATAAAGGTTTAATCAATATTAAAATCAAATGTGCAACATAATGTGATGGTTCCCATCTTTTATAATTGTATTCCATATGTTTCGTAAATGCTCTGTCAGTTCTGGAATGCTTTCCTCATGTAAGAGCAAATATAATTCTAATATTTTATTTAATTCATTTTCTCGGATTTCTCTGACCATTAAAATTCCTTCGTTAATCGTGTTGCTAAATAATACCACAAACCATCATTTGTAACAAGAAAAAGTCGAAAAAGTTGCACATCTTTCTTATTGACATTATTTTTCGTTATGGTATAATCTTCTTTGTAAAGGAGGATGTTTTTTTATGAAAAGAAACATTTTGAAGGTTTTATCTCTCGTAACAGTAGTTTCAATGTTATTTGCTCTTATGCAAATAGGTGTTAGCGCTGCTGCTGTAACAAATTACAAAATAACAAACCCTTATGAAAGTGTGACTCATCTTCTCGGTAACGAAGAAAATCACTACAAAACCAATCTTCACACTCATTCAACATATAGTGACGCAACTATTCCTTTAACCGAAATGGTTAAGGAACATTACAATCAGGATTTTGATATTCTCGCAATGGCAGACCATGGTGTTATCGGTGTGCCATGGAATGAAGAACCGACTCTTATTCCGCTTTATCAATATAATCCGTTAATTGGTAATAAGCAAGAGCACTTTACAGATGAAGAGTTTGAAGCTATTCTTGCGGGTACATATTCTGACGGAAGTACAACACGTACTGTAAAAAATGGTTTGCAATGTGTTACAGGTGCTATTGAAGGTAATATGCTCGTTTTACAAAAGAACCATATAAATGGTTACTTTATGAATGATGACAGAACTGAGGGCGTTCTTGGTGATGAAGGCGACTTTGACACAATGATTGGTATGATTGATGCGGCAGGTGGTATTTCGCACATCAACCATCCGGGTGACTGGCTCGGTTCTGCGGATGGTGAACTCGTTTACGACGCAGACGGTAACGTTATGTACACACCTAATGGTGAAGAAATGACGGTTGGTTATCAGATTGCAACTGACCCGGGTAACGTTCAGTTCTTTGCAAAGCCTTTACGTCAATACGACTCTTGCCTTGGTATTGAGGTTTATAACGCATTTGACCGTCCTACAAGAAGCGACCGTGTTCTTTGGGATGAACTTCTTAAAGTTATCATTCCTGAGGGTAGAAACGTTTGGGGCTTTGCTAATAACGATGCTCATACCAATGAAGACGTTGACACATGCTTTATGGATTTTGTTTTACCTGAGTTTTCGCAGGCTAATGTGCGTACAGCAATGGAGAATGGTACGTTCTTTGCAGTTTCAAGATATGAATGGGGCGATAGAATCGCTACAACTATGGATTATCCGACAGTGACAAGCATTACGGTTGATGATGAAAATGATATAATCACAATCATCGGTAAAAATACAGATTCTATAAAATGGATTGCAGACGGTGTTACAATTCAGGAAGATACAGTTTCATTAAATGGCGTATGCGTATCAACAATCAAACTTCAGGAGCATACAGGTTCTATCAGTTGTTACGTTCGTGCAGAACTTAGCGGTACAGGCGGTAAAACTCTTACACAGGCATTTGTTTGTGATGCAGGTAATTTTGAATCACTTATTGACAGAAGTCCGTTTAATCCTGCTCCGGTTGACTTTATCACTGTTTTCCGTGAAGTACTTAAATTAGTTTACAAGGTGTTCCTGGATGTAGTGCCGGAATTAAGTTAATGATTTAATAAAATAAAACAGGTGACTTGAATTTTATGATTTGAGTCACCTGTTGTTTTTATGGAGTGATTATTTCTATAAGATAAACAACAAGTTGGTTTCAAAAAATTTAATATAATTTTAATATTAATCTGATTTACTATTTTACTGATGGGTTGTATAATAAAGGTACAAAGAAGAGGAGATTATATATGAGAATTAAAACTAAAAATCTTGACTATGATAAAGTTATAACTTTAAAAAAAACTGAGCATCAAAAACCATTGAAGCCAAATTTTTTGTTGTCAAGCCTAATCAGATTGTTATCATCTTTTGATTTACATGCAACGAAATTTACTTTCACACAAAAGCGAATGGAAGAAATAAAAGACAAGCCTTGCCTTATTCTTATGAATCACTCTTGCTTTCTTGATTTGGAAATCGCTTTCAGGATTTTTTATCCGAGAAAATTGGGCATTGTCTGTACTTCTGACGGTTTTGTCGGCAAAAAAACGCTTATGCGAATGATAGGCTGTATCCCTACACAAAAATTTGTGAGTGACGTTACACTTATAACAGATATGATGTATTTGTTAAAAGAGAAAAACACGAGTGTACTTATGTATCCTGAGGCGAGTTATTCGTTTGATGGTACTGCAACAGCCTTGCCGAGAAAATTTGGTGTGCTTCTTAAAAAGCTTAACGTTCCTGTTGTAATGGTAACAACAAAGGGTGCTTTTTCACGTGATCCACTTTACAATATGCTTCAGAAAAGAAAGGTTAAGGTTTCGGCACACGCAGAATGCATTCTGACACCCGAAGAAATTAAAAGTAAATCTACAAAAGAGATAGATGAAATTTTAAACGAATTTTTTTCGTTCGATAGCTTTAAATGGCAGAAAGAAAACAACGTTGAAATCAACGAGAACTTTCGTGCTGATGGTTTGCACAGAATACTTTACAAGTGCTCTGAATGTAACGAGGAAGGTAAAATGGTGGGGGAAGGAATTCACCTGACTTGCGAAAGCTGTGGTAGAAAATGGGAGATGACGCCTTTAGGGGAGTTGAAGTCGCTTTCAGGTGAAACAACGTTTTCGCACATTCCTGATTGGTATAGGTGGGAGCGGAAATGCGTAAGAGAAGAGCTTGAAAATGAAGCCTATAACTTAAAAGCTGATGTAAAAATCAGTATGATGGTTGACTATAAAGCAATTTATAATGTAGGTGAGGGTACACTGACTCACAACAACAACGGATTTTCACTCACAGGCTGCAACAATAAGCTTAATTATGAGCAGGGGCCACTTTCAAGCTACGGTCTTTACGCAGACTATTATTGGTACCAGATATCTGACGTAATATGCATTGGCAATAAAGATGCGTTATATTATTGTTTCCCGAAGGAAAATATTCCTGTTGCAAAGGCGAGAATGGCTACTGAAGAGCTTTATAAGTTGACAAAAGAGAGAAAACGCACCAAAATCAGTAGTAAATCTGACCTATAAAATCAAAAAGATGGTGTAAAGCATTTCGCTTTACACCATCTTTTTGTAGTTCTTATTTTTTAGTTATAACTTTCTTTTGCCAGGACTTTTTTTCGCATTGAGGGCAATGCATATATCTTGTTCTGCCCATGTGCGGAGCCATAGCAACGGCTCTATATGTCGGCACATATCGGTGTCCGCATTTTTTGCATGTATAATAACCTGCCACTTGCTCCATCCGCAGTGCATAGAAGCAACCCGCTAAGAAAAAAACAAATCCAAATACAATGAGAGTAATTCTTAGTCCATTGGACATTTGCGCAAAAGCGGCAATAAATATCAAAGCAAAAAGAACGACCGTTGCTGTAATGCCTATAAACACTTCTACGGACAACAATCTTTTGTCTGCCTGTTTTTTTTGCTTAATCATCTCAAGCAAATTGTTCTC
>JAZRKU010000026.1:0-26528 GCA_045646485.1 Acutalibacteraceae bacterium
ACTCGTGAAGAAATATACTGAACAGGCAAAAATGATATACGGCAATCGGTATTAACAAATCCCAATTTATGAAAAAATATATTGCAAACATCATCACAGGTAGCAGGATAGTATTTAGTTTGCCTCTTTTATTTATTCCTCTATCATCGGCATTGTTTTACATATTTTATCTTTTTTGCGGGCTTACCGATATGATTGACGGAGTGGTAGCGAGAAAGACGGGAGCGGTTAGTAAATTTGGAGCAAGACTTGATACGGTTGCTGACTTTGTATTTATGTTCGTATGCTCAATAAAGATACTACCCCTAATGCACATACCTGTATGGCTATGGGTGTGGATTATCATTGTTGCGTTGATTAAGATATTTAATATTGCGTTAGTCTTTATTCACAAGAAAAAACTAATATCAATACATAGCGTGTTAAATAAAACAACGGGATTTGCTTTGTTCCTTTTGCCGTTGTCGCTGACTTTTGTTGAAACCACTTATAGCGTTGCGACAATATGTGTACTTGCAACCATTGCGGTAATGCAAGAAGTTTATTTTATTGCGAAAGGGCAAGAGGTTTTATAATCAAATTTCAATTTGTAGGTGAGATAACATTTCCCCCCCTTTGCTAACCGCCACACAGGAAGCTTAAAGGACTAATTCTTAACTGAATTACGGAATATAGCAAATAATTAAACGAATCCCCTTGGAGAAATCCAAGGGGATTTTTGTGTCTGTATTTAGATTTTATGTTTTTCGGTGAATTCTTTTGAACGTCTTAATACCTCTTCATTACTGATTAAATTAATGTGTTCTAAATTTTCGTTCATAGTGAAATAACCTCTTAAAAGAGGGTCAATTTTTTCATATTCATTTTTTGCTGTTTCAAGCGCATCTTCAAAACAACTATATCCATATTTTTTAACAAAATACGGTAAACCTGCTTCTGACAAAATATATTCGTAATCAATATAATCGTGATTTTTTTCTAGCAATTCCCGAAACTTTTTCATAACAGGATAGAGTTCTTCTTCAGTTGCATAAAATGAATATCCTCTTATGTAAAACATTTTTAACCATAATCGGCGACATCTTTTCAAAGAATCAAGATAAAATTGTTTTAAATCATATTGTGAAGCGCTTGGATTAAGCAACAATATTTTTAAGTGTTCAAATCTTAACTCACACCAATGTTTTTTGGCGGTTGCTTTATCACATAGGAAATCTATTATTTCTTGATTAAGCTCATAATTATACAACTCATCTAACAATTTTGTATATTCTGGATGTAGTAAACAGTCTGAACATTTGGAAAACCAATATTCTAATTTTTCAACCATATTGATACCTCCGAGATGAATTTAATTTATTATATCATAATAAAACAAACTGTGTAAATAGTAATCTTATTCCCCCACTTTGCTAACCGCCACACAGGAAGCTTAAAGGACTAATTTCTAAATAAAACAACAAAATCTGTTGCCCGAAAGGGTAACAGATTTTTTGTTTTGCGATATAAATCCCTTGCGGGGTTTGCGATATTTTCCTGCGGAAAGCAATATACCTTCGGTGCGATATGTGCCTGACGGCACAAGAAAATGGATTTTATCGCACCTTGTTGCCCTTAGACAACATATCGCATACGGCAGTATATATCGCATCTGTGTAGCAGACATATCGCCACGCTATGCTTTCGCTTTGCGAAAATATCACTCCGACATCGTCGAAATGTTACTAAGTGGAAAACTTAAGGTTAATTACCCGTCCGAAGAAATTTGGGCGGATTTTTTTGTTTGATGAATTGTTTTACGGGGGGTGCATTTGGGTGAGTAAATGGGTTTGTTGTGAATTGTACCTGTGGTGCATTTTGAAAAAGAAAATCGGTTGTGTTATACATTGAATAGTTGTGGGGAGTATGATATAATGAAAAACAGTTTGGAAACGAAATTTGCGGAAGGGGATAAAAGGGGTAGCAATAATATTTACTATCCAGGTGCAGGTAAAAATGCAAGAAATTTTGCGAAGAAATTCTTTCAAGTGGTGTTTTGAAAGAATTTGTGCCGAAAGTGGTGATTTGAAATGGGAAAAGTAAAATATGTTGATACATCAATTGGAACAGTCGGTGACGAGCAAGAAGAAAGCTTTCACGGCGGTGGCAAAACCTACCCAGGTGCTTGTCTTCCTGGTGGAATGGTGCAGATGTCGCCCGATACAGTAACAGGTGGTGACAATGGCACAGGATATAATTATTGCCACAATACAATTGAAGGCTTCAGCTTTAACCATCTCAGTGGTATTGGCTGGTATGGCGACCTGGGCAATATTCAGATTATGCCCGTTACATATGTTGAGGATTTGCGAAGTGGCAGTAACGCAGAAGTTCCGTTTAATAAAGGTACTACAGGCTGGAAGTCTGAATTTTCACACGATAACGAAGTAACAAAAGCGGGTTATTATGCCGTAAAACTTGACAGATACGGAATTTTTGCAGAAGCTACAGCAACCACGCGTTGCGGATTTCTCAGATTTACATTCCCTGAAAACGAAAATGCAAATCTTATTATGAATTTTTCACGAAGAATCGGAGGAAAGGCTGATTTTGAAGAAATCACAATTCAGAATAACAATACCATTGAAGGTCACATAAAATGCACTCCTGCAGGTGGCGGCCTGGGTAGAGGCAACGGCAAAATAAGCTACGATTTGTATTTCGTATGCCAATTTTCTGAAGTTGGCGAAAATCTGCGTTTCTTTGAAAAAGAAGAATATATAAATGAAGGTTTAAAAACGTTCAATGGCGAAGATGTGGGTCTGATTGCACAGTTTGGTGCACTTAGTTCACCTCTCGTTGTACGTTGCGGTATTTCTTACGTAGATATTGAGGGTGCAAGAAATAATCTTTCGGTTGAAGGTAATACATTTGATTTTGATTGCGTTAAAAATGATGCGGTAAAATCCTGGGAAGATGCTTTTGAAGGCATAAGTGTCGAAGGTACAGATGAAACGGACCTGACACTTTTCTACACCTGTCTTTACCATACTCTTCTTGACCCACGAACTGCAATGGATTGCGACGGCAGATTTAACCTCAATAATAAGACTTTTGATGCTCCCGATTACACACAACGCACGGTTTTCAGCGGATGGGACGTTTACAGAAGTGAATTTCCACTTCTCTCAATTATAAGTCCGCCAACCGTGAGAGATACTGTGAACTCACTGCTGAAGATTGCAGAAGAAAAAAATATTTCATTTCCCCGTTGGGAAATTCTTGGTCTCGACTCAACAAGTATGGTAGGCGACCCTGCGGCAATTGTTATATGCGATGCGGCAACAAAAGGTATAGAGCCTTATGATGTTGAAAAGGCATATAAAATAATTAAAGCGTCTGTGCTTTGTGAAAAAGAGCTGGATGGTAGACCATTCCGCTCTGCAAGACCGGATTGTGAGCAATATATAAAAGACTGCTACGTGCCTGAAAAGCTTAGTGACACGTTAGAATTTTTACTTGCGGATTACACCTCGGCAAAGCTTGCAGAAAAGCTTGGCAAAACAGAGGATGCTCAGTTTTTTATGAACCGTGCCTTGCGTTATAAAGAAAATTATTGCAAAATACTCAGGTTTATGGCTCCGAGAAACAAAAAAGGGTTCTTTAAGTTTGAAAAGGGTCGTTACGATGACAACGGCTGTGTAGAGAGCAATATTTTTCAGCAAAGCTGGTTTGTGCCTTATGACGTTGAAGGCCTTAGTGAGCTTTTCGGTAAAAAAAGAACAATAAAGTTGCTTGAAACCTTCTTTAGAAAAGCAGATTTTTCAAAGTTGTGGAACGAAGATTATAACCACTCTAACGAGCCGTGTCACAATATAACACACTATTTCAGTGTGCTCGGTTTGCCTGAAAGAACGCAGTATTGGACAAGACGTGTGCAGAAAGAGGCTTACCGCACAGGCGCTTTCGGCTTTTGCGGTAACGAGGATGTTGGTCAGCTTTCTGCGTGGTATGTTCTTTCGGCTTTGGGCTTTGCCCAGATTTGCCCTGCCGACAAAAAATATTGGCTTAATACACCTCTTTTCAGAAAAGCAACTGTGAAGCTTGACAAAAGCTTCCATAGCTGTGAGGTTTCAGAAGTTCTTACAATAGAATGTGATAAAAATCCGCTCGAATATCCTTATATAAAAGAAGTTTATTTTAACAATAAAAAAATAGAACGAAATTTTATAACGTATGATGAATTGACTTTGGGCGGTGCTGTAAGTTTTCGCCTTGGTAATAACGAATGAAATAAAAAAATATTTTAGGTTGTGAAAATATGTCAACAAAACTCTGGTATAATGAATTTATAAACGATTGGATGTGGGCGTTACCCTTAGGTAACGGTAGAATCGGTGCAATGCAATATGGCAACCCTCATTGTGAGCAGATTGAAATAAATGAAGAATCTCTCTGGAGTGGCAGACAGATTAAAGAAAAATATCACGCTTCACCTGAGGCACTTAGAGAAATTCGTCGCCTTGTAAGAGAAGAAAAACTCAAAGAAGCGGCTCAGAAAGCACGAGAGACTTTTTTGTCTGACCCACCCGTTGTGCGTTCTTATGAAAGTTTTGGTGAAATTTTTATTGATTTTTTCGATAAATCACCCTACACAGATTACCGCAAGGAATTAGAACTGAGCGAAGCTGTTACACGCGTTTTCTGGACGAAAAATAAAATAAACTTTAAAAGCGAATGCTTTATAAGTGAGGATTTTGACGGCTTTGTTTATAAGGTTGAAACCGATAACAATCCATTTTCATGTAACGTGAGCATTAAAAGAAAGCAGGATGCTTACAGCTCTTGTCTTAGTCAGGATACAATTATTATGAACGGCAGAGTTACATACAGCGCTCATCACCACTACGGCGAAGGTGGCGAGGGGATGTCCTTTGGTGCAAAACTGCGAGTTAAAACAGACGGTGAGCTTACTGCAGACCACAGCACAATAACTGTAGCAAACGCTACTTACGTTATTGTTTACGCTGCTTTTGAAACGAATTATAACGTTGAAAAATATGACGTTGATGAAAGCATTGATTTTAAACTCAGATTAAATGAAACAATTGAAAGACTTGTAAATGCAAATTACGAAAAAATCAAAGAAACTCATATTTCTACCCATAAAAAATGGTTCGGCAACGTAGAGCTTGAGTTAGAAGAAACTAAATTCAGCAAGCTCACCACCAACCAAAGATTAAAAGAACTCAATTGGGATGAATACGACCCCGACTTGTTTTCTCTTTATTACAATTTCGGCAGATATCTTTTAATTGAAAGCTCAGGCAAAAACGCAAGGCTTCCTGCGAACCTTCAGGGTGTATGGTGTCATGATTTTAACCCACCTTGGGGAAGCGATTTTCACACTAACATAAATCTTCAAATGAATTATTGGCCGAGTGAAAGTGCGAACCTTTCAGAAACCTCTGCACCGTTTATTCATTTTATGAAAATGGTAAGTTCCTTTGGTTCTGAAACCGCAAAGGCACTTTTCGGTGCAAGAGGCTGGGTTATTAACCACACTACCGATGCATTTGGAAGAACAGGTGTTCACGACAGTGTTGACTGCGGATTTTTCCCTATGGCAGGGCCGTGGCTCTGTCTTAACCTCTGGGAGCATTATGAGTACACCGGCAGTGTAGAATATCTCGAAGAAATTTACCCGATTTTAAAAGGCTCTTGTGAGTTCGTTCAGGATTATTTAACCGAGAATGAATCAGGTCAGCTTATTACTTCCCCATCAAATTCTCCTGAAAATGAATTTTATTACATTGACTCTGACGGTAAAAAGCAAGAAAGTATGTTTACCGAGGGTGCAACGATAGATTTTCAGATTATTTATGCACTTTTTACACGTACAATTCATGCTTGTAAAACTCTTAATAAGGATGAGGAGTTTTCTGAAACTCTTTCAGAAGTCTTAGAAAAGCTTCCTCCTATGGAAATAAGTGAACGCTACGGAACAATCCGTGAATGGATTAAGGATTATGAGGAAACTGAACCGGGACACCGACATATTTCTCACCTTTTCGGACTCTTTCCTGGGGATCAGATTAACGAAAGTAACCCCGAAATCTATGAAGCGGCAAAAAGAACAATTGCCCGCAGAATTGAAAACGGTGGGGGTTCAACAGGCTGGTCAAGAGCTTGGACGATTTGCTTCTACACCCGACTTAAGGACGGTGAAAATGCACACAACCATCTTAAATATTTATTGAAAAAATGTACAGCAAACAATCTCTTCGACATTCATCCACCATTCCAGATAGATGGTAATTTCGGTGGTGTTGCGGCTATAACAGAAATGCTTCTTCAAAGCCACCTTGGTTCCCCTGATAACAGAATTTCTGAGCTTTTACCTGCTTTACCGAGCGAATGGAAAAAGGGCTCTGTTAAGGGTGTAAGAGCAAGGGGTAATTTAACATTTGATATTTTTTGGGAAAATTCAATTCTTAAAAACGCTAAGGTTACCGCAGAAAACAACTGTACGTTAAGGATTAAATTAAATGATAAAACCAAAAATCTCAAAGCAAATAAATCTTATGTTATTGAAAATAACTGTCTGAAGGCTGAACTTTCAAAAGGAGAAGCAATAGAGCTTACAAATTTGTAAGCTGAAAGTAGTTGGATTGTTAAAATTATCGGAGGAGTTATGGTTTTTTTATTGATTGTAATATATGTTGCATTTATAGGTCTCGGAGTTCCTGATTCTCTCATTGGCTCCGCCTGGCCTGCAATTCATACAGAAATGAATATTCCCGTTGAAGTGGTGAGTGTTCTTACGTTTATTATTTCTGGTTGCACAGTGTTGTCAAGCATGTTCAGTGCCGGAATTCTTAATAAGTTAGGAACAGCAAAAGTTACTGCTTTTAGCACAGCAATGACTGCTGGAGCATTGTTTGGTTTTTCTGTTGCTTCATCTTTTTGGGTTATGATACCATTAGCGGTTATTCTCGGACTTGGCGCAGGAGCGATTGATTCGGGACTTAATAATTATGTTGCTTTGCATTTTAAAGCAAACCATATGAATTTTCTGCATTGCTTTTACGGAGTAGGGGTGAGCCTCAGTCCCTATCTTATGTCACAGGCGTTGAGTAATGCAGGCTGGCGTAGCGGTTATCGCTATGCATTTTATGTGCAGTTAATAATCACAGTGTTACTTGTTATGTCGCTACCTCTGTGGAAAAAGAGCACTTCGGCTGAACAAAACGAAGATGAAGAAACATTAAACCTTACTCTTTTGCAGATGGCTAAAAAACCGGAAGTTCGTCTGGTATGGATTATTATGCTTGCAACAAACGCAATTGAATACGCTTGCGGAGTGTGGGGTAGTACATATCTTGTAACTGAAAAAGGTTTTGAAACGAAGTATGGTGCACTTGCTCTTACAATATATTATATAGGGATGTCTGTCGGACGTTTTGTTTCAGGTTTGCTTTCCGATAAAATCAGCACTTGGAAACGTATCGGTATAGGTGCTTCAATTCTTGCTCCGGCAATAATAATTATGCTTCTTCCTCTGCCGGGGGTAGTTTCGGTAGTGGGATTGTTTCTTATAGGTTTAGGCAACGGTTCTATTTATCCGAATATGATACACCTGACACCACACAATTTCGGTAAAGAAATATCACAATCAGTTATGGGGTCACAGATAGCTTTTGCATATATTGGTGTTATGTTGGCTCCACCTATGGTGAGTCTTATAAGTGGACTGTTTGGTATAAAAGTATATCCCGTTTTGCTTGCGGTACTCTACGCGGTAATGGTTGTTGCATTAAAATTCTTTGTAGCTCGATTGAAAAAGCAAGGTAAATACAATGCAAATGTCTGAAATTCAAGGATGTTTAACAATGGAAAAAAATGATAAATTCAATATAAAAAATTTTATATCACCAGATGTTTCTTATGCACCTGTGTATGTATGGGTCTGGAATGATGTCTGTACGCGAGATATTATAGATGCCCAGCTTAAAGAAATGCAGAATCTTGGCATACGGGCGTTTTATATTCTCCCTGAACCAAAGAATTTTCGCCCCGACAGTATGCCGACGAAGCTTACACCTGACTATCTTTCAGATGAATACTTCGAACTTTGCGCTTATGCAATAAAAAAAGGCAAATCATTTGGAATGAGTTGCTGGTTATATGACGAGGGCGGTTGGCCTTCAGGCGGTGCCTGCGGAAAAGTTCTGAAAGACCATCCGGAATATGCTCGACAGGTGTTGGAAGTTTATGATACTTCTTTTTTAAAAGGGGACGTATACAAAAAAACAACGTCAGATGTTATTGCGGCTTTTTTTAATGACAAAGAAATAATTGAAGAGGGCTACATTTTTTCTGAAGACACTGTTGTGAATGAATACATTATTGAAAAACAAATTAGTGGAGATGCCGATTATCCTGATTTACTAAATGAAAAGGCAACAAAGTATTTTATAGAAATTACTCACGAAAGATATGCGGCATCACTGAAAAGTGCATTTGGCAATTATGTTTCAGCGATATTTACTGATGAGCCAAAAGCACCACTAAAACCATTCAATAAAGAATTGGCAGAGAAATATGAACAATTATATGGTGAATCAATATTACCTTATCTGCCGCTTATTGCAAAAAGAATAAAACCCACTGAAGAAAATGTTTATATATTATATCGTTGGTATGATTTGTGCAGCAGAATGTTCTGCGATAATTTCCTTCTTTCTTGCAAAAAATGGGCAAATGAAAATGGTATTGCTTTTACAGGACATATGGATATGGATCATAGCCCTCTCGGGTGTGTGTGTGGTGGAGGAAATTTCAATCTGATGAGAGCTCTCAGATGCTTTGATGTTCCGGGTGTAGATATTATATGGCGTCAACTCTATCCGGAAAATAAAGTATCAGACAAGAATGATATGAATGCATATAACGGATTTTTTCCAAGATATGCTTCTTCAGCAGCTGCACAGAATGGCACAAAATATGCACTGAGTGAAATTTTTGGTGTGGCAGGTGCGGCAGTGACTTATGATATAATGCGGTATACTGTAGGCTACCAGGCTGTTCGTGGAATAAATATATTTAATCCGTTCAATTTTCCTCTCGGGCGTAAAGAGTCTCTTCTTGCTCAGGAACTTCCTGTTTTTACAGAAAATCAACCATATTATAAACATCTCGATAGGTTTAACCGTTATGTTGAACGGCTTTCATACATATCATCGGTTGGCGAAAGAGTCTGCAGAACGGGTCTTTATTATCCCATTAATGATTTTCAAGGCGGTCTGAAAGCGGAGGCTATGGCAGAGAAATTTGAGAGTATGGGTAGAGCACTTGAGGATATGATGGTGGATTTTGATATTGTTGACGATGATGTTATACAAGGTGCAAACGGTGCAGAAAACGGGCGCTTATATATAGGCAACGCGACGTATGAACACATTATCATCCCAAAAGAGGCATTTGTTCCCGAAGAAAGCCGGGTAGTACTTGAACGTTTTATTAATGGCGGGGGCAAGGTTTCCGAGACCTTATCTGACCTTGAAGAAGTGATTCATATTGAGGGCGAAGGCTTACGTGCAATGCACAGAAGGGCAGAAAATTCAGAACTTTATATATTGTTCCGAGAAAAAGGTGAAAGCGAAAAATATAAGATTTATTTACCTTCTTCAAAGGGTTATCTGCTTGATTTAATGACAGGTGAATTACAACGCTTTGAAGCAAAAGATAGTACTCTTGAGCTTTCTATTAACATTGGTGAAACAGTTGTAATATTGCTTACGGAAGAAAATCTTAATTCAGTAAATCAGAAAGAAATGAAAAACGAATATGATATTGCTGAAAATTTTGTATTTCGTAAAGAGCTGGAACTTGTTTGCAGAGAAAACGGATTCGAAATAATAGAACACTCTGAAAAAAGTGCATCAATTAATCAAGGTGACTGGAAAAATTCAGTTGGCGAGTCATATTCGGGAAGCGGTGTTTATGAAACAACATTTACACTTCCTGAAGAAAAAATCGGAAAAGAAGGAGAAATAGATCTCGGCGATGTGCATTTTTCGGCAGAGGTTTTTCTCAATGACAAATATTTGGGTGTTGCCCTGATGTATCCGTACAGATTTAAAATACCCGAAGGTGTGCTTGATAAAGAAAATAAATTAAAAATAATTGTTACAAATACTTCGGCGAATTGGTATACTTGCACTGATTATTTTGATAAGTGGAGAACAGAAGAGTTATCTCAGTATTTTGAAACTGAACTGAATTATGCAAAAGATTTTGAGTCGGGTGGATTGTATGGACCTGTTAAGCTGTATACTGAATGATTCTTAATTGCAATTAAGTTAAAAAGCAATAGCGTAATCTCCGTCGCTTGTCGACGGAGATTTTTCTTTACAATAAGTAACCCGAAATGATATTATGTTATAAGAGGTGAGAGCAATGGATATTTTATCAATAGGTAACAGCTTTTCAACCGATGCACAAAGATATTTGCACGGTATTGCAAAGGCTGATGGGGTAGAATTTAATTGTGGTGTATGAATTGGTTATGCCGTAAATATTGCAGTCGCTATGAATTGCGCTGTTATATAATATGAGATGATATAACAACCCTAAGATGAAGAAAAAAGGTGAAGTGTATATGAGTGACAACAAAATTTATCTGGGAAGAATTGGCGAATGGATTTTTTGTGAATACTATTTCGATAAAGAAAACGATGAATTTATTGAAGAAAAGTATCATTACGAATATCTTGATACAGGGACTATTTTTGATAGTTCTTCTACTGTATCTGCTCAGTATATATATGATGAATTTGTCAGATGTAAAAATACAAGTGGAATAGAAAAGTTGTTTGAGTTATATGATGAAAAACGAATTAAAAAATTGTAGTAAACATTTTTTGTCTACTACCACTATATTATTGAACCATTTGTATGACAGTTTTTTTGTAATGATATTATAATTGTAATTGAAGTCTTGTTGTGCTATTATGAAGGTATTGAATATTTAAATCGGTTGGGAGTGGAATGGTATGGAAAAAATCAAAAGAATAAGACATTCCGGAAACAGTCCTCTTACGAAAATTCCTTTCGGAGGTTTAACCTCTAATATGCTCAGAACAATTGCTGTTTTGCTTATGTTAAGCGACCACATCTGGGCAACCGCTATGAGCTTTGGCAATTGGATGACTTACATCGGCAGAATGGCATTCCCGATTTTTGCTTTTCAGATTGCAGAAGGGTTTGTGCACACCTCGAATTTTAAAAAGTATGTACTAAGACTTCTGGGCTTTGCGGTAATCACAGAAATTCCGTTTAATCTTTTCTACAGTAGCCGTTGGTTTAACCCATATCACCAGAATGTGTTGTTCACACTTCTTTTAGGGTTACTTGCGATATATGTAATTGACAACTTAAAGAAAAACCACAAACCTAAAAATATTGCGCTATCAATATTGTGGTTGTTGCTTATTTGTGTCGCCTCGGTTCTCGGATTTCCGGATTACGGTTTTTTGGGTGTAATTACAGTTGTAATGTTTTTTGTTTTAAGAGATTTTCCATTTGCCTGGTTTTTACAGCTTGTTGCGATGATACTTATAAATATCGTATTTTTTGAAGGGTTGGTAATACCCATTGAAATCCTTGGCAAAACCTTCGAAATACCAACACAGGGCTTTGCGGTTTTCTCGCTTATACCAATATGGCTTTACGGGGGTAAAAAGGGGCGTTCAAGTAAATTCGTGCAATATGGTTTTTACGCTTTTTATCCTGTTCATATGATTATTCTTTATATAATGAAATACTTTGCGTAGTACTAAAACGGGAGTGAGTCAGTCGTGTATAATATAGATTTTGGCAAAAGTGGAATAAAAGTACCGACAATTGCAGTCGGGTGTATGCGTATAAGCGATATGAGCGAAAAGGCTGTGTCTGAATTTGTTGATACAGCTTTAAGTAATGGAACCAATTTTTTCGACCACGCCGATATTTATGGCGGTGGTAAAAGCGAAGAGGTTTTTGGTAAGGCGATTTCGACACTACAGAGAGAAAAACTATTGATTCAGACTAAATGCGGAATTCGAAAAGGACAGTTTGATTTTTCTTATGACCATATTGTGAATTCGGTTGACGGCAGCTTGAAACGTCTTGGTACAGATTACATAGACGTGCTTCTTCTTCACCGCCCTGATGCACTTATGGAGCCTGATGAAGTTGCAAGAGCATTTGATGATTTAAAAACTTCGGGTAAAGTTCGCCATTTTGGAGTTTCAAATCAGAATCCTTATCAAATGGCACTTTTACAAAATTCACTTAATGTTCCGATTTGTGCAAATCAGGTACAGTTCGGTATTATGCACACTCCTATGATAGATTTCGGAGTGAATGTTAATATGCAGAATAATGCAGGGGTTAATCGTGATGCCGGTGTGATAGAATATTGCAGATTAAATAATATTACAATTCAACCCTGGTCGCCAATGCAACACGGATTTTTTAAAGGTTGTTTTATTGATAACGAAAAATTCCCTGAACTTAACGAAACGCTCCAAAAAATCGGTGAAAAATATGGTGTTTCAAAAATAACAATTGCATTTTCATGGATTCTTCTCCACCCTGCAAAAATGCAACCTGTTACGGGTACGACTAATTTAACAAGGCTTAAAGATTGCTTAAAAGCAAGTGAAATTAAAATTACTCGTGAAGAGTGGTATGAAATTTATCGTGCCGCAGGGAACATTTTGCCTTAATAATAAATTTAGGTTTGTAAAGGAGAAAAATAATTATGAAAAAGACAAGTAAAATTTTATGCTTGGTTATGGTATTTGCAATTCTGTTTTGTAGCGTAAGCGTTTCTGTTTATGCTGTAGAGAACGAAAAAAATTACTATTATTTTGATTCTGTAAGCGGTGATGACAGAAACAGCGGAACAGATATAAATAACCCTATAAAAACTCTTGCGGGACTTAAAAATCTTAAGGTAGGACCCGGTACACATTTTTTGTTTAAAAACGGTGGCGAATACGAGTGCACCGCATCTCTTACCTGCAGTGGTACAAAAGAGAATCCTGTTGTTATTTCTTCTTATGGTGATGGTGAAAGAGCAATTTTAAAAACAGACGAAAAAACAGAGGTTTTACGCCTTTTTGACTGTTCTTATGTAACTGTTTCAAATTTACATATTAAAGCCCCAAATGGTGGCGGAATCTGGATTGATACTTACAATCAGACTTCTGAAGGCATAATTATAGATAATGTTTATTTTACAGATATTCAGAATTACAAGGTGCATAGCAGAGACGATAATACAAATGGTGCGGCAGTTGGCAGAGCAGCGGTTATGGTTAAGGGGCTCCCTGCAAAATCCAGATATGCCGTTAATAATCTTACAATAAGAAACTGTGAAGTTTATAACTGTGCAAATGGTTTTATGATTTGGGGTTCATGGAACGATGCACAACTTCCCTGGTGCGAAACTGAAGAAGAAATTGACCCTGTTTACAATGAAGGTCTCCTTATCGAAGGTTGCTATTTTCATGAAATGGATGCCGAAGCTGTTATAGTTGGTATGTGCGACGGTGCATTAGTTACAGATTGCCGTGCAATAAATTGTTGTCAGGGCGAGGGTGTTGACGAAAACGGAGAAATTGAATATTTTACTGCGGCAATGTGGTTCTGGGGTAGTGAAAACAGCATTATTCAGCGTTGTGAAATTGCAGGGCAGAAAAATGTAGGCGACGGAATGGCAGTTGACTTTGACTCCCATACAAATAATTGCACATATCAATATATTTATTCTCACGATAATGTTCGCTTTATGTGTAATAACCCTAATTACAGCGGACATCACGGCAACACGGTTCGTTATTGCCTTTCTGTAAACGATAATCGTGGTCGCTCAACTACAGCAGTTGGTAGTTGCGGTGAGCACGAGTTAAGTTTCTATAATAACACAATCATAAATTGTGGCGAATTTCAATTAAAAAATCTCTACAATTCATATGTTGCAAATAATATAATTGTTCTTGCAAATGGTGAGCATTTTGCTTATGATTTTGACCCGCTTGACTCAAGAGGAAATGTTTATGAAAATAACTGTTACTACAATGCTATGTCACCACTTGTTGATGCTGATTCATTGAATATTGACCCGGGTTTTGTCGGCGGTAAATCTTCTGATGTAAATAGCTATATGCTTGCTGCAGATTCTCCACTTATTGATGCGGGTGTTGAAATTAATGACGGATTAACAACCGACTTTTTCGGTAATGAGATTATAGCAAACAACATTGGTTGCTATAGTGGGGCCGGTGTAGTGACCGATAAAGCCTATGAATATGAAGTTTTTGAAATGAAAATGCTTCGTCATTTATTAGATGCAATTTCAACAGTTTTACAGGAAATTATGGGTATGTTTGATTAGTAACTAAAATATCATTCAAAAGGAGGATTGAACTATGAAAAGAATTAGTTTAGTTCTTTCATTTGTAGTTTTGCTTTTGTTTTCTATAAGTATTACGATTACTGCTTTTGCAAATGAGGGGTTTGTGCTTGAAAATTCTGCTGTTCTCACAAGCTCTGAATCGGAATGGTGGGGTTGTGGTGTGCAGTATGGCAGGTTGCTTGTGCTTGAAAATCAGGGCAATGCTGACGATGGTACAATTCTTGCAACACATTGTGAATTGAATGCAGGACTTGAAGAATACAAGCCAAGATACCCGATTTATAAAAGCACAGATAATGGTGCGAATTGGGAAGTGATTTCATACGTTACCGATACACTTACTGGTACAAATTCTGAGTGGAATCCGTTTCTTTTTGAATTAGAAAAGGATTGCGGAAAATACAAGAAGGGTACAATAATTTTAGCTGGTTGCTCAATAGACCCTGAACATAAAAAAGAGTCATATATAAGACTTTATTTCAGTACAGATGGTGGTTACACTTTTGACCAAGGGGTTGTAGTAGCATCTGGTGGCGGTCTTGAAGAAGGTGTGTGGGAACCATTCTTATTGCAACTTGATGATGGTCGCTTAGTATGTTATTATTCAGATGATTCTGACCCTGAGTACTCACAAAAAATTGTTTATAAAGTATCTGAAGATGCAGAAAACTGGGGCGAAACAGTTGATGTTGTAGCAACAGAATTTTTCGAAGAACGCCCTGGTATGCCTGTTGTAACACGCCTTGGTGACGGTAGATATTTTATGGTGTATGAGGTTTTTGATAAAAAAGGCATAAGCGGTAATCCGATTTATGCAAGATATTCAAGTGATGGTCTTGACTGGGGTGACCCCGAATTTATTGGTTACGAGATAATAAATTATAATGGTACAAAAGCTCTTGGTTCTGCGCCTTTCTGTGCATGGACTCCAGTAGGTGGTGAAAATGGTACACTTATAGTAAGTGGTACTTTTATGAGAAAGGGCGAAAGTGCGACAGGTACAGATTTATTTATAAGTAATGACAATGGTGACAATTGGGTAACAATACCACACGTGATTCCATATATCGCAGAGAATAACGTGGGATATAGCAATTCTATTGCTTTTTCAAAAGACGGAAAATATCTGTATGCTATTAATAATCCATTGAGAAAAGATAATAATGAAAAATCAGAAATGGTTGTAGCAGTAGTTGATTTTGAAAAGAGTATTTTAGAAATAGATATTACGGAAATGCAAGGTGGTAGTAAAACACTTATAATATGTGTTGTTGGCGGTGTAATTATTTTGGCAGCAATAATAAAAGGGCTGATTTTTGTGATTAAAAAAAGGAGAAAGTAAAATGAACGGAATGACAAGACGTGAACAGCAAATTTTTGATATAGATAAAATATTAGAAATTTTAGACAAATCGAAAATTGTTCATTTAGGTATGGTTGATGGTGATGAGCCCTATGTTGTGCCAATGAATTACGGCTATACTTATGAAGATGAAAAACTTACCATATGGCTTCATGGTGCAACTCAGGGCAGAAAGCTTGACGTTATAAGAAAAAATCCGAAAGTGTTTATTGAAATGGAATGTGATTTGATTCCGTTTGATGGCGACGTTGCCTGCAGATATGGTATAAGCTACTATTCTCTTATGGGCAGAGGTAAAGCAACTATAGTAGAAGATTCCGAAGAAAAACAGAAGGCACTTTCAATTCTTATGAAAACACAAGTGAATATGGATTTCGAATTTAATGAAAAGTTAGCAGCTGTCGTAGGAATAATTAAAATTGAAGTCTCAGATTTTACTGCGAAGCACAGACCATTGCCTCAAAAATAATATTTCTTTCTAACTTTTTTATATGTTTTTATGGAAGTTTTCTATTTACAAAAGCAAACTATATGGTAAAATGTAGTTATTGATTTTATGTTACCAATGGAGGTATTACTATGGAGAAAACAATTAAGTTCGGTATATTTGGTTTAGGTCGTGGTAGCGGTTTCTATGACGGCGTTAAGGCAAACAATGGTGAAGTTGTTGCGGTTTGCGATTTTGATGAAGAAAAACTCAAAAAAGCACGTGAGGATCACGAAGGTATTGCTACATATACTGATTTTGATGAATTTATTAATCACGAAGGCTTAGAAGCAGTTTTTCTTTGCAACTATTTCCACGAGCACACACCATACGCTATTAAGGCATTAGAAAAGAATATTCACGTTTTAAGTGAATGTACTTCAAATATTTCTATGGGTGAAGGTGTTGCACTCGTCAGAGCAGTTGAAAAAAGTAACGCTTACTATATGATTGCTGAAAACTATCCATTTATGAAATTCAATCAGGAAATGCGCAAGGTTTATCGTTCAGGCGTTCTTGGTAAAGCATTATTTGCAGAGGGTGAATATAACCATCCGATTCTTAATCAGGAAGATATAAATAAATATTGCCCATCTTCAAAGCATTGGAGATATCACATTCCGAGAATTTATTACATCACTCACTCATTAGGTCCGCTTATGTATATAACAGGTGCATTCCCGAAAAGAGTTACCGCAATGCCGATTTTCGGCCCACTCAACGAAGAAAATGGTGGCGGTAGCCTTTATTGGCGTTTACCTGACAGAAGTGCGGTAGTTACTTGTCTTAATGATGACGACTCTGTTTTCAGAGTAACAGGCTGGTCACACTTCGGTGGTCACGCTAACACCTACAGAGTTTGCGGAGAATTAGGTCAGATTGGAAATCTTCGTGCCGAAGACGGTAAGGTTCTTCTTTCATTTAATGAAGAACACACTCCTGAGGGAATGGAAAGAGTGTCAAGCTACGAGGCAGACTTTGAACCTGATGCAAAAGAAGCAGCAGAAAAAGCAGGTCACGGTGGTGGCGACTTCTTCATTGTTCGTGAATTCTTCAACAGCATTCGTGAAAACAGAAAGCCTATGTTTGACGAGTATTTTGCTACAACAATGGCTTCAGTTGCAATTCTCGGTCACAGAAGTGCTTTAGAATACGGCACTCCTTACGATATTCCTGACTTCAGAAAAGAAGAGGACAGAAAACTCTGGGAAAACGACTTCCTTACACCTTGCTATGATTCAAAAGGTAATGTACCTACAATTGCTAACACAGAAAGAAAAGAATATATTCCGACAGAGGAATCTATGAAAGCTTATGATGATGCAATTGCTGAATACAGAGCAAATAAAAAATAATTTTTTCTCCCTTGCATGATTTTTGCAAGGGAGATTTTTATATCGTTTACTATATCTGAGGTCTATAGCAAAATCATTGTGGTGGTTATATTAAATTATGAAAAGAAGAGAATTAGAAATAAATAAACTTACTGTTGCTTTTTGTTGAAAAAAATATTATAATTTTTTTATTGTATCTATAGTGATATAAATAAATTAAAGGGGAACGGAAAAATGTTAGAAAAACTTTTTAAGTTGAAAGAAAACAAAACTAACGTAAAAACCGAAGTTGTTGCTGGTGTTACTACATTTATGACAATGGCTTACATACTTGCAGTTAACCCGAGTATTCTCGGCGAAGCAGGTATGGATTCAACCGCCGTTTTATTGGCAACTGCAATTGCATCCTTCCTTGCAACTGCTTGTATGGCACTTATGGCTAATATGCCGTTTGCGCTCTCTGCAGGTATGGGTCTTAACGCCTACCTTGCATACACAGTTGTTTTAGGTATGGGCTACACTTGGCAAATAGCATTACTTGCCGTTTTTGTTGAAGGTCTTATTTTTATTGTTTTATCTTTGACAAATGTCCGCGAAGCAATTTTCAATGCTATTCCAATGACGTTAAAGCATGGTGTTTCTGCAGGTATCGGTTTGTTTATTGCATTTATCGGTTTGCAGAACGCAGGTTTAGCAGTTGACGCTGCAACACTTGTTACAATAACAAACTTCAAAACAGATTTCAGCACCGCAGGAATTTGTGCACTTCTTGCATTGGTTGGCTTTATTCTTACAGCAGTGCTTCACGTTCGTAAGGTAAAGGGTTCAATTTTACTTGGAATTATAGGCACATGGGTTTTAGGTATCATTTGTGAACTTGTTGGTATTTATGAACCAACACCTGATGCAGGCTACTACTCATTGATTCCTACAAGCTTTATTTCTGCTGATTTCTCTAAATTAGGCGAAACTTTTGGTCAATGCTTTAAGGTTGACTTCAGTCAGATAAAGCCTTTGAACTTTATAGTTGTTGTGTTTGCATTCTTGTTTGTTGACTTGTTTGACACACTCGGCACGTTAATAGGTGTTGCAACAAAAGCAGATATGCTTGACAAGGATGGTCGTTTACCTCGTATAAAACCTGCATTACTTTCAGATGCTATTGGTACAAGTGCCGGTGCAGTTTTAGGTACTTCTACAGTTACAACGTTTGTTGAATCTGCTTCAGGCGTTTCTGCAGGTGGTCGTACAGGCTTAACTGCAATGGTTACAGGTGTATTGTTCTTGTTATCAACACTCTTTGCACCATTGTTTATTGCAATTCCTTCTTTTGCTACAGCTCCTGCTCTTATTATGGTAGGCTTTTTGATGCTCGGAAGTGTAAAAAATATTAAGTTCGATGACGATAATGCTACAGAAGCAATCCCGGCTTATATAGCACTTCTTTCAATGCCATTGTTCTACAGCATTTCTGAAGGTATCAGTTTAGGTATAATTTCGTACGTTCTTATCAACTTATTAACGGGTAAAGCTAAAAAGGTTAAGCCTCTTATGTATATTTTAGCTGTGTTGTTTATACTTAAATACATTTTCCTTTAAAATTAAAGAACTGATTTCGTTTTTGCGAAGTCAGTTCTTTTTTGACGAAAATTTAAAGTTATAACGAGTTATAAACGGATTTTCTTGCATACAGGTAGTTTTTTGTGCTATACTGAACCCATATTAAAACGAGGTGACATTATGTTGTATTTTTATCCCGAGGATTTCGGTGCTTTGGGTGATGGAAAGAAAAATGACGTCAAAGCGATACAAGGTGCTATAGATAAAGCAGAGCAAAATGGTGGCGGTACTGTTGTTTTAACAAGTGGCAAAACTTATTTTTCTGATTCAATAAGAATGAAAAAGAATGTTGAGCTTCACCTGCAAAAAGGTTCTTGCCTTAAGGCTACTGATAATATTGATGGCTACATCCGTCCTTGTAATATGATAAATGACCCGAAAACTGCGCTTATAGGCAACCCTGTTACAGGTAAGCCGTCATTTGTGTTTATTTATGGCTATGAGGCAGATAAATGCTCAATTACAGGTGAAGGTGTAATAGATGCAAACGGGCACAGCTTTGTAAAAAGAAAAGATAAATATTACGTGACAGGCGATTTTTACCCGAGACCGACGGTAATTTATATTGAAAAAAGCAATAATATTTCATTTAAGGATTTTACTGTTGTAGATGCACCTTTCTGGACTTTGCATCCTGCGGGTTGTGACGATGTTCTTATTTCACAAATCAGAATTCTTAATGATTTAGACGTGGCGAATTCCGACGGTATTGACCCCGACCATTGCAGTAACGTAAGAATTATTGGTTGTCATATTGAGTGTGCAGACGACTGCATTTGCCTCAAGGCATCAAAGGGTAATGCAGAATATGGCCCGTGCGAGAATATTATAATTTCAAATTGCACACTTATTTCTACTTCTGCGGCAATTAAAATCGGTACAGAGGGTGTGGGCGATTTCAGAAACGTAATTGTAGATAATTGTATTATTACAAAAAGTAACCGAGGTCTTTCTATTCAGATTCGTGATGGTGGCAACGTCGAAAACGTTACATATTCAAACTGCATTATTGAAACACGCCGTTTCTGCCCTGATTGGTGGGGAACAGCTGAACCGATTGTTATTACTACGTTTAATCGTGATGAAAATACAAAATCAGGCAAAATTAAAAACGTCAGATTTTTTAACATTACCTGTAAAGGTGAAAATGGTGTTTTAGTTCACGGAACAGAAGAAAATATGATTGAAAACGTGACGTTTGAAAACGTAAACGTTACACTTTCAAAAACTACCAAATGGGAAAGCGGTCTTTACGATTTAAGACCTTGCCTTCAATATGGCGTAGAAAAAATAAAAAATTCTGCATTCTATTTAAGAAATGCAGAAAATGTTTTAATTGAAAAATGTTCGGTTAATTGGGGAAATATTTGTGACGATTACAACAAAAAAATTGACGCAGAAAACTGCCCAGGTTTAGAAATGATAAGATTTGAAGGTAACGATGCACATTAAAAATAGTAACACCCCTTAGCTCATGTTTAAAACATCCGAACTAAGGGGTGTTACTGTTCACTTTTGATATCTAACATCGTTTTCTGTTACCTCTTCTTTCTACAGATTTTTGTCAGGCGATTTCCTTTTTATATATTAACGGTTAAAGCTTTAACTCTTTTTTGTTTTTGTTTGTTTTAAGGATTTCGCCATCGGCTTATTAAAAGCCAAGGTAGAATGTTTACTTGTACATTGTAACCACACTTTCAAATTTTTTTGAATTTATAGCTTTTAGTACATCGGAACCACACTTTCAAAAATTTTTTGTTTTTTGAATTTTGTTTTTTAGTACATCGGGACCACACTTTCAAAATTATTTGGTTTTAAAAATTCTGGTTTTAGTACATCGGAACCACACTTTCTTTTTTATTTTTGTTTTTACTGTGGCATCGGACTCACCCTTCCTTTGTCTACATAATAGCATATGAAAAAACGCTTTGCAATTCGCAAAAATTTACAAACTTAAAACCCGGTGTATGTCTAAAACGGAGAGAATAATCATTCACTGTGATGACTTTATTTAAATATATTGACAATGGGTGTTTTTATATGTTATTCTAAAAGGGTAGTCGGTTAAAAAAACCGACCTTTTTTTGGTTTTGGCGGTTTTATAACGAAAGGAGTGAGTGTGTTGGAGAAAACAAAAACAGAGATTTTAGCAGAAGAAATTTTGTTGAATGCAAAAACTGAGTTGACCGGCAACATTCACTCGCTTATAAGGGCTTTGAACGCTTTGGAGTTTACACCCACAAATGAAGAAGATATTTTTACAGATGCAAAAAGTTTCTTTTATAATCCTAATTACGTTATATTACGTTTTAAAAAGAATACCTCCTCTGTGAACAGAGTGTTGCTTCATTCAATTCTCCATTGTATGCTATTACATCCGTTTAATATAGATTTTAAAGACACAAATCTTTGGAATATAGCGACAGATATATGTGTTGAAAACACAATAAATAATTGGAATCTTTCTTCAACAAAGCACGAAAAATCAATAATGCAAGAAGCGGTAATCAAGGAGATTTCAAAAAGTGTAAAAAATTTGTCGGCAGAAAACATTTATTATTATTTAAAGGGAAGCGATATTTCAAAAGAGACTCTTCTTATGTACAGTGAACTTTTTTGCGACGATGTTCATAAAATTTGGTATAAAAACAAAAACTTCGCTTTTTTTGAATTCGATGATGACGAAGAAACCGTTGAAGCAAGGTCCATTTACAAAAGAGCAGATTCGAGGCAAGGGCTTTCTAATGAGTCAAATGACAAAATTATGAGAGATGCTGTTAACAACGCTGTAAAAGAAGAGAAAGATGAATGGCGAAAAGTTACCCCGACAGTAATAAATGACCTTGAAGCGTTAAAAAATCAAGGTCTTATGCCGGGAGTGGATACACAGGTTTTAAAAGGCGTTAACAGAGATAAATATGATTACAGCAAGTTTTTGAAAAAATTCATTTCAATTAACGAAACAATGCAGATTAATGACGATGAATTTGACTATATATTTTATACATACGGTTTGAGAATGTATTCAAATATGCCGATTATTGAGCCGTTGGAATATGTAGAAAATGCCAGAATAAGAAAACTTTTTATCGCTATTGATACATCAGGCTCGGTTAAAGGTGAAATAGTTGAGAAATTTATAGAAAAGACTTATAATATATTAAAATCAACAAATTTCTTTACAGAAAAAACAGAGATTCATATTATTCAATGTGATGCCGAAATAAAAGAAGTGAAAATACTTCATAATGAAAAAGAGATTGAAGATTATATTAAAAAAATAAATTTAAAGGGCTTTGGTGGAACTGATTTCAGACCTGTTTTTGATTATGTTAACGAAATTTTTGCTTCTTCAGAAAGAAACGAGGTTAACGGACTTGTTTATTTTACAGATGGCGATGGTATTTATCCGAAGCAAATGCCACCTTTCAACTCGGTTTTTGTAATTAATGACAATTGTTTTGATAAAGCAAAAATGCCACTATGGGCTACACCTCTTTTTATTGATAATGATGATTTGATTGATTAAGGTGATTTTTTGAAAGTTAAAAACGGAAGGTTAGTTTTAAAGAAAAAGAAAGGCAAAATAAGTGAATTTGCTTTTGACGAGAATATTTCAGAATTAGAACTGACTGACAGAGTAGCAACGATTTCTAAAATGTCTTTTACAGGCTGTAGAAATTTAAAAACAGTAAAATTTAATAAAGAACTAAAAGAAATAGGCTACGAAGCTTTTTATAATTGCGTTAAATTAGAAGAAGCAGAAATTCCCGAGTCTGTAAAAATATTGGGCGAGGGTGCTTTTATGGATTGCAAAAATCTTAAAAGCGTAGCTTTGCCGCCGTTAAAGGTGTTGCCAAAAAATCTTTTTAAAGGTTGTGCCGCATTAGAAGAGGTTGTAATTCCCGATACAGTAGAGGTTATTGAAGAAGGTTGTTTTTTTGGTTGCACTAAATTAAAAAATATAACCTTCAGTAAAAATCTTAAAGAAATTAAGCAGTTCGCTTTTAAACGCTGTCAGTCTCTCGGAAGCGTTGTCTTTCCTGAAACGCTTGAAATACTCGGAGACAAAGCCTTTGAGGATTCAAAGGAGTTAAGGCTTGTTAAGTTCAACAATGATTTAAAATATATTGGTAAAGCACCTTTTTATAACAGGGTTTATGACGAATATAAAATAAAAGGTACTGCCTTTTGCTCATCTTTTACTGCGAAGGATGATATTGAAAACTGCATAACCGTAAATATACCTGCAACAGTGAATTATCTTGCTTTAGGGTTTGAGGGCGTTTTGCCGTTTGCTTATCGCAATAGAAATAAAACTTGCCCCAATCACGTGCTTTCACTTGAAAAAGAGCAGGTAAAAGTATTTATGAGCAGTGCTTATTACTCTTATCGTGATGAAAAGGATTACATAATTATTAATAATGAGTTCGATTTTGAAAAATATGATAATCAGCTGCAGAAAGCAGAAGAAACAGAAAAGCCTTTTGTTGCGGCATTCAGACTTGCATATCCCGAAAAGTTAGATGAATTAAAGGAAAAGCAATATTTTGAGTTGATAAAAGGTTACGAAAAAGATGTTGCAATTTTTGCAGTTGAAGTCAACGATGAAAAAGTGTTATTATATTTGTTAGAGAATTTTTCGTTTGACACAGAATTCTGTGCCACACTTTATGGTATGTGTGCAAAAAAAGGCTACAATAATTTGCAGGAAATTGTAGCAACCAAAAAAGAAAAAACAGCATTAGCTGAAACAGAGGACTTATTAAAAGATTTACTTTTAGTGTGAGGTTGTATTATGAATATAAAAGAAGCAACAAAGCATATTAAAAACACTATAACAGCATATCTCGAAAAATCAGAAAACGGTGAATTTATAATTCCTGTAAATAAACAAAGACCGATTTTTCTTTATGGCCCGCCAGGTATTGGTAAAACAGCGGTTATGGAACAGATTGCCAAAGAAATGAGTATAGGCATAGTGTCATATTCAATGACGCACCATACCCGACAGAGTGCATTGGGCTTACCGTTTATAAAAACACGCTCTTTCGGCGGTGTAGAATATGACGTTTCAGAATTCACTATGAGTGAAATACTTTCGGATGTGTATTCTTACATTGAAAGAACAGGTAAAAAGCAAGGGATTTTGTTTTTAGATGAAATTAACTGTGTTTCAGAAACACTCGCACCGTCAATGTTAAGATTTTTGCAATATAAAACATTCGGTTCTCACCCTGTTCCTGAGGGCTGGGTAATTGTTGCTGCAGGTAACCCGCCTGAGTATAATAAATCGGTTAAGGAATATGATATTGCTACACTTGATAGAATTCAGAAAATCGAAATACAATCTGACTATGAGGTGTGGAGAGATTATGCAATAAACGAAGGTGTTCACCCGTCAATTGTTACATATCTTGATGCGAAATCAACTGATTTTTATATAATAGAAAATACTCCTGACGGAAAGCAGTTTGTTACTGCAAGAGGTTGGGAAGATTTATCGAGACTTATGTATTCTTTTGAAAAAAAGAATGTAGAAATTGACGTTGAATTTATTTCTCAGTATATTCAGGTTCCGACGGTTGCTTCGGATTTTGCGGATTTCTATAAAACGTTTCAGAAAATGAATGAAATGTGTTCTCCGAAGGATGTTTTAGAGGGTGCTTCTGACAGTAGCTTTGCAGAAAAACTCAGGAATTCGGGAATAGAAGAAAAATTGGGCTTTATAAATCTTTTGTCAAATACACTTAACGAAGCCTTAGAAAAATGTGTTGAGAAAAATGATGATATAAAAGCGTTTGCCGCTTTACTCAAAGAAAATAACGTTCTTTTATTATCCTCTGAAAAGGCAAACGAATTTTTGTGTGAAAAATTAAAGGAAATAAGAATTGCACGAAGCTTTTCTTTTGGGGTAATTACGAAATTAAATGAATTGCAGAATTTGCTCACACAGGGCAAAGAGGATGTAAAAGTAGTTGCGACAAAATTAATTTCTTCGACTATAGAAGATTTGAAATCGTCGGTCGCTACAGCACAAAAAATGCTTTCTAACGGCAGCAGATTTATTTATGAAGCATTGGGTGATTCACCTGAAATGAAGATTTTTACTTCTAACATTACAAGAAACGATAGTTCCGCTAAATTTTTAATCGGTTTCGGTTGTGATGAGTTTTCAGAAATTACTAAAACTAAAAGAAGCGAAGCAGAACTTTTAGCAGAACTTAATGAAATATTGTAAAATTTTAAGAAATGTGATATAATATTTACGAAAAGGAAATATTATGTCACATTTTTTATTCCTGAAGGAGGTATTGTTATGTCAAAGATTATTACAATAAGTCGTGAGTTCGGTAGCGGTGGCAGAGAGTTAGGTAAACGTCTTGCTGAAGCTTTGGGTGTTCCTTGCTATGATTCTCAGATTATTGAGATGGTTGCAGAAAAACAAGGACTCGACAAGGATTACGTTGAAAATGCATCTGAAAGGGATATAAGAGCATTTTACCCTACAACAATCGGCGTAAGATTTTCTGCATCAACATTCTTTATCAACCAATCAGTCGAGCTTTTTACAGAGCAGACAAAGGTAATAAGAGACTTGGCCTCAAGGGGTGACTGCGTAATTATCGGCAGATGTGCAGATGCTCTTCTTAAGAATGAAAATCTGTTAAACATTTTTGTTTACGCTGACAAAGAATCAAAAATTAAACGTTGCAAAGAAAGAGCCAAAGAGAACGAGGTTCTTACAGATAAAGAAATTGAAAAGAAAATGAAAGAAATTGACAAGGGCAGAGCAGACCTAAGGAAAATGCTTGCCGATACTGCATGGGGCGAGAAAGAAGGTTATCACCTTATGGTGAATACCTCAGGCAAAGAAATTAAAGCTCTTGTTCCTAGTATTGCCGCATTTGTTGAAGCGTATTTTGAGGAATGAGGTTGATTTCTGATTCCGGATGTTTCAAGCTGAGGGTTGAAAATATCGCAATGCTTTGTTTTTGCTTAGGGTGAAATGAGTTATTCGAACCTGCCTAAAAGCGAGTATTTCCAAGGCTTTTCGGCATTTCGGTCTTGCAAGGCGTCAGCCTTCCTTCACCCTCAATACCCAAAATTCAATGAAAATTTTTCGCTTTATAGGTCGAAGATTTTTTATAGAACGGATTTTGGGTCAATCGAGGCAAAAACACAGCAAATCCTTTTCGGATTTGCGAGTATTTTAACGAAGAGTGAACAGAAATCCGTCTATAAAAAACACGGTTCGGATAATTCCTTTCACCCTAG
>JAZRKU010000027.1:0-30122 GCA_045646485.1 Acutalibacteraceae bacterium
GGTGGATAAGGTGTTAAAGCACTATTAAAATTTTGTGTGTTTATATTTTGATAATTAGAAAACCCAAAACTACCATTTGAATTATTATTTATAATATCAGAATTGATAGAGTTATTTGAAGTGTTTATATTATTATTCATAATCGTTCTCTCCTTCATTTACAAATTCAAGAATATCACCAGGTTGACAATTAAGTTCTTTACAAATTGCTGATAGTGTTGAAAATCTGACTGCCTTTGCTTTACCTGTTTTTAAAATTGATAGATTGGCTTGTGTCAACCCTATTTTAGTTGCTAATTCACCTGATGACATCTTTCTTTTTGCTAACATTACATCAAGATTTACTATAATACCCATTCATTTCACCCTATACTGTTAAATCATTTTCATCTTTAAGTTCTACACCGTATTCAAATGCGTTTTTAATTATTGTTAAAAACAACCACATAAAAAGACCAGCAGCCGGAATCGGTAAAGACGCTAAAAATTGCGTACAGAGTGGCAACGAAAGCGGCACAATCGAAAGACAACAAAAAGAAAGTTTTGAAAGAATTTTTGTAGTATTTGTTGAAAAAATCTCGTTACTTTTAATCTGAAATAAAAATTTGAATAGAAAGATTAATGTCGCTACTGCTGATGGTGAACACAAGTAGAATACCAAAACAAGTGTTTTATAAGAATCTGGACCTCTACCTATGTAGTTACAGTACCACTGGAATAATGATGGTGCTAAAAACAATAACACACTAAAAACAAAGCTTAAAAATACTAAAATACAAAAAAGAATTTTTGTAGACCTTTTAAAAGATTTCATTAAATCAACTCCTTGTCACACATAATACTATTTTTTTATCGTTTGTCAATAAAAATTTATCGTTTGTTACGAATTTGTAATATTCTGTAAATACTTTATATTGACATTCCTTTTCATTTATAATATAATTTTAGTGTATGTAATAAATTAAATTTTAGGTGGTATTCTAATGGGAATTTATGAAGAATTAGTTGCTCGTGGGCTTATTGCTCAGGTAACAAATGAAGAAGAAATCAGAGAAATGGTTAATGCCGGTAAAGCTAAGTTTTACATTGGTTTTGACTGTACTGCAGATAGTCTTACTGCCGGGCACTTTATGGCTCTTACTTTAATGAAAAGACTTCAGATGGCAGGTAACCAACCAATTGCACTTATTGGTGGCGGTACTACTATGATTGGTGACCCATCTGGCAGAACAGATATGAGAAAAATGCTTACAAAAGAGGATATTCAGCATAATGCCGATTGCTTCAAGAGACAAATGGAACGTTTTATTGAGTTCGGCGAAGGCAAAGCACAAATGGTAAACAATGCAGAATGGCTCTTAAATCTTAACTATGTTGAACTCTTAAGAGAAGTTGGCGCTTGTTTCTCAGTTAATAATATGTTAAGAGCTGAGTGTTATAAACAAAGAATGGAAAAAGGTCTTAGCTTCCTTGAATTCAACTATATGATTATGCAAAGCTATGACTTCTACTATCTCTATAAAAATTATGGTTGCAATATGCAATTCGGTGGTGACGACCAATGGAGCAATATGCTCGGTGGTACTGAGCTTATCAGAAAGAAATTAGGTAAAGATGCTCACGCTATGACAATTACCCTTCTTACTGACTCACAAGGTAATAAAATGGGTAAAACTGCAGGTAATGCTGTGTGGCTTGATGCTAACAAAACTTCACCATATGATTTCTATCAATATTGGCGTAATGTTGCTGACAGTGACGTTTTAAAATGCATAAGAATGCTCACATTCTTGCCATTAGAAGAAATAGATAAGATGGATTCATGGGAAGGTAGCGAGCTTAACAAAGCAAAAGAGATTTTAGCTTATGAGCTTACTGCACTTGTTCACGGCAAAGAAGAAGCTGAAAAAGCACAAAGTGCTGCTAAGTCTGTATTTGGTGCCGGTGGTAACTCTGAAAATATGCCTTCCACTACCCTTTCAGCTGATGATTTTTCAGATGATGGTATTAATATTATTGATGCTCTTATCAAAGCAGGACTCGTAACCTCTCGTGGTGAAGCAAGAAGACTTATTGAACAAGGTGGCGTTAGCGTAGATAACGAAAAAATCACTGCTGTATCTTATGTTATTCCTGTTTCAGGTTTTGAAAAAGGTTACGTTATAATTAAAAAGGGTAAAAAAGTATTTCACAAAATAATTAAATAATAATTTAATAAGGTATTTTATGGGTAAATTATTTAGTGCTTATGTAGAATCCTATAAAATGGATTCTGAAAATTGGCAAAATTTTTTAGAAGTAGCCGGTGATATTTACAATTCACCGCAATTGCAAAAATTAGAAAATTTTGAACAGCATCTTAAAATCAACAGATTGCAACATATAAGAAGCGTTGCTTTTTTAAGCTTTATGGTTTCAAGAAAATTAAATTTGAATTTCAAAGAAACTGCAAGAGCGGCAACAATGCACGATTTATTTTATTATGATTGGCGTGAGGATGATTTAAGTCACAAATTGCATGGTCTCCGTCATCCGAAATTCGCTTTAAAAAACGCTTTTTATCTTTGCGGAACTCTGACTAAAAAGGAACAAGATATTATTAAAAGGCATATGTGGCCTTTGACTATCACACCTCCTAAATACCCCGAGTCCTATGTTGTTACTATGATGGATAAATATTGTGCGGCAATTGAAATGGCTTATTCAATGAATAAAAACTGCAGACAAAAATTAGACAAAATTTTAGGGTTAGGTGAATAAAATGGCAATCTATGATTATTTTATTTATTTTTACCTCTATAGCTTCGGTGGTTGGTTTTTTGAATCGTGCTATTGTTCACTTCGACCTAAAAAATGGATAAACCGTGGTTTTTTACGCGGTCCGTTTTGTCCGATATATGGTGTTGGTGCTCTGACTATTCTGATTTGTCTTTTGCCATTCAGGTCAATAACTGACAATGATTATGTTAACGAATTGCTCATTTTTGTTGTTGGAATGATTGTTTGTGATATAGTTGAATATTTCACAAGCTTCGTTATGGAAAAAGCTTTTAACGCCCGTTGGTGGGACTATTCTCAACAGCCATTTAATCTTCACGGCAGAATCTGTCTTACACACACTCTTTATTGGGGCACCGCCTCTTGCCTATTCCTCTACGTGCTTCATCCGCTGATTGATGTTTATTTTGTTAACCAGGTTAATTCTGAGTCAAGAGTTTTAATTGTTTACATTATCTCTACTGTATTTTTAATCGACGTTATCAATACTGTTATAACCGCTTTGGGCTTAAGGTCATATTTTGTTAAATTCAAAGAATTATCTGATGATATTGTTGAATTCACAAATATTGTTATGGCTGCTGCAGGTGATAGCTTTGAAGAATTTTCTGATGAAAAACGAAATGAATTTGCTCTCAGGCTCAATGAATTAAGAGAACGAAAAGACGATTTATTAAAAATGCAAAAAAAGAAGCATTTTAAAATGCTGAAGCGAATTTCAAAACAATTCCCCTTCTTATTTAAGCATATTAAAAAGCAAAATGAAAACATGGACAATTTACTCAATAATCTAATAAAACTTGTTGAAAGAAAAAAATAATTTTCAGGAGTGGTTAAAATGAATTTAACACACAGTTTCTACAGAGCTTATCAAGGTGTTTACAAGGTTGCAATGGGTGCCCTCGACTGGACGCCTCCTAAACTTTTACAAGGTGCAGGTGCAATAAAAAAACTCCCGGCTCTCGTAAAAGAACAAGGAGTAAAAAACGTACTTGTTGTAACCGATAAAGGTCTTATGGGACTTCACCTTCTTGATTCTCTTTTTGAAGGACTTGAGGCTGAAGGTGTTAAGTACACTGTTTTTGACGGTGTTCAACCAAACCCTACTATTTACAATGTTGAAGACGCTTTAAAGCTTTATCACGATAATGGTTGCGAGGCTTTCATTGCTTTTGGTGGCGGTTCACCTATGGATTGTGCAAAGGTTACTGCCGCAAAGGTTGCAAGACCTAATAAATCAATTCCGTCTATGCGCGGTCAATTAAAAGTCTTAAAGAAAACGCCTCTTATTTTCGCAGTACCTACAACTGCAGGTACAGGCTCTGAAACCACTCTTGCAGCTGTTATTTCAAACCCGGATACACACGAAAAGAACGCTATCAATGATCCTGTACTTCGTCCAAAATTTGCGGTTCTCGACCCCGAGCTTACTGTTGGTCTTCCTCCGCACATCACTTCAACTACAGGTATGGATGCTCTCACACATGCAGTTGAGGCATTCATTGGTAGAAGTAACGTTAAATCAACAGAAGATGCTGCCCTAAAAGCAACAAAGCTTATTTTTGAAAATATCGAAAAAGTTTATGAAGATGGTAAAAACATTGAAGCAAGAGAAAATATGCTTGTAGCATCTTTCTATGCAGGTGTTGCCTTCACAAGAGCTTATGTTGGTTACGTTCACGCAATTGCCCACAATTTAGGTGGTATGTATGGTATCCCTCACGGTCTTGCTAACGCAGTTATTCTGCCTTACATACTTGAATTCTTCGGTGAATCTGCTTATAACAGACTTGCAATTTTAGCAGACGTTGCAGGAATTTCAGGCGATGCTAAAACAGAAAAAGAAAAAGCAGAAAAATTCATTGAATCAATTAAAGAATTAAACAGAAAAATGAATATTCCTGATAAATTTGAAGGAATCAAAGACGAAGACATTGAGTTAATTGCTCAGAGAGCTTTAAAAGAAGGTAATCCACTTTATCCTGTTCCGAAAATTATGAATCTTGAGGAATGTAAAGCAATTATAAAAACGTTGCAGAAGTAAAATAAAAAGAACCTGTAATCAAACAGGTTCTTTTTTTATTTTTTTAGATTTAATCTGATTTAAGAAATATCTGATTATAGAAACAGCTATAATTCCGCCACCTATTGCAATTGCAACCTTCGCTGTAACAAGAAGCTGAGCACCAAATCCATCATAATCCTTTATAAGCAGACTTCTCATAGCCTGGTAAAGTGTTCCACCGGGAACTAAAGCAATACAACCCGGTAACAGGAATATTGTTGAAGGTGCTTTACCTATTCTTGCACAGATTTCTGCAAAGCCTGCAGTAGCAAAAGAAGCTAACATATTTGCAATGAATAAATCGTCACTGAGAAATTCAAGACAAACAAAATAAACTACACAGGCAACCAAACCATCTATTGCGGCAAGTGGAATATGTTTAGCCCTTAATCTGAAAATAATTGCAAAACCCACAGTACTTATAACACCGGCAATTATTTTGATTATAATATCCAAACTCAATTAAACACACCTCCGAATATCATCATAGAAACGGTAAATCCGAAGGCAACCATTACAGCAATCAGGACAGCCTGAACCAATTGAATAATACCTGAAACAGTATCTCCAAAAAGCAAATCTCTGACCGCATTACCAAAAGCAAGACCGGGAATAAGTAACATAATGACACCAATAAGAATCATATCAGTATTCTGCCCTACGCCAAAATAAACAAGAGTCAGAGAAACAATTGCACCAATAAAGGAAGAAATCACAGAGTGAATCATCTGATTTACAAAAGATGTTTTGTGTAAATTGAAGAATGTAACAACAACACCCGCAATTGCGGCAACTAAGGCATCATAAAGGTTTCCACCGAAAAACACCGCAAAACCGCCGGCACCTAAAATACCACCCAAATAACAAAGTATATCTGGAAAAGGCTTGCCACTCTTTGCATTTTCGATTTCTTTTTCAACGTCCTCCAATGTGATTTTTTTCGCACAGACATCACGAGAGATATTATTCATCTTCTCTAAAAGATACATATTATTACTATTCTGATAAACCCTGCGAACCTGAGAAGAATAAGTGCCATCATTCATTCTTATATTTGCAATTATAAGTGAAGGTAACGCAAATATATCTGCAAATTCTGCACCGTAAGAAATACAAATTCGTGTTATTGTATCTTCAATTCTATAAGGTTCACCGCCACAGCGTAAAATATTCTCACCAACATCAAGAGCTTTAGCAAGAATATAATCCGCAGTGTATGTTTTAGTTGAATTTTCAGTCATAAAACAAACTCCAACAAATAATTATTCAGTCATTTTTTCTTGTTTTACTTTATGATCAATTACATGACGTGAAGCAAGCTCCGCAGTAACTTCATCAAGAGAAATGCCCATCTCTATCATAAGCACCATAATGTGATAAGTCAAGTCGGCAATTTCATAAATTGTTTCTTTTTTATCATTTGCTTTACCTGCAATTATAACCTCTGTTGACTCTTCGCCGACCTTTTTAAGAATTTTATCAATCCCCTTTTCAAAAAGATATGTTGTGTAAGAGCCTTCTTTTTTCTCAATTTTTCTGCCAACAAGCATTTTCATAAGATTTTCCATTGAAAATTCATTATTGAGCTCATCATTTTCATAAACCAAATCATTAAAGCAGGAATCTGCTCCTGTGTGACAAGCCGGACCATCTTTTTTCACAACAACTGTAAGTGCATCCTTGTCGCAATCTGCGGTAATACTTACAATATGTTGATAATTGCCACTTGTTTCACCTTTTAACCATAACTCTTGTCTTGTACGGCTGTAAAAACAAGTAAGACCTTTTTCTAAAGAGATTTTAAGGCTTTCTTTATTCATATAAGCTAACGTTAAAACTTTTTTAGTTGCATAATCAACAACTATTGCAGGAATAAGACCTTTTTCATCAAATTTAAGTTCTTCTATATTTAACATAATAACACTCCATTAAGCTTTTAATATCATTGATTGTTTATTGTTTTCACTACCCCAGATAATCTCTAATTCCAATGGTATATTAGAATCAAAAATAATTTCTGGTTTTTCATCCTGAGATTTTCTCTCGTTACAAATAAGAGTCAATTCGCCTTCTGTTTTAAAAGGATATTTCTTTATTCCGTGCTTTTCTAAGAGAGTAACGTCCCAGATAATTCTGTTATTCTCAGCGTCAGGTTTAATACCGAAAACGAACTCAAAAAGAATAGATATCGGAGAAATACCGGTCCAACCAACAAAATCCTTCATAGCAGGTTTACCCTGAGATGGTCTTCCGTCATTAACGTATTCAGGAGCATAGTTTTCAAAAACTGTATTTGTATCTTTAAAAACCTCAACAACAGCAAAAAGATGCTCCATAGCAATCTGGTGTGAAAGTCCGTATTTCTTATATTTATCAAGACCCTTTAAAATCATATAGTTTGTTGGTGCCCATACACCACCACACCAATAACCACCCGTGCTCTCATACTCAGAATTATCCTTTGCAAGACAAGGAACCCTGTTAGGTGTCTTGAAGAGTTTCTCGTCATCCAGAGCACTTAAAAATCTTTCTACTCTTTCTTCAGGAACTGTTTCTGCCAACAAATTCCAGAAAGCACCTGCATGGTGAACAAAATTAAATTCGCCATTTTTCCAGAGGTCGTAATAAAATCCTGTTTTTTCATCCCAGAGTTTTTCGTTAATAACATTAAAAAGAAGCTCTGCTTCTGCATCAAGCTCTTTAATATATTCTTTTTTACCTAAAACCTCTGCCATTTTAATTAATACACGGCAATCGTAAAGTGCCTGAGCACAAGCATCAACCCAAATCATATGACCGTGACTGAATGGCTCTGAGTAACCCTTTTGCTGACGCGGAAGATTATCCATACCACAACCCCAACCACTTGAAAAATATGTACCATCAGGCCAGGTATGTGTTTCTTTTAAAAATCTGTGATATGAAAGAAGAACCGGAAAAACTCGTTTAAGTCTTTCGATATCACCAAAATTCAAAAAGTACTCCCATTCACACCAAGCCATAATTTCAGGACCTGTTGCCGACGGGTCCCAACGTGTAAACAAATCCTTCCCTGTTACAGCATTTATCTGACGACAAATAAAACCATCATCGTGCTGATGTGAATAAAAATTATCAAGTGTACCCTGAAATTTAAAGATTCTGTCGGCATATTTACCGAACATCAACATAAACACAGAATCCCACATAAAAGTACAACCATCAAAAGCCGTATCAATAAAATTTGAAACAAAGCCTGTGTTTTCATGTGGTCTTCTTAAATTTCTGAATGCAAGCTCCCAAGCCTTCCAATAACAGTCAATATAATCCTTATGATTATCCCACAACGGCTTAGGAAGCTTCTCCTTTGAAGCTGCAAAGGTTGGTAACTCCTCCTTACTCATTGGTTGGTCAACGAAAGTATTCTCAATAACCGGAATAAATTCATCTAATATGGTAATTTCACTTTCTTTATCAAAACCCATAAATAAAACCTCGAAACTTAAATTCTGACATTAATTTTATTTTCTTTTAAAAGTAATTTCAATTCTTTTATTTCTACTTCGCCAAAGTGGAAGATAGAAGCCGCGAGACCTGCATCAATTGTAGGAATCTCTTTGAATAGTTCAATGAAATCCTGGCTGCAACCCGCACCGCCTGATGCAATCACTGGAACATTGGTAACCTCGCAGACTGCTTTCAGCATTTCTATGTCAAAGCCTTTTTTTACTCCGTCTGTATCTATTGAATTGACAACAATTTCACCGGCACCGTCTGCAACACCTTTTTTTATCCATTCAATGGCATTAATACCTGTATCTTCTCTACCACCCTTTGCAAACAATCTGAATTCTCCATCCACGCGTTTTATATCACAAGAAAGCACAACGCATTGATTTCCATATTTAAGAGCGGCTTCTTTAATTAACGCAGGATTTCTGATTGCACCGGAATTAACGCTGACTTTATCTGCACCACATTTTAAAACTCTGTCAAAATCGTCAACAGTATTTATGCCACCACCAACAGTCAATGGTATAAATATTTTTGAAGCAACCTCAGTCAAAATATCGGTAAAAAGTTCTCTACCTTCAAATGAAGCTGTAATATCATAAAAAACAAGCTCATCTGCACCTGAATTACTATAATATTCTGCAAGCTCTATCGGTGAAGAGACATCTGAAAGTCCTGCAAAGTTCACACCTTTTACAACTCTGCCGTTTTTTACGTCAAGGCAAGGAATAATTCTTTTTGTAATCATTTTGCCACCTCAATTGCTTCCTTCAGATTAATTGCACCTGTATAGTAAGCTTTACCAATAATAGCGCCATATAAATTCATTTCGCTTAATGCCTTTATATCGGATATATCAGTAACACCGCCCGAAGCAGTAATATCAATTTCATATTTTTCAGAAAGCTCTTTATATAACTCTCTGTTTACGCCTTTCATTGCACCGTCCTTTGAAATATCTGTGCAAATAACGGTTTTAACGCCTAAAGATGTCATTTTGCTGAAAAATTCATCTGCTTTATATTGTGATTTTTCAACCCAACCTTTAATTGCAACAAATCCATCAAGCAAATCAATTCCAACTGCAATCTGACCGGGTTTCGGATATTTTTTTAAAGCGGCTTTCAAAAATTCTTCATCCGTGACAGCTGCTGTACCTATAATAACTCTATCAAGACCTGCATTCAAATACGCATCAACTGTCTCAATTGAACGAATGCCACCACCAATTTCTGTAAATAAATCGGTGTTTTCCACAATATTTTTAATTACGTCAATATTGGGTGTGGTACCCCATTTTGCACCTTCTAAATCAACAAGATGAATATATTTCGCACCTGATTTTTCAAAGTCTTTTGCAACCTCAAGCGGATTTTCATTATAAATCGTCATCTGATTATAATCACCCTTGAAAAGGCGGACTGCTTTACCATCGTAAAGGTCAATCGCAGGAAAAATATTCATTTAACAGTCCTCCATTTCGCAAAATGCTTTTAATATATTAAGACCAACGTCACCGCTTTTTTCAGGGTGAAACTGACAACCATAAACATTTTCTTTCTGAACAGCTGCAGTAACATCGATACCATATTCTGAAGTTGCAATTACACTTTCATTACAATCATTGGCAAAATATGAATGAACGAAGTAAACAAAATCGCCATCGTTAATATATTTAAACAAATCTGATTTACCATTTTTAAATTCAAGTGAATTCCAGCCGATATGAGGTATTTTAAGTTTAGGTGAGATTTTACCTTCAAGAGGCACAATATTGCCTTTAATAAGCCCTAAACCCTCAAATTCGCCATATTCGAAGCTTTTATCAAATAACATTTGCATTCCAAGACAAATTCCAAGCATTTTTTTGCCCTTTTTAGCTTCATCAATTATTAATTCAAACAATCCTGATTGCACAAGCTTTTCTTTTGCATCTGAAAAAGCTCCTACTCCGGGAAGTATAATTTTTGAGGAATCTAAAATCTTTTGTTTGTCACTTGTTATAATTGTATCTGCACCAATTTTTTTAAGTGAAGAACTTAAAGAAAATAAATTACCTACACCGTAATCAACAATACTAATCATTATAAAACACCCTTTGTTGATGGTAATTGATCTTTAAAATTCTCGTCAAGTGCAACCGCCACTCTTAAACTTCTTGCAAAAGATTTAAAAATGCCTTCTGCAATGTGGTGTGAATTTTCACCTGCTAATTTTTTTATGTGAAGAGTAATTTCTGCACTTCTGACCAAAGCCATAAAAAATTCTTCTACTAACTCTGTATCAAAATCACCAATTTTTTCACTTTGAAACAAAACATCAAAACCTAAATAGCTTCTTCCAGAAATATCAATAGCGGTAAGAATTAAGGATTCATCCATTGGTAAAATTGTATCTGCATAGCGATTTATCCCCTTTTTGTCACCTAAAGCCTCAAGAATCGCCTTTCCTAATACAATACCAATATCTTCGACTGTGTGGTGGTAATCGACATTTATATCACCTTTACAAGTTACTTCTAAATCAATTTTAGAGTGCTTACTAAAAAGTGTTAACATATGGTCAAAAAAACCACAACTCGTATCAATTTTACTTTCACCTTTACCGTCAAGGTTAAGAGAAAGTTCAATTTTTGTTTCTTCTGTATTTCTTTTTATAGTTGAAGTTCTCATTTTACTTCTCCTTTAATAAGAGTAATTGTTTCAATAAGTTTTTGCATCTGCTCTTTTGTGCCTATTGTAATTCTGTTAAAATCTTTAATTTTTTCATCAGTAAAATGGCGGACTAAAATTCCCTTTGCTTTTAATTTCTTATATAGTTCTTCACCATTTATAAAATCAGCTTTTGCAAAAACGAAATTTGCCTTTGAAGGTAAAATCGAAAAACCAAGTTTTCCTAATTCTCTGACTGTATATTCTCTTGCTTCAATAATTTTCTCTGCGTTTTCTTTATAATAATCGTCACTTTCTAAAGCAGCAACACCTGCTAAAAGTGTCAAACGATTTATACTGTATGGATTAGTCGAAAATTTGATTTTTTCAAGGTCTTTTATTATTTCTTGATTACCAATAGCAAAACCAAGTCTTGCACCTGCTAAGCTTCTCGATTTTGAATAAGTCATCACAACTAAAAGATTATCATATTTTTTTGTAAGATTATAAGCAGAATCCGCACCAAAATCAACGTAGGCCTCATCAATTAAAACAATATTATCAGGATTGGTTTTAACTATTTGTTCAACCTCTTCTAAAGATAAAGCGATTCCTGTAGGTGCATTCGGATTTGCAATAACAATAAATTTATTCTGATAGCAATAATCATTAATGTCAATTGTAAAATCGCTTTTTAATGGTACTCTCTTAAAATTAACACCATATAAATCAGCATAAACTTTATAAAAGCCGTAAGATATTTCAGGAAACAATGCTTCAACATCATCACCGCAAAAAGCCATAAAGCTAAAATTCAAAATATCATCTGAACCATTAGAAACATAAATATTTTCTTTATTTACTCCATAAATTTCCGCTAATTTATTTTTGAGTAATTTGCACTCGGGGTCAGAATATAAATTCAATTTACCAACTTCAGTTGAATTTACCGCATCTAAAACCGATTGTGATGGCGGATATGGTGACTCGTTAGTATTTAATTTAATATATTTCTGATCTTGTGGCTGTTCGCCCGGTGTATATTCTTTTAACGATAAATATTTTTTATTTAAAAATCTGCTCATTCTTTTTCAAACCTTATTGTTGTACTCTTAGCGTGTGCTCCTAAGCCTTCACTCTCTGCGAAATATGCAACATCATCTTTTACTTCTCTGAGTGCTTCTCTGGTGTAGTACGTATATTGCGTTTTCTTCACAAAATCATCTACAGACAAAGGACTCGAAAATTTTGCCGTTCCGCTTGTAGGAAGCGTATGGTTGGGTCCTGCATAGTAATCACCTAAAGCCTCAGGACAATTTTTACCCATAAATATTGAACCCGCATTATCAATTAAATCGAGATAATCGAAAGGATTATCTACACATATTTCAAGATGCTCCGGTGCAATTTCATTTGCGATTCTGACCGCTTCTTCTATTGAGGAAGAAACAATGATTTTACCGTTATTATCAATTGAAGCACGAGCAATTTCTGAACGTGGTAAAAGAGGAATTTGTCTTTCTAATTCCTTAATTACTTCATCGGCTAACTCGTTACTGTCAGTAACAAGCACCGCACTTGCCATTTTATCGTGCTCAGCCTGCGAAAGTAAGTCTGCGGCAACATTTTTAGCTTCACAGGTACCATCAGCTATAACGAGTATTTCACTCGGTCCTGCAATCATATCTATTGAAACCATTCCGTAAACCTGTTTTTTGGCTTCTGCAACAAACGCATTGCCCGGACCTACAATTTTATAAACATTTGGTACACTTTCTGTGCCGTATGCTAACGCAGCAACTGCCTGAGCACCACCTAATTTAAAAATTCTGTCAACCCCTGCTATTTTAGCAGCGGCAAGTATTACAGGATTAATCTTTCCGTTACTATCCGGTGGAGAAACCATAATAATTTCTTTACAGCCTGCAAGCTTTGCGGGAATTGTATCCATTAAAACAGTAGACGGATAAGCCGCCGTACCACCGGGAACGTAAACACCGACTTTTTCAATAGGGGTAATTTTCTGTCCTGTAACAATGCCTTTTTTATTATTAATAATAAAGCTTGTGCGTACCTGATTTTTGTGAAAATCTTTAATATTTTCTGCAGCCGTCTTAATGATTTTAATGAAACGGGGTTCAACAGAGTCAAAGGCTTCAGAAATTTCTTCTTCAGAAACCTCTAAAACAGAAAGCTTTGCTTTATCAAACTTTTCGCAATATTCAAAAAGTGCTTTATCTCCGTTTTCTTTAACATTTTTTAAAATATCAGCTACTATATCTTCAACAGATGATGTTGGTTCAAAACGTGCAAAAATTTCATCGTTCGAAACCTCACCAAATTTATATTTTTTAATCATTTTTCGTCATTCCTTTGATTTTCGCTCTTCAACTTGTGAAGCCAACGCATTCATAATATTGTTAATTTCTGTATTTTTGAATTTATGGCTTGATTTATTTGCAATAAGTCTTGCACTTATCGGCACAATCGTTTCAATAGGCTCAAGGTTATTTTCAATAAGTGTTTTTCCCGTTTCTACAATATCAACAATAACGTCAGACAAACCTAAAATAGGTGCTAATTCAATTGAACCGTTAAGTTTAATTATGTCAATATCTCTGCATTTTTCGCTGTAAAACGCTTTTGCTATATTAACGAATTTAGTTGCAACTCTTAATGTTTTATCAGTATTATCTCTGAAATCCTTATGAGCGGCAACCGCCATTCTGCATTTACCTAAATCAAGGTCAAGCATTTCATAAACGTCAGGTGTGTACTCTAATAAAATATCTTTTCCTGCAACACCGATATCTGCCGCACCACGTTCAACATAAATTGCAACGTCAGATGGTTTAACCCAGAAGAAGCGAACACCGGTTTCTTCATTTTCAAAAATAAGCTTACGTGTGTTTTCTTTGATAGACGGACAAGAATACCCTGCCTTTTCAAACATATCATAAACCTTTTCGCCTAACCTGCCTTTGGGAAGGGCTACGTTTACAATCTCACTCATAACTCTGTTACACCCTCCTCAGTAATTTTAACTGCTTTTCTGTACTTAATATTTTCAGGAATTTCATTTTGAACTAAAACAGAAGCATTTTCTCTCTTTAATTCATCAATTGCTTTTGTAATTACAGAAATATCATCATTTTCATTTTTTAATAAAATGTAATCAACATCATATTCGTTCTCAGTTTCATTATATCGTTGTAATAAATCAAGGTAAACTGCAAAACCAATACCATTATCTTTTCTGCCCATTTTGAGCATTAAATTATCATATTGACCGCCTGACAGAATGCTTGAAGGAATTTTATTTACATACCCTTGAAAAACAACGCCGTTGTAATAACTCATATTATTAACAATTGAAAAATCGACGTTGATTTTATCGGCATAACCACTATCACACAAAAACATCAAAATCTTTTTAAATGTATTTAAATGTGATTTTTCATTGTATGTAACACAAAGCTTTTCTAATTTTTCAATTACAGAATCATATTTACCATTTATTGTTACGAGTGAAACAATTCTGTCGCTGTCGATATCGTTTTCAGCACAGAGTTTTTTTATTTCATCAGTATTTTTTTCACCGATTGCTTTAAGAATTTTTTGATTTTGTTGATTGTCAAGACCCGCATCTGAAAGAACAGATAAAATAATATCCATATAAGAAATATCTAAAACAAAATCATCTGTAATTTCCGCAAGACTTTTTAATGCAAGTAAAACAACCTCTGCAACTTCATAAATACCAATATTACCAATGCACTCAAGACCTGTCTGCATAATTTCACGAAATTCTTTATTGCTTTTTGTTGTTCTGTAAACATTTTCATTATAATAAACTTTTTGAATTTTGTTACCGCAATCTTTTGAATTCTTAATTATAGATAAAGTAACATCAGGCTTTAAAGCGAGTAATTTACCGGAGCCATCAGTAAAAGTTATTACTTCGTTAGAAACTAAAAAATCTTTATTTTTAACATATAAATCATATTCTTCAAATTTACTCATTTTAAATTGCTTGAACCCAAATGAGCTGTAAAGTGAACGCAATGAAAAAACTGCTTTTTCATCGCCTCTTATAACATCAGAAACACATTTCATTTTATTTCTCCTCAGCTTTAATTCTTTCAATAACAGTTTTATAACCATTGTTACCATACATCAGGCACTTGTTGACTCTGCTTATAGTTGCAGAGCTTGCTCCTGTTTCTTTAGAAACCTGGTTATAATTAAAACCATCCGAGAGCTTTAATGCAACATCGAAACGTTGAGCCATATCCTGCAACTCTTTTATGGTACACACATCTTCTAAAAACGCATAACACTCTTCTTCTGTTTCAAGCTTTAATAAAGCTTTAACAAGAGCATCTACCGACTCTGTCTGAAACCTTTGCATAAATATCACCACAAACACAAACGTGTTCCTTTCACTGTATTCTTTTACCGTTTAACAGTTTATCACTTTACTTCGCTAAAGTCAATAGTAAAACAAAAAATAATTATAGCTTTTTTCATATAATTCTAAAAGAAAAATCACCGACACAGTTTTTATTAACTAAGTCGGTGGTAAAATTATTATAATCAGCCATTAGATTTCTTTAATAAACAAAGTAAAAGTGTTAACAATGCTTTAAAAATAACTGTTGTAAAGAAGTAACAAAGAGTAATTATGACTACTATAACACCATCGCCATTTGCTAAATCAGTAGTAGCTATGGGCGCAATCGGAAGTGCGAGATACACAACAGATAAAACAGTAACCGTAACTGTAAAAATTAAAAAACTAAAAAAAGCAAATAAAACTACTTTTTTGCACTTTTCCAGCTTTCTTGCGCTAAAGAAATAATATAACAAAGAAAAAACAGAAAGTAATATACCCAAAATAAAGTGTACACCATATGGCAATTCAGACGTGAATTTTGAAGTAGCGAAAATTATAAGAACTAAATATGCCAATGCTTGAAGAATGCCGTCAAAAAAAGCAAATTTGATATTTTTCATTATAAAATACCTGCAATTTTTTTAATATTATTCTCAATTAAATCAAAAAAGTTCAAAAGCATCATTTTATCTTCGTCATTACCTACTGAACAAATCGAAAAACAAAGATTTCCGTTTATTGTTAATGCAGTCATCATTGCACACGGTTTCTTTTTAGCCGCCCCCGCAACAGCAGCACCAATAGGTTGTCTACTGTTTAACGAAAGTGAATCCAAATCCATTTTTCCGACGTTACTGATTGCTAAATTAGCGTTATTATAAAATAATCCTACAACAATTTCTGCCTGCGCATAAACCATTGTGCTGTAACCAATATTAAGAAGCGGCAAACCATGAAGCCCCATAAATCTATCATCTTTATTATTCTTATTGCATTCAATAACCTGTTTTAAAACAGAAAAAATATCGTCTCCCTTACCATCAACAATGCAAGGCATAAATGTTGTATGGTTAGTGTAGCCTGTTCTGTTTATATTTTTTATATATCGTCTTAAATCAACTGCGCAAGAAATTCCAACTCGTTCACTTTCGGGTAATTCACAAATATCGTATACAGCCGCAATATAAGCAGTTGCAATTAAATCATTTACAGTACCCTCGTATTTTTTAACAACTTCTCTTGCTTTATTAAAAACAGAGCTCGGGACCCTCTTTCTCGCAATAAATTTTTGGTCATTCTCATTTTTTTCTGAAAAAGGTAAAATATGTTTATCGTGTGGCGAAACACCTGCAAACTGTAACTTCGCCTTCTTTTTATCATCTTCATTAAAATCATCATAAACACATTTATATGAACGTGAGCCTTTTCTGAAATTTAACGGCATTGTCTTATTTTCAACATAAGAGTTATAATTTTCAAATAAATCGTTTATAAAATGCTTGTAGTCACCACCATCCATAAGCATATGATTCCATCTGAAAGCTATTTTAGACTCTCTGCCATTAATTAAAATTGCTACTTTAAATTGAACACAATCATTTAAAGGAATGTCTTTTAATAAAAATTCATCAGCACTCTTTAAAAAATTATCTGTATTAATTACAGTTAAAATATCATCAATATGATAATCGCTGACTTTCCAATATGGATTTATATGATTATCTATAAACTGAGAGTGAAAAACAGGTGCAGATTCAAAAATACAAATTAATGCATATTTAAAGGCATCAATATCAGGAATAAAATCATAATCAAGCTCGAAACGCGCGATTCTGTCCATATATCTTCTGCACATATAATTTACCTTATCATACATTTCTGCCTTTAATTTTTTCGGAACAATGAAATTTTCTTTTATTTCTTTATTAATTAAAGAAACAATCAAATTTTCATCGTTTAGACCTCTGTTTAAAAGCTGATTTGCTCTCTGCTTAGCAGCTTCTTTCATTTTTAAATCATCTTTAAAATTATTTTCTAAAAAATTATTTAAAACCTCTGTCATAATAACATCCTTATATAATTTGTGAAAAAAAGAAATCTTTTTTCTTATCTGTATCAATAAGTTTAATTGGTTTTATCTGGTTAAGATTTGCCCCATTCTGTCTTAAAAGCTCTCTGTAGGCGTCGTAGGTTCCTTTTTTCAATAATTTAACCTCGCAGTGTCCTAAAGCACCACTTTTTATAAGTGGTTCAACAGACACATTGCCTTTACAAAGTTCTTCTTCAAAAATATCAGATAATTCTTTTTCTCTGGATTTATCAAAAATATTTTCTGTTTCAACCAACAAACAATAATGACCCGGAGAAGTCGTTCTGTCAGGATAAATTGAATAACCAATAAATAATTCATTTATTCTGTTTGAAAAATTATCAATAATTTCATCAAATGCCATTGAATTAATTTTTTCACCACTGATATTTGCGATTTGATTTTTTCTGTAACAGAATGTTACTTTTGGTGACTGATGATAAAATCCTGTTACTTTTATTACATCTTCAATTTTATAACGATAAAATCCGCTTAAATTTGTAAGAATTAATTCATATTCTTTGCCAACCTCAACATCTTTAAACGTGAGAGGCTTTGTATTTTCATCTGCATCAAGTGGCAGAAACTCATAAAAACCATTTTGGGGCAACATAACATATTCAAAAGAATTCAATTCAATCGGCACAGCCATCATTGCTTCTGTGGCTACGTAACCCAAATAATGAACTGGCATATCCTCGCCTATATATCTGTTGAGTTTTTTTGCATAAAGTGACAGCGAGCCTGTACCCATACCATACATCCACTCACACTTTTTCCATATACGCGGAACAATAGGTGAAACGTCGAAACCCTTTTTAAATTCCTCACGCAATTCATTGGCTCTTTTAGGATTTGGTTTTACTTTTTTGGAAAGTTTTCTTCTTAAATCATCAGGCATCCTGATACTTTCATTAATAACACCTTTTTCAATATCATCACAAAACATTTCCCAATTATTTTCTAAATAAAAAAACATTGATTCGAGTGTTGTAATAAAAATAGTACCCACGTAACTGACGTTTTTATCCTGTAATGCAAACCGCAATTTTAAATAATGCATATCAGCATCCAGATAATCATTATGAAACATTATTTCAGGTGGTGTTGTATTAAAAAAACGCACGAGCGGCTTTAAATTTAAAAGTGGAATTGAAGAAAGGCAACTGACAGTGCCTCCTTTTAATTTTTTCGCACCAACTTCAGCAGTCAACAAGCCACGTTGTGGCGGTATTACCCTACCTTTATTTTTAAAATATTTAACTGCACAGCCCACGGGTGCACTGAAGCTGAAGCACTGACAAGTCCACTCAGCAAAGCCTGAGAGCGGAACTAATTTAGAGCGCCCTGTGCTACCTGAACTTTCGGTAAAACGACGTATAAATCTGTTTGTAATTAATCCTTTTTCGCCATTGTGAGCCATTCTCATAACATAATCTTCATATGTAAGATAATCTGAATAAGGAATAATTTTCTGATAATCATCTATATTTTTAATTTTTTCAAAACAATTTTTCTTACCATATTCAGTAGTTTTGTTATCCTTCATCAATTTCAATAAAACTTTTTCTTGCTTTTTTATTGCATTTTTCGAGTAAAAATACAACTTGATATGTTCACAGATACCTAAAAACCCACCGAAAAAAGCAAGAATCTGTCTAAAGATATTCCCCATAAAAAAACACTCCACAAAATTAATCAATTAATTATAAATTAAATGTCAGAAAAAGGCAATATATTTACAAAAAAATAAAACCAACCGAAGTTGGCTTTATTGAAAATTAAATTCTGATTTTATTGCATTATATCCTCTTCACTCGGGAAAACAAATGCACAAACAAAATAAGCTAAAACACCGGTACCAAAGCAAAGACTGAAAAATGCCCAGGCTAAACGAATAAAAGTAGGGTCAATATTAAAATATTTACCAATACCTGCACAAACGCCACATATTTTTTTACCTTGTTCAACTTTATATAAGCGTTTTTTACCATCCATAAAAAGCACCCCTTTCACCCTAAGACAAATATATAACTTTTTTTATATTTTGTCAATAAGGCGTGAGTGCAAATGTTATTTCAATATAAAATTCCCGTTTCTTATATCACAAATATAAGAACCCTCATTCAAATTACCGGCTAAAATTTCCTCTGACAGCATATCTTCAATCTCGGAAGAGATTAACCTTCTGAGCGGTCTCGCACCATAAACCTTATCAAAGCCTTTTTCAGACAACTTTTCAATTACTCTTTCTGTAAATTTAATTTTAATATTTTTTTCTTCTAATCTTTTTTTGATGTCATCCAGCATTCTGTAAGTTATTTGCTTTATCTCTTCCTCTGCAAGTAAATTGAAAACAATAATTTCATCTATTCGATTAACAAATTCAGGCTTAAACGTCTTTTTAACTTCTTCAATTACTAACTCTCTGTTTCTCTTATTTCTATTTTTATCGCTATTTTCCCCTGAAAAACCCAAAGAATTTTTATTATTTGAAATTAATGTAGCACCAATATTTGACGTCATAATTATTATTGTATTTTTAAAATTTACTTTTCGGCCGTTTGAGTCGGTCAAAATGCCATCTTCAAGAATTTGCAGAAACAGATTAAAAATCTCATTATCTGCTTTTTCAATTTCATCAAATAAAATAATAGAATAAGGTCTTCTTCTGACTTTTTCTGTTAATTGCCCACCTTCATCAAACCCGACATACCCCGGTGGAGACCCAATAAGGCGGGAAACCGAGTGTTTTTCCATATACTCTGACATATCAATTCTGATTATTTCATTTTCCGTTCCGAAAATACATTCAGAAAGTGCCTTTGTCAATTCTGTTTTACCTACACCCGAGGGGCCCGAAAACAAAAAAGAGCCTATTGGTCTTTTGGGGTCTTTTAAACCTGCTCTGCCACGTCTTATTGCCTTTGCTACAGCTTTAACCGCTTCATCCTGTCCTACAATTCTTTTACTCAATTCGACTTCTAAATCAAGTAATTTTCTACCTTCATTTTCACTTATTTGTGTTAACGGTATCTTCGACCATCTTGAAACAACAAGCTTTATATCATCTTCTGTAACACTCAATTCTTTTTCTTTTACTTCTTCCTCCCATTTTTGTTTTTTTAGTCTTAATTCACTATTCAACCTTTTTTCTTCATCTCTTAACGATGCCGCTTTCTCGAAGTCCTGATTTTCAATTGAAAAAATTTTTTCTTCTTTCTTTTTTATCACAGAATTTTCTAAATCTTTAAGGTTTTTTGGCAATGAATAACTTTTTAATCTGACTTTCGCTGCTGCTTCGTCAATTAAATCTATCGCTTTATCCGGTAAAAATCTGTCATTAATGTATCTTGTGCTTAATGTTAACGCAGCGGAAATTGCTTCATCAGTTATTGTTACGTTGTGATGCTTTTCATATTGCTCTTTTAATCCGTAAATCATTTTTCTTGCACTTTCAATATCAGGCTCTTCAACTATTATTGGTTGAAATCTTCTTTCAAGTGCAGCATCTTTTTCTATATATTTTCTATACTCTTCAATTGTCGTTGCGCCGATTATCTGAATATCGCCTCTTGCCAAAGATGGTTTTAAAATATTGGCTGCATCAACCGCACCCTCTGCAGAACCTGCTCCGACTATGTTGTGTAATTCATCAATAAATAAAATAATATTTCCATTTTCTGAAACTTCATCAATTATATTTTTAATACGCTCTTCAAAATCACCACGGTATTTTGTACCCGCAACCATACAAGTTAAATCAAGTGATATAACTTTTTTTAATTTTAAGCTTTCGGGAACATTCCCATTTACAATTTCAAGGGCAAGACCTTCTGCGATTGCAGTTTTTCCTACACCCGGTTCTCCTATAAGACACGGGTTATTTTTTGTTCTTCTTGATAAAATTTCAATTACTCTTTCTATTTCGTTTTCTCGGGCGATTACAGGATCTATTTCGCCGTTTTCTGCACTTTCAGTTAAATTTTTGCCATATTTATCAATTAAAAGAACCTTACTTTCTTTTACAGTTGTATTTGATTTTTTACTATAATCATTATTTAAATCATTTGAAATATCTGTTGTGATTTCGTAAATGCTTACACCCAACGAAGATAAAATTTTACAACCTGCACTCTGTGGTTCTTTTAAAAGTGCCAAAAGAAGCTGTTCGGTTCCTGCTCCGTTTTTTTTGCTTGTACCGCTTAATGCATTTTCTATAATTTTACGGCACTTAGGCGTAACGTCTTCAGGTGAAAGCGAGGTAGGAATACCAACACCTATGCTTTTTTTAATTTGCTCTTCTACCTTTTTTAAATTAATTTTTTTAGATAAAAGAATAGATGCCGAAACTGTTTTCGAATCTGATAATAATCCGAGAAGAATGTGCTCACTACCAATGTAGGTATGCCCCAAATTTTCTGCTGATTCAACGGCAAAATTCAAAGCGTTATTTGCACTATCAGTAAAACCCGTGAATTTATACACCTTAACAACTCCTAATCATTTTCACAAAGCAATAAAGTAACAATCGTCAAATCATCATTTTTTTGCGGTTGCATTTCTCTTATTTGCTCACTAATTTTTTGTGTAAAAGCTCTTACATTTTCATCTTTAAAATATTTAATTTCTTTCTCAATAATATAAAAATCCTCATCTCTTACCCCATCTGTAGCCATAACTACTACGTCACCGCTTTCAAGAACACCGCAACCTGTTGAGGTTTCTGCATCCTTTAATATACCTAATGGAAGTGATGGTGAATTTATATAATGAACACGTTTATTTTTTCTGACAATAGTATCAGCCGCCCCACATTTATAAAATTCAGTGTGTCCTGTAAATAAATCTATTACAGTTAAATCCAACGTAACTGAACATTCATCACCGGATTTTGAAATCAGTGACGTGTTAACAGTTTTTATAGCAGCCTCTACACCAAACCCTGCTTTAATTAATTTTTCCAAAAGTGAAGCTGCGAGATTAGAGCCTATTGCTGCCTTTGTTCCCGTACCCATTCCATCACATAACACAGCATAAAACATCCCGTTAGTATCTTTAAACGTTGAATAAGTATCTCCCGAATATTTTTCACCATTTGAACAAAATTGAACTCCCGATGAAATCACCTGAAAATCCGCTTTTTCTTTAAACAAAAGTGTTGTTATTCCACCATGATTATAAATTTCAGGATAATTCAACTTTTTGTTAACTATAATTTCGAGTTGTCTTAAAAGTGATTTAATATTTTCATTTTTTCCTCTTCTTTTAATTTTTAATTCAATCGATATTTTTTCTAACTCATTAACAGTGCAACAGCTTTCAATAGGCTCAAAATCTAATGAAGAAGCTACGTTTCTTGCTTTTGTTGCCAAATCCATATCAAAACGTACCTCTTCGGTCAGACTATCGCACAACGACTCTAACAACCCTGAAACATTTACAAACTGTTCTGAAGCAAGAGTCTGAATTTCATTAATTCTTGATTCCATTCTTTCTTTTATAATATATTCGGAATATATTTTATTCAAATAACCTGAAACCATTTCACTTCTTATACACCTTGAAGCAAATTGCTGAGGTATAGTTTTATTTTCTAAATATACCCCCTCCTTTTTTAATATAATTAATGAATTGAAGCATTCTTGAGTATCATTAAAACTTTCTTTCCAGCAAGCATCGTAAAGGCCACACGAGCCACAAATTTTTTCTTTTGTTTTTTTGGAGATGTTTTTTAAATCAGATTTTTCATTTTTATATAATGCATCAGAAACAGCATTTAAGGAATCGCAAATTTCGCTTGATGTTTCAGAAGCATTTTTTAATTTTCGCATAATATCACTTTTTATATTGTCTATGATTGGTGAATTAACCTTTGGAGAAAGAATTTTTTCTAATCTGTTATTAATTTTTCTCGGTAAAAGAATAAATATACAACCTGCGATTAATGTTTCAAAAATTATTCCGTAATTTTCAAAACTATTATGAGTTATAATTGATACAAGCAAACCGGAAAGTGAAAAAGCAACAAATGAAGCAATTTTACCAAATCCTGATACAACACCTGCAATCAAACCACCTAATGAATAAAAAGCAAGAAGAAAAATGTTACCTGAACCCAGGGTCATTGTTATACCTGTGCATACGCCTACAATAGTACCACCCGCTTCTTTGGCATATCTTGCACAAATCAAAGTAATTAATATAGCAAAAATACGGGATGGATAAACATTTAAAATTCTGATATCCTTTAAAGCTAATAATAACAACGAAAAACAGATTATTAAAGAAATGGCTTCTCGTGATGTTAAAGAAAAAATTCCACCCTTTAATGAAAAAAATGCGCGTGTTGATGAAAATAAATATGTTGCGCAACCACCAAATAATCCTTCAGAAAAACAAATCAGCAACGACGTAAAATTAAACTTTTCTGCTAACATTACTGCAAGTCCGGTTATAAAAAGACAAATAAATACCGAAATAACAGGAGTAATCGGATTATCTCTTAACTCTTTAAAAGGCTTTAAAGCACCTAAAATAACAACTAATGCTAAAATTGACGCAATATATCGCAACGAAGAAATTGAATCACCACTTAAAATATATCCAAGGGATGCCCCTAAAGAAGCAATTGCAATATTCTTTTTACCACCTGAAGCGGCAAAAGCCACACCGAATGGAGCGAACGTTGTGTTAAATCCCGCAAAGCTAAAAGAAACTCCTAAAATAAAATTAATAAAAATAATAATTAATTCACGTAAATTGATTTTTGTTTTTGTTTTTTCTTTCACGAGATTTACAGTTTCTGCTACACTCATTTTTTTACCGCCTTTATTTATTTTTTATTACATCTAAATATACAGACAAGCGTCCAAAAAAAATGTCGTTTCGTGATGGCAAATGTGATTGTTTTATGCTATAATTAGTTAGAATATGTTGAAAACTGTATAAAAACTGAATTAAATTTTAAATTGTAAGATTTTCTTAATAATTTTGGTACTTTTTTTGTAATTTTAAACCTTTAAACTTTGTATCAAGGAGGTAATTTCGATGAAAAATGTTCTTGTGTGTGACGATGATATTGCTATTTTAAAATCAATTGAAATTTATTTAAAAATGGAAGGTTATAACGTTTTTCTCAGTGAAAATGGCAAAGAAGCATTAAAAATACTTGAGAATAATGAAGTGCACTGTATTATTCTTGATATTATGATGCCAGAGCTTGACGGATTAAACGCAACGTTAAAAATAAGAGAAACGTTAAATATACCAATAATCCTTCTTTCTGCCAAAAGTGAAGATACAGATAAAATTACTGGTCTGGGTTTTGGAGCCGATGATTATGTAACCAAACCCTTTAACCCGCTTGAACTCTGTGCAAGAGTAAAAAGTCAGATCAGAAGGTATTGTTCTCTTGGTAGTTTAGAGAAAAAAGATGGTATTATTACCACCGAAGGTCTTTCAATTGATTTAAATGCACACGAAGTGACAGTTGATGGTGAACCAATCAAGTTAACAGCAACAGAATATGGTATTGTTGAACACTTAATGAAAAATTTGGGCAGAATTCTCTCAACCGACCAGATTTATGAAGCTGTTTGGGGTGAACCACCTCTCGCCGGTGACAAAACAGTAACCGTCCACATCAGAAGAATCCGAGAAAAAATCGAAATTAATCCTAAAGAACCAAAATATTTAAAGGTGGTATGGGGAATTGGATACAAAATTGAAAAGCTTTAAATTAAAGCCTGTAATTAACACAATAGTATTATTTCTTACTCTGTTATTCGCTTTTCTTGCAGGCACAAGCACTCTTGAACTTTCAAGAAAAACTCTTCTCTTTAATTACGAAACAGAAGATTTAAGAAAAACACCGGTTTTCACAGAAAATTTAAACAACGATTTATTATCAATCGCAAAAATAGCTTACAGATTAAATTATTATGGGCAAAATATGTCTTTCGAAGATTTTTTGAAAAACAGTTCGCTCGTTGAAACAGAAAGAAACAAATATGAAAACGAGCTAAATACTGCCCTTTATTATTATAATCAGATAATAGAAATTAAAAAAAATGAACCACTTGCAGACGGAACCTTCTATGACGAAAACATGGATATGTTTTATGACGATGCAGGTAATGAATTCAGTACTGTAGATAGTTTAAGAGGATTCTATCAAAACAACTCTGATTCTACTGCACCAACAGAAAACACTACTGCTACTATAGAAACTCAGGCAGAATCTGCAACTTCAGTTGAAATTTCTCTTTCTGAAACAATTGAGATACCTCAAACTTTCTCTTGCCACGCAGAATGGGAATATGTTTATAATAATTTAAGATATTATCTTTTTAATATTGTTAATGATGCGCGTAGCGAAGAAACAATAAAACAGGAATTGCAAACAAAATACGAAGAAGGTTTAAAAGAACAATATTATCAAATTACAAGCGAGATTAATTTTCATCGTTCTGAATTTTTCAATATTGATTTTTTAATCATAAATAATTCGAACGGCAATTATATTTCAAGTTTTGAAAACAAATCAGATATAGAAAAATTCAAATCCGACTTCAAAAAAGATGCATATTTTTATTTTTATTTAAATGACGATACTATTGATTCAACGTCAATAAAACCCGAATTCAAAAAAGGTACCTTAAATTACGCTTTAGAAGAGTTTGGCGTTATTAACGACGGTTTAAATTTTACACTGTTAAGGGATTATCTTGATGGCAGTACTGTTTTCGTCAGGATTAATCAGCCAAAAACAGAAAACGATGAATATTTTACACTTTTACAATTACTTATTGAAAGTAAAAATACCATCTATTCAGAACTTAGATTTAAAACATTTTTCTTTACTCTTTTAAGTTTACTCGGCATAATTTACCTCTCATTTTTTACCGTAAACAAAAATACAACGCAAAAATTAAAGCTCAGGTACAGACTTCCATTTATATTTAAGCTTGTAATTTATTTATTAGCTTTCGTTATCTCATTAGGCGGTATAATAGGATTAATTGCATTAGAATATTTATCGGAATCAGTAATAGATTCAGGTTTGTTTAATTTAGTTAATACGCAAACAGGTCCACATTTTGCAGGTTTATTAGCTTTAATTTTCACATTATCTACAATTGGTTTTATCAAGTATTTAGTAATCAATAAAAAATCAGATTTGTTTAAAGAGCGTTTCTTTACTTATAAAATTCATCATAGAATTAAATCTGCTATAAACAATAGTAAAAGCATTAGAAAAAGTTTCAAACAAATTGAAAAAAAGTTGTTGTTAGTTATAACCGCGTGGTTCATTGTTGAGCTTATTCTTTTAATTTTAATTTTTCATTCTTTAGAAAGAGTTTATGAAATTGAAGGGTTAATTTTATCGATATTATTTACAATTATTCTGTTCACCGGACTTTTCTTCGTAATTAAATTTCTTTCAGACATAAAAACACTTGCAAATGCTGTTGAGCAAATGAAAAATGGTGATTTAAATATAAATCTTCAACCACAAAAATTTATATTCCCGCTTAAGGATTTTGCATTTAATCTGAACCAATGCAGAGACAGTATTGAAAATGCTGTGAAGGATGCAATAAAAGGTGAAAAATTAAAAACGGAGCTTATAACTAACGTTTCGCACGATTTAAAAACACCTTTGACCTCAATCATTAATTATATTTCTCTTTTAAAGCTTTGTGATATTCAAGGTGAAAACGAAAACAAATATCTTGAGATTATCGATGAAAAATCAAACAAACTTCAACGTCTTATTGAGGATTTAACAGAAGCAAGTAAAGCTTCAAGCGGAAATATTAAAATGAATCCTGAAGTTGTTAGTTTAAACGAATTATCTTTACAAGCAGTCGGAGAAAACAATGACGTATTAGAAAATGCCGGATTTGATATTGTTCTGACTCAAAAAAATGATGATTTGTTTGTTATGGCTGATAGTAAGCGCACATTCAGAATATTTGATAATTTATTTTCGAATGTAAAAAAATACGCTCTTCCTGGTACGAGAATCTACGTTGACGTTTATAAAGATGGTACTTATGGCGTATTTTCTATAAAAAATATCAGTAAAGATAAGCTTAACATCAGTGCAGATGAAATAACTGAGCGATTCGTCAGAGGTGACAACTCAAGAACATCAGAAGGAAGCGGACTCGGTCTTTCAATCGCAAGAAGCTTTACTGAATTACAGGGTGGTATTTTCTTAATTGAAATTGATGGTGATTTGTTTAAAGTAAGTGTGAAATTGCCAAGTGCAAGCAAGCCGACGAAAAATAAAGACTCTGATGCACAAAACGAAAAAGAACCCATAGAATAAAAAAGAAAAATCCAACCGCAACGGTTGGATTTTTTATTATTTATTATTATAAATTTGTTCATATAGTTCTACATATTCTCTGAATTTATCATTCATATCAAATTTCTTTGCAAATTCGGTGCAAATCTGACTCGAAAAAGGTTTTTGATTATAAATATCTTTAATAGCACTCAACATAGCTTCATAGTTACCATATTCAACAACCCTGCCTGTATCAACATTTAAAATCTCAGGACTCCCCCCTGTTTTAAACGTTACAACAGGTGTTCCACAAGCAATTGCTTCCATATTTACTGTTGGATAGTTTTCTTCTCTTGTAGGATTAACAAATAAATCTGCTGCAGAATAAATTTCTGATAATATTTCTGCATTTTTTGTTTTTCTTACCGTGACAATTTTTTCAGGTAATTCTTTTTCTATCAATTCATTCGTACCCACTAAAACAATCTGAAAATCATCATTTAAGTCATTTGCCAATTTTTTAAAAACGTCAAGTCCTTTGCGCTCATCCCAATCAAAAGCAACACCCAATATAACAAATTTATCTTCTGATATATTATTTGATTTTCTGAAATCACTGTTTTTAGGATTAAAAACAGACAAATTTATTCCGTTATTAATAACCTTCACCGGATATTTATTTAAAAATGACTGTTTTACCAAATCTGAGAGCCACACAGATGGTGTAACAATTGTTAAATCAGGTAATTCTGAAAACAATTTTTTCTTTGTTTTGTGCATAAACCTTGAATTATCCAAACGTGAATAAGGATAATTTCTGTAAGAAACGCAGTTTTTACACTCAGTTTTCCATTTTTCACATTTTACTAAATCAAAATAAGGACAGTGTCCTGTAAACGCCCAACAATCATGCATTGTCCATATTACGGGTTTTTTATACTTTTTTAAGAAGCGAAAGAAAATCGGTAAATTTATATACCATCCGTGCAAAATATGAAAATGAATAATATCAGGCTCAAATTTTTTAATTTTTTTAATTAATTTTAATGTTGGTATTACCGAAAAAAAACCTTCTAAACCTGTCAATTCAGATAACACCCTATGAAACAAGCCAAATAAACTATTACCAATTAAAATAGTATTTTCATCTTTTTCTGCAGAAACACTTCTGCTTTTTCTATAGGCTACTTTCACAATATGAGATTTTTCACGTGCTGCTTTTGCAATGTTCAACATTATATTACCGGTACTTGAGTAATTACCTGAATTTATTTCAAAAATTTTCATATAAACACCATATAATTTAATATTAAAAAAATTATAATATGCTACAAGATAAAAGTCAAGAAATGAATATATAAAAACGGCTATCAATTAATTAAAATTGATAGCCGAAAATTTAAAAGATTAATTATTTAACCATGTTTGCAACTTCATCAGCAAAGTTGTCTTCTCTCTTTTCGAGACCCTCACCTTTTACAAGGCGAACGAAGCTTTCAACTTTGATGTCAGCACCTGTTGTTTTTGCAACGTTTGCAACATAACCAGCAACAGTACCATCGAAGAGGTCTGAACGAACAAAAGCTTGTTCAAGAAGACAAATTTCTTTAATTTGCTTCTTAATACGACCTTCAACTGCACCTGAGAAAATTTTGTTGTTGATATATTCTTCTTTACCTGCAACAGCAAGTGAAGCAAGAGTAGCAACAGCTTCTTTTGAAAGGAAGTTAAAGAGATATTGACTCTTTTTATTTTCTTCATAAGCAGCAACATCTTCTGCACTGAAGAGATTTTCTGCAATCGCTTTTTCGAAAAGAGCTGTAAGAATTGGCTTTGGAAGTGATTCTGGTTTATTGAGTGAAGAATCAATTGTAATAGATTTCATCTTTGCAAGTTCATCTGCAGAGATTGAATCCTGGCTAAGATATTCTGGGCTCATAGCAGCAATCTGCATAGCGATGTTTTTACCCATAGCAACAAATTCTGCTTTATTAGTAAGGTTAGTTTCAAATTTAACTGCAACACCTACTGAACCACCTGCATGGATGTATGTTACAACGTCGCCTTCGATGATTTCGAAACGACGGATTTTGATGTTTTCACCGATAACAAGAATAAGGTCGTTAAGGCCTTCTGTAACTGTTCTGTCTGTACCAACAAGTGGAAGTTCAGCAAGAGCTTCAACAGAAGCTGGTTTGTTAGCAGCAATAGTTTTTGCAACGTTAAGACCGAATTCCTGGAATTTGTCGTTCTTACCAACGAAGTCTGTTTCAGAGTTGATTTCGAGAAGAACTGTTGTTTTGCTATCTTCGTCTGTGTAAGCAATGATTGCGCCTTCAGCTGCAATTCTG
>JAZRKU010000028.1:0-36893 GCA_045646485.1 Acutalibacteraceae bacterium
GGTTGATCCGATAGAGGGCTGTGTTTATCTGTTCGATAAATTGGAATTGGCTTAGTTGCTTTTTGCTTGTCGTTTCTTCATTTTCTGCCAACTAAGAAAACCGTATATATCATTTGCAAAAAATGCAACGAAGCATACAACAACCGAAATGTATCTAACATCACACAAACTTGCCAGCACCCACAAAATAATTAAAACAATATCATTAGTTGCATATGCTAATGCAAAATATGGATTTCTTCGGAATGTCAGGTATGCTGCAATAAAACTTGTTGAAACTGAAAAAGTACTTGGTAATAAATTTGCTGTATTAAAGAATTTCAATACAAAATAAAAAACGATTGTAATGACTATTGTAATAAAAAACATAAATGCAACTTCTTTTGCTGTGATTTTTTTTACAGTTACTTCAGATTTATTCCCATTAAATGGATTTTTTAACCAGGATATAAGGGAAAAAACACACATAGGAAGCGTCATTCCAAGATAAGTTATCATTTCGCCGTAATAGTGTGATGAAAAAGAAATAATTGAATATATTACAGCGAATATTATCATAAGAATTTGTCCTACGGGATTACCTTTAGCACAAAAAATCAAAGATGTGACTCCTATTACAGAAGCAATAAGAGTTAAGTAATTCTCACGATCAAATAAAGAAAATGAGACTATTATTAAAACTACTGAAATTGACCATAACAATTTTTCTGTTAAATTAAAATAAGAAAGAATTTTTTTAATTTTCATAAATTACACCCTAAAAAAGCACTCGTTTTATACATCTTCAAAGACCTAACGATGTATAAACGAATGCTTAATTTTTTATCATTCACTACCCGGTGGCAGTTTAATTATATTAAATTTCTTATTATATTAAATACAGTAAGACCTAAAACAACTAAAACAACAATATTAAATGTTTTTTCAACTGTTTCTTCAGATAATTTTTTGTTGAAGTATGCACCAAGAAAACCACCGAATATTGCCGCTATAACCATCACTACTACAACGATTAAATCTAATTCAGGAAAGCCATTTGTAAACGCAATTGTTGTAAGTTTTGCGGCTTGTGAAAAAAGAATTGTCAACAAAGAACAAATTGTTGCAGTTTTTGTCTGTAGTGAAAACAAGAAAATTATAACAGTTATATTTATAGGACCGCCACCAATACCTAAAAAGGCGGAACACATACCTAAAAATAGACCTGTTAAAAAAGCGGGAAAAATTCCTTTCAGCTTTTTACTTTTAATCTTATTTTTATTCTTCATATAAATAAAGACACAAAGAATTAAAATGGCAAGAACAATATTCTGGATTATCTTTACAACTGAATCAGCATTTAATAATTCTAAAATCAAACTAAAAATTCGTTCCCCGGATATTCCACCAAAAACAGAACCAACTGCTAAAGGTAAAGCTACATCAAACGGGATTTTGGTTTTAGATTTAATATGTTTTAGAGTTGAAACTAAAGCCATAGAAAATACTGTAATTGAAGCAATTACACCAATTAAATGGACATTAAAATCACTTATAACATCCATAACAGGCTTTATAATAACTCCTCCACCCATACCGGTAAGAGAACAAATTGTAGTGGCAAAAAAAGTTATTATAAAATATATAACATAATCAAACATTATCTTATTCCATATTTTTCAATAATGTAGTCCATATCTTTATCGCCACGACCTGAAAGATTAATAAGAACAGAACCTCTGCCCATTTCTTTTGCAAGCTTCATACCGTAAGCAACAGCGTGAGCACTCTCAATTGCAGGAATAATACCTTCAAGTCTTGAAAGAGTAAAAAACGCATCAAGAGTTTCATCATCATTCACAACGTCATATTTAATTCTGCCTACTTCTTGTAAGAAAGCGTGTTCAGGACCGGATGACGGATAATCAAGACCACTTGCAATCGAATAAACCGGTGCAGGTTCACCGTTTTCATCCTTTAACATTATACTGTTAAAGCCGTGCATTATGCCCTCAGTACCATATTTAAGACTTGCTGCGTGGTCACCAAGAGTAGTGCCTCTTCCTAATGGTTCAATACCATAAATATCAACAGGGTCATTTAAGAAGCCTGAGAAAATACCCATAGCATTTGAACCGCCACCAACACAAGCAACAACTGCATCAGGTAACTCGCCTGTCATACCAATAAATTGCTCTCTTGCTTCAACACCAATAACGCTTTGGAAATCACGTACCATTAAAGGAAACGGATGCGGACCCAAAACAGAACCAATGCAATAAATTGCATCTTTATATTCGTTCATATAAGCGTTAAATGCAGCGTCAACTGCTTCTTTGAGTGTTTGTAAACCTTCTGTTACTTCAATAACATTAGCACCTAAAATCTTCATTCTTGCAACATTTGGAGCTTGTTTTTTTATATCAACCGCACCCATATAAATATCGCATTGAAGACCAAAATAAGCCGCAGCAGTAGCAAGAGCAACACCGTGCTGACCTGCACCTGTTTCAGCAATTACTTTTTTCTTACCCATATATTTTGCTAAAAGTGCTTCACCCATACAGTGATTTAATTTATGTGCTCCTGTGTGGTTTAAATCTTCCCTTTTAACATAAAGCTGAACATTGCCAAGGCTTTCTGAAAGTCTCTCTAAATGAGAAATTGGTGTTGGTCTGCCTTGAAAATCGTGACGTATTCTACGAAGTTCACTAATAAATTTGCTCGATTTACAAATAGTAAAGTAGGCTTCGGTAATTTCTTCCATTGCTTTTTTTAATTCTGGTGAAACATAAGCACCACCATATTTACCAAAAAAGCCTTCCTTATTAGGATATTGTTTAAAATAAGTTTCAAAATCAATATTGTTTAATTCCATAATTGTTTCCTCCAAGATAATTAATAAATCTCAAGTTAAGATTATCTTGATTTGCACCATCGTTTTGTTAAAAGCATATTAATTACTCCCTTTCGTCAAGGAAATAAGAAAGCCCTTGACAGAATTAATGATAAAACTGTCAAGGACGAATTTTGAAAATCCGCGGTGCCACCTTGAATTCATAGTTGAACTATGCACTTTAAGGTACAAACATACCTTCAGCAACTAACGTATGCTAACACGTTGCAGAATACTCTGTGAAAAACACATTTGACTGCACCCTCCGCGGTCCATTTGACAACTTGTTTCTTACCTGACTTTCAGCAACACAGGCTCTCTGTAAAGGCATAATTGCCGTTATCTCCGCATCAACGGTTTAATTACGTTTGATATTATACTACCACTATACTCAATTGTCAAGTTAATTGATACTATATTTCTGCTTCAAAAATTCCTATAGACTCTCTGCCGAATAAATTATTTGAAACATTACGTGCATTAAAATATAATCTTAATTTGTTATTGTGTTTTGTTAAACAACAAGCATAAACGTATTGCGCCATCCAATTATTATCACCACATTTTTGCGGAACAAGAAATGATTTTACAAAATCAAAATTTACACCATTATCTGACTTTAAAAGCATAATTGCAGAATGACTTTTTTCACCCTCTTTAAAAAGACCGTTTTGTAAACCTATATAACAATCCTTGAGTTTGTAAACCTTAAGACAACCTGAACAGAGATTCAGATATTTTGAGTCAGGGTCAGGGCTGATGATTGGTTTTTCTAATGAATTGTAGTTTTGTGTAATGCTTTCGCTTTCAGCGAAGCTTATGTGTGTCGGTTCACAAAATCCACAGTCATCAATAAAAGTCAGACCGCAGGAATAGTAAAGTCTGTATTTATTGTCGATTTTAATAAGAAATGGATTTGAAATAGCACTCCCCCTGCTATCTTCGTGATAATATCTTGATTTTGTAATTACAGGAAATGAATCAGACCATTCTTTTAAATCAGCAGATTTTTTGCAGTAAATTTCAGATTTCCATTTTAACCCGAAAAGACTTAATAAATTACAGATAACAGGCTTGGTTCTTTCGAAAAACAAATAATATGTACCATCTATATAATTAATATCAGGTCGCATAGCACGATTTGTAATTTTTTTTACCTTTTTAAAATTTATTCCATCATAACTGTCGTACATATAAACACCGAAAAAAGTGTGACAAAAAAGATGAAATTTATTGTCGTGCGAAACATCTGGTGTTAAAACACTCGGGTCAGCAATTACAAAACTGCTTAACGGATTTTTTATAATTGGATTTTTTTCGTACAATTTAAATTGAAGTTTGTTAAAATCTTCGAAAGTAATATTTTGCATTTAATTCTCCTGTATTTTTTCTTTTTTGAAAAATCTTATAATATACATCAATAAAATTGCACCAAGTATAGGAAAAGCGGATGTAACAAGCATACCAACTTTTAAACCTATTTGTTCAGGTGAAAGATTTAGTGTAACACTCATTTCTGAAGCAAAATTACTTACAGATACGTTATCTATGACAATTCCCATAAGTTGCGGTGCTAAAGATGCACCGAAATCACCGGCTGATGCCATTAAAGCATATGCGGCAACACCTACACCCTTTACTTTTTCTTCCATAAGAATAAGTGTACCCGGCCAGAGCATTGAAGTAAAAATGCCGGTAAAAATACAACCTGCAAAACTTAAAATAATATTATTTGAAAAACTTACTGTTAAGTAACAAACTGCAGCACAAATCATACTTACAAGTAAAAACTTAGATATATTTTTTCCATATTTTGCATATGAAATTCTTGTTATACCCAAAAGAATAGCGAACATTGCCATTCCTAAAATATCGCCTAACGCCTTGTCAATACCAAGTGCATTTTCCATATATGTAGAAATCCAATTTGACATTGTATTTTCTGCACAACTGCCTAAAAAGATACATCCGACACAAAGTGCCAACCCGATAGTTCTTTTTTTGTTCTTTTGAGAATTATCAGTTTTAGCTTCTTCGTTATTCATTTCTGGCATTGGTGACACTTTAAAAAGAATTGCTGCAATAAGTGGCAATGCACCTAAAAATAAGGTTAAATACATCCAATTTTCATTACCGAATATTTTTAAAAAGAGCGTACTTACCACTACAACCGTAAAGAATCCGAACGCATAAAGCGAGTGAAGCATACTCATATCTTTTTGAGGATTTTCTGAAGGAATCGCTGCAATAACAGGACTTAAAAGCACCTCAGAAAGACCTGCTGATACCGAGAAAATAATTGTACCCAGAACTAATCCTATATAAGCATATTGAGGGAAAAAATTAGGTATTAACGCATAAATAAAAAGACCGAGAGAAGTAATACATGGCATTACCCTCACCACTTTTTTAATATTAAACTTTTTAGAGAATAGTGTAAAAATTAAATCAACCAACATCTGAGTGCAGAAATTAGTTAAAACGAGTGTTCCTAAAAGTGTATAAGAAATATTATATAAATTATGAAACGTCATAAATAATAGCGGTGGTAAGCTGAATATTGATGACATTGTAAAATATGCTGTATAACAAGCAAGCTTTGTGCGTTTGAAGTTTAATAAAGCCATAACTACCTCTACTTAAATCCCTTTTCTATATATTTCATCAAGTGTTTTCCCCTCTTTGTTTTTCCACTCAATCCACCCATTTGTTGAACCACCAATAACGAACATAGACGCAGAACTTGGGGAAGTAAATGATACTGATATTGATAAAATATATTTTTCACCTTTTTTCACTATGTCACCATTTTTTAGTGCAGTTTGACGTTGTCTTTCAATCGTTGGTGAATGACATTTGCGTTTCATATCAATTTCAGAACCTTCCAAAACATCAAAATGTTCTCCATTATAAATGCCAAAAGCGAGAGTTCCGTTTCTGGTTGTATGTAAAGTATTAAATTCATTCAAATTGTTTTGAGAATTCTCCATTTTATAACCTTGAGTTGCCATTATAAATTTTATTTCTTCATAAACCTCTTCAATCAATGGAAGATCATATTCATCAATCTCATACTTGGGATTTACAGTATTTTCAACTTTATACCTATTCGATTCGTGGGCTTCTGAAATTGCATAAGCTTCAAGACCACTAATCATATCAAGAGAAAAAGTTTTATTATCTGCCAAAAACATAATAGCTTTGTTCCAAAAATCCTTAGAACGGTTGTGGTCATCGAGTCTTGAAACGCCGTTACGAGTCTGCCCTACATATATCTGAGCAATTTTATTATCGTCATTTTCACTTATCAGATAATATATGCCAGGACGATTTATTCCTGAAAGCTTTTTTGATTCTGAAAGAAGTGTTCGGGGAATAACATATGTAGTCATAGTTGAAAGATGTCTTCTTATAGAACGGATACCATCAGGTTGTCCGTTATGATAAATTATTTCAAGTTTTTTACTGATAGACATATTTTTAGACCTCATAAATTATTTTTTTGTTTTATTTTTCAAAGTTGTTACAGATGAAACGAGCATACGTCGCAAGTCGATACAATATTTCTGAAGTATTGTAAATTCATCAACAGAAATACTATCTGTATCTTTTAAAAGTTCAAGCCAATACTCGCTTTCGTTACATTCTTTTAATGCGATTTCTAATTTTGATATAAAATCTTTTGTACCTTGAGCATACTGGGCTTCATGTATATTTGCACCTACAGAAGTCCCTGAACGTAATAATTGATTAACTAATGCACTCTCAATACCATTCTTTTTCATTTTTCTGCAAACTAAAACTATTTTCATTGCAAATTCTTTTGATTTATCTCTCAAAACACTATCTGCCATACTTCTCACCTTATAAAAAAGCGAAGCAAACTCATAACTGTTTCTCTAAGCATAACTTATAAGTTATGCGTTTAGAGTTATGAATTTAGCTTCGCTAAATGTTATGATATGATTGCTAAAATTAACTTTGCTAAGCAAATCATAACTACGCTTCAGCGTATTATAACTTGCTGTAAGGCAATCATAGTTGATTTTGTGAAACAAAATCATTCCCACTCGATAGTGCCAATCGGCTTCGGTGTAAGGTCGTAAAGTACTCTGTTAATACCATCAACCTCGTGTGTGATTCTATCTGTAATTTTATGAAGAATTGAATATGGAATTTCTTCTATTGTAGCACTCATAGCATCTGTTGTGTTAACTGCACGAATAATTGCAGGCCAACCCTCATAACGTTTAGAATCTTTAACACCAACACTCTTAACGTCAGGAACAGCAATAAAATACTGCCATACCTCACCTGCAAGACCACATTTATCAAATTCTTCACGAAGAATGGCATCTGCTTCACGAAGTGCATGAAGTCTGTCGCGTGTAATTGCACCAAGACAACGAACTCCAAGTCCCGGTCCCGGGAATGGTTGACGATAAACCATTTCGTCAGGAAGACCAAGTGCAGAACCAACTACACGAACTTCATCTTTGTAAAGAAGTGCAACAGGTTCAACGAGTTCCATCTGCATATCTTCAGGAAGACCACCAACATTATGGTGAGCTTTAACACCATCACTTTCAAGAATATCAGGATAAATTGTACCCTGTGCAAGGAATGATATTCCTTCTAATTTTTTTGATTCTTCATCAAATACTTCTATAAATTCGCCACCGATAATTTTTCTTTTCTTTTCAGGGTCACTAACACCTGCTAATTTATCCAAAAATCTGTCAGTAGCATCAATATAAATCAAATTAGCATCTAATTGCTTGCCGAAAACTTCAATAACCTGTTCACTCTCGCCTTTTCTCATAAGACCGTGGTTTACGTGAACACAAACCAATTGTTTGCCAATTGCTTTAATAAGAAGTGCAGCAACAACAGAAGAGTCAACACCACCTGAAAGTGCGAGTAAAACTTTCTTATTGCCAACTTGAGCTCTTACCTTTTCTACTTGTTCATCTATAAAAGCGTTTGCAAGTTCCTTTGTGGTGATTCTTTGCATATCATCTGGTCTTTTAATAATTTCCATTTTCTTTACCTCCGTTGTAATAAAAATCAGTTTGTGTAGTTATCGAAATAACCCTGAACAAGAACAACAGGAGTACCTTTGTCGCCTGAACCACTTGTTAAGTCACAGAGAGAACCTATAAGGTCTGTTAATTGTCTTGGGGTAGTACCCTGAGAAGCCATATTACCAACAAGGTTGTCACTCTTAGCTTTAATACTTTCTGAAATAGCTTTTTTGAGTTCTTCACCGCTCAAATCTTTAAAATCATTATCAGCAAGATATTTAAGTTTTAATTCGTTTGGTGTACCAATTAAGCCATCTGTAAATGCAGGTGAAACACAAGGGTCAGCAAGTTCCCAGATCTTACCCTGTGGGTCTTTGAAAGCACCGTCACCGTAGACCATAACCTCAACGTGTTTACCGGTTGCATCAAGAACGAGTTTCTGAATTTCAAGAACAAAATCTTTACACTCTCTCGGGAAAAGCTTAATAGTGTCTTCAGTTGATTTATTTGAACCTAAAAGGCCGTATTTCTCATTACATCCGCTACCATCAACCGAGCTGTTAAGAATGTCGTCAAGACCACAAACAACCTTAGCACCGTTTTTAAGAAGAATTCTCTTTGTTCTTGCACGTGTGTGAATATCACAGTTAAGAACACAATCTGTGTAATTAAGAATTGTTGTTGGCTGATTCGCAAAGATAACCTCTACTTCAGCACCTGCTTCGCGGATAATCTGTGAATAATATTCTACATAGTCAACGCCTGTAAATTCGTGTTTATTTTCACCGAAAAGCTCACGATATTTTTCAAGTGTTAAAACATCGCTATACGGGTTAATACCGGCTTCATCAATTTTATCTAATGAAACAAGGCAGTTACCAACCTCATCACTTGGGTAGCTGAGCATAAGAACAATCTTTTTAGCTCCCATTGCAATACCTTTAAGACAAATTGCAAAACGGTTTCTTGAAAGAATCGGGAAAATAACACCAATTGTTTCGCCACCTAATTTTGCTTTTACATCTTTTGCAATTGCCTCTACAGAAGCATAGTTACCCTGGCTTCTTGCTACGATAGACTCAGTAACAGAAATAACGTCTCTGTCACGAAGAGAAAAACCTTCGCTTTCAGCCGCTTCAATAACACTGTCTGCAACTATTTTCGCAAGGTTGTCGCCTTCTCTGATAATAGGACAACGGATACCTCTTGAAACAGTACCAACTTTTCTTTCCATTTTTGTTCACCTTTCATTCGTGAAAATTGGACACAGGTTAAAAAAACCTTTGACAATTTATTATACCACCATCATTTTGAGTGTCAATATTTTTGAGAAAAAAACATAAATATTTTTATAAAAACCAAGCAAATTTTACTTTAAAATGGTATTTTTTATTTCATTAGTAAATTCAAACATCTGAACAATTTCTAATTTTCTGGTTTCTGTTAATTCCTGTGGATTACGTACTCTTGAATTAATACCGATATCAACACCATCAAGACTTAAGTAGTATTTTGCATTGACAGGATAGCACTGACATTCTGTTACAGACATATAACCAACAATATTCTGTAATTTTTCTGCAAGCTTCATATCGCCGTTATTAAAGGCGTTAATTAACATGCTATAAAGCTCAGGGTGGAAGTTTGCCATAACACCTGAGTAACCTGCACAACCCATTCTCAGGCTTTGTAAGAACGTAGCGGCATTTGCATTAAATATTTTAAGATTGCTGCCCTTTACAGCCGCATGCTTTGCTTTGAGCATTTCGGTGTCACAGCAGGTGTCCTTTAAGAACTGAAATCTTCCGTCAATTGCTAACTCTTTTAAAACTTCAGGTGTAAGAACTCTCTTGTAAGGATACGGACATTCGTAAACGCCGAAAGGAATTTCAGGTAAAGAATCAGCAACGTATTTCATATTTTTTAATAAAACTTCATCACTCTCATCATCTTTTGCAAATCTGTTTGAAATAAATACGTAAGCATCAATTCCTGTTTCGATAAACGCTTTAGCCTCTTTAATTTGTGTTTCTAAGTCATCAGAAACGTGACCGGAAGCCACAATATCCATTCCTTCAGGCTTATTAGCCATAATGAATTTCAAAATTTCAAGACGCTCTTCAAAGGATAAATAGAAAATCTCACTACTTTGACAAATAGCAAAAATTCCATCAACGCCACGGTAGCTGTACCAATCCAAAAGCTGTAAAATACCGTCAAAATCAACCTTGTTATCATCTGTAAAAGGTGTGACCATTGTAGGATAAACACCGTTTTTTATAGTTTTCATATTACATACTCCCCTTACTATATTTTCTTGAATCTATGTAATCCTGTAAAATAATATCCGCTGCAACAGCATCAACTACTGCTTTACGCTTTTTAGAACGAATATTATTTTCGTTCAAAATTTTGTGAGCAGAAACAGTTGTAAGTCGTTCATCCCAGAATTTAATCGGTAAATCTGTCAAAGAGGATAATTTTTCGCCAAGACTCTTGCAGGCATCTGCTCTGAAGCCTGAACTACCATCCATATTCTTAGGTAAACCAATTACAATTTCTTCTGCTTTTTTCTCATTTGCAATATCAATAATTTTTAATGCAAGATTATCGATATTCCATTCAGTTATAACACAAACAGGAGAAGCTAACATTTCGAATTTATCGCATACAGCAATTCCTGTTCTTTTGTCGCCATAATCGACGGATAAAATGATCATAATTTACTCCAAAAAGCCGAAAAGTGAATTTCTCTTTTCGGCTTTTATTTTAATTTATTGCACAGGTATAGGTGGTGCAGTAGTTGTTACTAACGGCCCCGTTGTAGGCTCTACCGGCGGAGGTCCCTGAGTTGTTGAGTCTGGAGAGGTTGGCGGAACTACCGGTACAGTTGTCTGAGGATGTGTAGTCTTTGGTGGTGACGACGGTTTAACTGTCGATGGTTCCGTAGTAGTTGTAAGTTGTGAAGTTGTTGCTTCATCGGGTATTTCTGAACCAATAGCGTGAATCATAGCACAGTTGTTACAGGTCGGTGGAATTTTAGAGGTTCTGTAATAACCTGTTCCTGTCTGTGCACAAGTTGCTGAAGCTATGTCACCTGTAATTTTACAATATTTTCTTGCAACCACACCATTAGAAGATGGGAATGATTTTGGTTCTAAATCCTCGTGTATTGCATTCATAACTTCTCTGTAAATTTTACCTGCAGGGTTACCCGAGGTGTTAGTAATTTTCTTTGGCTTGTCATAACCATACCAAACAGCTGCAACATAGTGTGGAGTACCACCTACATACCAACGGTCTTTATCATCTGATGTTGTACCTGTTTTTGAGAAGTTTTCAAAACCACTCACACCATAACCGGCACCTGTACCTGATGATGAAACTGTTTTTAACAAGTGCTTCATAACACCTGCTGTACTTTCGCTTATAACTTGTTCACCTTTTGAGTCGCCATCTGTAAGAAGTATTTCTGAACCGTCATTATTAGTAACCTTGTAATAACAATATGGTTCAAAATAATAACCATTGTTACCAAAAATAGCATACGCAGCAGTCATTTCAAGTGTTGTAACACCTTCACTTACACCACCAACGCAAATTGAAGAGTAGTTGCCATCGTAATCCGGATCATCTTCATCAGTAACAAATGTTGTAAATTTAAGGTCATCAACAAGAAAATCGAAACATGGCTCGATACCAAGTCTTTTAACAAGCTGAGCGGGTACTGTATTATAAGAAACCTGAAGAGCATATTGCACGGTAACAAAAGAGTTAGCAGAGCCATATGAACCACCATAGTTTACAGGCCATCTTGAAGAGCCCATTCTGATACCGTAGTTCTGAACCATCGTCGACCAGGTAGCCACGTTATTTTCAATAACAGGTGCATAAACTGAAAGCGGTTTAATAGATGAACCTGGTTGACGAGGAGATGAACTTGCTCTGTTAAGAACTCTGAAGTCCTTCTTTTCACCTGCGCCACCTACCATTGCAACAACTCTGCCACTATAGTCCATAATGGTAATTGCAGATTGTACAGCAGGTTCATCTTTTGTATCTTTCTCTTCAGGGAAGGTCTTACGCTCCACATAAACCTTCTCTGCTGCCGCCTGAGCCTTCAAATCAATTGCAGTGTATATTCTCAGACCACCGAAGAAAACTTTTCTCCATGCTTCGTTATAAGTTAAATCATATTCTTCCATGAGGTCCTCTATAACTTTATCTATAACATACTCAACGTAGTAAGAGGATTGCTCAGAATCACCTGTTGTATCGGTATACTTAATATCATCTTCAGTGTATTCAGGCTCTTCTTCGTCATCCTCAGTCACCTGACTACCCTCATATTTTTCACTATTTGTAAAAATTAATTCGTAAGCCTCTGCTTCTTTATACTCTGCCTTAGTTAACGTACCATTCTGATACATAATATAAAGACAGTCCTGCTGACGCTCTATGTGAGCATCAAGATTTGTAAACGGGTCATAATCAGCAGGTGCTTTTGTAATAACAGCAATACTTGCACATTCCGCTACGTTTAAATCTTCAACGTCTTTACCAAAATACTCTTCGGCAGCAGTTTTAATTCCGTAGCAACCGTTACCAAGGTATATTGTATTAAGGTAAGCTTCCATAATTGTATCTTTAGAATAGAAACGCTCCATATTTAAAGCATTAAGAATTTCATAGAATTTACGTGAAATATCACGGTTGTTTTCACCTGTAAGATTCTTAATTAGCTGTTGAGTAATCGTTGAACCGCCTTGTTCAAATTTACTCTTAATAACACCACCGATAGTTCTTACCCAGTCTACACCGTTATGCTCGTTAAAACGTTTGTCTTCAAGGTCACGGAATGCATTAACCATATCTTCCGGAATATCCTTATAATCCATCCAAACACGGTTTTGTGCACCATGAAGACGAAGTAATTCTACCTCTTCATTATTTTCGTCATAACCATAAATAATACTTGTTTGTTGCTGATTAGCTCTGTATTCTTCGAGGTTTATGACTCTCGGACCATAAACGTAATTATAAGCATAATCCAAAACATAAGCACAAGCAACACCGGCACAAATTATACCCGTTGCAAAAAGAACTCCTATAGTAGAAAGGAAAATTCTTGTGCCACGCTTCATAGGCTTACGCTCACGACGTTTTCTGCCGCTTGAACGTTTACCTCTGTTAACATTTGCTGATGTTCTTTTTACTGACCCTTTTTTTCTGCTATTATTAGCCATAAAGGATTCCGCCTCCCGAACCTTATTGAATAATATTTAAAACAAAGTTAAAACTAAAAAGAAAAACAAAAAGGACATTTTTATGAAAAAAATAATAATCCCGATTATTGCTTTAGTGTCACTTGCGACACTTACAATTAGTAATAACTTTAATAAAAAGCCTGAAAATATAAATAATACTGCTGAAACTACCTCTGTTTATTTTTACACACTGAGAGATTACAAAGGCAGAATCGCCCTTTTTGTAAACGATAATGAAGCACCAAAAGAAACATTTGAAGTGTTTACAGACACATTACCAGAAGAAGATGCTTCAAAGCTTAAAAAAGGAATTATTGTAAAAAGTGAAGCAGAGCTTCAAAAAATTTTAGAAGAATATATAAGCTAATTACTGTTTGCTACAATAGCACCTGCAACCGCTAAATCAAAAGGTGTTGTGATTTTGATGTTATTGTCAGAGCCTTTGACAAGCTTGACATCATAACCCCTATCGTAAAAAATTGAAGCAACGTCTGTGTAGCGCTCTAATTCTTCATCTGAAAGACTGTTAATAATTGATTCTAGCTCTTTGAATTTGAAAGACTGCGGTGTTTGCACTCTGAAAATATCATCTCTTTTAACGTTTTCTTTTAAAAACACACCATCCTCAGAACGGATTATTGAATCATAAATCGGCATAACTGTATTTGCTGCACCAAACTCATTAACTGCTGAAATATTGTCTTTTATAATTCTTGAATTTATAAAAGGTCTTACTGCATCATGAGTGATAATTACATCATCTTTTGTAGTATTATATTTACGACTTAAAAATTTACATCCATTTTTAACAGAACAATTTCTGTTTTTTCCCCCTGAAATAACAGAAATTGAATCAGAAGAAATGCCATACTCAAGAAGCATAGCCTTAGTATATTCTATCCAATCTATAGGACAACATACAACACCTGCAGTAAAAGAACCGAATTCTTCAAAATTGCGTATTGTCTTAACAATAATCGGTTCATCTGCTACTTTTAAAAACTGCTTTGGCAGTTCGGGTGAATTCATTCTTGAGCCGATTCCGCCTGCCATAATCATATAATATAACATTATTTATCAGCACTCTTCCTTTTTCTTTCTTTAAAACCCTCTGTACTATCTTTTTTAAACAAGATTTTCAACGTCATTATAATAAGCTTTATATCTAATGCCAAAGAATAATTTTGTATATACATTAAATCCATTTTTAATTTATTGTAAGCAGAAGTGTTATACTTACCGAAAATCTGTGCGTAACCGGTAAGACCTCCCCTAACCTTATACCTACAAGTAAACTCAGGAATTTGCTCTGAATACTTTTCTACGTGTTCAACTCTTTCAGGTCTTGGGCCTACTACAGACATATCACCTTTAAGAATATTGAATATCTGCGGTAATTCGTCAACACGCAGTGCTCTGATGATTTTACCTACCGGAGTAATACGTGAATCATTATCTGTAGCAGGTTGAGGACCATCTTTTTCTGCATCAACAATCATACTGCGGAATTTTAATATGTCAAAAACACGTAAATCCTTGGTAGCTCTCGCTTGCTTATAGAAAACAGGGCCACCATCATAAAGCTTAATTGCCAACGAAATTATTATAAAAGCAGGTGAAAATACAACAATAGCAATTAAAGATAAAACAATATCCATAAGACGCTTTACTGCTCTCTGTTCAATTGTCAACCCTTGAGAATAAGCATGAAGTATTGGTGAGTCAAAATATGTGATTTCAGCAGAGCTTCTTACAATAATATCAGAAATCTTAGGAACAACATAAATGCTTTTATTTTCCTGATAGCAATATTTTAATATATCGTTACGCATTCTCGCTGGAACATCACAAATAATAACACTATTGAATTTGTTAATTTTTTCAACAATTTCATCAAAACCAGCATCAACGTTAATTGACTCGTTTATTTTATAACGTTCTTCCATTTCGCTCATTTTATAAACAATTTCTGTTGCGAGATGGCTTCCGTAAATAATAAGCATTTCTTCAGGCGGACTTAATCTTCTGACAATTTCTGTTGCAATAAGAGTCCACGCAACAATTACAACGCCTTGAATCAAAAGGATGTAGAGCATACCAAAAATATTTGCCAAAACAGCTTCAAGCAAACATATCTGGGCGTAAGCAATACAGTTAGCGAAAATAACCGCAAGAATCTGATAGAACATTATTTCACTTTTTCTGAATTTATCAACCTTTGATGCGCCTAAAGCAAAGCTTGTAACGATTAAAATCAAGAAATAAACTGTTACAATAAACATTTTACCCTGCCCTCTGAATTCATTTTCAAACTCAGGGTTATAAACGTTGTTCCAGATGAAAAAATAAACACCTGAAAGTATAGCGCAAAGTATAAACGTTGTTGAAAAACGTATCGTCAATTTAAATTGATCAATTTTTGACATATAATCACTCTTTTTCAATGGACTTGCAAAAGACCGTTCTTTTATGAATATATCTAACACTGAGGTGTTAATTATGGATATTTTTTCATTAATCGGTAATTTGCTTGTTTTTATTCTCCACGTTACAAATGCTGATTCGTTCCCCGCTCCGCTTTCAAAAAAAGAAGAAGCAGAAGCGATAGAGCAAATGATTAACGGAGATAAAACCGCTAAAGATAAACTAATTAAACACAATTTGAGGTTGGTTGCACATATTATTAAAAAATATTACTCAACCTACAACGAACAGGATGATTTGATTTCAATAGGAACAATTGGCTTAATAAAAGGAATAAACAGTTTTAATCCTGAAAAAGGCACAAAGCTTGCAACGTACGTTTCAAGATGTATTGAGAACGAAATACTGATGTATTTCAGAAACATCAAAAAAACTTCTCAGGAGATTTCTTTTAACGAACCGATTGATACAGATAGTGAAGGAAACCCTTTGACGCTTATTGATATAATTTCTGTCGATGATACAATAATCGACGATATTGATACCAATGAAAAACTGAAAAAAACACTAAAAATCATTGATGATATAAAGAACAAACGCGACAAATTAATAATTATAAAGCGCTATGGTTTAGATGGAAATCCACCACAAACTCAAAAGGAAGTTGCAAAGGATTTGAAAATATCCCGTTCGTATGTTTCAAGAATTGAAACAAGGATTATAGAAACAATCAGAAAAAACTTTAATTTGGAATAATCAAGCATTGGAATCTGGTTGGTTGACCAATGTGATTTAAAATACATTGAATAGAAATTGTGTATTCTTTGTGCTCAGATAAATCTGTATTAGAAACACATTTAACAGTACAAAGTACAGGTTTCAATGTTTCTTTAGCTGAAGAAACAGCCATCATAAACTTTTCAAAATCATCTTCAGCAATAAATTTGTGGACAAAATCTATTGAAGAATCACCAAAGCTTGATTTTACGTCAAATCCGAATATTACACTTGCATTTTCAGAAATTTCAATTTTATCGTGATTAGCATCATATGAAACCAGAACAATTGAAGAGTTCACAAAATCATGTAAAAACATAGCCGGATTAATGCTGTTGATAAATGGTTTTTCCATTACTTTATCGTTTTTGAAAGCTTCACGATTTTTGAAATCTGCAAACATATCCTCAAAGCTGTTTACAGGTTCTAATGTGTGTGTAAAATCATTACAACCACAATTGAATAAATTTGCTGCATCTGCGTCAGTAACCGTTAACGGTATAGAAACATATTGAGAAACTGTTTTGAGGTTGTTGAGCGTGAGTGCAGCATAGCTTGAAGCAGAATTCGAAAGCAATGCTGTATCAACAAAGGTAGGAGCTACAACAATTCTCTTGAAAACGCCACGTGTATAGCAAGAGTTATGAATATACCTTTCACCTACTAAATATACACCCAAAGAAAAACCTATACTCTTTAAGAACGATGAAAATGTGTTAAGATGCCTGATATCAATATTCTCAAGGAAATCCTGCGGAACGTTAATCGTCAAATCAATATCACTGCAATTATTTTCTGCAACAAAGTCATTAAGATTCTGAATAAAGCTGAGAACATCCTCGGGAACTAAAAGTGTATATATTGAAATTGGCGGAATCGTCTGACCTTGTTCTTTCTTTTCAATAAGGGTCAACAACAAATTTTTAATTGCAAGAAGGCTAAGATTTTTTACATTAGCATCAGATTTATTTATTGCGTGATATAAGTCTGATGTGAATGCTATTTTACTTAAAGAACCTGCAAAAGGATTGTAATCATAACAAATTAACTCGCCTGTTTTTTTGCTTATAACAGGGAAGAATTTTTGTGTTTTATCTGTAGTGAATGAATTTTCGAGCTCATTTATTTCTGAAGAAAGCTGAGAAAAATCTTTCATTGACTCATTAAAGAAAGCGTATGTGCTTCTTTTATTTAATTTCGCAGCTTTTGAAGCAAACTCAGCATTATTAAAGAGCTCTTTAAAGTTTTTACCGTCCTGCGGATATTTAGCAATACCTAAAGTAACAGTAAAAATACCAATTTCAGAAGTTGTATGGTAGCTTCTTCTTAAGCTTTTGTGAAGCGAGTCAATAAGCAAAATCAACTCTCTTAATTTACCTACGTTTTTTACAAACACAAGGAATTTATCTGCTGAAGCTTTACCAATATAAATATCGTGATTTTCCTGAAATTCTCTGAGTTTGTTTGCGATTTCTTTAATAAATGAGTTACCGTATTCATAGCCGAAAAGACTATTGATAAGACCCATTTCATCTACATCAATAAAGATGAGTGCATTCTGAGCATTTGGCATAAGACTTATAAAATTGTCAACGTCCTTACCGAATTTTTTCTGAAGAGGAATGCCTGTAAGACCATCTGAAACCATAAAGCTTCTTTGAATCTCTTTTTCGATTTCATCCTCGAAATATGCATCAAATGCACCGAAAACCTTAGTAATTTCTCCGTTTTCATCGGCTTCAAAAGCAATGATACCTAAAATAACATATTCAGTATCTTTTTTAATGGCTCTGAATTCAACACGGGTTTTCATAATTCCTGCTTTTACAAGCTCTTTAAACGCAGACATAGAAACATTCTGTAAAAATCTTGCAGAATCAGCAGGATGACATATTTTATGACACTGAGCAAAAGCCTCATAAATATTATTTGGTAAGTATGGGAAAAGCGGAGACCACGAACCACGTATTACTCTGAAATCGTTTTCGGCAACATCCGCCTCAAAAATAACATTATATGCAGAAAGCAATTTATCTTCACAGATTGAAATTTTAAGCTCACGTTCTGCATCTTCATCGTTATTATTATGATGCTCTGCATAAAGTTGGAACTCTGTTGTATATTTACTTGCAATCGACTCAGTTGGTTGCTCTGCACTCGCCGCTTTAAAATTACGCTCAATTCTTTGGAACTCAGGTAAAGCAATTCTGAAACAATTAAGTAATTGCTCAGAAAAAGTACCGCAAGCACCTGTTGTAATAAGTTCAACCGCTTCATCGTGTGAAAGTGCGTTTTTGTAAGGTCGGTCGCTTGTAAGGGCATCATAACAGTCAGCAACAGAAACAATCTGTGCAGAAATCGGAATATCATCCCCCTTTAATCCCTTGGGGTAACCCTTACCATCCCATCTTTCATGGTGATAAAGACAAATATCACGACAATATTTTGAATATTGAGTGTCGCCGATTTCTTCCATCATATCAAGAAGTTTTGCACCATGAGTAGTGTGAGTTTTCATTATTTCAAACTCTTCACGTGTTAAGCGACCCGGTTTTAACATAATTGCATCAGGAATTGCAATTTTACCAATATCATGAACGGAAGAAGCTAAAAAGATATATTCAGCCTGAATTGCAGTAATGTTGTACTCAGGACATTCTTTTACAACGACATCTGTAAGTGCTTTTGTGAAATACTTGATTCTTTTTATATGTTGACCTGATTCCATATCACGGCTTTCAATAGCCGCAACAAGAAGCTCAACAAGCTCAAAGTTCATAGTATTCATTTTGTTTGTCTGCTCTTTAAGCATATTCGCCTGGTCTAAAATACGTTTTGTCTGAATACTTGCCATTTTATTCATTTGCTTTTTTAAATGAAATATTTCAACAAGATTTTCAAAACGTCTTACAAAAACATCATGACGAATCGGCTCGGTAATCAAATCGATAGCACAAGCTCTGTATCCTGAATTTTCAAAAGCATACATCGATTCATCAGAAGTGAAAATAACAGGAACTTCGTTAAATACGCCATCCTCAGAAAGTTTTGTAACAATCCATGGGAATTTTTTATTCTGGGTTAAACCATCTAAAACGAATGCTACAATATTTTTGGCATATAAATCAATTGAATCCCATGTTTGTGAACTATAAGAACAAACCGAAACATTTGAAATAGATTCAAACATTTTAATTAAATTTGAATTCGCTTCAATTTCTTCTGTAAAGAATATAACTGTATTTGATTTCAAAAATAATCACCTCAACGAACAGAACTTAAAACTGTTAACTTAATATAACAAAAACAGATATGCACACAATTGCACATTTTAACTAATATATAATAACATTTTAAACCCCAAAAGTCAATTAAATGACACTATTGTAACCATTTCTTAATATATTTGAAAACAAGAAAAGTGGTTGCAAAAACAAAATGTTTTCTACAACCACTAAAAGTTTAATTTTTTATTTCATCCTAATTTAAAATGAATAGGTACACCATTCTGGTAATGAATATCCTGTTCTCCCTGAATCAAAGGCAATATATAATCAACAGCTTCATCCGTAACGTTATTACCATTAGAATTGATCCATCCCAACGGAAAATATTTAACCTTATTTGCAACTTCATTTGCATCGACAGAATCAATAACAACAGTGTAAGGTGCATTTGAAACCCTCTTGAAATACATAACTTTACCAGATTCGCCTTTTAATGCTCTCTCGACTGCCATAACACCAATCTGTTCAGATTCTTCAATATCAGTTTTTGAACTGAGGTGCGAAGAACAGCGCTGCATAACGTTGAGCTCTATTGAGCGAACCTTGCAACCAATTTCTTTTCTGACGATATTTTCAAGAGTTTTACCTACGCCTGATAAATATCTGTGGCCAAACTCATCGCTTGTTTCATTATAAAATTCTGAATTTATATCCTCTTCATCAAGCGTAACACCTTCAGAAACTGCAACGACTACCGCCCTACGACTTTGTTGAACACGTTTTAAATCCTTTATAAAATTCTGAACAGAAAAATGAACCTCGGGCAAATATATAAGGTGTGGTGCAATCTCACCATTTGTACGTAAAACTGCAGATGCCGCGGTAAGCCATCCCGTATCTCTTCCCATAATTTCAATAATGGTAATAGAATTTATACTGTAAACTGAACAGTCCCTAACAATCTCCTGAACGGTTGTTGCAACATATTTCGCAGCAGAACCAAAGCCTGGTGTGTGGTCGGTAATCATCAAATCATTATCTATGGTTTTTGGAATGCCAATAACCTTAATGTCACTACCAATCTCGGTTAGATACTTTGAAAGCTTGTTAACTGTATCCATAGAATCGTTACCACCAATATAGAAAAAGGCGCCAATTCCGTGAGCTTTAAGATTTTTTACGATTTTTTCGTAAATAGTAGAATCCTCTGTATATTCAGGTAATTTATAACGACAAGAATTAAGAACGGTTGACGGAGTCTGTCTTAATTTTTCAAAATCAAGGTACGTTTTTATATAATCATTTAAGATAATTAAATCATCGTTAATAATTCCTTCTATGCCGTTTAATGAGCCAAAAACAATATCAATTTTATCTGAGCGGATTGCACCTTTAAATACACCTAAAAGTGACGCATTAATAGCACAAGTAGGTCCACCGGATTGAGCAACTGCAATATTCATAAAAAAACTCCTTAATTATATTAACTATATCATAACATATTATTCCCGTTATGAAAATAGAAAATCTTTGGGAATTGTTTTAAAATTTTATAAAAAAACAAGTTGTTCGCCGCCTTTTTCTCATTATATCATAATTCCAAAAAAGAATAACCCTAATTTTAATACAAATGCACCCCTTTTTTGATGTTAGGGGGTGCAAATCGGGTTTAAGGGGTACATTTACTGAAAATACATATGATAATCGCCATTTGCCTTATTGTCTATATCTTCCTTCGTAGTGAAGGAAATCATGGCTTTTCTATATGTTAACGAATGCAAAATGTTTTGCTGATCCTCTTCTGTGCCGCCGCAAAAGGTAATGTTAGGAGTACCCATGTTTGTAATTTCAAACGCTTCTTGCGGATAACCAAGAGCAATCAAATTGGAAATTGTCGCTTTCTCCAGCTCATCACAATAGCTGGATGACTTTGCAGTTTCTAATTCAGCATCAGTCTGAAACAGATACCAAATCACAAGATTCTGCGGAGCAATATCAAATGCGCCGTAAAAGAAATGCTCATATATTCTCGGTGTTCTGTTGGCGAATTCCGAAACTGTTTTTTTGACAGCCTTTTTTATAATGCGATTTCGTTTTGAAAAGAACAAAGAAATCACCGCCTTTTTCTTACTATACCATAAAAAGAAATTAACCGCAACCTTGTATCAAGATTACGGTTATTCTTTGGCGGAGACGGCGAGATTCGAACTCGCGGGGGATCGCTCCCTAACTGATTTCGAGTCAGCCCCGTTATGACCACTTCGATACGTCTCCAAATATCGCTCTGTAATTCTATCAAATCAAAATAACTATGTCAAGAACATATTCACCAAATTATTTAATTGATATAAATATTTCTAAAAAATTTTTATTAAAAAATATTAATTTTGAGGCACTTTACTTTAAATCAGCGAAAATTGTAGAATAAATATATAAGAAGATTTCCTATTATATTTCACAGGAGAATTTAGTTATGAAGTTAATTCGTGAATATCTTGAAACTGCTAACATTCTTGCACAAATGGAAGAAGAAGACTTTGAAAACGAGGACTTGGTTCTTGTTTTCAATCAGGCTGCTGCAAGAATACGCTTTATTGCTCAAGAAATTGAATATGAGCAACCCGAATTAAAAGAAAAATTCAGAGAATTACTCTTTATAGATAGCATTACAATAAGAATCTGGGTTGCACACCATATTCTTGAGGTAATGAGTTACGATGATGAAACAAGAGCTTTAGCATTAAAAGAAATTGCTTTGGCAAAGCGACACAGCGAACCATCATATGCTTTAGGTAATAAAATCTGGTTAGAAAAATGGTTACAAAAATATCCTGATGACGCATTATTATTAATTTAAAAAACAGGTCTGTAAATGAATTACATTTACAGACCTGTTTTTATTTATTGAGGTACGCAATTCCTGATTTTGGAATAATAATTTCTTCAAAATCATTTTCAATTATGTAGTCAGAAACCTCTTCACCAAGACAATTTACAATTCTGATTTTATATGATTTGGCATTTTTAAGAACGAGAGTTTCTTTTGCTGTAGCATTAATAACTATTGAATTATTCTGAGATATTTCGACAAGAGAATTAGTATACGCTGTAACAATTTCACTGCCATTACAGGTTGCTCTTGCAGACGAATATTCACATTCGGGATTTTCTGCGGTAAGCTTACCATTCAATAAAATATCTCTGTTTTCGTTCCAGAACCCAACTAAAAACTTCAGCATCTTTTTATGCTCTTCAGATAATTCATTTATAAGCATTGAAACCTGTGGAACAGAATATATGACGTTAATAAATTGTGCTGCAGCATTTTCTACCGAATCATTTTTATTCCACATTATCATATCAGAATGAACAGCCGTCTTACCGGATGTAAAGCGAAGATTTATAATCTGACTTCTGTTAGTAATTACATCCCCGGGGCAATCACCCACGCGAAGCATATTACCATATTTTCTTATAGAAGGTCCTACGTACGATTGACGAAACTCAATGAGAATATCACTCTTGAGGGAAGACAATTTTTCTTTTATCTCACCCATCAACGAATGAATTGCATCTTCAAGAGATTCCAAATCGCGTCTCTTATCTTTTTTTAATGATTCGCCTTTTAAAACGAAGCTGTCAATAAAATCGAGCTTTAATCCATCTAAATCCCATTCCTTCACAGCCTTTTCATATAAAGATGAAAGATAGCTTCTCACCTCTTTATATCTCGGGTCAAGTGCAAAAAATGTTTTTTTATCACCAGATTCATCAAGGAGCATAGTTTTAAATTCGTTAAATCTGTTTGAGTTAATGCCCATAAAAGGAACTGAATACCAAAGAATTACTTTCATACCAATATTATGAATTTCTTTTACAAGCTCTTTCATATTGTGCATTTTATTCTCGCAAGCTTCCCAATCACCGCAAAACGCATAACCACGGTTATTATCATTTGTTTGCCATCCATCGTCAATAATAACGGTTTTCAACCCAAGTTCTGCAGCATTTTTACATTCTTCAATAATTTTTTCATAGTCAAGATTCTGATGAAAACTATACCATAACGAATCCATAGGCAATTTAGCGAATTCAGGAACAAAAGCAGTTTTATAACCGCATTCATTTTCCCACCAGGAAACAGTATCATAAATACAGTCATAATATTTTATTTCTCTGAAATCAATTCTTATTGTAGCATTATATTTTTCTCTCGGATTCGTTTGTAATGAAAAAAACTCAACCTCACAAATTACTTCGGCACTTTCTTCGTGGTAACCCATTCTGATTTTAATTGGTGTGTCAACATCAGAAACTGCAACACACATTCTATTATTGCCATCAAAGCCCAAAAGCTGTTGAATCGGCATACCCGACGCCAGGCGTGAATTAACTTCATTCATACCCCAATCCGGTCTTAAAATATGAACTCTGTCAAAGCTACTCCATATTCCGAGAGAATTTGTAGCAGGGATTTTAAAAGAAACAATTACCTTTTCAGGAATCAAATTATTAAATTTACCGCAAAAATCAAGATAAATAACGTCTTGAGATTCTCTTTCGGCAATTGATACAACTGATTCCTCATTATTGTTGTTTATTTGAATATTCAAAGGAGTTTTCATATTTATACCTCGTTTAATCTTTGAATTCAGCTTCTTTAATATATTGAATTAAGGCATTCAGACTATTTGAAAGCCATTTATTTTTATGGTATATTAGTTGCTTCCATATATCTGTTTCTACGTCTATTACGTTTAAGAATACCAAATCGCCACTCTCTACTTTTTCTTTTGTTACAAAATCAGGTAAATACGAAATTTTATCTGAGTTATAGCAAAGCAATTCAGTTATAATATCAGTTCTGCCGACCTCTAATACAGGTAAAATTTCAATTGAAATTTTTGCTAATGTCTTATCTAAAATTCGTCTGTAGCCCATCTCTTTTTCTGTAAGAATAAACTGATAATCAAGCAACTCTTTTATAGAAATATCTTTCTTTTTTGCAAGCGGAAAATTTTTATTCACAACAAAATGCATTGAAATATGTTTTTCTTTTGCAATTATGTAATCACTTTTATAAACGTGATTATCTAACGTAACCATTATATCGGCTTCGTTTCTGTCAAGCATCTGAAACATATCACCTGTGTCAGCGGCAGTGAATTTTATTGAAATATCGGGATATTTACTATGAAAATCATTGTAGTTTGTCTTAAGCATATCTTCACAAACGGAATCGGGAGCCACTATATGAACTACACCCTTTAAAGAATTTGTTTCTTCAAAATCCTGCTTGAATTCATCTGTAAGTCTGCAAACCTGATGAGCGTAAGAAAGCAATTCTTTACCTCTTTCTGTAAGTGTAATTGTATGATTTATACGTTCAAAAAGCAAACAATTAAGCTCTGTTTCGAGCTGTTTAATCTGAAAAGAAACAGTAGATTGAGAATACCCTAAAGCTTCTGCAGCCTTTGTAAAACTATTTAATTCTGCAACTTGAACAAACGACATTAAATTTCTTATTTCCATATTTAACTCCTACAGAACTATAATCGAAATTTTCGATAATTGTTATCAAAACTATTTATTTTACTTATCGCGTTTTGTATTATATACTATGTCACATAGAAAATCAATAGTATGAGGAAGGTTTTATTATGTCAGAAATCAAGTTTTATAACAGACCGGAAGTTCCGGTTGAAATGCATAAAGTAAAAATTGTTCAAAAACTCAATTTATTACCTGCAAAACAACGTTTAGAAAAAATGCAAGAAGCAGGTTTCAACACATTTATGCTCCATAATGGTGATATCTTCATGGATATGCTCACTGACTCAGGCGTTAACGCTATGAGTGATAATCAGCAGGCGGCAATGCTTCGTGCAGATGATGCTTATGCTGGTAGCGAAACTTTCTACCGTATGGAAAAGAAATTAACAGAAATTTTCGGTATAAATCACCTTCTCCCTACACATCAGGGCAGAGCTTGTGAACATATTATTGCACAACATTTTGTAAAACCAGACAGTTGTGTAATTATGAACTACCACTTTACAACCTCAAAAGCACACGTTACAAGACTCGGCGGTAGAGTTGAAGAACTCGTAAAGGATGAAGGGCTTGTTGTTAAAAGCAATTTACCTTTTAAAGGCAATATTGACTTAGACAAAGTTAAAGCTTGTATAGAAAGAGAAGGCGCAGACAACATTGCGTTTTTAAGACTTGAGGCAGGAACAAACCTTATCGGCGGTCAACCTATTTCTTATGAAAATATGAAAGAAGCAACAGAACTTGCTAAATCTTACGGTATCACAACTGTTTTAGATGCTTCACTCTTACAAGATAACCTTTACTTCATAAAAACAAGAGAAGACTCAATGAAGGATAAAACTATTCCTGAAATAACAAGAATGGTTGCAGATCTCTTTGATATGATTTATTTTTCAGGTAGAAAATTCGGCTTTGGCCGTGGTGGCGGAATACTTATACGAGACGAGAAACTTTTCCACGAAATGGAAGATTACGTTACTATGTTTGAAGGCTTCCTAACTTATGGTGGTATGTCTGTTAAAGAAATGGAAGCGCTTATTATCGGTTTTGAAGAAACAATGGATTTGGATATCATTTCTCAAGGACCTCAGTTTATCAAGCATTGCGTTTCTGTTCTTGATTCATTAGGTGTTCCAATGGTTACACCGGGTGGTGGCTTAGGTGCTCACATTGATGCTCGTCAGGTTGTTGACCACATTCCTGCAGAACAATACCCTGCCGGAGCTCTTACTGTTGCACTTTATCTTTGCGGTGGCATACGTGGTATGGAACGTGGTACACTCTCTGAAGAAAGAAACGCTGACGGTAGCGAACATATCGCTTCAGTTGAAATGGTTCGCCTTGCCTTCCCAAGACGTGTTTTCACACTCTCTCAGACAGAGTACGTAATAGACAGAGTTAAGTGGCTTTATGACCACAGACATTTAGTTGGCGGTTTAAGATTTGTTCACGAACCAAAAACTCTCCGTTTCTTCACCGGTAAACTTGAACCAGTGTCTGATTGGCCTCAGAAACTTATTGAAGAATTCATAAAAGATTTTGGTGAAGACCAATAAATAAATTGAAACAAGCATAGAACGCATTATAGCTTTCTATGCTTGTTTTTTATATCATCTGTTGCAGGATTATCTAATAAACTACCATCTTCACTGAATCGTGAACCATGACACGGACAATCCCAACTTTTTTCTGCGTGATTCCATTTTAACGCACAACCTAAATGCGGACAACGTGGCACCGTAGGCGTTACAAGATTAACCGCACTTTCAATAACATTACTAAAAAGTTGTGGATGAAGAATTTTTCTTGAAGGCGAAAACAAATCACTGTATTCATTTTTATTCCCCATAATTAAATCACTCAAAAGAGTTGAAGCAATCATCGAAGAAGTCATTCCCCACTTATTAAAACCTGTAGCAACATAAAGGTTCTGCGCTGTTTTTGAATACAACCCAATATAAGGAATACCGTCAAGCGAAATGCAATCTTGCGTTGCCCATCTCCCAACTTCTTTTGAACTTGGATAAAAACGATTTTTGATTCTTGTTAACTCGCGCCAATTACCGCCATCTTTACCTGTTCTGTGAGAACCACCGCCCAACAAAAGCAAATTATTATAATTTCTGAATGAAAGTCCCATTGAATTTTCATCTACATACATTCCATCAACGTTTTTAGCATCTTCCAATGCTAAAACATAAGAACGTTCCTGATAAAGTTTTAACGGATAAAAACCAAACTTATTAAAAATAGGAAAATGAGTTGCAATGACTGTTTTATCAGAAAAAATGCGCCCTCTGTTTGTTATATAAGCTTCACCATCGTAACCTAAAACTTTTGTATTTTCATAAATTTTTAAATCAGCTATTATCTCATTTATAAACTTCAACGGATTGAACTGTGCCTGATTATTAAATTTAATAGCACCAGCAACACTAAATGGCAACAAAGGCGTTTTCGCAACTTCAAATTCTGCATTAATTTTATTAAGAACCTCGGCTTCCATATTTATTTTATCACTTCTATTTAAAGAATAAACAAATGCATCCTGTTCTTCAAAATTACAGTCAATGTTTTTACATATAGTTTTAAAATCAGCTAACGCTGCCTGGTTTGCTTTGTAATATAATTTTGCATTTTCTAATCCGTATTCATTAAAAATTCTGCTATAAATCAAAGCATGTTGAGATGTAATTTTAGCAGTGGTATTAAGAGTAACACCACTACCAACTCTGTTTGCTTCTACAAGTGCATACTGAACCCCGAGTTGTTTTAACTTATAAGCAAGCAAAACACCTGTAATTCCACCACCAATTATTAAAACATCTGTTTTTAAATCGCCTTTTAAAGAATCAAATTTCTTTAAATCTACCGATGTATTCCAAATTGAATTTATCATAAAATCACCAATATTAGTATGCTAAAAAAAACGAAAAAAATTAAGGATAGCAAAGGCTATCCTTAAAAATTATAAAATAATACAAATTAAACCGCTACAACCCTCATTAATAATTTTTTCAAGTGTTTCTTGTATTTTGCCACGTGCATCTGCTGGCATATGGCAAAGCTTATTTCGAAGACCTTCGTTTACAAGTTCATTGAGCGATTTGCCAAAAATATCAGATTCCCATATTTTAAGTGGATCTTCTTCAAATTCATTTAAAAGATATTTAATGAGTTCTTCAGATTGACTTTCTGTGCCTACAACAGGTGCAACCTCTGTTTCTATATCAGCTTTTAACAAATGAATTGACGGAGCTGAAGCAGATAATCTTACGCCATAGCGACCACCCTGTTTTACAATTTCAGGTTCTTTTAACGTTAATTCATCGATATCCGGCATTACAATACCATAACCGGTTGCTTCTACTTCTTCTAATGCACTTTCAAGTCTGTCATATTTCTTTTTGATTTTTGAAAGCTCGTTAAGGCAATTTACGAGACCCTGTTCGCTGCCGATTTCAAGTCCTGTCTGCTCTTCTATAATTTTATAGAACAAGTCACCATTCAACGTAGTTGAAATAATAGCTGTACCATTACCTAAATCAATAGAATTAATCGTTGCACCGTTTACAAATTCATTTTCTTCAATTCCAATTAAAAGGGCACCTATATCAGAAACGCATTTTATTGTTTGTGAAGCTTCTTTAACTGAATTACAAAGAGATGAACGAAGCCAATGTTCTCTTTCAAGTGACATAACCCAAGAAGGTATTTCAACACTTATCTGACTTACAGGAAAACGATATAAAACAGAACTCAGTATGGCAATAATTTCTTTTTCTGTCATTTCAAGACAATTTACCGCTATAACCGGTACAGAATATTTGTCTGAAAGCTCATTTGAAAGTTCGACACACTCTTGAGAATCGGGCACAGCCGAATTTAAAATCATAACAAAAGGCTTGTTAATTTCTTTTAATTCTTTTATTACCCGCTCTTCTGCTTCCTGATATTCCTCTCTTGGTATTTCGCTTATTGTACCATCAGTCGTTATAACAAGACCAATTGTTGAGTGTTCTGTTATAACCTTTTGTGTACCCAATTCAGCAGCCATATTAAAAGGTATTTCGTCATCAAACCACGGTGTTTTCACCATTCGAGGTTGTTCGTTTTCAATATAGCCTAATGAACTCGGTACTATGTACCCTACGCAATCAATTAACCTTACGTTAAGAGTGGCTTTTTCGGGCAAATCAATTTTTACTGCTTCCTCAGGTATAAATTTGGGTTCTGTTGTCATAATGGTTCTGCCTGCGGCTGATTGCGGTAACTCATCTTGCGCACGTTCTTTTTTATGCGTACTGTCTATATTAGGTATAACAAGTGTTTCCATAAATTTTTTAATAAAAGTAGATTTTCCTGTTCTGACAGGTCCTACAACACCGATGTATATATCACCGCCTGTTCTGGTTTCAATATCCTGATAGATAGTGGTATCTGTCATAAGTCCTTCCCCCTTGTACTTTCTTTATCTTCTCTAAATGATATGTACTGCAGCTTGTAATTATTACTCATATTTTTCATTTGACATAACATACATATTGTAGTATAATGTTTAATTATTTAATCAAAGGAGAATTCATCTTGAAAGAAATGTTATTAGAAGTTTTAAATGACTTTCAAGTAGCGTTACCCTATCTTTGTAGATTAGTAGTTGCCGCTGTTTGCGGTGCTGGTGTAGGTCTTGAAAGAACTTTAAGACAAAAAGAAGCGGGGCTTCGTACACATATTATTGTTGCACTCGGCTCTGCACTTATGATGATTGTCAGCAAATATGGATTTTTTGACTTGTTCCTTTATGAAAATGTTAAATTTGATGGTTCAAGACTTGCCGCTAACATTATTACAGGTGTCAGCTTTTTAGGTAGTGGTATCATTATTTATAAAGGTTCGATTAAAGGTCTTACAACTGCTGCGGGTATCTGGGCAACAGCCGGTATAGGTCTTGCAATTGGTGCCGGTATGTACGGCATTGGTGTCTATGCAACAATCGTTCTTCTCATTATACAGATTTTCATTCATAAATTTGTTCCGATTGAAAATACGGTTGCTACAACAATTAAATTGAAAATTAAAAACGACCCACTTGCTCTAGACCATGTTGAAGAGATTTTACTCAAAAAAGGCGTTGACATTATGACAACCGATATTGAGAAAAGAGATAATCTCATTTACTGTAAATTTGATTTAAAAACGCATAACGCATTTTCTTTTAAAGAAATCAAAGAAATATTAAAGGATGACGAATACATCGTTTCTATTTCACTTTAATAGAAAATTATGAAACAAAAAATGTCTGTAAAAACATAAGTTTTTACAGACATTTTTTTATTTCTTCCAAATCAAAATATTTGCCGCTAAATCTGCCAAAAAAGTCTTTTTCACTGTTTTGATTAACAACGAACACTCTATTGGTTTTATAAAGAATTGCAATTTTATTATGTTCACCTTTTATATTCGCAAAGTGCTTTTTCAAATTTTTATAAAGCGGGTCATTCACTTTAAACATTTCGGGAATCTGCAATGCAGAAGAGCAAGAAAGCAAATCACAAAGTATTGTTTCTCTCAAAATTTCGCTGTCTGCATAGTCTTTAAAGAAATAATAAACGTGAACTGCATAGTCAGACAGGTTCATTTTATTGCCATCAATTTCGTTACCAAATTTGTAAAAAAGTTCGAATGGTGTGAAAATTTTATTTCCTATTAAATACTCAAGAGTAAACAAAAATCTGCCACTGTTATAAAGTCGTTCAAGTGCATCCTCGCACTTTTTTAGTTTATTAATTTCTTCTTTAGAAAGCCAAGGAGTTTCAGTAACCTCATAAGGTGGATTTTCGCTGTATTTACACGGATATTTATCGGGACACTTCCTCATATCCGCACCATAAAGAAGCTTTAAAAAGCCCATTTGAAGCATATTAGCCCCCAAAGAGTATCCAATATCAAAGCTCTTTTCAAAACTTAGTAAATCTTCACCTGTGAGCCCTGCTATCAAATCGATATGGATATGCATATTATTAAAAGAAATAAGTCTTTTAATGTTTTCAATAAGCTTCTTTGTGTTTGTTTTACGATTTATAGCCTTCAAAGTTTCTTCATTAAACGACTGCATTCCGATTTCCAACTGAAATAATCCTTTTGGTGCCTTTTCTAATATTTCAAAAGTTTCTTCTTTTAAAATATCACCTGCTATTTCAAAGTGAAAACAAACATTCTCAGGGATTTTGCTACCACGATTTTCCAAAATAAATTTTAAAATATCATTTGCTCGTTTTGCATTTGCGTTAAAAGTTCTGTCAATAAACTTTACTGTTTTTGTACCGCTGTTTGATATTTTAATTATATCCTCTTTTACTCTATCCAAATCAAAAAATCTTAAAGGTGAAGTATTTCCCGAAAGACAGAAAGCACACCTGTAAGGACAACCTCGACTTGTTTCAATATAAGTAATTTTACCACCGAGATTATTGAAGTATTCGTCAGAATACGGGCTTACGGGTGTACCAACATACTCTTTTTCGGGAACCGAAATAACCCCTTCTTCATTGTTTCTGTAAGAAAGCCCCAAAACCGAAGATAAATCTCCGTTTTTAAAAATTACATCAATCAACTGTGGATATGTTTCTTCACCCTCACCTGAAAGCACGTAATCTATAAACGGATAGTTATTTAAAACATCCTTTGCTCTGTAAGAAACTTCTGGTCCGCCTAAAACTATTTTGACCCCCGACTTTGATTTTACGTATTTACATACTTCTATCGTCTTTTCAACATTCCATATATAACACGAGAAAGAAAGTATCTCAGGGTTTTCACTCAAGATACTTTCTGCAAAATCAATAATATTACTGTTAATCGTGCATTCCATAACCTTTGCGTCCACATTTGTTTTTACAAAGGATTTTACACCTGAAAATAAACACCATGGAGCAAGTGAAGAATGTACAAATTTCGAATTAAGACAAGCGATAATTACTTTCATTACACATCATTTCTAATAATATCATCTAAAGTTTCTCTTTTTACTGCAACGTAATCTTTGTCGCCGTTAAGCATAATAACAGGCAATTTTGGAATTCTGTTATAGTTTGAAGCCATTGAATAATTGTAAGCGCCTGTTGTGAGTACAGCGATTAAATCACCACGTCTTACAGAAGATGGTAATTTAACATTTTCTTGCAAAATATCGCCACTTTCACAAAAACGACCAACAAGGCTACAATTAAAGTCGCATTTTTCTTCAGCTTTTGATGCAGCAACTACAGTATATTGTGAACCATAAAGTGCAAATCGCGGGTTATCACCCATACCACCGTCAACTGCAACGTAATTTTTGTAGCCGTCTATAACCTTAACGGTATTTGCAGTATAAAGTGTGAGTCCCGCATCAGCTACAATGCTTCTGCCCGGCTCCATTCTGACACTCGGCTCTTTAATACCTAAATCAGCACATTTTTTCTTATAGAATGACGCTACCTGCTTTATGTTTTCCTCTATGTTTAAAACAGGGTCACTTTCAACATAACGAACACCATATCCGCCACCAAGGTCAAGTATCTCAGTTTGAAAACCAAACTTCTTGTGCATATCAGCAACAAAATTCAACATCGTGTCTGCAGAACGAACAAAAACATCTGAATCAAACAATTGAGAACCAACGTGACAATGAAAACCTTTCAACAGAATATTTTCTCTTTTTAAAGCCTCGCCTGTTATAAATTCGCCTGCACCTGTTTCTATAGGGAAACCAAACTTCGAATCAACCTTACCCGTATTTACAGCCTCATAGGTATGCGTGTCAATACCCGGAGTGATTCTTATAAGTATTTTTTGTTTTATACCTTTTTTACTCGCAAAAAAATTAATTGCATCGAGTTCTTCAATATTATCAACAACAAAATAACCTATGTTCTGTGAAACAGCATATTCTATGTCATCATCTGTTTTACTGTTTGAATGAAAATACATTTCTTCAGTGTCTACACCCGCTTTAACTGCTGTGTAAAGCTCGCCAACAGAAACAACGTCTACACCCATATTTTCGGAATACACTATTTCATACATTTTTTTAAAAGAACACGCTTTACTTGCAAATAAGGCTTTTGCACCATTTCCGAAATACTTATTTAACGAATTAACGTATTTTCTGCAATTTTCTCTTAACGTGCATTCGTCCATAACGTAAAGCGGTGTTTTATATTTTTCAGCTAATTCTTTTGTGCTTCTGTCAGCAAAATAAAGCTCGTTGTTTTTGATTTTAAGATTACTACAAATTAATTCACTCATACATTAAGTCCTTGTTCTCTCATTAGTGATAATAATTTTTCTTCGTTAGCTTTTTCCATAGATGTAAGCGGTAATCTTAAATAATTCTCACCAAAGCCTAAAGCAGCGGTTGCAGCTTTAACAGGAATTGGATTAACTTCGCAGAAAAGAGCATTTATGAGTGGTATAAGCTTAAGTTGAATTTCTGCACTACCCTTTACATCACCTGCAAAGAATTTGTCACACATTTCAACGGTTTCTTTCGGCAATACATTTGAAAGAACCGAAATAACACCCTTGCCCCCCAATGAAAGAAGCGGAACAATCTGGTCATCATTACCCGAATAAACGTCGATTTCTCCATTAGTGAGGGAAATGAGCTCAGCAATTTGTGAAAAATTGCCACTTGCTTCTTTTATAGCAACAATATTAGGATGCTTTGCTAAAACAGCAACAGATTCAGGTAAAAGATTGCAACCTGTTCTTGATGGTACGTTGTAAAGAATGCACGGTTTAGTTGATGCATCTGCAATAGCTGTAAATGATTCTATCAAACCGCGTTGAGTAGCCTTATTATAGTAAGGTGTAACCAATAACATAGCATCACACCCTACTTCACAAGCGTGTTTTGTAAGTTGAATTGCGTAAGCGGTATCATTTGAACCTGTACCAGCAATAATCGGCACTTTTTTGTCAGCTCTTTTCACAGCGAAAGCTAAAACCTCTTTATGTTCTTCATCTGTAAGTGTAGAACCTTCACCTGTTGTGCCGGCAATAACCAAAGCGTTAACACCTTCTTGGATTTGCCAATCAATGATTTTACCGAAATTTTCGTAATCAATTCCATCTTTTGTCATTGGTGTAACTAAAGCTGTTGCCACACCTGTAAAAATTGTGTTACTCATAAATCTTTCTCCTTAATGGGTTAAACCCAAATAAAAAATAGTTGCCCGAAAAGCAACTACTTACACTTTACGCAAACTGCATTAAAATTGTAAGATAGCACTCCGCATTTCTGCGACAACGATACAGATATTGTTCCATACCGCCAGACCAGTTTTTTACCATAAACTGACTTCGGCACCTACCCCTTTCACAGTCACCGTTTTCGGCAAACGACAATGTAACTGCTACTGATGATAAAATGCACCTCTATCGGATGTGAATACTATAACACAGTTATATGTTAAAGTCAATCAAAAATATTACTAATATTTATTATAATATTGCTATACATCTATACACATTCATTAAAAAACTATAAGTACCGATGCAATAAAAGAAACCGCTGTTGAAACATAATCTTTTTTCGTAAGCTTTTCTTTCTGAATTACACTGATAACGGTTGAAAATACCATTACCCCACCTGTTACAAGTGGATACTGAACTGAAGCAGGTAAATTCGAAAGAGCAATAAGCAAAAACAAGTTACCAATACCATTTAATGCACCGTAACCCGAAGAATACAATAAATTTTTGTTTTTGATTAACGGTACTTTTTTATATTTAATCAAAAGCCACGCACCACATATAACAACAGAAATTAAATTAATCAGAAGTGTAAATCCTGTGCTGTCTGTTATTTCATATTGTGATGACTGGTGGATTTTAGAAATAACTCCTGCCATTCCATTGAGCACAAAAACTGCCATATAATAAAGAATTGCTTTTTTTCCGTTTTCACCTTTCTGTATGTTTAAGAGAACAGCAAGAACAATTAAAACGCAACAAACAATTTTTAATGGCGACAAATCCTCGTCGTAAAAACAAACACCCAATAAAAATGGCAAAATCATACCACCGAGCATTGAAAAAACTGAATAAACGGAAAGATTAGCAACTGAGAATGCTTTTAAACTGAAATATAGCATTAAAATGCCTGAAACAGAGCTGATAGCGGCAAGTAAAAAGCTGAATGGTGTAACAGTAATTTTAAAACCACTGATTATAATCATTATAACAGTTGCAACCACGCTTTTATAGAAAGTAAAAACAAAAGTAGCTTTTGTATCACTACCATAGCTCTGTTGGAATTTTTGATTAAACAAGAATTGCACCGCAAACATTACAGTTGCAATTATAACAAGAGAATAATGTAACATAACTTAAAAACCTTTACACATAAAATCTGACCAATTGGAGTCACCTGACAACTCTCCGCCATCCATAAATATATCTTTTAAATTCCCGTCATTATAAAACCAGGCATTGAACCAATTTATTGCGTATTTGGAATAAGCCGTCGGATTTGAACAGCAAGTAGTATGAATTGCGCCATTAAGCGAAGCGTAAACTGCAGGTCCATTTACAGCATTGTAAGCAGTAACAATCCACTTTTCGGGATCAACAACCTTATCTTTAGAGCCTGCCATAAATAAAACCGGCTTTGAAAGTTTCTGGGCTTCTTCTACGTAGTTACTTCCTGCAAGTGAAAGCACACAAGTAATTCTGCTATCAGAAGCACCTGCATTTACAGAGCTTCTGCCCCCCTGAGAATGACCCATAACCCCTATTTTTGAGGTATTTACTTTTTTATATAAAGCGCTAACGGAATTTTTGCTTTCAGAAATAATAAAATCAATAGCATCAATTTGTGCAGTACCGTCTGCAGCCATTGTTTCATCACTCGCAACCACAATAAAACCTGCAGCTGCAATTTCTTTAAGTAAGCCGTCATATAGTGATGGCGGACAACCTGTGCCATTCGCCCATGAAATAATCGGGAACTTTGAATTGTGCGTGAGTAACTCCGACATATAATAAACTATATATGTTCTTTCACTTGTATTATAAGTGGCTTTCTGAATACCATTACTGCTCTCAACGCTATCAGGTGTTACGCCTTTTGTTTCCGCAACAGTTGGTGCTTCTGTAGAATTTTCTGTGGAATTATCAGTGTTAATAGAATTATTCTGTGTGTTATCGGGTTGACTCTGAGTGGTTGTTGTTCCTGAGGAGCTTCCCTGAGTTGTAGAAACATCAGAATTAGGAGCGATATAGGTGGTGTCATTATTAAATGTATCAATATTTACACCGTCAGAATTGTTATTATCACCTGAATCAATATAACCGGTTGTTGTCGTTGGTGTATCTTCTGTTTTACCACAACCGACAAACAAGAACGTTATTGTTAAGATTAAAAATACCGCAATTACTTTTTTCATAACTATCCCTCTTATTTAATAAAGTTATTTTCAAAAAACTTATATAAAATGACGTTTATATTAAGGCTTCTGATATATTAACCACAACCTGTAAGCAATAATAACAGTATAACAAAAACAAAACAATATTGCAATTACAAAATAAAAAATCCGCCATATGGCGGATTTTTATCCTAGGGTGAAAGGAATTATCCGAACCGTGTTTTTTATAGACGGATTTCTGTTCACTCTTCGTTAAAATACTCGCAAATCCGAAAAGGATTTGCTGTGTTTTTGCCTCGATTGACCCAAAATCCGTTCTATAAAAAATCTTC
>JAZRKU010000029.1:0-38072 GCA_045646485.1 Acutalibacteraceae bacterium
AATACCCAAGGTTGAAAGTGTTATGTTTCTGTCACCACCGTTTGTTTTAGGTGAGCAAGAAACAGAAACAACAGGAATTCTTATAATAGCTGTAATTGCTGCTAAGAAAATATATACTATTGAAAGTATGTAGCAAATAAATGCAAACCTTGTCAACTCTGAGCCTGAAATCATTTTTATAAGCACATCAAAATCCATCTCAGCAACAACATCCATAGCAATATTAAGAATTGAAATGTCTGCATCAATTGTCTTAAACCGAAGATTTGCTTCAATGTGAACAAGCGGAAGGAAAAGCATTCCAATCGGAAGAAATAACAATACAAGACGTACAATTGAAAGCTTTGTACCTATAAAAGCAAATTTTATACGGTCAATTCTCGGTTGCATTTGCACGTGCCCTGCTTCAGCCTTGTCGGCATCCTCTGCAAGACGTTCCTGATTATTGTAATACATAAGGTTAACATTACAACCCGGACACTCCGCTCTGAAATCTGTAAATTTAAGTCTGTAACCACACTTAGGACAGTTAGCCATAACTTTATCACCTATCTAATAAGAAAATAAACAGTTAATACTGCTGTAATCTCATCTATTATATCACAGTATTTTTACATTTTCAATAAAAATACTGTGATTTTTTTAATTTTTTTATATCAGTTTAAAAACTCTTCATTAAGAGTAAGACCAAAATCTTTTGCAAGTTCTCTGAAATTGTCATCGGTAATACTTTGTTTTATACCACCCATTGACTGTACCTTAACGTAAATTTCTGCCGCTTTTTCGATAGTATCCATAAGACCGAAAGCAAGGTCAAAATCAACACCTGAACAGAAAACACCGTGGTGTGCCCAGATAATTGCATCATACTTTTTCATAAGCTCAGAAGAAGCAATTGCTATTTTTTCGCCTCCCGGTACCATCCATTCAACAACACCGATACCCTGAGGGAAAATAACAGGACATTCTGTCATCATTTCCCAAAGCAAGTGGGTAATGGTTTTTGAATCGAGCGGTAAAGTGAACGTAATAGCAATAGCATTAACAGGATGAGCGTGATAAATTACACGGTGCTCGCCATTTGTTGCCGCTTTTTTTACTGAATGATTCATAAGGTGAGCAGGTAATTCACTTGTTGGTCTGCCACCGTTGTCAAGCCCCCACACAACTCTGTAATTTTTACCTGTATTATCTACTTCAATTATGCAGATATTGTCTTGTGGTGCACTTTTAATGTTACCAAAAAACTTACCGCTGCCTGACACTAAGAAAAATTCATTTTTAAGATTTTCAACAGTCGCACCAATCGGAACAAATTTCTTTGATAAATCCAACCAATGAAGCATTTTTGCTTCACTTATTTCTTCAGGCTTTATTCTATATGAAAGATTACCACCGTTTCTTTCGTGCCAACCTCTTTCATAACCTTCGTTTGCCATTTTTATATACGCTTTTACAAATGGTAATTTCAATACAAATTCTGAACTACTCATTTTATTAACCCCTGCCTTTTAATACTTCATTTTCATATTTTAAAATTTCATTGTACCAATCAAATTTTGACGGTACGTTATTACGCTTACAGAACTCTTCCCACACATCAAAAAGAGGAAGTGTTTTGAACTCTTCAGAAAGTGCAAACATCTTTGTAAAATCGCCACTATCCTGACACTCTTTCAACTCATTGAATGGTGTAAGAAGTGCCGCTAACAATGCTTTTTGAAGATTTCTGAAGCCGATCACCCATGCAGCAACACGATTTATAGAAGCATCGAAGAAATCGAGACCTATAAAGGTTCTGTCTAAGGCATCACAACGAACAAGCTCTTTTGCCATTTCTTTCAATTCATCTTCAAATGCCACGACGTGGTCGCTATCCCAACGGACACCACGTGTAACGTGAAGTGCTAAATTTTCCGAGAACAAAAGAAGTGACGGAATTTTATCTGAACAAACCTCTGTAGGGTGGAAATGGCCGTTATCCAAAAGGCACATAACATCGTTTTCAGCAGCATAGTTCATATAAAACTCGTGAGAACCTACAGTGTAGGATTCAACGCCTATTCCAAATACTTTTGACTCAACTGAATCAACAAGATATTTTTTGTCATACTTAACAGAAAGAATTTCATCAAGAGATTCTTTAAGGCGTTTACGCGGACCTAATCTGTCTGCAGGTACCTCTTTGTAACCGTCAGGAATCCAGATGTTGTTAAGACAGGTCACACCTAACTCTTTGCCTATGTATGCACCGATTTCACGCATCGCCTTGCAGTGGTCAATCCAGAAACGTCTCACCTTTTCATCCGGATGAGAAAGAGTAAGCCCATCTGCTGCTAAAGGATGTGAGAAAAGCGTTGGATTAACATCAATACCTAACCCACGTTCTTTTGCAAAATCAATCCACTTCTGAAAATGCTTAGGTTCTAATTTATCACGAGAAACATTTTCGTCTGTTATTGCATAAATTGCGTGAAGATTAATTTTATGAGTGCCAGGAATAAGCTTTAAAGCCATATCTATATCACTCATTAATTCTTCTGCAGTTCTTGCTTTACCCGGATAATTACCCGTAGCCTGAATACCGCCTGAAAGAGCGTCATTATTCTCAAATCCGCCTACATCATCGCCTTGCCAGCAATGCATTGAAATTTTTACATCTGAAAGTGTTTTTATTGCTTTTTCGGTATCAATACCAAATGAAGCATAGATTTCTTTTGCACTTTCATATCTTGAATTCGCCATTTATTTCACCTCAGCGTGATTTTATTTTTTAGAAATAGCAAGTTTTGCTTTCTTTACAATATTTTCTGCATCAAGACCATAAAGGTGAAGCAATTCTACTGCAGGTCCTGATTTTCCGAATTCATCGTTAACACCCACTCTTACAACAGGAACAGGACACTCTTCGGCAACAACTTCAGCAACTGCACTACCTAAACCGCCGATAATGTTATGCTCTTCCGCAGTAACAATACAACCTGTTTTCTTAGCCGCTTTAATAACAGCTTCATTATCAAGAGGCTTAATTGTATGCATATTTATAAGCTCAACAGAAACACCTTCTGCTTCAAGTGTTTTTGAAGCTTCAATTGCCTCATTAACCATAAGACCTGTTGCGATAATTGTAACGTCTGTACCCTCTTTGAGTGTAACTGCCTTGCCAATTTCAAATTTATAATCCTCATCGAACACTCTCGGTACAGCAAGTCTGCCGAATCGCATGTAAACAGGACCATCGTGTTCTGCAGCTGCAAATACTGCCGCTCTTGCCTCTATATCATCGGCAGGATTTATAATAACCATACCTGGAATTGAACGCATTAATGCAATATCCTCACAGCACTGGTGACTGGCACCATCTTCACCGACAGAAATACCTGCGTGAGTTGCACCGATTTTTACGTTAAGGTGCGGATAACCTATGGTATTTCTTACCTGTTCAAATGCTCTGCCTGCTGCAAACATTGCAAAGGTACTTGCAAAAACTGTAAAGCCTGTTGTTGCAAGACCACCTGCAAGACTCATCATATTTGACTCTGCAATACCTGTATCAAAAAATCTTTCAGGAAAAGCCTTTTTGAAGGCACCTGTTTTGGTTGCGGCTGCTAAGTCAGCATCAAGAACTACAACGTTTTTATTTTTTTCACCAAGTTCAACTAATGCTTTACCATAAGCATCGCGAGTTGCGGTTTTTATTACTTCAGCCATTTTTTATGCCTCCAATTCCTTTAATTTTGCGCTGAGTTCATCCATTGCCTGTGCATACTGCTCAGCGTTAGGAGCAGAACCGTGCCAACTAACCTGATTTTCCATAAATGAAACACCCTTACCCTTTGTGCTCTTCTGAACAATAGCGGTAGGTTTACCCTTACATTCACGTGCTTTTTTAAATGCTTCTTCAATTTCATCAAAATTATGAGCATCAATTTCAATTACATTCCAACCGAATGCAAGGAATTTTTCAGGAATGGGATATGGTGAGTTAACCTCTTCAACACTACCATCAATCTGCAAATTGTTGTTGTCTATGACTGCAACTAAATTATCAAGCTTTTTAGCAGAAGCGTACATTGCAGCCTCCCAAACCTGACCCTCCTGAATTTCGCCATCACCTAAGATTGTATATACTCTGAATGCATCGCCCTTAAGCTTTGAGCCCAATGCCATACCGCAAGCGGCAGAAATACCCTGTCCGAGTGAGCCTGTGCTTATATCAACACCCTCTAAATATCTCATACTCGGGTGACCTTGTAATTTTGAACCAACCTTTCGAAGAGTTTTAAGTTCTTCTACAGGGAAAAAGCCACGCTCTGCCATTACTGCATAAAGTGCAGGTGCTGCATGACCTTTTGAAAGAACAAAACGGTCTCTCTCTTCCATAACGGGTCTTTGTGGGTCGACATTCATTTCTTTGAAATAAAGATATGTAATAACGTCGGCAATTGACAAAGAGCCTCCCGGATGACCAGATTTTGCATTAAATGTACCTTCAATAATACCTTTACGAACTTTTGTGGCTACAACAGAAAGTTCTTTTTTTGTATTGATATCCATTTTTTACCCTCCGTTTTATTTGCTTTTTATATATTTATTTTCCAAATAACTTATAAAATCTGCTACTGCACCGTTATTACAATGACACGTAACATATTCTACAAGATTTTTTATATCCTTTGGTGCCTGTCCACAGCAAGCAGGGTGGCTTACCGTCTTAAGCATCGGCACATCGTTGTAGTAATCACCTATTGCGGCAATATTTTCTTTTTGTATATTTAAAATCTCGGCAAGCTTCATTATACCCTTGCCCTTGTCAACATCTTTAGCAACAACTTCAACTGTAAGAAGTGAGCTTCTGAATGTATTACACGTAGATTTAATTTCTTCACGATTAAAGAATTCGAGCACCTTTTTTAAAGTATGAGGTAAACCAAAGAAAATAATTTTCCCCCACTTACCTCTCGGTACATCTTCAAAACTTTTGCAGACAGTGTTATCTAAATTATCCGCACGTGACATTATGTACCCAAATATTTTGGGTCTGATATGATAAATCATATCGTCTGTAAAAACTGAAACCTCAGCTTGTTTCACTAACTCTGCACATTGCAGAACTGCATCTTCTGCTTCTTTGCTTACACCTGTAAAGCTCAACATTTTATTGGTTTTAAAATCATATATTCCTGCACCATTCAAAAATATTGCAGGTGTCTCAATTGAAAGCTTTTTGTAATGCGGTGTCAACGATTGCAGATTTCTGCCTGAACAAAGTGTAAAATAACCGCCGTTGTCTACGTATTCTCTTATTTTTTGTTTATTTACTTTTGGCAATCTTCTTATTTTGTTATTGAGTGTTCCGTCAATATCAGAAACAAGCAACCACTTGGAATATTCTGCCGTCATTATTTGATTCTCCTTAAAAAATCACTGAAATACTCAGGTAAATCTGCCGAAAACTCAAGATATTCTTTTGTAACAGGGTGAACAAAGCCTAAAACAGCTGCGTGTAAGCACTGCCCGTTTAAGCCATATGTTTTTTTGGGGTTACCATAAACCGCATCACCTGCAACAGGGGTACCGCGGTGAGAAAAATGAACTCTTATTTGGTGAGTCCGCCCTGTTTCTAAAGTTACTTTTAAATATGTAAATCCGTTAAAGCGTTCTAACACCTCATAATGTGTTACTGCCTCTCTTGAGTTTTTGTCTGTTACAGTCTGTTTTTTTCTGTCTGTAGGATGTCTGCCTATTGGCAGATTTATAGTACCTTTATCATCTTTAACATTACCGACTATAACTGTTCTGTACTCTCGCTTAAATGAATGGTCTTTAATTTGTTCAGCAAGACCGATATGTGCCACATCATTTTTGGCTACAACCAATAATCCGCTTGTATCCTTGTCTATTCTATGGACAATTCCGGGACGAATAACGCCATTTATGCCTGAAAGTGAATCTCCGCAATGGTATAAAAGTGCGTTAACAAGTGTCTTGTCATAATTACCTGCAGCAGGGTGAACAACCATCCCCTTAGGCTTGTTGACCACAAGCAGATGCTCATCCTCATAAGGAATTTCGAGCGGTATATTCTGTGGTTCAAGAGAAAGCGTTACGGGGTCGGGTATTTCTATAACCAGAACGTCCCCTGCCTTTACACTCTCGCTCTTTTTTGCCACCTTATTATTAAGTAAAATCTTTTTTTCCTCTAACAGATTCTGAACAGCATTCCGTGATAAATCGCTGTATAACTGTGGTATAGCTTTATCTATTCTGAACCCGTTAACCTCTTCAGTAGTAGTAATTTCAATTTTCTGCATCTTCTACCACCGTTTCTTCATTGAGAAATTCATTTTCTGTCGGCTTTTCTTTTGCATTTTTGCCATCTTTTATAATATCTACCACCAGATAAAACATTAATACAAATGCACCGACGGTAATCAGGCAATCTGCAAAATTGAACACCGCAAAATCAACAAACACAGGTTCTATATAATCAACTACATAATGGAGCCTGATTCTGTCAATTATATTACCGATTCCACCTGCAATCATGAGAAGAAGTGTAATATTTACTATTTTTGATTTGTTTTTCTGTGATATTAAAAAGTAAATGGTTACACCCAGAAGAATTATTGAAACAACAGTAAGCATCGCTGTATGAGTTGCAAACGAACCGAATACTGCCCCTGTATTCTCAACGTATCTGAGTCTTATTACACCTTCTATAAATTCTACAGCTCCGACAGGCTTTAAATATTCAATTACAAAATATTTTATTATTTGGTCTGCTCCTACAAGAGAAAGAACAAAAACCACGGCAAATATAACTGACATTTCTTCTCCCTGATTATCTTCTTTTAAAGAATCCTCTTCTCTGTGTTTCTTCACCTGAAGCATCCTGAGGCTCTTCTTCATTTTTTCCTTCATCATTTTCTGCTGCTAAAAAATCAAGATAAGCAGAGTCAACAGTTACTCTTTTGCTCGGTCTTTTTTTAGCATTTATATTATTTTGTACTGAAGAAAATGAGAACATACTTTCGTTTTCTTCATTTTTTTCCATACCGTCGAAATCGTCTACAAACTCAAGACTGTCTGTATCGTCGAAGAAGCTGAGCGGAAGGTCTGTTTTAACAACCATTTCACCGTCTTGCGTGAGCATTTCTTCGTCTACTTCCATTACGTTAGATTTATTTTCTGTTGAAAAATACTCTAAAGCCGCTATTCTTTCTTCCTCTTCTGAAACTTCTGTTGATTTTACAATTTCTTCTTCATCTGTAAAATCATTTGCCGACATATCATTTTCCTGATTTACTGAAATTTCTAGTTTTTCTTCTTCGAAATCTCTTATATCTGCATCAGCAGGCATACTTATTTCAAAAATGTTAGCAGCTTCATTTGCTTCCTCGGATTTTTCTTCAGCGTCTGCAACGTCAGTATTTTCTTCGAAACTCTCAATTGAGTTTTCTTCTGCATTTACGCTGAATTCTGCTGTTATTGTTTCGTTTTCTTCCGGATTTACAATTGGCAAATTATTCTCAGGAGTCTCAACCTTTACTTTCTTTGCCTCTTCTTCTGCTAATTCAGGAAGTTTTGAAATAAGCTCGATATGTGTTTTATATTGATTAAGAATATTTGACTTGAATTCTGCAACCTCTTTTTTGAGCATATCGTAAAGAATAGATTCACTTGTCATTGTTCTTGTTGCAACACCCATTGCATCCTTAGCAGTAGCATTTGCTTTGAGTAAAATCTCCTGTGCTTCTTCTTTTGCTCTTTTAACAATTTCCTGAGCCTTGTCTCTTGTCATTGAAAGAAGAAGTTCTGAGTCTGCAATCGCTTGCTTTTCAGCATCACTTTTTATAAGCTCTGCTTCGCTTTTTGCCGCTGCTAAAACTGCCTCAGCTTCACTTTCTGCATCTGCAACAGAGTTCTTTGCATCGCGTACAATAATATCTGCTGCTCTCTGTGCGCTGACTACAGCACTTTTAATCTCTTCTTCTTCCTTCTTGAATTTTTCAAGACGGTCTGCAAGAAGACCTACACGTCTTACAAGCTCACCATTTTCATGAAACATTTTTGTGTAATTCGCTGCTACTTCAGCAAAAAAATCATCCACATCATCAGCTTTATAAGCATTTCTGCCTGCTGTTTTAAATTCATATTCCTTTAATTGTGATGGTGTCATCATAAATTATTTACCCGCTTCCATATTTTCTCTTTATCAGAATATATTTTAATCAGTTAGAAAAGAACATTCCTGTGTTTTCAAGTTCATCAATTAAATCGCCTGAAATATCTACATTATATGGGGTTATAATGAAGGTATTGTTTGCAACTCTTTTGAGCTGACCGCCATTTGCATAAGCCACACCTGAAAGAAAATCTATGAGTCTTCTTGCTATATCGCGATTTGTGCCTTCAAGATTAAGCACAACTGTTCTCTTCTCGTTAAGATTATCTGCAATTTCAACTGCATTTTCAAATCTTTCAGGTTTTGATAAAACAACCTGTAATTTTGCAGTTGTGTGAATATTCACAATTTTAGAAGGGTCATCCTCTTGCAAGGGCTGAATTCTTCTGCCTGCTCTTGAATTATGTCTTGCCTCCTGGCGATAATTATCTTCTGTTCTTGATGCTCTCTGGTTCTGATAAGCAGGAACAACATCCTCCTCAACCATTTCTTCATCTTCAAAACCTTCGTAATCATCGTCGCCCATAAGTCTTCCGAGTATGCTTTTAATATCCATTTTTGTTTCCTCCGTTATATTATTTATAAATTCTTGCTCCATAAATCAAGGAGCCAATTCTTACTAAGTTTGCACCACATTCAATGGCTGTTTCGTAGTCACCTGACATTCCCATTGAGAGTGTTTCCATATTAAAGTTTTTATATCCTTTTTCTTTAATATCGTTATAATACTGTGCCATTTTAAAGAAGTATTCTTTAAGTTCTTTTTCATTATCACATATCGGCGGTATTGTCATTATACCTTTAACGTTCAGATTTGGTAATTCAGAAATCCTTGAAAGCGATTCTAAAAAAGCCGCCTTATCAAATCCCGTTTTACTTTCTTCATTACCGATATTAACTTCAAGCAAAATCTCTGAGGTCAAATTATTTTTCTCTGACTGCCTTGATATTTCTTCGGCTAAATGAACACTGTCAACAGACTGAATCATATCAACAAGCGGAACTATCTTCTTCACCTTGTTAGTCTGTAAATGCCCTATAAGATGCTTTGTTACGTTTTCTAAGTGAAGCTCATCTTTTTTCGATAAAAATTCCTGAACTTTGTTTTCACCTATTAAATCAACTCCACAATTATCTATTGAGTAGTTAATATATTCAACCGGCACGGTTTTTGTAACCGCCATAAGCTTTATATCTTCATAAGCCCTGCCAGATTTATATGCGGCATCAGATATATTTTCACGAATAAGCTTGAGATTTTCTGATATCGATTGACATCTTGAATCGTCAAACGAGTTTATTGTCATACATCTCAACCCCCTTAGTAACAACTTCGTCGTAAAGTTTTATATAACCTGATTCACCCTCAGGGTTATCTACTATTGAATATTCACCGTCGTTAAAGGCTATGTGAACTTTTCTGAATCCTATAAGATTACCGCTTACAACGTAAACGCCCGTTTCACCATCAACTGTTCTTATTGCGGAATTTTTTATTTTATAGCCCGTATACTCTTCGGTTATTATCTGTATATCCTCTATCCTGAAATCAGCGAGATTTTCATTCATAACGTTACATTTAATTATAACCTCTGTTTTCTCGCCCGTTCTGTCACCCAATTTGTAAACAGTTCCCGCAAGCTTTTCTACGCCGGAATATGGGAAGTTAATATAAATCTGAGCACCATCCTTTAAATCAGTAGTTTTTTCTGAATCGATTGCACAAAGAATATACCAATCAAAGCTTCCTACGGTTCTTCCAACTACATCGTTTTTAACCTCTTGTGGTTTTGATTTTATTGCCGCTTCAATATCTTTCACCTTAAGCTCATCTATTTTAGCAAAATCTATTGTCGTTTCATAACCGTCAGCACCCTGCAGATAATAACCCGCTCTGTCGCTTTTAACAACACTGTAAGCTGTATCCTTCGCCTGAAGTGTTTCAAGCTCTGATTTTAATGACGTAATTTTATCAGCCACATTAAGAACTTCACCTGTTGATATCTGCCGACTCACTATGAGATTATTGAAATCATCGGCGTATTCTGCTGCTTTTGCAAAATCACCTTTGTCAATGCAATCAAGGTAATCTGCAAGCTTTGAATCTATTTTAGAAGAAAGTGAAGCAACGTCTACTGTCTGGATATTCGCCTGACCTGATAACGTGTTGTAGTGTTTCAATTCTTCAGTTATTTCTGTTGTTCTGAGGTAAGTGTTTGCATCCTCATTTGTTTTAAAAATCATTGAAACCGTGTCACCTTTAGCAACTCTTTCGGCATTTGCCGCAAAGGAAATTGTTGTTCCCTTTGCTGAACTCTTTATATACTCTTCATCTCTGACAACAAAGCATTTTGTATTAATTGTTTTATAAACGGTTTCTTTCATTGCAATTTGTGTCTCTATTTCTGATTTCGAAACTAACACAACCTGATAAACTATATATGACAGGAGAAAAACTGCGACAAGACCTAATGCAACCAATCTTATTCTTTTGTCTTGCATTTTCATTCTCCTTTCAAAAAGTTTTCTGTTAACCTTTCAGCTTCGTTATAAAGCTTATTTATATCATCGTAATCATCAGGGTAAACCCAATTGATTTTTTCGTTTTTCTTAAACCACGTCAATTGCCTTTTTGCATATCTTCTGGTGGATTGCTTTAAATGTTCAACACATTCTTCTAAGGATTTTTTACCATCTATATATGGTTTTAACTCTTTATAGCCTATTGCATTAACTGCAGTTTTAGAGGCATATTTTTTATAAAATTCTAAAGTTTCATCCAACAAGCCGTTTTCAAGCATAATATCTACACGTTTGTTGATTCTTTCATAAAGAGTTTCTCTGTTTTTATAAGATATTCCTATATAAAGCGGTTCGTATTCACTTTCAATTTCGTGAGAGCGTTTATTTTGTTCGGTTAAGGTTTCACCCGTCAGGCGATAAATTTCTAATGCTCTTATAACTCTCACTTCATTATTGGGGTGTATGTTTTTTGCCGCCTCGCTGTCAACTGACAACAGCTCATCATAAAGTTTTTCAATGCCGTTTTCTGCTAATTCCTTATACAAAGCATTTCTTACCTCAGATGAATTTGCATTCTCGAAAAAAGTAATGTTATTTATAAATGAATCTATATAAAGTCCTGTGCCACCTACTAAAAAAGGGAGTTTTCCTGACGAAACAATTTCTTTAACTGCAGAAGAAGCATCGTTACAAAATGAAGCAACGCTGTATTCATCTTCAGGATTAACAAAACCGATTAGATGATGCTTTATGTTTTTCATTTCATCTTTTGTGGGCTTTGCTGTTGCTATATCCATATCTTTATAAATCTGCATTGAATCGCCTGAAACAACCTCGCCACAGAATTTTTCTGCAAGGTGAATTCCTAAAGCGGTTTTACCTGATGCGGTAGGACCTACAACAACTATAATTTTCTGTTTTTTCATTAACTAAACTATCCTTTTAAACTGCTTCTCAATATCACGTTTACTAATCTCTACCATTACAGGTCTGCCGTGAGGACAGTAGCGGATATCATCTTTTAAAAGCAGTTCTTCTACAAATTTTTCAATCTCTTTTTCTGTTGTAGTATTACCTGCTTTTATTGCCGCCCTGCAAGCCATTGAATGATATATCCAATCCAGCTTTTCAGGCATTACTGTTTTTATATTAGCTGAAAGATATACTGCAATTTCTGTTACTAAAGCAGGGATATCTTCGTTTATGAGTTCGGTCGGACACGCACTCACCTTTACACATCGGTCACCGAAATCTGAAATATCATAACCTGCTTCGTAAAGCAACTCTGTGTTTTCAATTACAGCGTTATATTCGTCCGCTGATAATGAAACTGTCACAGGTTGTAAAAGCATTTGCTGAAATGAACTTTGCTGACTTTTAAACTTTTCAAACAAAATTCTTTCGTGTGCTGCGTGTTTATCTATCATAAGAAGCTTATTTTCGAGTTCAACAAAAATATAAGTTTTAAACGCTTCGCCTACGATTCTGAAATCCGGCAAATTTTTTGTTACTTCAATTTTTGGCGCTTCAATTATCGTTTCTTCTATTTTTGCTTCTTCAACTTTCGTTTCTTCTTGCTTTGATACTTTTTGTTCTGATATATTTGTTTCTTCTTTTATTTCGCTTTGTTTTATCTCCTCTTTTAACGAAGGCGTGTCGTTTACGTTTATTGAAATATTGAATTTCTTTTCGTTTGAATTCACATATTCATCTTTAAGAAAATCGAGCGTCTTCACTTCATTTGAATTAAGCGTAAGCTTAGAAGAAATCTGTGTGGGAGTAACTGCTTCAGATTTTCTTATCTGCGGAGCTTCTTCTGTTCTGAATTCACCTGCTTCAATTTTCTTCTCAGTTTTTTCAGGTGTAACAACTTCTTTTGGGAGGGTTACTACCGTCGGTTCGCTAAGCTTTAATTGTTCGCCCTTAATTTGCTCGGGCATAAATACTTTTGCTGCAGAAAACGTTGCCTTAGGCCTTGTATCTTGTGTCAATGCATTTAAAGCACCCTGGTAAACTGCATCAAAAATCTTTTTTTCTTCAAAAAATCTTACCTCTGTTTTTGCGGGATGAACGTTTACGTCAACCGCCGAAAACGGAAGGTTTATAAATATTACGCACGGTGGAAATTTTCCTACCATAATTGAATTTTTATAAGCAGTTTCAAGTGCAGTTATACACATAGGGCTCTTTACGTATCTGCCATTTACAAAAAAGTGCTGACCACTTCTGCTACCCTTACCTGCAGTCGGCTTACCTGTAAAGCCAGTTACAGAAATTCCATTTGATTCATATTGTACGGGAATTAAGCCTTCTGTATAATCTTTACCGAAAACCGCATATATTGCAGATTTCAAATTACCATCACCAGGTGTTGAAAAATTAAGCTTACCATCTCTTATAAATTTAAAAGAAACCGACGGATATGAAATTGCGATTTTCTCTAAAATTGAAGCTATGTAGTTGCCTTCCTGAACGTCTTTTTTCAAAAACTTCATTCTTGCAGGAATGTTGTAAAACAAATCTCTTACAATAAGTGTTGTACCTACAGGGCAACCGGCATCCTCTAACTCAATTTCTTCACCGCCGAAGATTTTGTAAGACGTTCCTAATTCTTCAGTTTCTGTTCTTGTCAGAAGCTCAACCTTTGCCACCGCCGCAACAGAAGCAAGTGCCTCGCCGCGAAAGCCTAAGGTTGAGATACTGTCTAAATCGTCGGCAGAACTTATTTTACTTGTTGCATGGCTCAAAAAAGCTTTTCTTACATCATCTTTCTCTATTCCACAACCGTTATCAGTTACTCTGATATAAGTTTTGCCGCCATTTTTAATTTCTACTGTAACATTTTTTGATTTTGCATCTATCGAGTTTTCTAAAAACTCTTTTATTACTGAAGATGGGCGTTCAACAACTTCACCTGCCGCTATTAAATCTGCAATATTTTTAGGTAAAACATTTATTCTCGGCATTGCTAACGCCCCCTTTCGTAATAATTATAAATTTTCTGCTTCTTTCTGAAGTTCAAACAATTTGGTTAATGCTTCAATTGGTGTAAGTGTATTTACGTCAATATTTTTAACGTTTTCAATAAACGCCTCTCTGCCTGTTGAGGAAAATGAAAGTTGAATTTCTTCGGTTTCTTCCTGAACCTCAATCTTTGGTGCTACACCTAAATTTACCCTTTGCTGTTCCTCAAGAGATTTTAAAATAACCTTTGCGTTTTCAACAACTGCTTTAGGTATTCCTGCAAGCTTTGCAACCTCTACACCGTAGCTACCATCTGCAGCCCCCTTTACGATTCTTCTCAAGAATGTTATATCATCACCGCGTTTTTTTACGGAGGTGTTGTAATTCTTGACACCATCAACCGAATTTTCAAGCTCGGTTAATTCGTGATAGTGTGTTGCAAAAAGTGTTTTAGCACCTATCTTCTTTTTATCTGCTGTATATTCCAAAACCGCTCTTGCAATACTCATACCGTCAAAGGTAGAAGTACCACGACCGATTTCATCGAACACAATAAGACTTTTTTGTGTTGCATTCTTTAAAATATCGGCAACCTCTGTCATCTCAAGCATAAACGTTGATTGACCTTGTGACAAATCGTCTGATGCACCGACACGGGTAAATATTTTATCTACTATACCGATTTTAGCACTTGAAGCAGGAACGAAGCTACCTATTTGCGCCATTAAAACAATGAGTGCTACCTGACGCATATATGTAGATTTACCTGCCATATTAGGTCCTGTGATTATTGCGCTTCTGTATTCGCCACAATCAAGATGAGTGTCATTCGGCACAAACGGTGCACCGCCCAACATAAGCTCAACCACGGGATGTCTGCCGTCTTTGATAATAACATCATCCGATGTATCAACTATTGGTCTCACATAATTATTTGTTACCGCTGTATATGCAAGTGAGCATAATACATCGAGCCTTGCAACTGCTTTACCTGTTACACGGACTCTTTCAAGCTCGTTTGCGATTTTAGAACGGATTTCTGAGAATAATTCGAATTCTATTCTTACTATTCTTTCCTGTGCTCCTAAAACCTTAGACTCAAGTTCTTTTAACTCCTGAGTTATATATCTTTCGCAATTTGCTAAAGTTTGCTTTCTTATATAATGCTCAGGCACTAAATCTTTGAATGAATTTGTTACCTCTATATAATATCCGAATACTCGGTTATAGCCTATTTTAAGTTTTTTAATTCCTGTTTTCTCTTGTTCTGATTGTTCAACAGCAGTAAGGTACCCTTTGCCGTTGGCAACAATATCGTGAAGAGAATCAAGCTCTTCGTTGTAGCCTTTTTTTATCATTCCACCCTCTCTTACTGTGAGCGGTGGCTCGTCAACAATTGCAGAATTTATAAGTGAATTGACATCTTCCAATAAATCAATCTCGTTATAAATTTCATTGAGCATTTTTGACTTTGCGTCAGAAAGAGACGCCTTTATGCCCTGAAGTTTATCTATTGTAAGGCTTAACGTACGAAGCTCTTTTGCATTTGCTGTACCGTAAACAATTCTTGTCATAATTCTTTCTAAATCATACATATCAGAAAGGAATGACATTTCAGTATCTAAAAGAATTGTATTTTCGGTAAGCTCTTCTACTGCATTCTGTCTTGCAGAAATTGCAGAATAGTTTAAAAGGGGTTGTTCTACCCAATTTCTTATAAGTCTTTTGCCCATTGCAGTTTTAGTGTGGTCTAACACCCACAACAGACTGCCTTTCTTTTCGCGTCTGATTTGTGTCTCAGTAAGCTCTAAGTTTCTTCTTGCAGTTAAATCAAGACTTAAAAATTTATCTGCTCCAAAAAACTCTACTTCGTTTATGTTTTCTAATTTTGTTTTCTGTGCATTCTCTAAGTAATTAAGTGCTGAACCGAATGCTAAAAGTAACGCATTGTTTCTGTTAAACTCTGAATATTCCTGAGAATTTTCATCTATGTGAGAAAGCACTGCATTTTTACAAGTAGCTTCATCATAATCGTTATCATTTAAAACCTGACATCTGCTTGATAATCTATCGTTTATAAATCTTGTAACCTCTTTAATTGATGAGGCATATTTGTTAAGAAGCACCTCTGACGGGCTGAAGCACCCTAACTGATTCATAAGGCGACTTGCGTCTGAGCCCTCTGAAAATGAATCGAGATGAACTTCACCTGTAGAAACATCTACAAAAGCTGCACCACACGCTTTGTCTGTAATATAAACAGATGCAAGAAAATTGTTTTTACCTTCATCAAGCATACTGCTTTCAATTACAGTACCCGGTGTTACAATTCGTACAACGTCTCTTTTTACAATACCCTTAGCAGTCGCAGGGTCTTCTACCTGTTCGCAGATTGCAACTTTATAACCTCTGCTGACAAGTTTTGCTATGTAAGAATCAGCGCTGTGGAAAGGTACACCGCACATAGGCGCCCTTTCCTCCTGACCGCAATCTCTGCCGGTAAGAACCAATTCGAGTTCTTTGGATGCTATTTTAGCATCCTCAAAGAACATTTCATAAAAATCGCCTAATCTGAAAAACAACAGAGTATCAGCATAATTTTGTTTAATTTGAAAATATTGCTCCATCATCGGAGAAAGACCGGCCATAATACACCTCAACGCTTAAATTCTTTATTTTAATTAGTGGCAACCGCCGCAGCTTTCGCAGCTACCGCCGCAAGAATGCTCGTGAGCAGGTTCACAAGTTGCAGGGTCCTGACCATCAATGCAAAGTGCAAGTATGCCCATAATTTCATTCATCATATCGTCAATAGCAGTTTTTGCTGCTTCAAACTTAACCATATTGCCATTAAGCATTACTGCACGATAAAGTTCTTCAAACTCTTTGCCGTAACCTTCCATTACTTTTTCATCTGCTTCTTCACCTTTTGCAGCTTCTTGTTGGTAGTTAAGCTGAACAAGGTTAATTTTACCGATAAGGTCGTTAAGTTCCTTATCTGCATCGTTTGCTTTCTTTGCTTCATCAAAAGCTTTGTAGCGTTCGTCAGCTTGTATTGCTGCACCTAATTGTCTTGTAAGTTCAATAACTGTCATTGTTATTCTCCTTTGCTTTTTGTACTTTATTTTAAATTTCAACAATGAAACATTGTTTATTGTTTAAGAATTGCTTTTTGCAATTTCTTCCTGAACTTTAAGAAGTTCCATAAACCACTTTGTTTTTTCTTCTTTGGTTATATTATCTTCAAACTCTGCGGCTTTAGTCCCCTTACGCTTTGAATAGATAAATGTAAACATTGAACCATATTTTACTTCCTTTACGAGTGAAACTGTGTCTAAAAACTCTTCATAAGTTTCACCAGGGAAACCCACTATGATATCAGTTGTAATATCTACACCTTTTATTTTTTCTTTTGCGTAATTCACTAAATCAATATAATGTTCTCTTGTATATTTGCGGTTCATCTCTTTGAGAATTCTGTTATTACCCGACTGAACAGGTAAATGCAAATGACCGCAGAAGTGTTTGCTTTCTGCCAGAACATCGATAAGTTCTTTTGTGCAATCTTTCGGGTGAGAAGTCATAAAATCAAATGTGTAATCACCTTCAATTTTGTCAAGTCTTCTTACAAGCTCTGAAAAGTTGATTCCACCCTCTAAGCTCTTGCCGTATGAATTAACGTTCTGCCCTAAAAGAGTAATTTTTTTATAGCCCTCGTTTATTAAAACTTCTGCTTCTTTCAATATGACGTCAGCCTCGCGGCTACGCTCTCTGCCTCTTACGTAAGGAACAACACAATAAGAGCAGAAATTGTCACACCCATACATTATAGGGAGCCACGCATTTTCGCCACTGTCACGTTCATTTGGCATACCTTCGGCAATAACACCATCACATTCTTCAATTGAGAAAACTCTCTTTTTGGTTTTAAAAACTCTGTAGAGTAACTCAGGCAACTTGTGAAGTGCATGAGTTCCGAAAACCAGATTGACGTAAGGATAGCTATTTTTAATTTTCTCGGCAATGTGTTCTTGTTGCATCATACAACCACAAAGACCTATTATTAAATGTGGCTTTTTCTTTTTCAGGGTTTTTAATGCACCAACGTTACCGAAAACTCTGTCTTCAGCGTGTTCTCTTATTGCGCAGGTGTTATAAATGATTATATCAGCTTCCTCTAAAACCTCTGTAAGAGTATAGCCCATTTCAACCAACTGGCCTTTTATATGTTCACTGTCTGCCACGTTACCCTGACAACCGTATGTGTGAACAAACGCTTTAGGTGAAGTCTCACAAAACCTTGATGATATAATATTTTTTACTCTTTGTTTAAATTCAGCTTGTTCCGCCATTTCCGCTTCGGAAACAAAAAATTTATTTTTCTGCAAATTAATTAACTGCCTTTCAGAAAGATGCTGTATTAAGGAAGCCTAAAATATCAAGGTAAACCTTTTCATTTGCTTCTTCGTTTAAAATCTCGTGACGCATTCCCGGGTAAACAATAACCTCAGGTGTATGCCCGTATAAGCTCAGACTATCTGCACAAGCAACAGGACCTCTTCCGTTCATACCTATCGGGTCCTCACCGCCTGAAATAATTAATATAGGGAGCCCTGTGCGAATTGTTGCAGGCCAGAGCTTATCGCAAGCAAGAAGAGCAATAGAAGCTAAATCTCTCATTCCGGCAACGGTTAATTCAATTCCGCAAAGCGGGTCGTTTTTATAATCCTCAACGTTCTTTTTGTTGTAACTCAACCAATCCAAATCTGACGTTCTGTCTTTGATACCAAGAGAAGAAATTTTATTTAAAGACCCTGCCATTATTTTATTTCTTGTCCGCGGACCAAATTTAACGGTTAACTCTCTGAGTGTATTTATGGCAAACTCAAGGCCCTGAGGTGCCTGACCTGTACCACAAATAATAAGACCTGATAAATCCTCGCTGAAGGTACCTGCATATACTCTTGCACAGAAGGAACCCATGCTGTGCCCAAAAAGATAATATTTTAAATCAGGGTAGCGTTTGTGCATTATGTTGTAGAGAATGTGCATATCGTCAACAAAACGTCTGAAGCCCTCTTCTTCGGCAGTAAAGCCTAAATCCTCTTCAGATGAAACTGATTTGCCGTGACCCAGATGGTCGTTACCGCAAACAATGTAGCCTCTTTCTGCCAAGAATTTAGCAAAATGGTCGTAACGGTCAATATGTTCACTTACACCGTGTGCTATCTGAAATATTCCGATAGGCTCAACGCTTTCATCCTGCCAGATTAATGCACGAATCTTATTAACTCCGGTTGAAGAATTGTAATATGCTTCTTTTTTCGTAATTGCCATATCCGTTACCTCTTTTCTGAAATATAAAGCTTTTAAAAATCTGATGAAAACATCAAAAATCCGACAAAAAGGGCATAATGCCACTATCTAAAATATAATACCATATTTGCATTATAAATGCAATATTAAATGCCCATATATTTATGCATTTTTTCATTTTTTTAAACATAAAACTACAAGATATTGCAATTTTGTTTCAACAAAAGGCAATTTGCTATTGCAGAATTGGTTTAAATGTGGTAAAATGGCGAAAGTATTACTCTGAAATGACTGTATTTCAGATTGTTAAGTGGAGGTAATTAGAGTGACTACCGAATTCAACACTAATTCAAAAGCAGTAATAATAGGTCTTAGCGACACAGGCGAACAGCTCCCTGCCGCTTCGGGAAAAATCTCTACAAGACCCGGTACTGCCCTTGAAATTCTTGAACTTTCAAAAGATGCCGAAAAGAACGCAAGTCTCATTGCTAAAGTAACACGTTCAGGGCACACTTCAACTGTAGAGCACACTGTTTTCAATCTCGCTTTTCAGAATGTTTCTGTTCTTGTTGAACAGTTTGTTATTGAATTCAGACTTGCTTCGTTTACAGTAAAATCAAGAAGATACGTAGACTTTGGAGAACTTGGTTATTTCATCCCGAAATTTGAATCAAAAGCAGTTCAGGATAAATATATCGAGCATATGAATTATCTCTATTCAGAATATCGTGACTTCATTGACAACGGAATTCCGAAGGAGGATGCACGTTTTATCCTTCCCTACTCTCTTTACAGCAATTTCTACTGCACACTTAACGCAAGAGAATTAACAAATATGCTTTATGCTATGATTTACGGCAGAGGCTCTTCTTTCCCTGAAATCAAAAATTTAGGTCTCTCTCTTTTTGAACAGGCACAGAAATTAACTCCCGGTATCTTCACCGACTTTGACAATCGCAGACCATCTATGCAGGATGTTCCTCATTTCTCTTACAAAAGAGATGATTCACTTATAGCTCTTGAAGAAAACGTTGAATTACTCAACTACACACCCGAAGCTTCAAAATGTGTTGCAAGAGCTGCTCTCATTGAATCGTTGGGCTTACCTACTGCACAGATTGAAAATATTGTAAGTAACGAAAAAGAATGTGCTAAAATCATTAAAGAGGTTATTAACTCTAAAAGACAGCGTCCGCTTGAAGCTGTTACATTTACATTCAGAATCAACAACGTTTCACTTTCCTGTCTTACTCACTTTGCACGTCACAGAATGCAGTCTATAGGAATCCCTTCTCTTACGTTAACAAACAGAAGAAGATATATCTTACCTGCAACAATTGTTGAAAAGCCCGAGCTTTTAGAGCGTTACAAAAAAGCGTTTGAAAAAACTGCAGACCTTTATGACTCATTCAAAGAAAAAGGCGTTGACGAAGGTCTTCTTGCTTACGTTCAGTTAAGCGGTAACACCGTTGATATTGTTACAACAATCAACGGCAGAGAGTTACTCTTATTTATGAAGCTTCGTTCTTGTAACCGTGCTCAATGGGAAATAAGAGATTTTGCTGTTGATATGCTCAAAAAGCTTCGTAAGGCTGAGCCTAATATTTTCAACTTCTATGGTCCGAGTTGCTTTGTTTACAAATGTACCGAGGGTGCTATGACTTGCGGTCAGGCGGCAGAAGTAATTGAAAACTTCAAAAATTTATAATACAAATACATAAAACGAAACAGATTGCAACTAAAAATACAATCTGTTTCGTTGTTTTTTCTATATTTTTGAAGATATTCCAATAAAATTTTTCTCAAAATATTTTATATATGTATTGCAAGATAAATCATTTAGAGTTATAATAATTGACAGATTTTGTTATTTACAGATAAGAGGTTTATTTCAATGTTAGGCAAATTAATAAGACTCAGCATCACTGAGCAGGTAGGTACACCTTTAGGTGACACCGGCAGAGTCTACAAGCTCAACCATGGTCAACCTATAGGAAAATTCAAGCCTCATTCCCCGATAAGCGGTGTTCTTGTAATGGGAATTGACAACCCCGTTAAACATTTTGACGGCAGAGTCATTGCGTTAATACGCTTTCTTGACAACGGTGAAGTAAAATTGATTGCTGCACCAAAATCAAAAAGATTTATTGATTGCGAAATAAGAAACGCGGTTTCTTTCATTACAGAAGGCAGAGATTACAACTTAGAGTGTAGATATGAACGCTCATGCGGTGCAGTTATTTACAGAAATATCAACGGTCAAATAAGATATTTACTCATTAAAAACAACCGCAGTTCAAACTGGGGCTTCCCTAAAGGTCATATGGAAGATGGCGAAACTGCAGAAGAGACCGCAAAACGTGAAGTGCTTGAAGAAACAGGCATACGAATTGACATAATTCCTGATTTTGTTTCAAAATCAGATTACACAATTCAGAACAGAATTCATAAAACTGTTTTTGTGTTTGTTGCAAAAACCGATGACACACAAACAATAATACAAAAGGAAGAAATTGAAGATTACATCTGGCTTACATATGAAAATGCATATAAAAGCCTGAAGTTTGAAAATGATAAAACAATTCTTCACGATGCACGAGAACATTTAATTTCAAAAGGTTTAATAACATCCGAAGAGGTATAAAATGGTAGAAGAATTAGTAACTTCTGTTGTAGAATTTTTAAAAAACGAAATTCCACCCGAATTGATTGCTTTTGTAATCTCACTTTGCCCCGTATTAGAATTACGTGGTGGTATGATTGCGTCTTTTCTTTTAGAAGTCGACTTTATAAAAGCTTTTCTGATTTGCTATATTGGCAATATGATTCCAATTCCTTTCATATTGCTTTTCATAAGAAAAATCTTTGATTTTATGAAAAAAAACAAGCACCTTGCAAAAATAGTTAAAAAATTAGAAGCACGTTCTGACAAGAAAAAAGGCACAATGGAAAAGTACAAGGAATGGGGTCTTTTAATTTTTGTCGCAGTACCTCTGCCCGGTACAGGCGGTTGGACGGGTGCTCTGATTGCAGCACTTATGGATTTACGTTTTAAAAAATGCTTACCGATAATTGCACTCGGCGTGTTTATTGCGGGAGTTATAATGTCCCTTGTGACATACGGCATCTTTTAATTCTGCAAAGCAGAATTAAAAGATAATGCAGAATGCAGAGTGCAAAATGCAAAATTAAGGAAACGCTTCGCGTTTGATTATATTTAACACAAATAAAAAACTACATTCTATCATTTAAAGATTATCTAAAAATTCTAAATGAGCAGATGTAGTTTTATTTTATGATATAATAATTACAACGTAGCCCTGAAATTTTAAATTTTCAATTTTGGTGATAATATGAAAACTTGTTATATTTTCGGTGCATTGGACACGGAAGTTATTGATTTTAATCCGAGTGAAAACGACTTGGTTATTGCGGCAGACGGCGGTTACAACACCCTTAAAAAGCTTAATATAAAACCCGATTTAGTTGTTGGCGATTTTGATTCTCTGGGTAAGATTCCAGAGAACGAAAACATCATTAAGCACCCTGTAAAAAAGGATGATACCGACACACTTTTAGCTATTAAAATCGGTTTAGAAAAAGGTTATAAAAGATTTTCTGTTTACGGTGCTATTGGTGGCAGATTAGACCACACGGTTGCTACTCTTCAGACAGCGGCTTACGTCGCCGAAAACGGCGGTATTGCTTACATTCACGATGGAAATTATACTGTTACCGCTATTAAAAATTCAGCCATAAGGTTCACTTCTGATGCCAAAGGTTATATTTCAATTTTCGCTCTTTCAGGTGTAGCAAAAGGCGTTACAATAAAAGGTCTTTTATATGAATTAAATGATGCAGAAATCACCCCTTCATTCCCTATTGGTGTAAGCAATGAATTTTTAAATAAAGGCAGTGAAATTTCAATAAACGATGGTGTTTTAACTATTATTTTCGAAGGCAAAGAAAACTTAATAAAATAAAACAACTCCCCACTAACGAAAAACGTTAATGGGGAGATTTAATTTTATTCTTCAGTTTCTGCTTCGGGAACAGGATTCTCTGTTACATTAACCGCATCTTCAGTTGTATCGTCAGAACCCTCTGTTTTGTCATCAGAATTTTCTGTTGCAACTTCTTCGTTTTCAGTTAATTCAACAGTTTCGTTCTCGTCTTCTTTGTCATTCTCAGGATCATAATTTTCATCCATAAGCTCAAGGAAACGAGCACCTGTGATTTTTTCATTCTTAATGAGTGTTTCTGCAATAAGAGTGAGCTTATCATTATGCTCTGTAAGGAGTTGTTCACACTTATTGTAACATTCTGTAAGAATTCTCTTAACCTCATCGTCAATAGTATTAGCATAAGCTTCTGAGTAATTCTTTGTGTGGCTGTAATCCATACCAAGGAAAACCTCATCGTTATCCTTACCATAAAGCACCGGACCGAGCTTATCGCTCATACCATAGCGTGTAACCATTGAACGTGCAATTTCTGTAGAGGTGGAAATATCTTGCGAAGCACCTGTTGAAATATCACCAAAGGTTATTTGCTCTGCAACTCTACCGCCCATAGAGGTAACAATTCTGTCAATCATAGCAGACTTCAACATATGAGCTCTGTCTTCTTGTTGTCTGTAGAGTGTGTAACCGCCAGCCATACCACGTGGTATAATAGAAATTTCATAAACAGGCTCACAATTTTCAAGATAATATGCTGACACCGCGTGACCCGCTTCGTGGTAAGCGGTAATTCTTTTATCTTTTTCGGTAATTCTGTGAGATTTCTTTTCTGAACCAACTTCAACCTTTATTGTTGCTTCATCAATTTCCACCATAGTGATAGCTTTTTTATCACGTTTTGCTGCCAGAAGAGCCGCTTCATTAAGAAGATTTTCTAAATCTGCACCAACAAAACCAATTGTTGCGTGAGCAATGCTCTTCAAATCAACGTCGGGACCAAGAGGTTTGTTTTTTGCGTGTACCTTAAGAATTTCTTCTCTGCCCTTCAAATCAGGACGACCAACTGTAACACGTCTGTCAAAACGACCCGGTCTTAAAAGTGCAGGGTCCAATATATCAGGACGGTTAGTAGCTGCAATAATTATTACACCTTCATTGTTACCGAAACCATCCATCTCAACAAGTAATTGGTTAAGTGTCTGCTCTCTTTCGTCGTGACCGCCGCCCATACCGGCACCTCTGTGACGACCAACAGCATCAATTTCATCTATAAAAATAATTGCAGGAGAACTCTTTTTTGCCTGATCGAAAAGGTCGCGGACACGTGAAGCACCGACACCTACGTACATTTCAACAAAATCTGAACCCGAAATTGAGAAAAAAGGTACATCTGCTTCACCTGCAACGGCACGTGCCAAAAGAGTTTTACCTGTACCCGGAGGGCCCACTAAAAGAACGCCCTTCGGAATTCTTGCACCGAGCTCTGTGAACTTTTTAGGGTCCTTTAAAAACTCAACAATTTCTTGCAATTCATCCTTTTCTTCATCGGCACCTGCAACCTTATCAAAGGTTGTTTTTCTTTTCTCTTCGGCACCCAATTTAACACGGGCTTTACCAAATCCCATTGTTCTGTTGTTTTCGCTTGTTATAGAGTTGTTCATCTTTTTCATAAAAACAACTATAATCGCAATAACTAAAATAACGCAAAAAGCAATAGGGATTATTTGGAGCCAGAATGAGAATGATGCCCCGGAAATATAATTATATTTAACTGCTTTTTCAGGGTTTTCACGGTTAAACTCAACAACATTTTCGTGAACGTCATAAATAAACATATTTATGTTCGGCACAGTGTATCTGCCTGTTGTATCATCGTTGAGTGTATAAGTAAGCACACCTGAACCCATGTTCAACTCATACTCAGCAACTTTGCCCTCATCAAACAGTTCAACTATCTGATAATATTCCATTTTCTCTTGTGCGTCAGTACCCGAATAAAAATAAATCAAACCCGAAATAAGTAACGGTATAAGAATATATGGTAAAAACGCTTTTATTTTATCATTAATTTTAATAATAACTCACCTACTTGAAACATTTATTATAAACAACTAACATACGTTAATTATTATTCTCATAAACAGACTCTTTAAGTACACCTATAAATGGCAAATTTCTGTATTTTTCAGAATAATCGAGTCCATAACCAACAATAAATTCGTTAGGAACGGACGTGCCCACATAATCGGCATAAATGTTCATTTCACGTCTTTCAGGTTTATCAAAAAGAGTACATATTTTTATTGATGCAGGATTTCTCGCAGACAAAACCTCTCTTAAATAATAAAGTGTTTTACCGCTGTCTAAGATATCTTCTATTATCAAGACGTTTTTGCCTTCGATTCCGTTATCTAAATCTTTATTAATTTTAACTCTGCCTGTGCTTTCTGTGCCATTGCCATAGCTTGAAACCGCCATAAAATCAACAGTACAAGGCAAATCAATAGCTCTCATTAAGTCTGACATAAATATAACTGAGCCTTTTAAAATACCAATAAGAACAAGGCTTTCACCTGTAAAATCTTCTGTTATCTGCTTACCTAATCTTTCAACTATAGATTTAAGCTCTGCTTCTTCAATAAGAATGTTCTTTATATCGCTATTCATTTTCTCTGCTACCATTCTTCTCACTCTTTACAAACAAAATCTTTTTTGATTCCCGGTTTACTGCATTTTTTTTATTGACACCAATACCATAAACCCAGACTACACCGTTATCATCAGATATAACCGGCACAAAATCTCTTTCTGCAACAGGAATATTTTCTTCTAAGAAGAGTTTTTTTAGTGTTTTTGTCACATTTCTCCTTCTCAGAGTAATTTTATCACCTGTTACACGTTTTCTCAAAATCAATTTTCCATATATTGTATCACAATCTATCAAATTATCCAATAGTAAATTGTCATTTTTTTTAAAAAAATCAATATATTTTTCACTTTCAATTACATAATCGCCAAATGTCTCTTTAAAACCATCCATAGAAAGCTGTTTGTTTTCTAAAGGAGCTATAATTTTATTATTGACATTCCCAAAGAATTTCAAAACACCTTTTTCTGTTTTTGCGTAGCAATTTTTGTAAAGCTGAATCTGAGTATTTTCCTTAATGCATTGGGCTACAGCTTCAATTTTTTTGCTATCAGGATTTTCATTCGAAAAGCTTAATATTGCTTTATATAAAACTCTGCTTCTTATTGACGGATGCAGTGAAGCAATATATCCGGTGTTGTAAGAATGTTCTTCTGTTTTTGCTTTTTTAAATGCTTCTTCTGCGACAGAATTCAGATAATCGACATCAGACTGAACACTTTTAGAAAAACGTGAAAATGCAGATATTGCACCCTGATTTACCTTTTCAATTTCAGGAATAACAAAATGACGGATTCTGTTTCTTGTGTAATCATCACTCAGATTTGTGCTATCGGTTACATAAGCAAGATTATTTTCGCTACAGTACCCTTCAATTTCTGCACGGGTACAATAAATCAAAGGTCTGATTATATTGTTGCGCTTAGGAGGAATCCCTTTTGCTCCCGAAAGAGAGGCACCACGAGAAATATTAAAAATAATAGTTTCAGCGTTATCATTACTGTTATGAGCAGTAGCAATAACCGAATCTTCATTTTCGATAACCGAATTAAAAAAGTTGTAGCGTATACGTCTGCCTGCTTCTTCAACCGACTCGTTATTCTCTGCTGCTTCTTTTACACAATTCACTTCTAAAAGATGAAAATCTATACTAAGTTCTTCAGCAAACTGATGGGAAAATGCAGAATCACGCTCTGCCTCTTCGCCTCTTATACCGTGATTGACGTGTGCTGCACAAAGCCTGAAATTATATTCCTCTTTTACCGAGTTCAAAAAATGTAAAAGGCAAACGGAATCCGCTCCGCCTGAAAACCCGACAACAACAGTTTTCACATTTTCAAGCATAGCGTATTCTTCTATTGCCTTTTTTGCTTTTTCACAAATTAACGAAGTATTATTATTCATCTCTATACTCCAGAGTTGAGAATCTTGTAAATTGACCGTCCCAATGAAGCTTGATTCGTTCTGTAGGACCGTGACGGTTTTTTGCTACGTCTACGTCCGCTTGTGACATATCAACTTCTTCGGCATTTTGTTTGTCGTTTTTATAGTAACCCTCTCTGTAGAGCATCATAACTATATCGGCGTCCTGCTCAATAGAACCCGAGTCACGAAGGTCTGAAAGCATAGGTCTGTTTGAAGCCTTACCGTTCTTTTCAGGTCCACGGGAAAGCTGACAACAAACAACAACAGGAATTTTCAAATCTTTTGCCAAAAGCTTTAAGCTACGGGTGATTTCTGTGATTTCCTGAACACGATTACCCTTTATATTTTTATCCGCTGTCTGCATAAGACCTAAATAGTCAATTATTATGCAATCAACATTTTTCATTCTTCTTATTTTTGCTTTGATTTCGGGAACAGTTATTGTTGATGTATCATCAAAATACAACTCGCATTTTGAAGCCAGATAGTTAGTTGCTTCTGCAAGTCTTTGCCATTCTGCCTGTGAAATTTTGCCTGAACGAAGCTTGTTTGACTCAACACGTGCCTCGGTAGAAAGCACTCTTGAAGCCAACTGTTCGTTTGACATTTCCAATGAAAAGAATACAACTTTTTTACCTGCACAACCAACATTACGTGCAATATTAAGAGCAAAACTTGTTTTACCCATTGCAGGACGTGCACCAATTAAAACAAGGTCTGAGCGGTTAAGTCCTGAGATTATTTCATCGAGCTTCGAAAAGCCTGTAGGGATACCTTTATAATCATCAGCATTTTCAGAGGTGATGTTTGAAAGTGTAGGATAAACCTCATTTGTAATTACATCACTCAAACGCTGAATTGAACTTGTCGACTTACCTTTACGAAGGTTATAAATACTCTGTTCTGCCGATTCCAATAAAATATCTGCTTCAATACCTGATGATGCAGAATCTATCGTATCCTGTGAGATATCAATAAGTCGTCTTATGTAATAGTTATCCTGAACAATTTTACAATAATTCTCAACGTTAGCCGTTGATGGCACCGCCTGTGCCAATTGAGCAAGATAATTCTTACCCGTTTCTTCGTCAAAAACGCCTTTTTCTTTAAGACTTTCTAAAATTACGAGAGCATCTATTCTTGAACCTAAGGTATCAAGAGTTATTATAGCTTTAAAAATTTCTTTATGCTGCGGGTAATAAAATGCATCCGGCGTAATAACAGAAATAACTCGGCTAAGACAATCCGGGTCAATAAGAATTGAACCTAAGATTGCCTGTTCTGCCGTAAAACTGAACTTATCTTTGTAAATATCTGCATTTGTGGTTGTTAACTCATTTGCTGCCATATCTTTACCTACTCTGATTTAAAATTATAATTCTGTTACCTGTACCTTAAAATCTGCAGTTACTTTCGGGTGAAGCTTCACTTGTGCATTATATGTACCAAAAGCCTTTATATCATCAACTGCAATTTTTCTTTTATCAGCAGTAATACCGAATTTTTTGCTTACCTCAACTGCAATTTCTTTTGCTGTTATTGAGCCGAAGAGTTTGCCGTTTGCGCCACCCTTTGCTTTTAGAACAACAGTTTGTCCGTTGATTTTTTCTGCATTTTGTTTTGCAGCCTTGAGTTCTTCATCTGCCTTGAATTTTTCTGAAGATTCTTTGTTTTTGAGTTCAGAAATAAGCTGTGCGTTTATCTCACTTGCAAGCTTTCTCGGAAAAAGAAAGTTTCTTGCATAACCTTCTGAAACACTAACCTTTTCGCCTTTTTTACCAAGACCTTTTACATCACTGTTTAATACTACGTCCATTTTTCATACTCCTTTATTTATCGTTGTAATATTCATCTATAGCAAATTTTAATTTTTCTAACGCTTCTTGCAAAGAAACATCTTTTATCTGACAAGCTGCCATTGTAGAGTGTCCTCCGCCGCCTAATTTTTCAGCAATAAGCTGAACATTTTCTTCGCCTAAAGAACGTGCAGAAATATTTATAGTATCGCTATTTATTTTTGAAATAACAAACGATGCTTTTACGTTATTTATGTTAAGCATATCATCTGCAGCCTTTGCGGTAATAACACGTAAATTTTCAATTTCTTTATCAGTCATTGAAATAATACAGTTCTTATATATAAAGGCGTTAGAAATAATTTCATTTTCATCATTAATCTGCTCTGCACTGACTGCAAAGAGTTTTTTTACTTCAACGGTATTTGCACCGTTTTGTTTTAAATATGCCGCCGCTTCAAACGTTCTTCGTGAAGTTTTCAAGACATAATCCTTAGTATCAAGCACAATTCCCGACAATAACGCTGTAGCAATCTCAGGTGGTAAATCTATCTGCGTGGTTGAATACTCAAGCAATTCAGAAACCATTTCGCAAGTAGAAGATGACAATGGCAAGTGATAGAAAACACCTGCATTGTCTATATACTCAGTAACCTTTCTGTGATGGTCGATAACAATTTTGTTTATACATTCACCAAACACTTCAGGTGACTCAAGCAACGTTGCAACGTGTGTATCAACTACTATTACAAGAGTTTTACTGTCACAGAAGCGTTTTGCTTCATCGTGCTCAATAAATTTATCATAACCGCAGTTTCTGAGATATTTAATAAGTGGCTTTGCCAACGATTTTTTCTCATCGATAACAATTTTTGCATTAACACCATTCTGTCGGCAGAAATATTCCATACCCACTGCCGCACCGACAGAGTCGTTATCAGAAAAACGATGCCCCATAATAACAACCTTGTTGTGTCGCTTTATTTCACTCAAAATGTGTGCAGAGGTCTGTCTTGGTGAAACCTTTGAATTATTATTTGAAAGGTTTGCCATTCCGCCGAAGAATATATAATTTTCATTCATAAATACGGCACATTGGTCACCACCTCTGCCTAAAGCGAGGTCAAGTGAACGTTTAGCCTGACTTTCACACTCAAGAATATCTTCACCCGTGCCTACGCCTATTGAAAGTGTCGCACCAATTTCAATATCGCCGAACTTATAAGCTCTTACGTCATTTAAAACCTCAAATTTTTGTTTGCACAACACGTCAAGACTGCGTTTTTCACCAATAACAAGAAAACTGCCGTTTGCGGTCTTTTTGAAAATAACGTTATGGCTTTCTAACCATTTTTCTAAAATACTTTCAATCCCGCTTGTTATAAGGGCAAATTTACTGTCCGAGTATTTTCTGTAAAGTGCATCAATATTATCCACAAGAATGTGCATAACGTAAGGTCTTGTGAGAAGATACTCCTTCTCGGTTGTCTTGAAATATGTATCATCAAGAAAATACAAGGCAATTAATGAATTACTCTTATCATATATTTTCGTTGAGAATACTGTGTAATATCTGTCGTTATATTCAGTGCATACAGACTCTTCATTTGAAAAATAATCAAAAGAAAAATCCTTGAAGCAGTCGGTTATTTTGAAATTTTCTGATTCCTTGTCAGATAATATATCAGAGAGAAAAAGCTTGTTATACCACACAATTCCGCCGTATGAATTACACACAACCGCCGGAAGAGGAAAAGAATCAACGTTTTTCACGTCGCCCTTTAAAGACTTATTTATTTGTCGCACTAAACGCTTTGTTGTAAAAATACTGTAAGCAGAATAAATCACGTCAAAAACAAGTATTATTATGAAGCCTGAAAATGCTACAATTGCACCATTTTTATCAATAAATGCAAAGCATATACCGACAACAAGCAATATAAGTGCTGATAAAAATCCTATTGGATTCTGATACAACAAACTTTTAATTCTCATACTCTTTCACCTACAGAGCCTTTCAAAAGAAAATCGAAAAAACACCCCAAATGCACGTTTAAGTTTTATTCGGATATATCACTCTGAAAAAATCAATAAACCTCCATAATGATAGGTAAAATCATCGGATTACGTTTTGTTCTTTCATACATAAGCCTTGAAACGTCATCACGGAGTTTATTTGTCATCTGATTCAAATCAAAATTATATGGCGGAAAGCTGTTTATAACGTTCATTGAAAGCGATACCGCTTCACTCATTAAAAGCTCCGCTTCTTTTACATAAACAAATCCTTTTGAAACAATATCAGGACCTGTAACAAGTTCACCTGAAGCTGCATCTATAGTCGCAGCAATTATAATAATGCCATCTGTTCCGAGGTGCTGTCTTTCACGCATAACTCTCGTGCCGACGTCACCTACGCCGTAACCATCAACATAAACCTTACCGTGTGTTACAGTTCCTGAAACAGAAATATTTACGTCACTCATAGAAATTTCATAGCCGTTATCAGCAATAATAATATTATTGTGTGGTATGCCGATGCTTTCTGCTAATTTTGCGTGATATCTGAGATGCTTTTGTTCACCGTGAACAGGAATAAAATATTTCGGCTTAACAAGAGAAAGCATTATTTTAAGTTCTTCCTGACAAGCGTGGCCCGAAACGTGAACGTCATACATTTTTTCATAAACAACCTGAGCACCCAGACGAAGCAAATCGTTTATAACTTTATAGACAGTTTTTTCGTTACCCGGAATAGGTCTTGCAGAAATAATAACGCAGTCGTTATAGCCTATTTCTACTTTTCTGTGACTTTTTGAAGCCATTCGTGACAATGCAGACATTGCCTCGCCCTGACTGCCTGTAGTAATAATAACAAGCTGTTCATCATTATATTTTTTTATTTCATCAATACCAATAAGAGTGCCTTCTGGTATGTGAACGTAACCTAATTCACTTGCCGTTGCAGTAACGTTCTCAAGGCTTCTGCCTGACAAAGCAACCTTTCTGCCTGTTTTTGATGCAATATCTATAATTTGTTGAACTCTGTGAATGTTAGAAGCAAACGTTGCAATAATAATTCTTCTGTTACCAGCTTTTGAGAAAAGACTCTGGAATGTTTCACCAACCTTGCTTTCACTCTGAGTGTAGCCGGGTTGCTCAGCATTTGTTGAGTCAGAAAGAAGGCACAACACACCCTCATTACCAAGCTCTGCGAAACGTGAAAGATTTATAATTTCACCGTCGATAGGATTTGTATCAATTTTAAAGTCGCCTGTCTGAATAATTGTTCCCGCAGAACACTTTATTGCAAGTGCAACAGCGCCCGGAATTGAATGGTTTACGTGAATGAATTCAACGTTGAAATCACCAAGCTTAATTTCTTCACCCGGGTTAATTACTTTTACGTCCACGGTTCTTTCAAGCTTGTGCTCCGAAAGCTTACCCATTATAAGCCCTGCTGTAAGAAGCGTTGCGTAAACAGGTACGTTTACCTTTTTGAGCAAATAACACAATGCACCAATATGGTCCTCGTGACCGTGCGTTATAAGAATACCCTTGATTTTTTCTGCGTTTCTTTCAACGTAAGAAAAATCAGGAATAACAAAATCAACACCCAATTGGTCTGACTCGGGGAAGGCAAGACCGCAGTCAACAATGAGCATACTTTTTTCATACTCATAAACAGTCATATTTTTGCCGACCTCGTTAAGTCCGCCTAAAAAAGAAACCTTCACAGGATTATTTTTTACAGGTGGAGTCACTCTGCCATAACGACCGGTCTTTCTCGTTGACTCATTCTTTCTCGGTTTTGAATTCTGAGTATTTTTGCCGTTTTGCTTATTTTCGAACTCAACGCTCTGTTTTTCAGGCATTTTGCCACCGCCCTGCTTCTTATTTTTGTTAAAGGAGCCATACTGTTTTCGTTGTTTCTTTTGATTTTTACCATCAGATTTATTATTAAACTTTTTATTTTTTTTGCTTTGCTTACCGCCTTTTTTAGTTACTGATTCATTGAGTGCGGTATCTTTATTTTTTTCTTTTTCCATAATCTCTCCTGTCTTTATGAATAACAAATCTGTCGTAATTATATTTGTTATTCACTTTACTTTTTTCTTAATTTTTTTCTTTTGTTTTTTATATGTAGATAGCAGATGTTTTCTGCTATCATAAGGTTGTTTTTTACAGAATGCGCAAATTTACCTATAATAACCTACTATAACTATTTTATTATACTTTTTTTACAAGTCAATGTCAATACTGATAAGTTTTTGTGTTTCTCCGCAAAGCTCTTCAGCAAGTTCTGCGTTTACCGCCTCTGTTATAATTCTCAGCTTCTTTCCGCTCTCGTCGCTCTTTACTCTTACAAAGCCTTTTTTATTTTTCATAGAAACACTACCGTTTTCATCAGTTTTAAAATCGTTCTGCAAAAGTGTTTTTGAAATTACTGAAGGCAAAACGTCTATCTGCATAACCTTTTTAGCAACGTAAAATTCGGGTAATTCTTCTGAAAGTGCTTTGACATTTTTTTGCTCTTCTATCATAATTTTTAAAAGCTTAAACATCAGTAACACAGCATCCCTAGACCACAACTGCTCAATTTCTGAATTTTTCGGTTTAATACCTTCTGCCGAAAAAACATCTGATGACACAACTCTGTAGGTTTTTCTGCCAAGACTATTTCCTAAAGCAGTAATAATCTGAGGTGCATCCCACGGGAGTGCAACATCGTTTCCTTTTTTCATTTCATTATATGCCACAATGGCAAGAATTTTTTCGTGAGAAAAGCTGACACTGTTTTCAACCACCGTTATTTTAGTGCCGATATTATTTATTTTTACAATAAAATCTTCATTTTCACCTGATATCCCCAATCGTTCAAAAGCCTTTGAAACACAGGCAGTAAGATTTTTATTACCGCAACAAAAAAGTACTCCCTGAAGGTTTATTTCAACCTCACCGAATTGTCGGTTTATTTCACTCAGATACATCTTATCAATATCGTTTATTACGCTTACGCTCTGGCAGTCTCCACCCGAGCAACGATTAAATTCATTATGCTTCAGAATTGTCTCTAATTTTCTGAGCTTCTCACCTGATAGCGAAAGTCCGCCCTTTTCACAAAAAGAAAGAGATACACCGTTTTCGCCGCCATTTATAAAAACCGCTACGTCAACGTCGCAAAATGCAGAATAATAAAACATTTGTGAATAAAAGCATTCTGAAAAATCGAAGCTTTTTGCCCCGACACTTATAAGACCGCCGAGCAAACCACATTTAAGTGCCAAAGAATTTGTTTCGCCATCAATGCCGACACCGACTCTTACGCCATCAAAAAGAGTACCTATAGCAGCACCTAACCGAGCCGTTTTCTCGGGAGTCAGCTCAACGCCGAAATCCCCAAAAATCATATCATTAAACTGAATTACGTTATTAGTTGGTGAAGCATATTTTACATTCTCGTTAACAGTTACACCATTTTCTATTGTTTTGTTTGGCCAGACAAGAACGTCATTTGTTATTACGCTCTCCTCGCCGATTACACTCTCCTGACCAATTACACATCTTTCAAAAAGCGAAGCACCTTTTTTTACTGAAACGCCCTCTGCAAGAAGTGCACCGTTGACACTGCACCCCGACGAAACGTAAACGCTTTTAAAAAGAACGCTCTCTCTTATTTTACTACCCTTTGAAACGAGAGAACCGTCACCGATTACAGTAAACGGCCCTATTACCGCACCGCTTTCTATCTGCACATTTTCACCGAAATAAACAGGCGGGACAATAACGAAATTACCATGCGGAATAGTTGATTTAGTAAAAATACCTTCTGCTACAAACGGGATTTTTTTATTTACCTTGCCGTTTATTATATCGAACTGCACAGCCTTGTAATTTTCAACGTCGCAGATTTTGCGCCAATAACCAAGTGCAACAAACGAGCCTATTTTAAACTTCTGAAGTAAAAGAGAAGGGAAAAAATCCTTTCCGAAATCATAAGACCTATCCTCAGGTATTTCTTTTAAAACAAACGGCTCTAAAAGATAGATTCCGCAATCCACCATATTACCTGTAACCTTCGCCCAGGCAGGTTTTTCAATAAATTCTGAGACGTCACCGTTTTCGCTCAGCTCTACAACAGAATATTCTCTCGGGTCTTCAGTTTCTTTGCAGATAATTGTAACATCATTTTTATTTGAAATATGTCGATTACAGGCATCGTTCAAATCGAAATCAAAATAAATGTCACCGTTAATTACCAAAATGGTTTCGGTTTCATCTGCCAACGCATTTTTTACATTACCTGCACTGCCGAAATCATTTTCTTCTGTAACAAATGAAACGGGAATCCCCTTATATTCGTTATTGGGAAACATCGCTTCAATTGAAGAAGCCTTATAATTCAGGACAAGTATTATTTCTGAAACGTTTAATGACAAAAGCTTGTTTAAAACAGAAAAAAGTAAGGGTTCGCCTAAAATTTCAAGATTTGCCACAGGCAATGTGCAGGTAAGAGGACGAAGTCTTGTACCTTCATCATCAACAGCAATTACTGCTTTCATAAAAACACCCCAAAGAATAATAATTATAAAGTAGTATTTCCATTATTACAGCATTTAAACACAAATTTCTTAAAAGTCTTTATTTTTGAGTTTCATTATGATAATATAAAATTATAAAAGAAGAGGGATTTGTTTATGAAAAAAATCGAAATTTTTACAGATGGTGCCTGTTCAGGCAACCCGGGACCCGGTGGTTGGGGGGCAATTTTAAGATTTAACGGAAAAGAAAAGGAGCTTTCAGGTGGCGAAAAAGACACAACAAATAACAGAATGGAATTAACTGCGGTTATAAAAGCACTCACCGCTTTGAAGGAGCCTTGTGAAGTTACACTTACAACTGACTCTAAATACGTTTGCGACTCAATAACCAAAGGCTGGGTTTACTCCTGGCAGAAAAACGGCTGGAAAAAGGCTGACAAAAAACCTGCCTTAAACGTTGATTTATGGGAAGAGCTTCTACCTCTTTTAGAGAAAAACGAAGTTACTTTTAAATGGGTAAAAGGTCATAACGAGCACCCTGAAAACGAGCGTTGTGACAAACTTGCCGTGTCAGAGTACCAGCAATATTTGTAATTAAAAACCGAAAATCCATAAAAACGCTTCGCATCCTACAAAATCAAAGGAGTGTAATTATGAAGATTCATTTCAAAGGAATTTATAAAGGTAAAGATTGTGAGCTTGATTACCTGGATGAGTATCGTGAAACAGAACATAAACCAAATGCAGTAAAACTTCCAAAACGCAAAAAATTTTTGACTTTAAAAGCCTACTTACTTGCGCCTTTTGTTTTGACTTTATTTTCTTTGCTGTATTTTTGGCGTTATTCTATTAAAATTGATATTGTCAATATTTATGCATTCACTTTAATATTACTTGTTTTAAGTCTGATACAGTCAATTTTGTTGCCTTTGCATGAAGTTCTTCACACAGTATTCAATAAAAAAGATTCTTTCATCTATTCTTATCCCAAAAAAGCATATATGTTCGTAGTAAACATTGAAGAAAAAAGCAAAGCAACAAAAATAGCAGAATTACTGTTTCCTAATATTATATTAGGGTTTCTCCCCTTTATTATCGGGATGATATTACCACAACTAAAACTCATAGGCATTTTGGGAATAGCCGGTATAGCAACCGGAACATCCGATTATATGGACACGTTTTTTTATTTACGCCACATTCCAAATGGTGCAAGAATATATTCGCACAAAGATGATGGAGTCTTTTGGTACAAACCTTAATTAATCAAAATCCCAAAAACGCTTCGCATCCTACAAAATCAAAGGAGTGTAATTATGAAGATTCATTTCAAAGGAATTTATAAAGGTAAAGATTATGAGCTTGATTACCTGAATGAATACCGTGCAAAAGAACACAAACCCGGTGCAGTTAAACTTCCTAAGAAAGGAAAATCATTTGACTTGAAATCCGAAATTCTTTCTGGTGTAGTCTTCCTTTTATTTTCTTTTATATTCTGTCTGAGATACCCGCTTGTGACGAACTCAAGTGAGTTTTATTTCTTTTTACTGTTTCTTGCTTTTTTCTGCGTGTTAAGTTTCATCTTGATGCCTGTACACGAAATTTTACACACTGTTTTTAACAAACAAGATTCATTTATCTATTTATACCCCAAACAGTTGTGTATGTTCGTTGTAAATGTTGAAGAAAAAACAAAATTCTCAACAATATTAGAATTTTTATTTCCGAGTTTAATATTAGGTCTTCTACCTTTTGCCGTAGCTATAATTTTTCCGCAACTTAAATTTTTAGGTTTCTTTGCAATACCGAATATAGCAATAGGAACAGCTGACTTTATGAATATATTCCGATTCTTGCGTTATATACCAAATGGTGCAAAAATATACGAGCACGTAGATGGTGGTTCTTTTTGGTACAAACCTTAATTAATCCCCCCAAAAAGCACTTCGCATCTTATTAAAATCAAAGGAGAGATTTTATGAAATTACATTACAAAGGGGTATTTAAAGGAGACATTGAAACCTTACCAAGAGGTGAACACAAACCGGGCGCCGTAAAATTCAAAGAATTTAAAAATGCGAAAACACAGGGAGTTGTCTGCAATCTTTTGGGGTTTCTCTTATTAATTCCGCTTTTTATAATCTTTGTATTACGTTGTAAAGATTATAATAACGACCATTTACTGATAGGTGCCATAATCGGATTATTACTTGCAATACCTCACGAATTTCTTCACGCTATATGCTTCAAAAAAGATGTTTTTTTATACGTCTATCCCAAAGGCGGAACTTTATTTGTTACAGGCCCTGAAGATATGAGTAAAAAACGTTTTATATTTTTATCGTTTCTACCTAATTTGGTATTCGGATTTATACCGTTCATTCTTTTCTGTATTTTCCCGAACCTCACTATTTTAGGTGCAATCGGTCTTGTAGGAATCCCTTGCGGAATTGGTGATTACTACAACATATTTAACGCCCTCACTCAGATGCCTAAAGGAGCAAGAACATATTTACACGGTTTTAACTCTTATTGGTATATGCCTTGAGTTAGTTAATAATTGAGTTTGATATTTCAAGAAAAAACAAGTTCTGTCATTTTCAGTTTACGAAAATGACAGAACTTATTTTATACTATTTTGGTAGAGACTATTTCAACTAAGTTTGCCTTACACTACAAACGGGCAACCAAGCTAAAGCCCCTACGGTG
>JAZRKU010000030.1:0-61690 GCA_045646485.1 Acutalibacteraceae bacterium
GAAAAGAATATGTTCTGCGGATTGTTATACTGTGCTGATTGCGGAAGTCCTTTGTGGTTCAATGTCAATCATCCTAATACTGATATCAAGTATTTTATGTGTTCCAATTACAAAGGTCGCAGAGGTACTTGTGAGGGCACACATTATGTCAGAGCAGATTCCTTGGAGCAGATTGTGATGCTTGAGCTCAGAAGTCTTGCAAGCTTTCTTGTTGAAGATGAAGAGGCATTTGCAGATATTCTTGAAGCAAAGACCAACAAAAGCATACTCAATCAGCAGAAGTTTCTTGAAAGCAGTATTGATAAGATGGCAGCAAGAACCAAAGAGGTTGCGTTGATGTATGAAAAACTCTTTGAAAAGCATATCAACGGGATTGTCAATGAAGAAAGCTTTATGCAGCTTTCGCAGAAATATGAAGCAGAGCGAGATGAACTGAAAGTAAAAATCAGGCAATACCAAGAAAAACTTTCAGAGATAGAAAACCTTCGTACAAGCAAAGAGCAGTTCACCTTGGCTGTCCGTAAGTTTATGCAGATGGAAACACTTACACCTGCACTCCTTAATGAACTGATTGAGAAAATCGAAGTTCATTCTATTGAGGGCAAGGGAAAGAACAAAACACAAAGGATTGTTATTCACTACCGCTTTATCGGGGTTATTGAGAATCCTGTTAAAGAGGAGCATATAGTCCTTGAAGCAAGACAAGGCATAGCCGTGGAATATCTCACGGCATAACAAAAAAGAGCAGGTCAAAACCTGCTCGATACATAACTAATTATACTAAATTTAACTACGAGGAAATGTAAAAAAAGAAAAGTGAGTATTCACTTGTGTTATGAATACTCACTATGGTCCGAGTGACGAGACTTGAACTCACGACCTCTTGACCCCCAGTCAAGCGCGCTACCAACTGCGCCACACCCGGATGTGGTTTTGTTACGCCAAGTATATTAACACATAATTTATGGTTTTTCAAGAGTTTTATTCAGATTTTAATCGGGCGGGGAATTGCTTTTTGAAGATGAAGCTGATTTTTGTCTGTTTTTTATTTAAATAAATACATTAATTGATATTTGTGAGTGAAAATCAACACAAACTAGAGTTTTTATTGTTAAATGCCACATTTTTTCAAAAAATATTGGAAAATTTACAAAAAAGTCTTTACAAATGGAAAAAGTTGTGTTATAGTATAGACAAGAAATACGAGAGTATTTCGAAATCTCCTTTTTATTTCATTATAATTCTCCCCCAAAAACTAAGCGGAACCACGAAAAGATCTCCCAACTTTTCGTGGTTTTCGCTTTTCTGAAATAAAAATCAAAGCGACATAATTCTTTTAAGAAAAAATGAGTATAAAATGTTAGTTAAAATCACTAAATAAAGGGGATTAAATCAATCGATATGTATAAAAAACATCTTTTTAACGGAAAAATATAGACAAAATGTTGAAAATTTGTTAAAATATGCATTGAAATAGGTTTATTATCCCCTAATATACCTTGCATTTTTTCAAAAGATTATTTTTTGAGGTGTGTATATGAAAAATGTTCAAACGAAAAAATTTAATTTTAATGCAAAGCAACATAAAAAATTAGATTTTAAAAATTTGAGTTCGGCTAACATAAACAAAGTGAATTTGTTCAAGAAAAAGGACACTGCAAAGCAGACCCGTGAGCAGCAAGAAGAGGGTCTTCTTGTTAAAAATATGTTTATCATTGCAGCAATCGCTATGTATTATGCAATAACAAAAGGTATTGCAGGTTTAGTTTCTCAGGCAATTATAATTGTGGCAGCAGTTGTTGCAGTTGTTACAACTTTCTTTATCCTTAAAAAATTGAAAGTTAAAATCTATGCTCGTGGCGCCTTGATTACCTCAGCTCAACTTTTGTTGATTTTTGGTATTTCGTTCTTTGGAACAAGCCTTACAGACGACTTTATTTTGTATGCTGTAAGTGCGGTTATGACAGGTATTTACTTCAGACCGTCTTATGTAATTATTCAGGCTGCTCTTCTTAATATATTCCTTTTAGGTGTTAATACTTTGAAACCTGAAATGTTCGGCTTTAATCCTAAAGATATTCCTATGTGTTGGATTTGTATAAATGCCGCTATGATTGTTTGTTACATGATGGTTAATCGTGGTAAAACACACATTGAAAATGCTCAGAAAGAAGCAGAAGAAAGTTCTAAACTTCTTGAAGAACTTGCAAACATTCACTCTCAACTTTCAAGCAATGTTTCAGATACATACCACGAAATTATCAGCCTTACTGCTGCAGGTGAATCAATCCAACAAGCAGGTGACAACCTTCAGACAACAAATACAGATATCGGTTACACTGTTGCTGAAACTACAGATGCGGTTCACAATCTTTTCTCAGACATTGCTCAGTGTGTAACATCTTCTGACAAGATTTCAGGCGTTGTTTCAAGCGTTAACACAATGGTTGTTACTAACCACGACAATATTGAAGCTACTGCTACACACCTTAGTTCTGTTGATAACAGTATGGTTCATCTTGATGAGCTTATTAATAATCTTCAATCCGCTATGGAAAGAATTAAAACATTCTCTAATGAGATTGATAACATTGCACGTCAGACAAATATTCTTTCACTTAACGCTGCTGTTGAGGCTGCCCGTTCTGGTAAAGCCGGTGCAGGTTTCGCAGTTGTTGCAGGTGAAGTAAGAACTCTTGCTGCACAAAGTAAAGAATGTTCAAATGCTATTAATGCAGTTATTGCAGAGCTTGATTCTATGATGATTTCAACTAAAGAACAGTCTGTAATCGGTGTTACTGCAGTTAATGAATCTCAAAAACAACTCGGAATTCTTAATGACAGCTTTACAAATCTTAAAGCTCAGATTGACCAGGTTGAGCAGGCAATTGATGAACAGACATTTGCTATTCAGAGAATGCAACAGATTGGTTCCGACCTTGTTGAAAAGATGAAGAAAGTTGACACTGACTGCGTTAACGGTAAAACAGATGCTGATGGCTTATTTGAGCAAATTGTTCTCTTTAATGACAGTATGCAATTACTTTCAAAGAGTGCAGACAGTATTAAGTCATTAACAGATTCTATTTCTACTGAAATAGAGGGCTAATAAAACAAATAACGGGGATTGATTGATTTCAATCCCCGTTTTAAAATTAGATTTCAGATATAGGTTGTAATAATATATGAGAAATTTAAAAAACATAAAAATTCTTATAGCAATAATTTTAGTTCTTGTTATTTTATTGGGCGGAATTATAATTGCAAATAAAAAGGAAAAGCTTGAAGAAGAAACTACAACAGAGCCTCTGACTGTAGCGACCACCAAAATTACGTTTATAGAGGGTGTAACGCTTAGCGAAGCATTTAAGCTGTTAGAGCAAAACGGTGTTGCTTCTTTCGATGAATTAATGGCTACTGCGCAAAGCTACAGCTTCAGCGATTATAAAATATATTCCGATATTCCGACTGATGAAAATCGTTGCTTTAAATTAGAAGGGTATTTGTTCCCAGATACGTATGAGTTTTTCTTAAACGAACCACCTGAAAGTGTAATTTGCAGATTTTTGAGTAATACAGATGTTAAAATTACCGATGAAATGCGTTCACGTGCCGAAGAACTCGGATTTACTATTGATGAAATTATAATAATTGCTTCAATAATTCAGGCGGAGGGTGCTTTTCCTGATGAGGCATCAATAATAGCAGGAATTATTTATAACAGATTGGAAGAGGGAATGAGACTTGAAATGGACTCAACCTACTTTTACGTTACAGAAGATATTGCCGCATTTAAGGGTGAAGAAAAAATAGAAGATTATAAAGCAATTTATAACACGTATGACTGTTTTTCTTTACCACAGGGGCCTGTATGTAACCCCGGAATGATAGCAATTAATGCAGCTCTTTACCCAGAAGAGACAGATTATTATTACTTCTGTCATGACAACGAGGGTAACACATATTATGCGACGAGTTATTCTCAACATCTTGAAAATTGTGAAAAAGCGGATTTATAACAAAAAAACGAGATATCGAAAAGATATCTCGTTTTTTTGTTATTGATTATTTTTGTGGTTTTTTTGCTTCAACTCTGTTTATAGAAAAGCCAAGACCTGAAAAGCGTCTTTCGTACTCTGTCATAACATTGTTTTCCATATATTCTGAGTTGTGCAGGTCAAAGGTTAGTTTGTTTAATTCCCAATTGCATTCCTTGAATTCCTCTAAAGAAAAATCAAAAAGACCTCGGTTATCGGTTTTAAAATGTATTTCGCCGTTATCCTTCAAAATTGTTCTATAAATTTCGAGAAAACTACGGTGTGTAAGTCTTCTTTTTTCGTGTCTTGATTTAGGCCACGGGTCAGAAAAATTAAGGTAGATTCTGTCTATAGATTTTTCATCAAAATATTCGGTTAATTCTTTTGCATCACAGCAACAAACCTTTACGTTTGTAAGACCTGAATTTTTGATTTTTTCAGCCGCCATAACAAGCACGTCGTGAACTCGCTCAATCGCAAGAAAATTCACATCAGGATTTTTTTCAGCAGTGCCGACAATAAAATCGCCTTTGCCGCATCCGATTTCAATTCGCACTTCGTTTTGGTTATCGAAAAGATTTTTTGGATTCTTTTCTGCGGTTTTCAAATCATAAACAACAATATCACCGCAAGCCGCCATTCTTTCGGCACCATGTTTTTTCTTTTTTACTCTCATAATTACCTCACACAATAAATTTAATATATGTTCTGTCGTCAAACGACTTGTTTCCCGGGGCAACCCCCTTGGTTGAACAAAAAACTTTGTTGCAAAGCGGATTATTATTTATAACCGCTTCTAATTCTTTTTCGGAGTCTTGTAAAGTATTTTTCAGAATCGGATAGCCGTCACTCGCTAAAACAACGGTGTCACCATCACTCACCTTATATGTTTTAATCAAATCAAGCCTCAGTTTTTTGCCGTTTAATACTTCGTAAGCAAACCGACCTTTTCCGTTTTCAAAAATATGCTGGTTTTCAATAATAGGTTTTATAAATTCTCTGCCGATGTCATTTTCTGAAAGTTCTTTTTCAGTTTTGCCGCTTAGCAAAGCAATTTCTAAAAACAATGCCCTTGCTTTTGAAGCGATAACGTCAATTTCTTTTTCATTCAGATGAAGCGTGTCGTTTATAATGCATTGACAATCGCCACAAGCCCATATTTCGTTGTGTGCTTTACTGTAAATTATGGCACACGCGGCGGCTTTACCTTTTGGATTGATGCTATAAAGCTCACTCAATTGCGAATTCAAAAAATTAAAAGCATCGTCTTTTTTTGCATTTTTATTTAGTTTGCCAAGGGCAGAAATTATTATTTCCATTGCTGCTCTGCCACTCGTTCTAACACCGAAAAGCTCGGGAGTTTTGGCTGTGGCACCGTCAATAACGGCAATAAAATCATCAGAAATAAAAAGTCCGTCTTCACAAAGTGTCGGGTCTGCATTTTTGCCTGTTATGCTTTTTTCAATAATTTTCATAGTTAACTCCGAAAGAGAAATGTCATTGATATTATAAATACACAAAAAGCTTTTGTCAATCCGTGTGTAAATTAAATGTATTGTATATTGGCAAGAAATCGTAATTATGATATAATTAAAAAGATTACATAAAAAAGAAAGAGGAAAAGAAAATGGAATTTCCCAAATACAAAGAACCTGATTTTTCAAAAGAACCTTTCGTTTCTGCACCGGATGTGAAAACTGAGAAAGCAGGTAAAAACTTTTTACCTATTGATTTTTATGCTACTACAATTTATCCGGAATATTTTAAAATTAACGGCGAGTGGAAAATGATAAAAGAAAGCCGTATGGATTCTGTTATAGTAATTAAAGATGGCGAACCGATTGTTACAGAACCGCGAAGAGTTAAAGAAGGCGACGACATAGTTGTAGGTCGTCACGATGATGGCTCTACAGGTGTTTTTGTCAACGCTGACTGCTTCGAAGAAAGCAAAGAGAAGGATGAGCACGATTCTACTTTTGCTTTCAGAACAGGTCAGTCTCGAGAAACATCTTTTTCACGTGAATATGATATTCTCTACGACATATTAAAAAACGACAGAGAAAATGGACACATTGTATGGGTGTTAGGTCCTGCTTGTGCTTTTGACAGTGATAGCAGAAATGCTATGGCAAATCTTATAAAAAGAGGGTATTGCCACGCACTCTTTGCAGGTAACGCTCTTGCAACTCACGACCTCGAGGCATCTGTTTTTCATACCGGTTTAGGGCAAGATATTTACACCAAAAAATTAATGAAGGATGGTCACTATAACCACCTTCACACAATAAATCTTGTAAGAAAAGCAGGTTCAATAAAGAATTTTATTGAAGAGAATAACATTGATGACGGCATTATGAGTGCCTTGGTTAAAAACGATGTTCCTTTTGTGTTGGCAGGCTCTATCCGTGATGATGGTCCTCTTCCCGAGGTTGTTCACAGCGTTTATGATTCGCAGGACAAAATGCGTGAGCACACAAGAAAGGCTACTACAGTAATAGCTCTTGCAACACAGCTTCACACAATTGCTACAGGTAATATGACACCGTCGTATTGCGTTGTAGGCGGAGAAGTTCGACCTGTGTTTATTTATAGTGTCGATATTTCAGAGTTCGCTGTTAATAAATTACATGACAGAGGCTCTCTTTCTGTTAAAGGTTTGGTTACAAATATACAAGACTTTTTAGTGCATCTTGAAAGGAATTTAAAATAAATGAGTAATGAAGAAAATAAAGCACTTGGTATTTCGCTCGATAAAAAGACGGTAATTGCCATAAGTGCTGCCCTGGTTTTAATTATGGCATTAGTCGGTGTTATGACTCAGATATTACCTCGTGGTGAATATCAGGTTATTGAAAAAGATGGTTACGAGCAAATTGTTGACGGCACTTACACTGAATTAAAAGACTATAAAATGCCGATTTGGAAGATTTTCTTGGCACCGATTTTGTGTTTTACAAGTTCATACGCAGGAACCGGAATTCTGATTATTGTTATGGTGGTTTTAATTGGCGGTGCGTTTTTAATTTTAGACAAATGTGGCGTGTTAAAATACATAATGGCAGTTTTAATAAGCAAATTTAGTAAAAGAAAATATACGCTCATGTCAATAATTGTTTTTTGCTGTATGGCTTTAAGCTCGGTTGCAGGTATATTAGAGGAATCTGTAACGCTTGTGCCGATTGCAGTTGCCGTATCGTTGGCTTTAGGGTGGGACTCTTTAGTCGGATTAGGATTAAGCCTTGTTTCAATTGCCTGGGGGTTTACTGCAGCAACATTTAATCCGTTTAATGTTGCAACAGTGCAAAAACTTGCAGGTTTACAAGTTTTTTCTGGGCTTTCTTTAAGATTTGTAGTGTTTATGGGCGTTTACCTGATTCTTTTTGCATTCTTATTTTTGTATGCTAAAAAAATCGAGAAAAATCCTAAAAAGTCGTTGGTTTATGAATCTGACAAGGCTTTAAAAGAAAAATATAAAATTTCAGATATGGATGCTGTCCTTAAAAATGAAGAGACAAAAAAAGGTGCAAAAGCATTTCTTGCGTGCATGGTTATTGATCTCGTTGCAGTTGCTATAGATTTCGCTCTTGATTTAGGTGGCGGACTTTCACTCCCTGCAATGGCTGTTCTTTTTACAGTCGGTGGAATTCTTTCGGGATATTTTACAGGTCTTAAAGGCAAAGCACTTTTGAAAAGCTTTTTACAAGGTGCTAAAACCATTGCACCTGTAATACCTGTTATTATTTTTGTTGTTGCTATTTCTTATATTTTAGGCGAAGCAAAAATTATGCACACAATTCTTTTTTACGTTTATAACGTCATTCAGGATGTTTCTCCGTTTGTTGCAATAATTCTTCTGTTTTTGCTTATAGCATTTTTAGAATTCTTTATCGGCAGTGGTACTGCAAAGGCATTTTTAATTATGCCGCTTGTTGCACCTCTTTCAGACTTAGTCGGAATTACCCGACAGTCTATTGTAACTACCTTCTGCCTTGCAGATGGCTTTACAAATCTGCTTTACCCTACAAGTGGTATTATGATTATAGCAATCGGTTTGGTTGGTGTTTCTTACGGAAAGTGGCTCAGGTGGTCCTGGAAGTTGTTTTTAGGCGAATTCGTTTTTTCAACTGCTATAATGCTTTTAATGGTTGCAATTAATTATAATTGATTTTACAGGTGAATTATTATGAATTTTGCTTCGGGTTATGTTAGGAAAAATGAATATCCTGAGAAGATTCTCCAAATAGGCGAGGGCAATTTTTTAAGGGCCTTTGCAGATTATCTTGTGGACGTAATGAATGAAAAGAATCTTTTTTCGGGCAGTGTTGTTATTTGTCAGCCTATTTCAAGAGGCTTGTGTGATAAAATAAATGCGCAGAATGGCTTATACACACTTCTTCTTCGTGGAATCGAAAACGGAAATGTGGTCGAAAAATCAAGGGTTATAGAATCCGTTTCAAGGTGTGTCAACCCATATGATGATTTGAATTCATTTTTAGATATTTCACGTAACCCTGATTTGAAGGTGATTATATCAAATACTACTGAAGCAGGAATTGTTTATTCAGAAAGCGATAAATACGATGATGTTTTGAATGCTACTTACCCTGCAAAATTAACAAGATTTCTCTACGAAAGATATGTAAATTTTCAGGGCGACAGCGAAAAAGGTCTTTTAATATTGCCCGTTGAGTTAATTGAAGAAAACGGTAACGCCTTAAGGGCTTGTGTAACTAAGTACATAAAGCTTTGGTCTTTGGGAGAAGATTTTAAAAATTGGATTTTAACAAATTCATATTTTTCAAATACGCTTGTCGACAGAATTGTTACGGGCTTTCCTGAAGATGATGCAGAAAAGATTTTTGAGAAGTTAGGTTATAAAGATAATCTTTTAGATACAGCAGAACCGTTTTTCTTCTGGGCAATAGAAATAGATGATAAATGGCGTAATGTCTTTCCTGCTGATAAGTCAGGACTTGACGTTGTTTTTTGTGATGATATTTCATCTTACAAGGTAAGAAAGGTGCGTATTTTAAACGGCGCACATACCGTAAGCGTATTGGGTGCATTTCTGTCAGGCTTTAACACTGTTTTAGAAATGATGAATGATTCTGATTTCTGCGAATTCATTTCAGAAACTTTGGATAAAGAGGTTGTTCCGTTTATAAACCTTCCTGAAAAAGAAAAAGCAGATTTTAAAAATGCTGTTACAGAGCGTTTTAAAAATCCTTTTATAAAGCATAAATTACTCGATATTTCTCTTAATTCAGTTTCAAAATATAAAGCACGTTGTTTGCCGTCTGCTTTAGACAATATTGCGAATGGCAAATTCCCGAAAAGACTGTTTTTCGGACTCGCTTGTCTTATTGCTTTTTATAAAGGTGAGTTTGAAGACGGAAGATTTTACGGGGTACGCAGTGGTAAAAAATACGAGATTCGTGATGACATTACGACATTGAGATTTATTTATGAAGCATATAGTGAAGAAAATTTTGTTGAACTTATTCTAATGAATAAGGATTTTTGGGGCACAGATTTAACCGAGATTGATGGAGTCAGTGCCTTTATATCAGAAGCCGTTTCTTTAATTGACAGTTGCGGTGTGAAAAAGGCGATGGAGTTGTTGTTATAATGGAAAAGGCTTTGAAAATTAATGCTTCTGATAACGTCGCTGTGGCATTAACCGATTTGAAAAAAAGTGGAATTGTGTCTGACGTTAATATTTTGGAGGATATAAAATCAGGACATAAATTTGCACTTGAAGATATAAAGCAAAATGAGGCAGTAATAAAATATAATAACGAAATCGGTATTGCGACACAATCAATTAAAAAAGGCGAATGGGTACACACACATAATTTGAAATCAGATATAAAAGAAACTGAAAATTACGAGTTTTCAGGTGATATACCCTATAAAACTGTTGAATCACAATATATGTTTATGGGGTATGAAAGAGCGAATGGTAAAGTCGGAATTCGTAATTCTATTGTTATCATTCCTACTGTAGGTTGTATTAATAAAACGTGTGAAATAATAAAAAAACGAGTTGAGATGTATCACGAGGTGGATGAAGAAATTCTCGTTTTTACTCATCCTTATGGATGCTCTCAGTTAGGTGATGACCGTGAATTTACGGCAAAGTGTATTTCACAGTTGTTAAAGAATCCCAATATTGGTGGCGCTCTGCTCGTCAGCTTAGGGTGCGAAAATAATAATCTTGAATATATGCAGAGTTTTCTTGGGGATTATGACAGAGAAAGAATATTAACTCTTGTAACTCAGGAAAGTGATAACGAAATTGCAGACGGTGTTGCTTTAATAAGACAATTGGCAGAAAAAACGTCGAAAGACGAAAGAACAATGCAACCGCTTGAAAAGCTGACGATAGGCTTTAAGTGCGGTGGCTCAGACAGTTTTTCGGGAATTACTGCTAATCCCTTGTGTGGGCTTGTAACAGATTACTTTACTTCAATAGGTGGTAAGGTGATTTTAACTGAGGTGCCCGAAATGTTTGGTGCCGAAGAAATGTTGTTTAAAAGATGTGTAAATAAAGATGTTTTTGAAAAAGCGGTTTATATGATTGATGATTTCAAGAAGTATTTTTTGTCACATAATCAGGTTGTTTATGAAAATCCGTCACCCGGGAATAAAGAGGGTGGAATTACAACATTAGAAGAAAAATCTTCAGGTTGCATAACAAAGGGTGGTAATTCACCGATAACAGACGTTTTAACACTTTATGAGGAATGCCGAACACCGGGGCTTTCTCTTTTGTGGGGACCGGGGAACGATATGGTTTCAATAACTAACCTTGCTTGTGCAGGTGCAACAATTATTTTGTTTACAACAGGCAGAGGTACACCGCTTGGTGGAATTGTTCCGACCATTAAAATATCTTCAAATTCTGCTCTTTATGAGAAGAAAAAAGAGTGGATAGATTTCGATGCAGGAGAAGTACTTAACGGTAAATCCTTTGAAGAGTTGAAAAACGAATTATTTAAGAAAATAATTTCTGTTGCCAATGGCGAAAATACAAAAAATGAAATTAACGGCTATCAGGAAATAGCGATTTTTAAAGATGGTATAACGTTATGAAAAAGAACTGTAAAAAACGAGTTGTTTTTTACAGTTCTTTTTTTATTTATTAAGTTTTAAACAGAGATTAAGAACGTTTTTGGCAGTTCTTTGCATTTCGCCTAATGTAATGCCGTTTTCTTTTTTATAAGTCTCAAGAAGAGTTCCGTCAGGCTTCTTTCTGCCTGTTCTTTTTCCACCCGGCATTAAAACATCAACACCGGCTCTTACTCTGTAAGCGTTATCACGTATTTGTGGGAATTCGTGCGAGTTAGCACTTCTCATCCACCAGTCTGTCATAATGTTGCCGTCAAAACCCCACTCGTTTCTTAAAATCATAGTGCAGAGTTCGTAATGGTAATGACCCCATACACCGTTAATTTTATTGTAAGAAGTCATTATGTTAAGCGGTTTTGCTTCTTTTACACAAATTTCAAAGCCCTTTAAATAGATTTCTCTCAACGCTCTTTCAGAAAGTCTTGAGTCATTATAAGTTCTGTTGGTTTCCTGATTGTTACAGGCAAAATGCTTCGGACACGCTGAAACACCGGCACTCTGCACACCACAGACTACGGCACTTGCAATTTTACCGCTGATAACAGGGTCTTCAGAAAAGTACTCGAAGTTTCTGCCGCAAAGCATACTTCTGTGTATGTTCATACCCGGTGCAAGAAGCACGTCGGAGCCTTTTTCTTTCATTTCATTGCCTATAAGGCTATATAACTCCTCTACTAATTCTGTGTTCCAGCTACAAGCTAAAGCTGTTCCGTTAGGGAGAAGTGAACAGCAGGAGCGGATTCTGATTCCTGAAGGTCCGTCTGTAGTAACAACCGCAGGAACCTTTTTTGCCCTTAAGCTCTGCGTAACGCCACCAAATGCACCTGCGTTACCCTTGTTTCCGAGAGGACTATCCATAGTGTAGTGACCGCGTGAAATTGCTTCTAACTCTGTTGTGTTAAGTTGAGCAATGAATTCATCGAGTGTATTTTTACCTAATTTTACATCAGTTAATTTTATGCCTTTGTCGCCTGTGTATTCAATTTCATTAGGCAGGTTTTTTAGTATAATATCTCGTAAATTTGTTGTAGCAAGTGGAACGTTTTCAAATTTTTCTGTTAATTCACCATCGGAATTCGTAACTGCAATCATTCTCTGGAACTTGTTTTTTGGAGCGCAAACCTCGCTTAAAGTACTGATAACTCTAAGTTTATCGAGTGTGAAGTTCCAAACCTTTACACTATCGCGGACGTTGGCTCCTACAAAAATTGAGTATTCACCGTCTTCTAAAATATAACAAGATTTATTTCCTGTTTTACCGCTATCGTCATAAGATGCACAGTAGTAAAGTGGGAAGTTGATTGTTACGGTGTCACTTTCATTTGGTTCTAATTCTTTTGTTTTGTTAAAACCGACTAAAACTTTTTCAGCTTTACCTAATTTACCTTGCGGTGCATTAACGTAAACTTCTACGATATCTTTACACTTGAAATTACCCGTGTTTGTAACTTTTACTTGTAGAGTAACTTCGTCATCAAGTAATTCTGCATTTAAAAATTCTTGTTTGAAAGAGGTGTAAGTAAGACCAAAACCGAAAGGATATAAAACCTTTTCTTTTTTAAAAGTTTCAAAATAACGATATCCCACAAAAATATCTTCAACATAATTAGTGTATTCTTTATAACCGAAGTTTTCACTGCAAGGGTAATCCTCGTAATTGTAGGCAATAGTGTCGGTTAACTTACCACTCGGAGATTCTTCGCCAAGCAACATTTTTGCGACTGAATTACCGCTCTCCATACCACCTTGCCAACACATAAGAATTGCTAAATCGCTATCGATTAAGTTGATATCGTAAAGACTGATAACATTACCCGTATTAAGTAGAATTGCAGTTTTGTTAAAATGTTTTGTTACATTGCTTATAAGAGATTTTTCGTCATCTGTGAGCAAGTAACTGCCTTCTTTTAAATAGTTTTCTCTGTCTTCACCTGCAGAACGTCCAATTATAACAACTGCACATTCTGAATCGTTACTGAAATTTTTTATTTCGTCTTCAGTAATAGGCATCTCATTGTAGTAGTGTGGCCAGTGTCCCCAAAAACCGTGGTCAGGTGGATTTTTCTCACACCATAATTTATATTTTTCTTTTAATGGTTCGTTTAAATTTGCATTTAAATTTTCGAGTCCTTCAATAAGACTTACTGTATATGGTTTTATAACATCGCCGCCTGAGCCGTAACCAACATAAAACCAATCGTTCTGGCATCTGCCGAAAGCAGAAATTTTATCAGTCTTTTTGAATGGTAAAACATTGTCGTTTCTTAAAAGCACAGAACCTTCAATTCCTGCTTTGCAGATAAGTTCAGGAGCACCTTCGGTGACAGTTTTCGGAATGTCACTTGTGTTACCAGCCTCGTTTTGGGCAATGCTGTTAATTGCTTTGCCGATTAAATTATATACTTTTCTTTTTGCTTTTTCTAAATTCATTGTTAGCCTCCTTTTGAGTTGCTGTTATTATTATACTGTCAAAACAGAAAATGGTCAATAAGTTTGAGAAATTGAAAGAAATATGTTGATTTTTGGTTGTTTTTAGGTTATATTAGTCTAACGTATTAGAAAAGGAGAGTTAATATGGTAGGTAAAGGTTTAAAAGATTACGCAAGTAAAATGGGGTTGAAAGTTTCTAATGGTGTTGTTTATGGTGTTATAGGTGGATATATGGTAACACTTAAAGAGGGCTACAACACAAAAGAAATTTCTGTGTCAGGCATTATAAATGAAGAGAGTGCAAGAGTAATAACAGAGTTTCTCAGTACCCCAGGTGCAAAAAAAGAATATAGAATCGCTAATTTCAACGTCTTAAGAGAAGGTATTGTTTTTGAAATTGCAGACAGTATCGGAACAATGAAAAAAATAGAAGCTTTTCTTGTGTTTCTTCCGAATTTTTTAAGAGCAAATGGTGTTATGGGTGATGGTTTCTGCACTGCTTGTGGAAATGTTATTGACCCGACAACAAGTCAGAGTAGAGTAGTACTTGTTAATGGTGCAGCTCATAGGCTTCACGAAAATTGTACTGGTGCTTTAATGCAAAGAGCAAATTTTGAACAGGTGAACCACGAGATGACAGAAAAGAACCTGGAGAAAGGTGTTTTAGGTGCAGCCTTAGGTGCTCTTCTCGGTAGTATTGTGTGGGCAATAGTTTATTATATTGGTTGGATAGCAGGAATAGTAGGTGCACTTATAGGTACGTTGGCAGTTAAAGGTTACGAAAAAATGGGTGGCAAGGTATGCAAGGCAAAAATGACTGTTGTACTCGTGGCTACAATATTAGGTGTAATTTTTGGTCAGTTCATGGGTTGTGTTATATCATGTGTGATTGATGGCGGTGCGGATATTATTACGGCAATCTTATATTGTTTTAGTCTTTTTGGCGATGGGGAATTTATAGGGGCTTTCATTGCTGATTTGGTTATTGGTATTATTTTTGCTATATTAGGTATTTTAGGACTTCTCAAAAAGACCTCTAAAGAAAATCAATCTGCAACACTCAATACAATAGTGCTTGAATGATGTATATGCAAAATAAAAAATGGACACTCTGGAGAGAGTGTCCGTTTTTGTTTAGATAACAGATAACAGATAATAGATAAAAGATAAAAAATGGTTTTAGAGTGGGTAGTGAATAAGTAAAAATTCCGCACACTTGAATGTACGGAATTTTTGGAGCTACTAACCGGAATCGAACCGGTGACCTCATCCTTACCAAGGATGCGCTCTACCGACTGAGCCATAGCAGCACAATATTTAATTGCACAGTTATTATACATAGGGTTTTGGGTGTTGTCAAGAGTTTTATGCATTTTATCAGGTAAAATATTGCTTTGTAAAATACGAAAGATTTGTGTAATTTTTTTCGAAAAAACATCGAATTTTTTGTTTTATTCTATTCCATTTTCTCTACTATTATGTTATAATATATTTTAATTATAGTATTATGGAAAATTATGTGTTAATTCTTTTTGGAAGGAGAATTAAAATGGCGAAAATTATTTCGATTGTTAATCAGAAGGGTGGCGTTGGTAAGACAACGAGTGCCGTAAACCTGACAGCCGCTTTAGGCGCTATGGGCAAAAAGGTTCTGCTTATAGATATTGACCCACAGGGTAACACAACAAGCGGTTACGGCATTCAGAGAAAAGGCCTTACTACTACATCTTATGAGCTTTTAATAAATTCAGAAGATGCAAAACAAGCAGTTATCAAAACTAAATATCAGGGTGTGGATATTATTCCGTCCAATATGAATTTAGCGGCGGCAGAGCTTGAAATGGCTTCGCTTGATGAAAGACACGCTTTGTTAAAAAGGGCAATAGCACCAATTCAGGAAAATTACGATTTTGTTTTCTTCGATTGTCCGCCGTCTTTGGGTCTTATAACAATTAATGCACTTACTGCGTCAGATACGTTTATTGTTCCTATTCAATGTGAATACTATGCACTCGAGGGTCTTTCACAGCTTATGGCAACAGTGAGAACGGTTAAAAGACTTTATAACGAGTATTTGGAGCTTGAAGGTGTTCTTCTCACAATGTATGACGGCAGACTCAATTTAACACAGCAGGTAGTAGAAGAGGTTAAGAACTTCTTCCCTAAAAAGGTTTACGCTACAGTTATTCCGAGAAACGTTCGTCTTTCAGAAGCACCATCCTTTGGTGAGCCGGTTCTTTATTATGACCGTGGCTCAAAGGGTGCAGAAAGCTACAATAATTTAGCAGAAGAATTTTTGAAGTTGCAGAAATAAGAGGTATTATATATGGCAAAGAAAACAGGTTTGGGCAGAGGCTTAGGTGAAGTTTTTCTTGATAATTCAACAGAAGAACTCAGTTCTTCAGGTGCAATAAAATTAAAACTTTCAGAAATTGAGCCCAACAAAAATCAACCAAGAAAGAATTTTGATGAAGAGGCTTTGGCAGAGCTTTCACACAGCATTGAGCTTCACGGAGTTCTTCAACCGCTTGTGGTACGTCCTATGATAGATGGCACCTACCAATTGGTTGCAGGTGAAAGACGTTGGCGAGCTTCAAGAATGGCAGGGCTCACAGAGGTTCCTGTTGTGGTTAAAGAGCTTACAGATGCACAAGTTGCTGAGATTGCTTTGGTAGAAAACTTGCAACGTGAAGACCTCGACCCTATTGAAGAAGCTTTGGGTTATAAAGAGTTATCTGAAAAATATGATTACACACAAGAAGAAATTTCAAATCTTGTCGGTGCTTCACGTCCCGCAATTGCAAACGCATTAAGACTTCTCACTTTACCTGAAGAAATTATTTCTTTAGTTTCGAAAAAAGAACTTTCTGCAGGGCACGCAAGAGCACTCCTTACAATGGAAGATGACGAAGCAAAAATAGAACTTGCAAAATTTGTTATAAAAGAAGATATTTCTGTAAGAGAAACAGAAAGACTTGCAAGAAAGCAAATTAAAACAGAGCCTACGGGTAAAAAGACGAAAAAGAGAAATCCTTATTATGATGAGGTTGAACTTGCTTTAAGTGATGTTTTGCAAAGAAAAGTAAGGGTAACAAAATCAAGTAAAAAGGGCGCAATTGAAATCGAATTCTTCGATGATGAAGATTTGAAGAAGCTTATTAAAATTTTTGACAACGAATAAAAGTAAGGTAGGTTACATTTATGATAGATATTAAATTTTTAAGAGAAAATCCGGATGTTGTAAAAGAGAATATTAAAAAGAAATTTCAGGACAAAAAGCTTCCGTTAGTTGATGAAGTTATAGAACTTGACAAGCAAAGCCGTCAGGTAAAGGGTGAAGCTGATGATTTAAGAGCATTAAGAAACAAAAACAGTAAAATGATTGGTGCTCTTATGGGTCAGGGCAAAAAAGAAGAAGCTGAAGAAATGAAAAAACAAGTTTCCGAAGCTGCACAGAAGTTAGCAGAATTAGAGGCTAAAGAAGCAGAGCTTTCTAAGAAGGTTAATGATATTATGATGGTTATTCCTAACATCATTGACGAAAGTGTTCCGGTAGGTAAAGACGATTCTGAAAACGTTGAACTTCAGAAATTCGGTGAACCACTTGTTCCTGATTTCGAAATACCTTATCACAGAGAAATTATGGAAGCCTTCGACGGCATTGATTTAGACAGTGCGGGTCGTGTTGCAGGTAACGGCTTCTATTATCTTTCAGGCGATATCGCACGTCTTCATTCTGCAGTAATTTCTTACGCAAGAGATTTTATGATTGACCGCGGTTTCACTTATTATATTCCACCATTTATGATAAGAAGCGACGTTGTAACAGGCGTTATGAGCTTTGCTGAAATGGAAGCAATGATGTATAAAATTGAGGGTGAAGACCTTTACCTTATAGGTACAAGTGAACACTCTATGATTGGTAAATTCATTGACCAGATTATCCCTGAAGAAAAGCTTCCGCAGACACTTACAAGTTATTCACCTTGCTTCAGAAAAGAAAAAGGTGCTCATGGTATTGAAGAACGTGGTGTTTACAGAATTCATCAGTTCGAAAAGCAAGAAATGGTTGTTGTTTGTAAACCTGAAGAGAGTCCTAAGTGGTTTGAAAATCTCTGGCAGAATACGGTTGACCTCTTCCGTTCACTTGATATTCCTGTAAGAACTCTTGAATGCTGTTCTGGTGACCTTGCAGACTTAAAGGTTAAATCTATAGACGTTGAGGCATGGAGTCCTCGTCAGAAAAAATATTTTGAAGTTGGTTCTTGCTCAAATCTTTCAGACGCACAAGCAAGAAGACTTAAAATCCGTGTGAATGGCAAAGACGGAAAGTACTTCCCACACACACTTAACAACACAGTTGTTGCACCACCAAGAATGTTGATTGCATTCCTTGAAAATAATCTTAATGAAGATGGAACTGTGAACATTCCTGTAGCATTAAGACCATATATGGGTGGTAAAGAAAAACTTATCCCAAATAATAAATAAGGACTTTTTATATGATAAAAAACGACTCTTCTCTTAACAACGAAAGAGATAATGAAAAAGATGTTATATTCGGCAGAAACTCAGTTGCCGAGGCAATAAAAAGCGGCAGACCTATAGACAGCGTTATGGTTGCACGTGGTGACAGAAGCGGTTCTATTCCTAAAATTGTGGCTGATGCCAAAAAAGCGGGAATAGTAATTAAAGAGGTTGATTCAAAAAAATTGGATTTCGTTTGCGGTTACAACAATCACCAGGGTATTGCTGCTTTAGGTGCAGTTAAAGAGTATTCTACCGTTGAAGATATATTTATGACGGCAGAGGAAAGAAATGAACCTCCGTTTATAATTATATGTGATGAAATTGAAGACCCGCATAACCTTGGCGCAATTATACGTACCGCAGAAGCGGCAGGTGCACACGGAATTATTATTCCTAAAAGAAGAAGTGCGTCTTTAAGCTTTACAGTTGCTAAAACGAGCGCGGGTGCAGTTGAATTTATGCACGTTGCGAGAGTAACAAATATACCGCAGACTATTGAAGAACTCAAAAAACGCGGTGTATGGGTTTATTGTGCTGATATGGACGGCGAACCCTTTTATAAAAGCAATTTGAAAGGTGCTATTGCACTTGTTATTGGCTCTGAAGGCAATGGCGTTGGCAGATTAGTTAAAGAAAAATGTGATGTAACACTTTCAATGCCGATGAAAGGGAAAATAAACTCACTTAACGCATCAGTTGCCGCAGGTATTTTAATGTATGAAGTATCTCGTCAGAGAGATTAAATTTTTAAGGGAAGAGGGTGGAGAGATTGTACGATGATTTTTATGGCAATAAAAGTCCACGTAAATGGACTTTTGAAGAAATAGATGAATTACTTCAGGACAGCGGTATTACTTCTGAAAAAGATTTTGATGCAGAAGCTGTTCTTACTACGACAAAAGCAACAATAAATAAATCGGAATCTGTTGACCCGAGACCAACCTATAACGAAGATATTGAACATAAAATTAAAACTACTTCAGTAGAAAAATCGGGTGTGAGCGGTGCAACAAGAACCTTTTCTGCACTGGAAAGCGATAAATATCGTGACAGATTTCTCAACAAGCCTGTTTATAATTTAGAAAAAACTGCCGAGCATAAATTTATTCCAGAGGGCGAACAGCCATATGAACGCGGTGGTTTTATTAAAAAAGCGAGTAATTTTAAAAATACAAGGGAATTAGACCCTGTGCCAATTCTTGTTTCTGAAGATATTTTAAGAGCGGAACAACAAGAGGCATCAACAAAAGAAATAAAAAATGAAAAAACAATTGCATTGCGTTCTCTGGCTGTAACAGATGGCAGTGCAGAAGATACAGTTCTCGAAGAAGAGGATATGCAGCTTTCTTTTGACGGTTTCAATGTTGAAGAAGAAATTGAGACTGTTGATGAAGAAGAGGTTGAAAGAGAACTTATAAAAAGAAGAAGAAAAAAGGCTGCAGAATTTGTTGTGAGCACAGAGCCCGAAGAAGATTTTCAAGAGGATGCTTCTGCAAAATTCGGGTTAGATGAATACCGTAATGTAAACGATAAATTCAAGGTTGAGTTTTATTTAAAGAAAAAACAAAAAAGTGCTACCATAAGTACTGTTGTTTCTTTAATTTGCTTTATATTGCTTGTAATTTTATCAGTAGTTGCAAGTGTTATTTATCCACCTAATTCAATCGTTCACGAAAGTGAGTTTCCTGTAATTCTTCTTAATCTTATTGTTACAATTATTGCTTGCAGTACCGCAAAAGACGTTTTTGCAGATGGAATTCAGTCAATAAAAAACTTTAAGTTTAACAGAAACAGCGGTTGTGCAATAGCACTTGTAGCTTCAATTATTCAGAATGTTGCGTTTTTCTTTGCACCAATGCCATTTGAAGAGAAGCTTTCGCTTTACTCTGCCGTTGCGGTTTTAACTTTGGTTTTTAACTGCTTTGCATTGTTGCTTGAAGCAAAGCGTTTAAGAAAAAACTTTGCGTTTGTTACAGAACGAGAATTATATTCTGTTTCTCATATTGAAAGAAAAGAAACTGCTTTTGAAATAGGCAGAGGTTTGTTGCTTGATGAACCCATAATTCTCGCTTCTCAGAAAACAAAATTCCCGGGAAGATTTTTAGAACTTTCTAAAAAGTATTATCCGAGCGACGAAATTAATAAAAAGACGGTTCCTGTCACTTTATTGATTTCTGTTGTTGTAGGTGTAATTGTAACGTTTATTTCACGTAATTTATTTAATGGTTTAAGTGCCTTTACTGCAGTTGTTGCAATTTCTACCCCTTGTTTTTGCTTTTTGTGTGATAACATTGCTATTAATAGACTTTCAGAAAAGCTTCGCAAAAGAGGCAGTGTTATTACGGGGTGGGAGGCTAACAGAATGTGCTCTGTTGCTAACGGAATAACCGTACATTCAACCGACGTTTTTGACAAGGATGGCGGAAACGTATTCGGAATAAAAACGTTCCACTCAATGAAGATTGACGATGCGATACTTTACACAGCGGCAATGGTTGTGGCTTCAGGTGGTGCCTTAGGCAATCTTTTTAAAAGAGTGGTTATGGATAAGGTCGAATTATTGCCACCTGTAGATACTCTTGCTTACGAAGATAAATTGGGGCTTTCTGCATGGATTCAGAACAGACGAGTTTTAGTCGGAAGCTATGATTTGTTGCGTAACCATAACGTTGAGGTTCCTGACAGGGCGTTTGTAGAAAAATATACTCACGATGGCAGATATCCGCTTTTTCTCGCAATCGAGGGTAAGCTTGGTGCTATGTTCATAGTTGATTATGAAATTAATCAGGAAAATGCTTTGTATTTCAGAAAAATAGAAAAAGAAAGCATTTCTCTTCTTTTACAGAATGATGATGCGAATATTACCGATAATATGGTTGCAGAAAATCTTTCAATACCTACAAGCGGTGTTAAGGTTCTCAGTGCTGTTTCAGGTGATATATTAAGCAGTTACGTAAAAGAGGTGAGAACTGCAGGTGATTCTGCTTTAATGCACGATGGAAAAAATTCATCGTATCTTTCTGCAGTTACTTCTGCATTATCATTAGGTAAAATAAAACGTACTTCATCCGTCATACAGATTGGCGCTATAGGTGTCGGGTTAGCTTTTGCTGCAGCGTTTTTGTTTGTGTCAGGCGGAATAGAACTTTCTATTATTCCTCTTATAATAACGCAGTTGGTTTTTTCTGCTGTGGGTTTAATTAACACTAAGTTTAAAATACGTTAAAAATAACAAAAATCCGTTATAAAACGGACTTTGTTAATGAAAATTTAAAGGTCATCTGCATCTTGTTCAGGGATTTCATAATTTTCTGTTATTCCTGTGTAAGAGCCGTTCACATCACTTTTAATGTTTGTGGCGCCACCTTTATATGCTTTTATCACTTCTTCATCCTTGGATGGCTCTTGCTTTTTATTTTTGCTCATATTTTTCACTCCCAATGCTGAATTTCCGAAGTACTTCGGCAAAAACAGTTTTCCCATAAAATCTTAAAATATGTGAGGCGATTTATATGAAATATCGTGATATTATTTCAAAGCTTACATTAGAAGAAAAGGCAGCACTGTGCTCGGGCAAGGATTTCTGGCATTTAGTTGATGTCAGTCGTCTTGGCATACCTTCAATTATGGTTACTGACGGCCCACACGGCTTAAGAAAACAAAATCAGGAAAAAACGGCAGCAGGAGATGTTTTAGGCAACAGCGCCCCTGCAACCTGCTTTCCTACAGCAAGTGCTACTGCAAGTTCTTGGGATACAGAGCTTATAAAAGAAATGGGTGAAGCTCTCGGTGAGGAGTGTTTAAAAGAGAATGTTTCGGTGCTTTTAGGTCCCGGAATAAATATGAAGCGTTCACCACTTTGTGGCAGAAACTTTGAATATTTTTCAGAGGACCCGTTTTTGGCGGGTAAAATGGCAGCATCTTTTATAAATGGTGTTCAGAGTAAGGGTGTAGGTACCTCTTTAAAGCATTTTGCGGCTAATAATCAGGAATGTAGAAGAATGACTATTAATACCGTTGCAGATGAAAGAGCACTCCGCGAGATATATCTTACTGCTTTTGAAATTGCAGTAAAGGAGTCTCAACCGTGGACGGTTATGAATGCTTATAATAAATTAAATGGTACTTATTGTGCAGAAAACAAGTGGCTTCTCACCGATGTTTTAAGAGAAGAATGGGGCTTCAAAGGTATTGTTGTTACCGATTGGGGTGCAGAAAACGAAATTGTAGACGGCATAAAAGCAGGTAAGAATCTTGAAATGCCGAGTTCAGGCGGTTTGGGCCCTAAAAAAATAGTTGATGCGGTAAATAATGGTAAATTAGATATTGATATTCTCGATAAAAATGTAGATGGTATTCTCGAATTGATTTTTAAGGGTGCTGAAAATTTACATTCCAATTACGAGTGTGATATGAAAAAGCATCACAAGCTTGCCCGTAAAATTGCGAGTGAGTCTATGGTTCTTCTTAAAAATGAAGATAAAATATTGCCTTTGGATAAATCCAAAAAGATAGCGTTCATAGGCGAAATGGCAAAATATCCGCGATATCAGGGGGCGGGTAGTTCGCTCATAAATCCTACAGAGCTTGATTCGGCTTATCAGGAATTCCTCAAGAATGGTTACAGAGTGGCATATTCAAGAGGCTATGATAAATCAACTGATGTTCCCGATGAAAAGTTAATTCAATCTGCAGTTGAGCTTGCAGAGAAGGCAGACGTTGTAGTTGTGTTTGCAGGGCTTACAGAGATTTATGAATCAGAAGGCTTTGACAGAAAACACATGGATTTGCCACCATCTCACAATGCTCTTGTAAATGCAATTTTAGAGAAAAACAGCAATGTAGTTGTAGTGCTTTCAGGTGGCTCGGCGGTTTCAATGCCGTGGCTTTACGATGTAAAAGCTGTTGTTAACGGACTTTTGTTAGGTCAGGCAGGTGGCGGTGCCACATTTGACGTGCTCACAGGTAAGGTTAATCCTTCAGGTAAGCTTTCAGAAACGTATCCGCTTAATTTAGATGATACTCCATCGAGATATAATTTCCCCGGTACGCTTATTTCGGTAGAATACAGAGAAAGTATATTTATAGGCTACAGATATTACGACAAAAACGAGAGAGAAGTTTTATTCCCATTCGGTTTCGGTCTTTCTTATACAGAATTCAGTTATTCAGATATAAAATTAAGTAGCAAGAAAATCAATGATACAGACACTTTAACTGTTTCTTTCAAGGTGAAAAATATTGGTGATAAAGACGGTGCAGAAATTGCACAGCTTTATGTCGCTCCTCCGAAAAGTAAAATTTTCAAAGCTCCGAAGGAATTAAAGGGCTTCAAAAAAGTCTTCTTAAAAGCAGGCGAAGAAAAAGAAATAGAAATTGAACTTAATAAGAGAAGCTTTGCTTTCTATAACGTTAATATTAATGATTGGCACGTAGAAAGCGGTGAATATAATATTCTTGTTGGTGCATCTTCAAGAGAGATTTATCTTAAAGACAGTGTAAGCATCACTTCAGGAACACAAGCAGAAGTACCCGATTACAGTGAAACGGCACCTGTTTATTATAATGGTGACGTTGCGTTTGCAACCGATGATGAGTTTGAAGCGGTGTTAGGTTGTAAGCTTCCTGAAAGAGAGTGTGATATGTCACTTCCAATTGATAAAAACTGCACTCTTGAATATGCCGCAGGTACTGCAAGAGGCGAAAAAATAACAAAGGTTATTACTGCCGCGGTAGAAAAAATCGGTGGTGGTGGAATTAACAGTGAAATGATGAAAAATACTGCTTTCCAGATTCCGCTTCGCTGTTTTGTGACAATGAGTTCAGGTGTTTTTAATGACGAAATGTGCGATGCACTCTGTGATGTTCTTAACGATAAACCGTTGACACCGAGTGCAATAAAGCTTATAAAAAATATTCCGTCAGCTTTAATGAAACTTCCTGATTTATTTAAATCTATGTAATAATGTTTTTTGAAGGAGTTATGTTTATGGAAAAGGTTCGTTTAGGTATTATTGGTGTAGGTAATATGGGCTCAAGCCACATAAGAAATTATTTGGCTGGTAAGCTTCCTGAATTTGTAATTACTGCCGTTGCAGACATAAAAGAAGAAAGATTAAGTTGGGCTAAAGAACAGTTGCCCCAAGTTAAAACTTTTGATAATGCTTCTGCACTTATGGACTCAGGCGAAGTTGATGCAATTCTTATTGCTACACCACACTATTTTCACCCGCCTATGGCAATAGAAGGTCTTGAAAAAGGTCTTCACGTTATGAGCGAAAAACCTGCAGGTGTGTACACTAAACAGGTTCGTGAAATGAATGAAGTAGCAAAAAAGAGTGATAAAGTATTTGGAATTATGTTTAACCAAAGAACAAATTGCCTTTACAGAAAAGCTCACGAAATTGTTCATAGTGGAATCTACGGCGAAATGAAGCGTGTTACCTGGATTATTACTGATTGGTACAGAACACAAAGCTATTATAATTCAGGCGGTTGGCGTGCAACCTGGTCAGGTGAAGGCGGTGGCGTGCTTTTAAATCAATGTCCTCACCAACTTGACTTATGGCAATGGATTTGCGGTATGCCTGAAAAAATCACTGCGGTTTGCCATGAGGGTAAGTGGCATGATATTGAGGTTGAAGACGATGTAATGATATATGCACAATATAAAAATGGTGCTACAGGAACATTTATTACAACAACCGGAGATTATCCTGGAACTAACAGATTAGAAATAACACTTGACAAAGCAAAGATAATATGCGAGAATAAGACGTTGTCTGTAACGGAGCTTTCTCAGAATATTTCTGATAATATAAAAAACTGCGATGACGGTTTTGCTGATATTGAATGTAAAACGTTTGAGGCAGAACTTGATGGCCGTAACGAACAACACGTTGAAGTTATGAATAAATTTGCAGGTGCAATTCTTCGTGGCGAAGAGCTTACAGCATCCGGTGAAGAGGGTATAAATGGTCTCACCATTTCAAATGCTGCTTTTCTTTCGAGCTGGCTTGGTAAAACCGTTGAGTTACCATTTGATGAGGATTTATTCTATAATATGCTTCAGGAAAAAATCAAAAACTCTACATATGAAAAAGTTGTAGAGGAGAAAATAAACGAAAATATGAATTCAACATATTGAACGGAGTATTACTAATGAATGCTAAGAAGTTAAAAGTTTTGCTTGCTGCTGTTCTCGTGGTTGTGGCAGCACTTTCAATTAATATTGTTGGTTTTGCAGAGCCTGATGAGGGTTTTATTATAGAGTCAGTTCCTTCAGATACAGACAGAATAGATGATAACGAAGACGAAACTATTATTACAACACAGAAGCCAACTACAACAAAAAAGCCAACTACAACTAAAAAACCAACCACAACAAGAAACAGTAGTGGCGGCGGTAGTTCAGTAGTAGTAACAACTGAGCCTGCAGAAGAATATAATTTTAAAATCAAATTGGAATTAAACAACGGCGAAGAAGCTGTGGAAGTCGGTGTTGATAACGACGGATTTGTTGAAATCCCTGAAGCACCTAAAAAAGAAGGCTTTAAATTTGATGGTTGGTATTCAGATGAAGGTCTTACTGAAAAGTGGGATTTTCTCACATCTGTTGCTGATGAAGATACAATTCTTTATGCAAAGTGGGAAGCACTTCAGGACGATGAATTATATCAAATCACCGTAAGCACTAACTTGGGTGGTGTTATTACTGTAACACCGTCAAGAGCTAAGCCGGGTGAAATTGTTACAATAGAAGTTTCACCGGATGAAGGCTTCAGACTTGTTGAAAATTCACTTAGTGTTAATGGTAAATTTATTGATGGTATGACCTTTGAAATGCCTGCAAACAAGGTTGTTGTTGAGGCACAGTTTGAAAGCATTGCTGCTGAAAAAGAAGAGTCAGAGGCTAAGGGCTTAACAGAAAATATAGGCAAAATAATAACAATTGCTGCTATTGCAATTATTGTTATTGCAATAGTTATCTGGTTAATTGTTAACAGATATAGATTTTTACCTGAACCTGAAGAGGATGAATTGTTCTTTGTTGAACCAATGACAAATCAACCTGCAATCCGTCACGATGACTTTATAAGAAGCAGACAAAATAAAGCACCTGGTCCGAGTGATGATGATATTGATATTATCAACGAAGCAGAAATAAGAAAAATCAACAAGACAGGTAATATCAACTTAGACCAATAATTAAATGGTATTAAAAACTCTGAAATAAATATAAAGAATGGGTTCTACAGATTTAGTTTCTGTAGAACCCATTAGCTTTATAAAAAACTATAAATAAGCAAACTAAGGTTTCTTGTTATATAAATTTTAAGTTTCCGGTTCATAAGATAATGGTATTTCAGCATTTTGTGGCAATGTTTTTCGTAAAGCGTCAGAAAAGGTGACGTATTTTGCATTTGAAAGCTTTACAAACGGAATTACATAAAATAAAGGAAAAATAAAAATACAACTCAGAATCCAGGGCAGAAAAGAAGCTTTGAGCAGAACGCCGTCCTTTATAAACGTGTCTGTGCGCTCAGTACTTTTAAGGATTGCATCATTAACGCTTATTTCTAAATCTGTGCATAAATAGTAAGATGAAAATGAATATCTTATTACTGCGCAATTATAGAAAAAACGCGATATAGAAAACAAGGCTATTGTACCAAAAATAAGTGTATAAAACACGGCAGTGTAAAGAAATGAATTGTAAAATACGTATCCTGTAAGAAATAAACACATTAACGGCGGAAGAAAGAAAAAAATAAACCAGCAAGACTTTAAAAACGTTGTTTTTAAATTTAAATATAACGCTCTGAAGCTTTGTGAGGGTCTTAAGAATATAAAAAGATATTTAAACTTAGCGTTACCGCCTTTTGATTGCATATAATAAATAGCATTTTCTCCGAGTTTTATTCCTGAAATAAACAAAAAGAGCAGCAAGTAGGCGATAACAATAATAAGACTATAAAAAAAGTATACAATAAGACTGTTGTAAGAATGAACTAAGCTCTGAAGCGTATTGCTTACAAGTGAAAAGTGTGTCAGTAATATTACTGAAATTAAAAATAAGGCTCTTAACCAAAAACTGACAAATGAAACGAAAAAGAGTTTTATCGTGTTTTTTAATAATAATTCTTTTGCTTTTACTTTTATAAAACCACTCATATATACCACCAAAAAATAGGATTACAAATTACTTGTAATCCTATTTTTGACTATATATTTGATTTTAATCGTTTCAGGTTATTTAAAATACTGTAAGGGATATGTAAGTCGGAGTATCCCGACTTAAGCTTAACCAGAGGCTTCATTGCCCCATGAAAGTCCGAGCCACCGGAGTAGTAAAGCCCGTGCTTTTGTGCCAATGCTCTGAATTGGCTGATGTTTTCATCAGAATACTCTGTGTAATACGCCTCAATTCCGTTAAGACCATATTCTTTTAATTCAGACAGCAAATTATCCAAATCTTCATTATTTAATTTTGTCTGATGCAAATGAGCTAAAAAGGCAAGTCCACCGGCACTTCTTATGGCGGTAATGGCATCCTTGGGAGTTATCTCTTTTTTTACTGCGTAGCAAGGCTTATTAAGTCCTATATATTTGTCAAAAGCTTCTTTTACCGTCTTTACATAGCCTTTTTCCATCATAAGCTTTGCAATGTGGGCTCTGCCTAAAAAGTCGCCACCGGCTAACGATAAGGCTTCATCATAGGTTATATCAAAGCCGTGACTTCTGAGCTTCTGACAAATTTCTTCCATGCGTCTTTTTCTCTGACTCCGTGTTTTTTCTATCGTTTTTAAAAGAACTTCATTTTCAGGGTCAATAAATAAACCTATTATATGAATTTCTGTGTTTGCAGTGACAGAAAACTCAATTCCTGGGATGAATTCTACACAACAGCTTTTACTTGCTTCTATTGCTTCTTTGATACCATCAACGGAATCGTGGTCAGTAAGAGCTATTGCAGATAAGCCTACTTCATCGGCGTGCTTTAAAAGCTCAGTGGGTGTCATTGTGCCATCCGAAAAGGTAGAGTGGGTGTGAAAATCAACTGCACGTTCATCTTCAATTATATTTAACACTTCAATAAGATTATCTGCGGTAACAGTACCACTGCTTTCAACAATCGTTTTACCCTGGTGCCCATATGTAACCAAAATGCAATCAATTCCAAGGGCGTTAGCGGTTTCTAAGTCGTGGAGAGTATCACCGATGAATACGGCATCAGACGGATTGATATTATTTGATTTGAAAAATTTCAATGCTCTTTCTACCTTGCTTTCAGCAAGTGTGTTATCGGCACCAAATATTCCGTCAAAAAACTCGCTTATTTCATATTGCTCAGTTTGTTTTCGTGCACTGGCTTCTTTAGTCGCGGTAATAATATATTGCTTTGCGCCATTGTTTTTTAGTGTCTTTAAAACCTTTAAGGCATCAGATGCTAAAAACGTTTTATTTAAACGGCTGCTATAGCACTCGTGAAACGATTTTGATACTACGTCGAAGTCTAACTCGTCTTCGGTGAGAATGTGCCTGTAAAAGCCAATTATAGGCGTTTCTACATATGTATAGTATTGCTCCAAGGTTATGAGAGGTTTATTCATATCTCTCAACATATCATTTACACAATCAAGTGATGTTACGGCATCATCAATTAAGGTGCCGTTCCAATCCCATAAAATAGTATTGTATCTCATAAAAACTCCTGTAAGCTTTTTTCTTTGATTTTAGCACATATCGCAGGAAATTTCAAATGAGAAAAGATATAAGAAATCCTATTGCTCCACCAACTAAAAAGGTGATTGACAGAAAAAGTATATTTCTGAATTTGTCAGAAGCAGCAAAATTTTTTTGTCTTGGGGGATGGGCTGAGTTTTTAAGCTCAGTTTGAGCTAATTCTCGCAATTTGTTTTCAGAGTAACCTGAGTATTCAGGTTTAATAAAAAATAATGCTTTTTCAAAATATCCGCTATTAGTTTCTGTAATTTCCAATACCTGTTTGTTAATTCCTTTAATCATAACTTAACACCTCTTTATAAAGTATAAATTTATAGTGTGAAGATGCAGAAGAAATATTCAATTTATAAAAAAATAATGATTAGAAAATGCAGTAAAATAGTGGTAAAAGTCTATGAAAAAATATTAAAAAATTAGTGGTTGTCATTTTGACAAGCAAGTATTTTATACTTTTAGTATAATTGAAAATGCGTAAAAACAAAGAAAAAATGTTCATAACTCTGTTTAAAATGTTGATAACTTGCGGTGAAAACCGCTATTTATATAGGTTTTCGACATTTTCTTCAAAGAAATTGACAAAATACTAAAAAAATACGAATATACAAATTGTTATGGTTGTCTAATCAATTATACAATTTGGAATTAATTTTGAAAAAGAATTGTATGTAAAATTTGTAAAGTTTGCCTATGCAATTTTTGGCCCCTTTTTTTGAGTGTTTGCTGAATTAAAAACACTTTAATTCTGAAATTGAAAACTAATATTTAAAATTTAAAAATAATTAGTTTTTGAATTTATGTTAAGTTAGTTTTTTGTGGAAAAATTTTTCTGTGTGAATTCAATTATTTGTATTTTTTTAAAATGAATTTTGCTTTTTGTAATTCTGCTTTGAAAATCGAAAAAATGTTTTTTAGAATTATGAAATGAAAAAAGAAAAATTAAAAACTCAGAAAATAAAAAACAGAATTTTAAATTTTAATAAACTGCGATGAATTTGCAGGAAGAAAAATTTTATAAAATTGAAGTGAAAATGAAAATTAAAAGAGGTTTGTCTGGTGGTGAAAAAATTAATTTTAAAATTTAAAATTAATTTTTATATTGTCTTGGTTTAATGATGATGATATAATGTGAAAAAAGAATGTTGTTTTATTTTTAAAAAAAGAAGGAATAATTTTGGAAATAATTAAAGAAAATAATAATATTATTTTGAAAGATGTCAAATGCCTTGATATAGCGTTATCTCTTGATTGCGGGCAGGCTTTCAGGTGGAGAAAAAAAGAAAATAATATATGGTGCGGAATAGTTAAAGATAAATATTTAGAAATTGAACAGACAGAAAAAAATATTGTTGTTTTTCACAACGTAAGCGAAGAAGATTTCGATTTAATATGGAAAGAATATTTTGACTTGGAAAGAGATTACGAATTAATTTTAAATAGTTATGATGAATTAAATTTAATTTCTGCTTATAAAAAATATAACGGAATAAGAATTTTAAAACAGGATGAGTGGGAAGCAATTTGTTCATTTATTATTTCTGCAAATAATAATATTCCAAGAATAAAAGGGATTATTGAGAGGCTGTGTGAAAATTTCGGAGAAAAAATAGAAGGCGGTTTTTCTTTTCCGTCACCCGAAATAATTGCCCAAAAAAATGAAACTGATTTATCGGTAATAAGGGCAGGCTTCAGAAATAAATATATTTTAGACGCCGCAAGAAAAATTTCCTCAAAAGAAGTTGATATAGAAAAAATTAAAAATATGGATTTTGAAGCTGCTAAAAATGAGTTACTTAAAATTAAAGGCGTGGGCGAGAAGGTTGCGCAATGCTCATTGTTATATGGCTTCGGTCGTATGGAGGCATTCCCTGTAGACGTCTGGGTGAAAAGAATTGTTGAAGAACTTTACCCTAATGGTTTGCCGGAGTGCATAAAGGGAACTGAAGGCATTGCACAGCAATATCTTTTTCATTGGAGAAGGAATTTAAAAGAGGAAGAGAAGAATTAAGCAAGACCTTGCTAAAAGTCGTTAAAAGAAAAATGGTTGTACAACTTATACAAAAACTATTGACAATAGCCTAAAAAAATGTTATTCTTGCAATAGAAACTAAAACACGTAAAGGGGATGTTTCTATGAATATTACCATTATAGGTCGCAAATGTAACCCACGTGAAGATTTTCGCTCAAGAGCCGAAAAAAGACTTTTAAAAGTTGAAAAACTTTTCGGCGAAGATGCTTTGGCGAAGGTTACAGCTACTGTTGAAAAGAATTATCAGTCAGTGGAAGTAACCGTTAACAAGGGTGGAATGATATTCAGAGCAGAAGAACGAGCTGAAAATATGAACGATGCCCTTGATGAATGTGTTGATTCGCTTATTCGTCAAATCAGAAAAAATAAAACAAGACTCGAGAAAAAACTCAGAGCAGTTAATTTAGAAGATTTTGTTTTAGCTGATTCTGATGAAGATGAAGAGGATTATAATCTTATTCGTGAAAAAACAGTTTCTTTAAAACCTCAGAGTGTTGAGGAAGCAATATTGCAAATGAATCTTTTGGGACATCAGTTCTATATGTTTCTCAATTCAGATACAGGCATTATTAACGTTGTGTACGGAAGAAAAGATTCAGGCTACGGCTTGATTGTACCCGATTATGATGATTAATATTACGTTTTAAATTGTGTGTAATTTCTATATTTTTTCATTATTCCTTTCTATGCAGAGTGGAGTGCTTCGGCACTCCACTCTGCATTTATAAAAATAAACCGAAGAAGCTTGGTTTAAGAAGCCTCTTCGGTTTATTGCTATTTTATTATATATTGTAAAGTGGGAATTTGTCGCAGATTTCAGTAACACCGTTGCGGATGAATTCAATATTATTTTCGTAATCTGTGGCAGCTAATTTAATGAATTCTGCGATTTTCAACATTTCGTGCGCACCAAAGCCTCTTGTGGAGGTTGCTGCAGTACCAATACGCACACCGCTTGTAACAAAAGGTTTTTCAGGGTCGTTAGGAATAGAGTTTTTGTTTACTGTGATGTAAACGTTGTCGAGTCTGTGCTCTAATTCTTTACCTGTAATTCCGAGTGAGCGTAAGTCAAGCAAAAGCAAGTGGTTATCTGAGCCATTAGAAACCATATCGATTCCTTGTGCGCAAAGAGCATTTTCAAGTGCTTTTGAGTTAGAAATAACACGTTTTCCGTATTCTTTGAATTCGGGTTTTAAGGCTTCGCCGAAGCAGATGGCTTTTGCAGCGATTACATGCATTAAAGGTCCGCCTTGAATACCTGGGAATATAGCCTTGTTTACTTTTTTTGCAATTTCTTCATTGTTTGTAAGAATAAGACCGCCACGAGGACCGCGGAGTGTTTTGTGGGTAGTAGAAGTAACTACGTCAGCGTAAGGAATTGGTGACGGATGCATACCGCTTGCAACAAGACCTGCGATGTGTGCCATATCAACCATAAAGAGTGCATTAACGCTGTCAGCGATTTCTTTTATTCTTTTAAAATCAATAGTTCTTGGGTAAGCAGAGGCACCTGCAACAATAAGCTTGGGTTTGCATTCGGTTGCTTTTTTCTCAAGTGCATCGTAGTCTAAATAACCCTCAGAATTAACACCGTAGCTCTGAAAATCGAAGTAACTACCGCTTACGTTAACAGGCGAACCGTGAGTTAAGTGTCCGCCATCGGCAAGGCTCATGCCCAAAACTGTGTCGCCGGGGTTTAAAAGTGCAAAATAAACCGCAAAGTTTGCTTGTGAGCCTGAGTGAGGCTGAACATTTGCAAATTCGCAACCGAAAAGCTTCTTTGCTCTTTCAATTGCAATGTTTTCAGCGAGGTCGACACATTCGCATCCACCGTAATATCTTTTGCCCGGGTAACCTTCAGCGTATTTATTTGTGAGAATACTGCCTGAGGCTGCCATAACGGCTGGTGAAGTATAGTTTTCACTTGCAATAAGCTCAATATTTCGTGTCTGACGAGTCATTTCGCTTTGGAAAGAAGAAAACAATTCTTCATCAGCAGATTTTAAAATCTCGAAGTTATTGAAGAGATAGTTGTTCATATGAAAACTCCTTATAATTTTTGTGTTAATAATTCTTCTACATTTTAACCGAATGGGACAAGGTTTTCAATAGAAATAAATAACTATTTTAATTTTTCAGGAAAGTTTTAAGATATTTACAAAAAGCGTAACATATATTTTGTTTTTTTTGGAAAATTTAATATTGTGTTAAATTAAAATAATGATATAATTATAATAGGTGATTTTTAAATATTATAATTGTATCCTGAAAAGGAGAATGAATTATGCCGAACAGTGCATTAAAAAATAAAATAGTTGAGGAAGCGAGAAAACGTGACACGGTTATTCTTGCTCACACCTATCAGAACCCTGATATTATTGATATTGCAGACGTAACAGGTGACAGTTTCTTTTTAAGTCAAAAGGCTAAAGAGCTCAAAGGCAAAAGAGTTGTTATGTGCGGTGTAAGATTTATGGCTGAAAGTGTTAAAATTCTTTCACCTGAAACAGAGGTTATATTACCGGTACCTTCTGCTACTTGCCTTATGGCAGAACAGATTTCGCCGGACAGAGTAAGAGCGTTTAAAAAAGAAAATCCTGATACGGCAGTAGTGGCTTATATTAATACGACTGCGGCTTTAAAGGCTGAATGTGATGTTTGTGTTACAAGTTCTTCTGCATTAAAAATAGTGAGGGCTTTGCCAAACAAAGATATATTATTTATTCCCGATAAGAATTTAGGCAACTATGTGAAAAAGCAAATCCCCGAAAAGAACATAATTCTCTGGGATGGTTTTTGTCCTGTGCATAACAAACTGACAAAAGAAGATATTATAAATCTTAAAAATGAGCATCCCGACGCTGTTTTTGCGGTTCACCCTGAATCTCCCGAAGAGGTTCTTGAGTTTGCTGATATGATTGGTGCGACGTCTGAGATTATTAAATATGCAAAATCACAAAAGGGAAAAGTAATAATAGGTACTGAAAAAGGCGTTGTAGATTATCTTTCTACACATGAAGAAAACGGCGGACGCTTTATTCAACTTTCAAAGGAAAAACTTGTTTGTGAAGATATGAAAATCACAACACTTGACGACGTTTATAAAGCAGTAACAGGAGAACAAGGCGAAAGCATTGTTTTAGACGAAGAAATAAGAATAAAAGCACTTAAAAGTATTGATAAAATGTTAGAATTGGGTTGAAATTTATGAAACTTTCAGAAGTGAAAAATTCATATGATGTTGTTATCGTAGGCAGTGGTATTGCGGGTCTTTATGCCGCACTTAACTTTCCGCCTACGGTAAACGTTCTTATTCTTTCCAAAAAAGAGCGTCATATATCTAACAGTTCTTTAGCCCAGGGCGGTGTGGCTTGTGTTCTTGATTTAGAAAACGACAACTACGACTTCCACTTTGAAGATACCTTGATTGCAGGTGGAAGAAAAAACGATTGTGATGCAGTCAGAGTTCTTGTTGAAGAAGGACCGAAGGACGTATTGCGTACTATTGAGTATGGTGTTGAGTACGACCGTAATGAGAATGGTGAATTAATTAAAACTCTCGAGGGTGGTCACTCTAAAAGAAGAATTCTTCACCATAAAGATACATCAGGCAAAGAAATGGTAGATAAATTGATGTTGGCGGTTGAAAAATTGCCGAACGTTACATTGCTTGATAACACAATGGTTACGACAATGTCGAGAATAACAAACGGCTTTAAATTAACGGCAATGTCGGGTAACGAATTTAAAGTTGTATTTGCTTCTTTCTGTATTTTAGCTTCGGGCGGAATAGGCAGAGTTTATAAATACACCACTAACCCATCTGTCGCAACGGGCGACGGAATAAGATTAGCCTATGAAATGGGGGCTTCTATAAAGAATCTGAGTTATGTTCAGTTTCACCCTACTGCTTTTAATGGTGCTAACAGAGAGCAGTTTTTAATAAGCGAAGCCGTTCGTGGCGAGGGTGCTTATCTCCTTAATTGTAATAAAGAACGATTTATGGACAGATATGATGAACGACTTGAATTAGCACCACGTGATGTTGTTTCACGCTCAATAATAATGGAATCAAGGCGACTCGGCAGCAATAACTTTTATCTTGATATACGTTACAAGGGTGAGGAATACCTAAAAAAACGTTTTCCTGGTATTTATGCCGGATGTTTGACACAGGGTGTTGATATAAGCAAGGATTTAATTCCTATTTTTCCGTGTCAACATTACTTAATGGGTGGTATTGAAACAGACCTTAACGCAAAAACTACTTTACCAAGGCTTTACGCTGCAGGAGAGTGTGCTTGTACAGGTGTTCATGGTAAAAACAGACTCGCAAGTAATTCTCTTTTAGAAGCACTTGTTTTCGGCAGACGTGCGGCTGAAGATATAGTAAGATGCATAAATGCTAACTTCTATGAGGTAAAAGAGCAACCGTCGGAGAAAACCGACTACAACGGTGCACCGTTACCAAAGGGCACAAGAACAGAAATTCGTGAGATTATGCAGAAGGCTTACTTTGTAATTCCTGATGAAGGGGCAATTCACCAGGGTAAGAAAAGAATAGAATCAATTCTTAGCAGATTAAGAAATGGCAAGTTTGCAGTTAATGCCGATTATTGTGAGGCACTTTCACTTGCAACAGTTGCATATATTATTTTAAGGGAGGCAGACAGATGATATTGCCACAATTTTATGTTGATGATGTTATTAAAAGAGCAATACAGGAAGATATAAATTATATTGATGTTGCTACAGATTATTTACTTGATGAGAATGAGAGAAGCAAGGCAAAATTCATTGCAAAAGCGGATGGTGTTCTTTGTGGAATAGATGTAGCAATGCGTGTTTTTCAATTGCTTGATGATACTTTTACTTATACTTTATATCAAAAAGACGGTAATTATGTTAAAAAAGGCGACATAATTGCAGAAATCGAAGGAAAAACAATATTCCTTTTAAAGGGTGAGAGAACTGCTTTGAATCTTTTGCAGCATATGAGTGGTATTGCTACACTTACCAATGAATGTGTTAAACAGATTGAAGGTACTTCTGCTACAATTGCTGACACAAGAAAGACTTTACCCGGTATTCGTTCACTTCAGAAATACGCTGTTACTTGTGGTGGAGGTAAAAACCACCGTTACAATTTATCTGATTGTGCAATGCTTAAAGATAATCACATTGACTCAAAAGGTGGAATTACACCTGCAGTCAAAGCTTTAAGAGAAAAAATAGGTCATACAGTTAAAATTGAGGTTGAAACCCGTACTTTAGACGAGGTAAAAGAAGCTCTTTCTGCTGGTGCGGATATTATTATGCTTGATAATATGGATAACGAAACAATGGCAGAGGCTGTAAAAATAGTTAATAAGAAAGCTTTGCTCGAGGCATCGGGCAACTTAACACCTGAAAGACTTCGTTCTGTAGCACTTTTGGGAGTTGATATTCTTTCTATAGGTGCGTTGACTCATTCAGTTACTGCCTTCGATATCTCGATGAGAATGGCGTAACTACGGGGGATTTGGACGGCAAGAAAAATTAAAGGTCTGAAAAAATCGACCTTGACGAAATGTATAAAATATAATAAAATAAGTCATCGGTAAAATGGGCAGTCGCGGATATACTTTTGTATAGACGAGGAAAGTCCGGGCATCACACGGCAGAGTAACGGCTAACGGCCGCCGAGGGTAACCTTAGGGAAAGTGCAACAGAGATATACCGCCGATTTTTCGGTAAGGGTGGAAAGGCGAGGTAAGAGCTCACCGGGGTATTGGAGACAATACTGCCATGTAAACCCTACTTGATGCAACACCGAATGGGGAGTCAGCCGGACAGCGATTTTTTTCGCAACCCCGAAGGGTGGCTTGAACCTTGTGGCAACGCAAGGTCTAGATAGATGATTGCCTTAAACGACAAAACCCGGCTTACAGTTTTACCGACTTATATAAAAAAAGACTTCGCTTAAATTTTAAGCGAAGTCTTTTTTTATATGTAACTTTATTTTGGCTCTCCGAAATTATTCATTTCTTTCAAATATGACAAGCCGATATCTCCGGCACTGCCTGTGTCGGGTATTTCACAATAAGAAAATTCACCATTGTGCCTGTAACCGCCACCGTCATCATCCACTTCAAGAATACAAACGTAAAATTGATTTCGCACAGTACCACCAAAGCTGTTTTCTGCGGTTATGTCAATATACACAATAGCTCTGCCGTAATCATCCTTTTCAACAACGTAAGCTTCTTGTAAGGTAGCAGAATACGGATTTTTTAAAATTCTGCTGATAAAATCCTCTGCGGCATTAATGTAAAGCCTATCTTTGCTTGATAATGAAAAATTAGCAGAAGACGGATTAAAAATATTAATTACTAATATAAAGGTAATTACACCAACGATTAAAGGAAATAATGCTCCGATTAAATTTCTTTTTTTAGGAGGTTGGGCTTGTGGGATTGGTTGTGGTGTTTGATTCTCTTCCATAATATATTTCTCCGGATTTTAATAGTTGTAAATGGTTGTGTTTCTTTCGTAGAAATTATATGTGTTATTACTTAAATTCATTGTAAAGCAGAAATTGTTGTCTTTATCACTCCAGGTTACGTAAGCTGTTTCTCCTGCTAAAAATCCGTCCGTTATATACAAAGCATATGCTTTTGTAGTATACCCGCTTATATTGTTAACTTCATAAACTTCCCAGGTTACTTCAGAAAAGAGAAACGGAGTTGAAGAGTCAATGTTTTTCCAGGTGATATTTCCCGTACCATCTTCTACAATATGAAAATAATGTATGTAAGGATAAGTCGTGTAGGCTGTGTAACCATTTGCATCGCAAGTGTATGAATAATCCCAATTACCAACTATAGGTTCGTCTTGTAATTGTGTCGCAGAATTTTCAGTTGTTACAATATCTTCAGTTGTCTCAACTACATCTTCTTCTGTAATAATATTTTCTGAATAATCCTCATCAACAGACTCGGCAGTTGTCGTAGGATTATTTTGTGATGTACTTGAATTGTTTTTTGTAATCGGTAAGATAAAATCAAAAAGTATAAACGTTATCATTAAAACTAAAGCAACAGATGAAATAATAAAAGAATGCTTGTAATTCTTGTTTTTTGATTTTAAATTTTTAGATAACGCTTTAATATCTGCTTTAATTTTTTTCTTGTCAGTAATACCGCTGTTAAACTTTTTAAATATACCGTTCAACTTAGTATTTGGGATAAGGGATACCATTTCAGCGACAAAACATATTACTGCACCTGCCCAGGCGTTGACAAATAAGGCGAAAATAATACCTAATATAATTAAAATGAGTGACACTATGTTTGTTGTTTTTGAAAGTTTTATTGCATTTTCGTAAAGCTCCTGAGAACAATATGGGCAAGTAATCATTTCATCGGTTAATTCTCTTTTACAGTTTTCACAAATTTTCATTTAAACCACCCTTTTTTGTAATGTGGTTTTATAGTATCACATCTTATTGTTAATTGCAAGTAAAAATTACTTGCAATTTTACTTGTATAATTTTATTTGGTTTTGCAATAGAATTTATATTATGAGGTGATTAAATGTTCGAAATACAAAACCAGCAAAAATCAAATAAAACAATTCGTATGCCTAATGAGTTGATTGAAAGATTACAAACTATTGCAGATCAAAATCAAATTTCTTTTAACCAATTAGTGGTTCAGTGTTGTGAATATGCTTTAGATGATATGCCTAAAAGTAATTAAAAAAACGGATGTAAAAACATTTAGTTTTTACATCCGTTTTTAATATGTATTAATCATTAAAACCAATAAGCACAATCGTCGCAGAAGCGATAAACTTCACCAAAGAAGTTGAATTCGTTACCAACACCGAAGAATGTGTCACCGCAATTATCACAAGTGTTTACTAAGAATAAACAGCAAACAACAATAATTCCTATAAGTATAAAAAGAGAAACGCCTAATATAACCCAGAGCATACCTTTATTTTTCTTCTGAACAGGAGCCTGGTTAGCGTATTGCTGCGGAGCAAAGTTCTGAGCAGGCATTTGTTGTTGATTTGGAATCTGATTCTGGTAAGAAGGCTGTGGTTGTGCGTTTACAGGTTGCTGAATAATAATTTGCGGTTGTGCAGGGGTATTATTATTTTGGATTGGTGCAAAATTGTTCTGACCACAGTTTGTACAGAAATTCTGGTTATCCTCAAAAGTAGAATTACAGTTAATACATTTTTTCATAATTATCACCCTTAAAATAAATTTCAAAATTAATATGATTATATATAATAAATAAAATTGATGGTGATGTCAATAAAAATAAATAATTATTTATTTAAATGAGAACAATCATTTAAATAAGTTAATTTTGTTTTTTTTATACCATCTTCATATAAATAACGAATTAATGTAACACCGGTATTATTTTGTGAAAAATTAAAATTCGGAATAAGACCTAAACCTGTTGCTGCTAAAATTAAATATGTATTAAACATTCCGTGCGCAACAATAATAATATTTGAATTTTCATTATTTTCAGAAATAATTAAATTAATTATTTTCTTTGCTCTGTTCAGGGCATCAAGGGGAGTTTCTTCACCTAATGGAGCTCGTTCTCTTATAACGGCTTCAGGAACAATTTCTTTGAGTGTTTCATCGGGCAGACCTATGTAATCTTTATCTGTTCCTTTTTCCATTAAAGTAGTGAATATATTGAAGTCGGCATTTTTCTGATGTTTATAAATTTCCTTTCCTGTTTTAACAGCACGTATTAATGTGCTTGTATAAATGGCATTAATTCGTTCATCCTTAAAGCGTTCGCCTAAAAGTCTTGCCTGATTTAATCCGTTTTCGGTTAAGTCGGTTTCTGTGAAACCATCGCCGTTTAAGTTGCCATAGGTTTCACCATGTCTTACAATATATAAATACATTTTAACACCTCACAGGTTTATTATATATTGTATTAGTGCGAGTTGCAAGAAAAAATATATTATGATAAAATAAAGGTACATTAATAAAGGGAAGTGTATTTATGGAATTAGTTGAAAAGAAAATCTCATCTACAGAAATATTTGATGGTGTTGCTATTCATTTATATAAGGATGAGGTTTTATTGCCCAATGGTAATAAGGGGATAAGAGAGGTAATAAGACATCCAGGTGCAGTTTGTGTTTTACCAATTACGAAAGATGGTAATGTTGTTTTCGTGAATCAGTTCAGATATGCATTTAATAAAATAACTCTTGAGGCACCAGCAGGTAAATTAGATAAGGGAGAACTTCCGTTGGATGCCGCTAAGCGTGAGCTTCGTGAGGAAACAGGGCTTACGGCAAACAATATTGTTTATCTCGGAGAAATGTATACGACACCTGCTCTTATAGATGAAATCATTCATTTGTATCTTGCAACAGATTTAGTTGAGGGTGAGCAGGACCTTGATGCCGATGAATTTATAAACGTGATTACTATGCCACTTAATGAGGCAGTAGAAAAAGTTATGAATGGAGAAATCAGAGATTCGAAAACACAAACAATAATTTTAAAAGCTGAAAAATATATTAATATTAATAAATAATAATATTTTTCACAATTATTTGAATAGTGTTTGCTGTGGTTTTTATTTAGTGAGTTATGTTATAATTTTTATTTTTAGTTTTAATTTGTTTTGTTTTTTTGAAATATATTTTGTTTACAAATTTGATTTTTGCTCTAATTTAATTTTTCTTTTTTAGGATTTGATTTTTACAATTAAAAAATGAAAAAGATTACTTGTTTACGAAAAAATATTTTTCTGAAAAACGACGAGTGAGAAAAAATCACAAGTAATAAAAGATGTTATTTTTAGTTAAAAAATTTTTTTGAAAAAGATTGGTGAAAAATAAAAGGAAATCAAAAATTAAAAATAATAAAGCGAAAAAAGAATTCACAAAAATAAAGATAAGGAATTTGTAAAAAACGAAATTCAAATAAGGTGTCAAAAAAATCTGAATATTGATTTTAAAAAACTAAAATAATTTTAATTTGAAATATGGTGCAGAAGTGAAATTTGAAATTCGAAAAAATTTACAAAAATTATTCATAATTTAAAAAAGTGTGGAGTGCATTTTTAATAATAGAAAATTTTTGCGTTTTTTTAAAACTAAAACGCAAAACCCTTGAAGACTAGTAAACACAAGGCTTTTGGAGCTTTAGATAAAATTTGAAAAAATACAAATAATAATAAATAATAAATATAAAAAGCAAAAACTGTCTTATGTGAACAGTTTTTGCTTTTTGCTTTGCCTTATAAATTCTCGACAAAATCAATAACTTTTTTTGGAACGTCAACTGTGTCAAGAAAATTATCTTTTTTTATTATTAAATCTAATAAAGGTGATTGTCCGTATTTAATTAATGATTTTAAATCTTTCTTTTTTTCTTCAGCTTTTTCAATTTTATTTTCATTAATAAAAATTAAATATTCGGCAATCATTTCATAAATTCTATTATTACGAAGTCCTAAATTATATTCGCCGTAAGCTCTTAAAAGATGTTTTTCTAAATTATCTGAATATGTGAAATTATCTCTTAAAATAATTATTTTTAATAAAATTGAATTTACGCCTTCTTCGCTTGTGTTATTCAGAGCATATTTTTCATAATAAGTGTAGCTTTTGATGTATTCTTCCCACACTTCATAAAGATGCCCTAAAGAATAATATACCTTTGCTTTATAATTGGAGTCTTCAACGTCAAAATAATTTCTTATAGCATTAATCAGAATGGCTTCTGCAGTTCTGAAACTATGGTAATCACCTTTTTTTACAAGTTCATTTGCAACTTTTACAGAATAGAGGCATTTGTCTTCATTAAAGTAATCGTTTAATTTATCAAAAAAGGCCGAAAGTGTTTCAGTGCTCCATTCTTCAGTTTTTATAAATTCACTAAACATAACAGATTAATCCTTTTCAGGTGGAATACAAGCAGCAAATGTTACTCTGCCGTTTGTTTTGATATAATATTTGTTTTTGCACGAATATGGCATAAAGAAGTAGTCACCTTTCTTTATGGCAAACTCTGAGTTACCATCTGTAAGAGCTCCTTCGCCGTCAGTTACTACATAAATAACAGGTGAATCCAAAGGCTCTGATTTTCCGTCAGTTAATTCATAGCGTAAAAGTGAAAAGCAAGGTGTGTCTTCTTTGGTTATAAGTGCAGTTTTCAGACAGTTGTTTTCGTTTGAAATTATAGTCGGAGTTTTTCGACATTCAGAAAAGACACGTTCCGAATTATATGAGTAATCAAAGACCGAAAGAGCAGTTTCCTTTTTTAAACCTATATACATTTCGTTATCGGAAAGTTTGTAATCACCACAAAATCTTTCGGGTTGAATTGTGAAATCGGTTGGCTCCTGAATTTCTAAAATAAGGCAACCTGCACCTATAGCGTGAACAGCTTTTGCAGGAATGAAATAAACATCACCGGTTTTTACGGGGATTTTATTAAGAAGCTTTTCCATTGCGGTTTTATCAATTTCACTGTTGTTTACCGCCTTTTTAAAATCCTCTTCGGTTACACCGTCTTTAAAACCGAAAAAAATGTGTGCGTCGGGTCGTGTTGCTAAAACAAGCCAAGCTTCCGCTTTTCCAAATTCAGAATTGAAATGCTCTCTTGAAAATGCTTTATCGGGATGAGCTTGTACAGGTAAACGTATTGCAGAGTCAAGTGCTTTAACGAGTATGTCGAGACCATCTCTGCCACCGAGCATAGCTTCTTTCTCATTTGCAATAAGCTCATTAAAATATATGTCGGCATCCCTTACTTTAGAAACGCCCTCGAACTTGTCGGTGCTACCTTCATTAAGGGCTTTTGTTGAAGAACAAATCCACTCTTCAGGGTAAAAGGAATCTTCGCTGTCGTCACCGAAAAACTCAGAGAAAAGCTTGCCGCCCGTGTAAACTCTGAAAACTCGGTTTTTTTCAAAAAATATCGGTTTTTTGCTATAATCACAATTTGTCATACTTTTTCTCCTAACAGGAATTTTTGTGCCTCTCTTATTGTTCTGAAGGTTCTGTTTGCAGTTGAAGCAAAGACACAGGAGCCTACTGCAGCTTCTTCGGGATGCTTCGGTAACTTTAACTCAAGCTGAAATTCTTTTGTGAATATGTAGCGCCAGACTTTGCTTTTTCTTATACCATTGCCCGAGCCAACGAGTGTACGTGGTCTGAAATCCAACAGGTCTTTTGCTTCCTCGTACATATCCTTTAATTCATCAACCACACCTACAAGTACACCACAGATTAAATTAGTCGGTGTAAAGTTCTTTGTAGAAATGTTTTCTATAAAGCCTCGTTTTTCAGGATTTGCTCTTGTACCTGCAAATTCACAATTAATTTTAAGCGGGTCTTTTACGCTTTCGATATTTTCAGAAAGCTCATCCATTTTTTCATAAATGTTTTCTGTGCTGCCACCGAAAATATCCTGACAATCTCTGAAAAAGTTTCTTAATATCTGGTATGCTCTGCCACCGCAAAGAGAAGAACCGACAAAAATGTATTCATCATCTGTCAGAGGTCTTATTTCACCTGAGTCGGTAGGTTTTATGTGAGACGTAATAAAAGAAACCTGACTTCCTGTGCCAACGTTAACTAAAATTGATGTGTCGGGATTTGTCATAGAGCCAATAAAGCTTGCCTGGTTATCTCCTATTGCAACTGCTACAGGAATTCCACATGGTAAAAAGTCGCAATTTGTTTCTGCAACAATAGACGTAGTTTTTATAACTTTAGGCAAAATTTCGGGGTCTATGCCTGCTTCTAATAGAGCAATGTTATCAAAGTGATGTTGTCTTAAATCATAGAATCCGAGACTTGCGGCATTGCTTGAGTGAATAACAGGAGGCTGATTTGTAAGAATGCTTACAAGATAGTCGTGAATTGTGCAGATCTTTTTTGCTTTTTTAGGAACAAGATGATTTTTTAGATTATAAAAATGAGTTGTAATACCAAATCCTGTTGCTGCTTTATAATCCGTTGTTTCTGTTAAAAACTCGGCATATGAAAAATTGCCCTTATAGATTTCGTTACCTCTTAAATCCTGCCAGGTATAAAGCGGAGAAATGGCATAATTTTCGCTATCAAGGTAAATAATACCATGCATCTGCCCCGTGACACCTATTGCGGTAATTCCATTACCGGCAGTTATTTCAGCTATGGCTTTTTTTACTGTTTCAATAATAATGTCGGGGTCCTGTATTTTTTCAAAATCAAAATTGGAATCGATGAATGAGTCGTTTTTAAAAGTTGCTTTATCAATTATGTTACCTTCCTTTTCATCTAAAAGAAGTGCGGTAATTGTGGTTGTACCAATATCAATACCTAAAATACTCATATTTTACTCCTAACATATGGTTGTCGATTGTGGGTCGAGTCTTGTGATGATATCTTGCTGAATGGCAGGGGATAAATCAAGGAAGTTAACGAAAGTTCCGTGAATTCTCATAATATAAACTCCGCTCGGAGCGTATTTTTGTGGTTCTGCAAGAACTTTTCTTAAAATCTCTGCAGTTGTAACGTTTACATATAAATAGAAAGGTGAAACGTTTTCATTAAGCTCATTGAAGAAAAGTGGTTTCATAACCTTGTTTTTAAATTCAATTCCTTTTTCTTCATAGGTTGCTCCCGTAAAATATTTAGGGTCAATACCAAAGTGTGAAGCATAACCGCCACACATTTTTTCAAACGGCAGTTTCATTAAAGAAAGCGTTCTGAAGCCGAGACCGTTTTGAGCTTCGCCATAAAGAGGGTCAAGACCATAGTTCAGCATATCTCTTGATTTTCTGCCGCAAGGCAAAGCACCAACCCAATAACCGTAAAGCAAATGTGTTGATGGTGTAGAAAAATCGGGACGGAAGCTGTTGCCCAGATAATTCTTTTTGCTTCGCACCATATCGGCAATTTTGTTTGTTATTTCAACTGCCTCGTTGTCAGCTGTTTCGTCATTGTTACCGAATTTTGGTGCAGAAAGTAAAAATTCTCTGAGTTCTTCTTCGCCTTCAAAATTGTTCTTTAAAGCGTTCAGGAGTCTTTCTGCGTCTTGCGGACGTTCAGCTAATAACTTATCTATAGCAGTGAAGGAGTCTGCAACAACGCTTGTTCCGTGAATAAGACAACCACTGCCATTGTATTTTGTGCCTTGATTTTTGGTGTCTCTTACATCATAACCTGTTTCAATTCCGCCCATAAGTGTGCTCAGGAATGGTACAGGTAAATTAGAAATCGCTTTTGATGCACCATTTGCAGACTTAATCATTTCGTCACAGAAATATTCTGCGTTTTTATAAAATCTTTCACGAACGGTTTTTAAAAGTGTTAAAGCATCCGAACTTCCACTCGGTAAATCACAGATTTTTTTGCCTGTTACAGTAGAATAACCATTGTTTAATGTTAATTCTAAAATTTTACCTAAATTGAACCAACTGTTTGTTGTGTTTGCGTTATCCTTACCCATAATAAGAGGCTCCTGACAACCCGCAATTGATGTATCTGCGATGTCGTCTTTATCAACACCTGCTTTTGAAAGCACCTCGTAAAGGGAGTCGTCGTTAAAGAGTGATGGTGTAAGGCAACCCGGTGTAAAGAAAAATCTGCCTAATTCTTCATATAACCTGTCAGGGGTGTTTTTATGAAGCTTAACCGAGAGAATCGGCTGTGGCAAGTTCATATCGTAGTAGGCATCCAATAATGCATAGGTAGTTTCGTTAGTCAGGTCGTTGCCGTCTTTGTCGCGTCCGCTCACAATAAGGTTTTGTGAAATTGCCCAGCTTCTGTCACCAACGTTGAAAAATACAAGAAAATGCTTTAAAAGTGCCGCAGTAGTTTCTCTGTCGCAGTTGCTCATTTTTCTGTATGGTTCAAAAATTCTGTCGGCATTGCCAACTGAAAAAGCAAACGGGTTAGGTGCCTGCTCAAGACACATAGTCTGCCAGAGAATTATGTAGCTCTGAATTGCTTCATATAAGCTTTCGGCAGGCTCAAACGGAACTTTTGAAAGTGTATTTGCCATAAGAGTGAAGAACTCTTTCTTTTCGTTGTCAGATTTTTCCGCCTTTTCTTTTGCTAAGACGCTGTATCTTTCAGCGAGTAAAAGTGCAGTCTCCAAAGAGATTTTCATTGCTTCGTAATTCTCTTTTTTTGCTTCTTCGCAAGAGGTGAGTTTTTCATCGATGTCTGAAAGTATTTTCTTTACACCGTATTTTAAAACGGCTCTCATATCGGGAATTAAATGACCTGTTACCTGTTCAATGAAAAAAGCTACCTCACCTGTAAGGTTTTCACAAGAAGAGTAAACCTCGGTAAGCTCTTTTACATAAGGTGTTTTTTTGTCTGATTCTCTTAATTTCTCTATTCGTTCTTTTGTAATATCTTCAGTAGGTGTGATGTCGTCAAAAACAGCAGTAGGGTCGCAGTAGCCGGCAAAGGTTTCTACCTTGAAGGTAGGATTTATAAGTGCATAGCTTCTTGCGAAGGCATCACGCTGTGTACCTGCAAAGGCAGCGTTATCACTTATTGAAAGCGGTAACACCTTTACAGCTTCTTTGAATTTTAATGCCGCTTTTTTCATAGGAGAGAATTCTTTATAAGCTTCTTCAAAACGACTTTCTGTTTCTTTAATTATAAACCAACCTGTGAGGTTGTTTATGTCTCTTTCTTCTTTAAATAATCTGTTGGCAGACTCAGTTAAATCTTTTGCATTGAATTTGTACACTTTTATCACCTTATGTTCTAATGATTTTTAAATTATTTTTTGTTAATTCATTCTTCAGAATTTCAACTTGCTTTTCTGTTACAAAACCGTCAGAAAAATTATAAGCTGAATTCAGCTTTTTATATTTATCCTTTCCGTATTCGTGGTAGGTCAGGATTTCAATAAAGATATTGTCGCTTTTACTTTTCGTTGTTAAATCTTTAAAATAATTTGCAAAATTTTCTGCATTTTCTTCACCTGTATTAAAATTATTAATCAGAGGGATTCTTATTAGCAAGTATTCATTTGTTTTTGCTCTTTTTAAAAGATTTTCTTTTATTATTTCAATATCTGCACCTGTAACGGATTTTAAAATATCTTTATCAGGTGATTTGAAATCGGCAATCATAAAATCAACTAACGGCACAAGCTTTTCAGTATCCTTTAAGGATGCATTTGTTTCTATGCAGGTGTTAATGTTTTGATTTTTTAATTCTTTCATAAGTAAAGCAAGATTATTTGCCTGTAAAGATACCTCACCACCTGTGAAGGTAACACCACCATTTTCGAAAAACATTGTTCTGCAAGAAATGATTTCTCTGAGCATTTCTTCTATAGTGTATTTTTGAATGTATTCAGTTTTTTTCAAGCCTTCGGGATTAGAACACCACGGGCAGAACATATTGCATCCTGACAGATGGAAAACAAGTCTGTTACCGGGGCCGTCCTGAGAGTAATTGAAGCCTTTTTGAAATGTGTAAATGTAGTCGCTCATAATCAAGTCCTATATACAATAAATATACTTAGAATAATTCTACAATAAGGAAGTGTTTATTGCAATTAAATTATGGCTTTAATACTCACAAACTTAAACTGCGTATTTTGTTGAATATAACGAATGTGTTTTTTGTTGCTTAATAAGAAAATATATGATAGAATAAAGGGTACGAGTTTTCTTGAAAGGAATTTCAGATTTATGGAGAAATGCAGTTGCAGTTATTGTCCGACTATTATAGTTCCGGGAATAGGTCAGTCAAAGGTTGACTTGTATTCTGAAGACAACAAAAGAATAAAGTGTGCCTGGCCTTTAGATGTTGACACAAAGCTTTTTATAAAAAGGGTAATTCCGTCTGCTTTAGTGCTCTTAATAACAAAAAGAGATAAGGCGTTTTGTAAAGCTCTAAAAAAAGCGGTATCGGAAATGGTTACACCGTTGCGTGTTGATAAAAATGGTGTGCCTACAGAAAATCTTCATATAGTGGATTATTCGGGTAATTCGTTAAAGAACTGCACACCTGATGAAAAAAGATACATATATAAAATGGTGCCGATGGAAACTCTTGCAGAAGTTATTGGTGAAGACCATCTTTACTTTTTTGCTTATCATTCATTCGGTCAGCCTTATGAAACAGCAAAAAGATTAGACGAATATATTCAGAACGTGAAAAAAGAAACGGGTCACGACAAGGTTAATTTAATTCCTGTTTCGCTCGGTGGTTCAATTGCTACGGCTTATTTTGATGCTTACGGCAGTAAAAATGATGTTAACCGAGTTTGTTACTTTGTGCCTGCAACAAATGGTTCAACTTTAATTGCAGATGCTTTTTCGAAAAATATAGATTTATCAAACCCCGTTTCGCTGCTTGCTATGTTTCTGGATTCGGGAACGGTTGATACGTTTACAAAGATAATAAAAAGATTTAAAGAAGATACCGCTAAAAATATTGTCAATGCATTTGTTGACGGGATTTTAGAAACGTTTTTGAAAAATTGCCCGGGTATGTGGGCTGTGTTGCCAAAAGAAAAATATGAGTCATTCAGAGAAAAATATCTCAAGGGTGATGAGTATAATGTTCTTAGAGAAAAAACTGACAGATTTTTTAAAGCTCAAAGCAATTTAAGAGAGATTCTTACTTCACTTGAAAAACAAGGCACAAGATTTTTCTCAATTTGCGGTTACGATTTGCCGTTGTTACCTTTTGCAGGCAGTAAAAGCGTGAATTCTGATACCATTGTTGATTTCAAATCTGCATCACTCGGCGGTTTTTCAGTAGCACCCGGCGAAAAATTACCTGAAAATTATGAACCTGTTTACGATAGATGTCAGAACAGAGAACATAACCATATTTCTCCTGAGGGAACGGTTGATTTGGGTACGGCTATTTTCCCTGATTCAACGTTCTGCTTCAGATATCAGGTGCACGACGACACGGCTTATAACGACGTGGCACTTCTTCTTTGTAAAGAAATTCTTACAAATGAAAAATTCACAAGTGTTTATTCTGACCCTCGCTTCCCTCAATTCAATGGTACGAGAGATATTTTCAGAATAAAATATCGTCTTCTTCCGATGGTAGATGAATTATTAAAGAAAGATTTGCCTGAGGATGTAAGAAATTCTCTTTTAAGCTCGGTAAAGGAAACCGAAGAGCTTTTTGCAAATACAATTATAAAAGACCGCACAGAGGCGGATGAAATAACAAAACGCTTTGATGAAGCAGTTAAGGCAGCAAGCGCCGAACACCGCACGGTTTTGGAAGACAAAAATTCCCACTAACAGCGTCAAAACTCTTGAAATACGAGAGTATTTCTGCGAGTTTTTCCTTGTTATTGAAAATTTTTTTGTCTTACAAAACTGTTCACACCTAAAATTCTAAAGATTTTGGTGCAGTAAGGTGTTTCTCTGGCGCAGTCATACTGGCTTATAACAAGACAAAAAACGGCTTAATGTGCCGAAAGATTTAAATTTTAGGCGTACAGGGTTCGACTCTTGTAGCCTTAAGAAAGCAGAAGAGGTTTAATTTTATGGGGAAATTTTTGAAATTGGCATTAGGTGCTGCGGTAATAGGTGCAGGTGCAAAGTTTTGCAGTATGTCTGTAAAAGAACGTGCCGATATGTGTTCGAAAGGTTTTGTGAAAACCATAAGCAAATTTTCTGAGGGACTCCCTGAGCCTAAGGTGAACAGCTCAAGTGAAGATGTTTTAGGCAGTGCTCAGAAGGATTTAATAACAAAACCCGGTAAAAACACAAAATGGGTTCTCGGATATGCTCAGAACAGCATATTACCGGATGATATTTTAACAAGAGAATATTGCATAGGTGGTGTCACACGTCTTCCTGCAAGATTTCCGACAGGCGTACTTGACGATATAAGAGTCCGTGTAATTTGTCTTGGCACAACCGAGGGCGAGTCAACAGTTTTTGCGGCAGTAGACTGTATAGGTCTTTCTAACAGATGCATTAAAATTATCCGTCAGAGATTATCTGAGTTTATGAAAGAAAATAATATTGCGTCTGTAAATATTTCTTCAACACATACACACAGTTCAATAGATACAATGGGTATATGGGGCAGAATTGTAGAAGTTTTCAGAAATAACCGCAAGGTTTTAATAAAAGGCGAAGGGGAGCTTATGAATTCTTGTGATGAAGAATATCTGGAGTTTCTCTACAATAAGGTTGTTGAAACCATAAAAGAGGCGGTTTTAAACAAAAAAACGGGCAAGCTCTATAAAGCTTATATGGGCAGTTCTTCAGAAAAGTACGTTAGTGAAGATGCATCTTTAAAAGAGCGCGGAATTAAAGGTTACGTTTGGGACAGACGTGAGCCAAAGGATTGCTCTTGTCAACTTCTGAGAATACGTTTTGTTCCGGATGATAAGAACGAAAAGCCTACAGTTCTCGTGAATTTCGGTGCACATCCTTATATTAACTCTATGAGCGAAGAGGGCAGAGGCACAGGCGAAAACATCTCTGGCGACTTTGTTTATTCGCTTTGTGAATATCTTGAACAGGCGGGTAATAACGCAATATTCTTTAACGGTGCTATTGCGGCGGTTTATCCTACAAGACTTTATGCAGACGTTTACACGTTTGAAAATCAGGCGAAGGCTGTGGGTAACGAATTAGGAAGAATTACTCTTGCTATGACAAAATCAAATGATGAGATTTACAAGGATGAACTTCTCAGTCCTGAAGCTTATGAAAATTCTTCTGCTATTTTCTCAGACAGAATCAGCAACTATCGTGCGTGGGTTGAGAAAAAGGGTGATGAAATAATTGAAGAGCTCGAGCTTGAGCCTGCAATTAATTTAAGAACAAAAGAAGTAGCTATTAAGGTTGACAACCCAATATTTGAGCTTATTTCAAAATGCAGGGTGGGCAACTATACAGTTTCAAAATCAAACAATAAGCAGTATGAATCCGTTACAGAAATAGGTGTTTTAGAGCTTGGTAACAACCTTAAAATTGCTTTTATTCCGGGTGAAATAGAGCCTGATATTATAAGTGGTTCAGATACATTGAAAAAAGAATTTGCTTACTCAGGTGAGGACTTTAAAGAGCCTTGTCTTAAGGATGTTCTTCAGTGTGAGGATTTAACTGTATTCGGTCTTACAAACGATGCTATGGGTTACATTATTCCTGACAACGATTTCTCTATGATGTTCCTTGGTTCAAACAAATATATGAGCAAATTATTCGGAAATCATTATCTTGAGATTTTTTCTTTTGGAAAAGAGACTGCATCTACACTTGTTAATGCTTTCAAGGATTTAAAATGATGTAAAAAGGTGTAAAGTAAAAAACTTTTACATTTTTTAAAAATTCTATTGACAACGTGATGTTTCTCTGCTATAATGCGTCTCTGTAAAGTTCAAGGTCTTTACAATTTTTTGGAAGGGTGTGATAATCGGTGGCAAAAAATCTTGATGTGGTTTTGCTTACAGACTACTATGGCGAAATGTTAACTGAAAATCAAAGAAAATTCATCGATTATTACTATAACGATGACCTTTCACTTTCAGAAATTGCTGAAAATGAAGGTATTACCCGTCAAGGTGTGCGTGATGCTATAAAAAGAGCAGAAACACAACTTTTTGATATGGAAAAGAAGTTGGGTATGGCAGAACGTGCCCGTCGCACAAAAGATGGTTTAATGGCTATTGAACAATGTGCTGACCAAATAAATGAATACAATATGAATTCAGCACTTTCAAAAGAAATTAACGATGCAATCATAAGAATAAAATCGCTTATTTCTTCTTTTGAATAATTTAAATTTACATATATGATTTTAAAGGAGTGAACACTCGGTGGCTTTTGAAGGTCTTTCAGATAAATTAGAATCTGCGTTTAAAAAACTTAAAAGCAAAGGCAGTCTTAACGAAAGCGATGTTCGTGAAGCAATGCGAGAAGTTCGACTTGCTCTTTTAGAAGCTGACGTAAACTATAAGGTTGCTAAAGATTTTACAAATACTGTCACCGAACGTGCTATTGGTGAAAAGGTTATGGAAAGCCTTACACCTGCACAAATGGTTATTAAAATAGTAAACGAAGAGTTAACTGCTCTTATGGGTGGTACTCAGTCAAGAATTGCTTCTGCACCACATCCGCCAACAGTTGTTATGATGTGTGGCTTGCAGGGTTCAGGTAAAACAACACACAGTGCCAAAATCGCATTAAGACTTAAAGAGCAAGGGCACAGACCTTTACTCGTTGCTTGTGATATTTACAGACCTGCAGCTATTAAACAGTTACAGGTTGTCGGTGAGCAAATAGGTGTTCCTGTTTTCGAGATGGGTACTGAAAATCCTGTTAACATTGCTACTGAGGCAATTAAACTTGCAAAGGACCAGGGTTACGATTACGTATTTCTTGACACCGCAGGTCGTCTTCATATTGATGAAGAGCTTATGCAAGAACTTAAAAATGTAAAATCGGCTGTTAAGCCACACGAAATATTACTTGTCATTGACTCGATGCTTGGTCAGGATGCTGTTACCGTTGCTTCTTCATTTAATGATGCACTTGGTATTGACGGTCTTGTTCTTACAAAGCTTGATGGTGATACAAGAGGTGGTGCGGCACTTTCTGCAAGAGCCGTTACAGGCAAACCTATTAAGTTTGTCGGCGTTGGTGAAAAACTTCAGGATCTTGACGTTTTCCACCCGGAAAGAATGGCAAGTCGTATTTTAGGTATGGGCGATATGCTTTCACTCATTGAAAAAGCTGAACAGACTTTAAATGAGAAAAAAGCAGAACAGCTCGAAAAGAAATTGCGTGAGAATAAGCTCGACTTGAACGATATGCTTATGCAATTTGAAGAAATGAAAAAGATGGGACCTATGAAAGAAATTCTTTCAATGATTCCTGGTCTTGGTAAGAAGCTTAAGGATACTGATGTTGACGACAAGCAGGTTGATTACACAATGGCAATTATCCGTTCAATGACAATGAAGGAACGTGAAAATCCCGATATAATCAACCCGTCGAGAAAAAGAAGAATTGCTGCAGGCTGTGGCTTGAAGGTTGAGGATGTCAACCGTCTTCTTAATCAATATCGTCAGATTCAGAAGGTTTACAAACAACTCAACGGCAACGGTTCAAAGAAAATGATGAAACGTATGCAAAAAATGGGTGGTATGCAAGGTCTTGGCGGAATGCCGGGTATGCCAAACTTCCCGATGTAATAGTTTATAATTGAGCGAAAGCTATTTTATAATAACAAAATAATTAATAATTTTTAATTCGGAGGTAATTAAAATGTCAGTAAAAATTCGTCTTCGCCGTATGGGCGCAAAAAAAGCACCTTTCTATCGTGTAGTAGTAGCAGATTCACGTTACCCACGTGACGGTAGATTCATTGAAGAAGTTGGTTACTATAACCCACTTACAGAGCCTGCAGAAGTTAAACTTGATGCAGAAAAAATTTCTAAATGGATTGAAAACGGTGCTCAACCAACTGATACAGTTCGTGCACTTCTCAAAAAACAAAACATTATTAAGTAATTAAAAGGTGATACCAATGAAAGAATTGCTCGCAACAGTCGTAAAGGGTCTTGTAGAGGCTCCCGACGCAGTCGAGATTACCGTTGACGAACCCAACGAAGAGGGCATCGTTGTTTATCATCTTCACGTTGCGGCCGAAGATATGGGTCGTGTTATAGGCAAACAGGGTAGAATTGCGAAAGCAATACGTACGGTTATGCGTGCTGCCGCTGTTCGCAAAGATGAGAAAATACAGGTAGACATCGATTGAATTAAACAAGAAGCCCGAAACTTAAGTGTTTTCGGGCTTTTTTAGTAGGTTGAATTATGATTAAAAATTATCTTGAAATAGGTCAGATTGTAAGCACTCACGGAATTCGTGGTGAAGTAAGAATTAATCCGTGGTGTAACGGACCTGAATTTGTAAAGAAATTTAAAACGTTATATAAAGATTCTGAGGGCAATGAAAGTTTTAAAGTTGTTTCGTGTCGACCACACAAAAATGTAGCAATAGCTAAATTTGAAGGTGTCGATACTGTAGAAATGGCACAGAGTCTAAAAAACACAGTTCTCTTTATAAAGAGAGCAGACGCACGTTTGCAGCCGGGTGAATGGTTTATAAGTGAACTTCTGGGTTGTAAGGTTGTCGATTTTGAAAACGAAGAAATCTGCTATGGTGAAATAACTGATGTAGCTGAAACCGGTGCCAATGACGTGTGGTATGTAAAAACTGAGTCAGGCGAAGAGGTTTTGATTCCTGCAATACCTGATGTTGTCAAAAAATGTGATGTTGAAGCAGAAAAAGTATATATTCACGCATTAAGGGGGCTTTTCAGTGAGGATTGATATTTTAACGTTGTTCCCCGAAATGTGTGATGCGGTAATGAGCGAGAGCGTAATAGGCAGAGCACGAAAAAAAGGTGCGGTAGAAATAAACTTTCATCAGATAAGAGATTTTGCGGTTAACAAGCACAATCAGGTTGACGACACTCCTTATGGCGGTGGCGAAGGAATGCTTATGATGGCACAACCGATTTTCGATTGTTTTCAAAAGGTTTGCAATGAAACAGAAGAACGTCCGCATTTTATTTATATGTCACCCGTTGGAAAAACTCTTACTCAGGAGAGAGTAAAGGAATTGTCACAAATGCACAATATTGCAATTCTTTGCGGAAGATATGAGGGCGTTGACCAGAGAGTTATTGACGAAATAGTTGATGAGGAAATTTCTATTGGCGATTACGTTGTAACAGGCGGTGAATTGCCTGCTATGATTTTAGCAGATGCTGTCTCACGAATGTTGCCGGGTGTGCTTTCAGATTCGCAAGGCTTTATCGGTGAAAGTCATTATTCGTCACTTCTGGAATATCCGCAATATACAAAACCGTCTGTCTGGCACGACAGAGAAGTGCCACAGGTGTTGTACTCGGGCCATCACCAGAAAATTGAAGAATGGCAACGCGAAAAGTCGCTCGAAAGAACGTACTTAAGAAGACCTGAGCTTTTAGAAAAAGCTGAGCTTTCAGAAAAAGATAAAAAAATCTTATCAGAAATTCGTGAAAATCATAGTATGAAATAGGTATTTCAATGCATAATATTTATTGAAAATACTGTTTTGAAACGGTGAATTTACATTCAATAACTTGTTGAACTTTGATAGAAGAGCACGAAAATTGTAGTAAACTTGCACAAATCAAAAAGTTAAAATTTGTTGCCGTTTAGTATTCCCTATGAATTATCGTCTTTTGCGGATTTTGTTGCAAAAATTCGTTGACTTTAAGCAATTTAGTGATATAATAAACACATGTTAAGAAAAGCTTAGCAGAATTCCCTGTACCTGGATTTTTACACAAAATGTTGTGTGACGAGTTCAAGAGTACAACCAAATATTCGAAAAATAAATTTGAGAAAATATTAGAATTTAGGAGTAAATTGGTATGTTCGTTAAAGATGTTACAGTTCAGAATCAAGTAGGTCTTCACGCTCGTCCGGCTACATTTTTTATTCAAAAAGCAAATGAATTCAAATCTTCAATCTGGCTTGAGAAAGAAGAGAGAAGAGTTAATGCAAAAAGCCTTCTCGGTGTTCTCTCACTCGGCATTATGGGTGGCACAGACATCCGCATTATTGCTGGTGGTGTAGACGAAGAACAAGCTGTTACAGCACTTGCTGCGTTAGTTGACAGCGGTTTCCAAGAATAATAACAGTTCGCCGATTTTGGCGCAGAACAAAAAGCCTGTAACTTCTGAGTTACAGGCTTTTTTAGTTGCTTTTTCAACCACTCGCAGTATCTATATACAGCTTCGGGTTGAAGAAAACAACTTCTGCATCCAAACTTAGCGAACTGTTCGCTCTAATATGGTGTTTGTTTATTTTTCACCCTCTTGTCGTACCTTTATACGACTTCGGAGTGAATAAAACGCCTTCTGCATCTAAATTAAGCAAACTCTTTATTTTTGGAAACGAATAGTGTATAATAAACGATATGAGTTGATTTGCTAAAGGCAGGTGAGAATCATGGACCAACGATTAAAAAGATTAAAAGACAAAGCTAATAAATTACCGCTTAGTCCGGGTGTTTATATTATGCGTGATTCTCACAAAGAGATTATATACATCGGTAAAGCGAAGGCACTTAAAAACAGAGTTACGCAATATTTTGGTTCACAAGAAAAGCATTTGCCAAAAGTTCGCAAAATGGTTGAAAATGTTCAGGATTTTGATTACATTTTAACCGACAGTGAATTTGAGGCACTCGTTTTAGAGTGTAGCTTAATTAAGCAGAATATGCCTAAATACAACATTCTTTTAAAGGATGACCGTGGCTACAGCTATATTAAAATTACAAAAAGACCGTGGCGCAATATTAAAGCGGTGTTTCAGAAGGCAGATGATGGTGCAGAGTATTTAGGTCCCTACACTGCAGGGTATTCTGTAAAAAATGCGGTTGATGAAGCAAAGAAAATTTATAAATTGCCTACCTGCAATAAGGTTTTTCCGAGAGATATAAAAAAAGAAAGACCTTGCCTTAATTCGCATCTTGATTTGTGTTGTGCAGTGTGTGCAGGAAAAATTTCAGAAAATGAATATGATGAGCGTGTTCAGGAAGCGATAGAATTTTTAAAGTTAGGCACTCAGGATACTGTTCGCAAATTAAAAAAAGAAATGGAAAAAGCGGCAGAAGAACTCAACTTTGAAAAAGCCGCAAAACTCCGTGACACAATAAAGGGAATTGAAAAAGTTAAAAGCAGACAAAAAGTTGTTTCATCGACTTACAAAGAACAAGATGTTTTTGCGCTGAGTGTAGTAGAAAACAAGGCTTGCATTGCAGTTTTACGTTTTTCAGATAATCAACTTTGTGATAGTGAAAATTTTGTTTTCGAAGAAAACGGCACACCTGAAAATATGCGGTCAGAGTTTTTAACATCTTACTACTCTTTAAACAGGTCAATTCCTCCCCGCATTGAAATTGACGGTGATGTTGAAGATATAGAAAACATTGAAAAATGGCTTTCAGAAAAGCGTAACACCAATATTTCAATAGTAATTCCACAAAAAGGCGACCAATTAAAACTTATTACAATGTGCAAAAATAATGCTACTCAAAAACTTTTAGAAAAACTTTCGAGTAGTGAAAAAACTAAAAATGCACTTGAAGAACTTGCACTTATGTTAGGTATGAAGAATATCCCCGAATACATTGAATCCTACGATATTTCTCACACAGGCGGTAGTGATAATGTTGCAGGTATGGTAGTTTTTAAGGCTGGCAAGCCTTACAAAAAGGCATATCGCAGATTTGCAATAAAAGGTTTTTCAGGTCAGGACGATTACGCCTCTATGGAAGAGGTTTTAAGACGTCGTTTTACTGAATATCACAATCACAAAGATGATAATGAAGAATATGGTTTCGGGAAATTGCCTGACCTGATTTTACTTGACGGTGGCAAAGGGCAGGTTAATGCAGTTCTGCCGCTTTTAAAGGAGTTTAATTTAGAAATTCCGATTTTTGGTATGGTTAAAGATAACAAACACCGCACTTCTGCAATTTCGACAAGTGGTGGCAGAATTGAATTCAATTCCAAAAGAAAAGCTTTTTCGCTTGTAACACAAATTCAAGACGAAGTTCACCGCTTTTCTGTTGAATATCATAGAAAAAAACACACCAAATCTGCACTTGAGAATTCACTTACCCAGATTAAAGGTATAGGCGAGAGAAAGGCTAAAAATCTTATTGTCAAATTCAGAACGATTGATAATATAAGAAATGCAACTGCAGAAGAATTAGAAAAAGTTCAAGGAATTTCAAAAGCGGATGCGAGTGAGATTTTTAAGACGTTTCACGGAGAATAACTTCGCTACGCTCAAATGCAGAATTTCGGAAACACTACGCATTTGATTGTAATTATATGAGTTAGAGAAACTGCGTTTTCCCATTTGTGTTTTATTGTAAATTTAAAATTATAAATTGATTTAGAAAATAGGTACTAACTATGTCAAAAGTAGAATTAACAAATATGATTATGATACAAAATCCTGAAACACAGGAAGTTGTTGTGCAAAGACGGGTGAAATATTGGTGTGGTTGTACTTTCCCGGGCGGTCACGTTGAAAACGGCGAGAGCATCTACGACAGTGCAATAAGAGAAGCAAAAGAAGAAACAGGTCTTTTGGTACGTAATTTAAAATACTGCGGTATGGTTCATTGGCATAACACAGACACCAACGACAAATATTTTGTTCACTTTTATAAAACAACCGATTATATAGGTGAATTGATAGATAAAACTGAAGAGGGAGATGTTTTCTTTTCGTCTATAGAAGATTTGAAGAGAATGGAGCTTTCTCCGAATTTTGATAAATATCTCACTATGTTTTTAAGTGATGAGTATTTCGAAATTTTTTGCAATTGGAATGAAGAAATGAAAAAAGACGGAGAACCTGAATGGGAGTTTCAGTTTAAATGAATAATGAATGATTAATATTGAATAATTTCGGAAAACGCTTTGCGTTTTGGTTGTAATTAAAATTTAATAAATACAAGTTTATCCTATCATTTTTAATCTGGTTTTTGTGCCGACTGAAAATGATAGGATGATTTTATATAATAAAAATGAACGAATAAATTCACCCTCGCAATGGTAGGGGCGAACTTTTGGCTACCCGTAGTAGAGCGATTTTTCTTTAATAAAATACTAAGGCGAAAAATGTCAGCTGCGAAATGAAGTTGCATTTTCAATCTTTATAAAACTACTCGCGCTGTTTTGTACAATGTTACTAAAATTTCTTTTTGCGTTGACATAATATAGAAACAATGTTACTATGAAATTACTATAATATTAGTCTTAAAAGACAAAGTGAGGAGATGCAAAATATGAAAAGAATATTGAGTTTTGTTCTGGCGTTCGTTTTTGTAATTGGTATCTGTGCTTCAGCACCAATTATAGTTAATGCCGCAAGTGCGGATGATTTGGTTTTCAAGTTGAATGAGGACCAAAAATCTTACTCAGTTATCTACTGTAAAAAGAGCGCAACAGGTGAGATTGTAATTCCGTCAACATATAATGGCTTACCTGTTACAGAAATAGGTGAAGAGGCATTTTATGAGTGCATCAGAATAACTTCTGTAGTTATTCCGGATAGTGTGAAAAGGATTGGCAATTCAGCTTTTGAGTATTGCGAATCACTTCAATCTGTAAAAATTCCTGATACAGTAGAAAGTATAGGTTATAGTGCTTTTTATGGTACAGGTAACTACCAGGGGAAATGGGTAGACGGCGTAATGTACGTTGGTAACCATGCACTTGATTGTTATGATTCAAAAGAAGAAATTGTTATTAAAGATGGAACAAAAACAATTGCCGAGTGGGCTTTTATGGAGAAATATTCGCTTAAAACAGTGGAACTTCCTACCTCGCTTGTACATATTGGCGAAAGAGCGTTTGAAGGAAGTGGTCTTCAATCAATAGTTATTCCTGAAGGTGTGAAAACTTTAGCGTATGGGCTTTTCTGGAATTGTCAGAATCTTACAAACATAACATTACCAAAAACATTAACCAATATAGGTGAATATGCTTTTATGGATTGTGGTTCACTTGCTTCTATTACAATACCCCAAGGTGTAAAAGTTATCGGCAGTAATGCATTTACGAGATGTCCGTCACTTGCTTCTATTACAATACCTCAGGGTGTAACTTCTATAGGTGCAGGTGCTTTCTATGAGTGTACTGCACTTGAAGATATTTCTCTTCCAAAGGGTATGAACGTTATCGGTGCAGGTGCTTTTAATTACACTGCATACTCAGCAAAAGACTCAAATTGGGAAAATGGCCTTTTATATATTGGAGAATATTTAGTTGACTCAAGAGAAACAGAAACAAAAAAATATACAATCAAAAATGGTACCACAGTAATTGGTGGTGGTGTGTTTTCTTTATATAATGAGCATTATTGGGTTGAAGCAGTAGAAATTCCTGATAGTGTTATTCATATTAATCACGATGCATTTAGCGGGGCTTCACTCGAATCTATTACGCTTCCCAAAAACTTAGAAACAGTTGGTGACTATGCATTTGATTCTTTTTCCGGATTTGATGAAACAATTACTCTTCCACAGACCTTAAAGAGTATAGGTCGTGAAGCGTTTTCGTGTTATGGTGTGGATATAATAGAAGTTCCAGCAAGTGTTACCGAAATAATGCCTAATGCATTTGGCGATTGTGGTTTGCAAGAAATTAATGTTTCTTCTTCTAATACTGTTTACTCAAGTGTGGAAGGCGTTCTTTTCAATAAAGCAAAGACAGAGCTTCTCGAGTATCCGGAAGGTAAAATGGAACCGTCTTATACAATACCATCAACTGTAACAGTAATAGGTGAAAGTGCCTTTGCTGACAGTTATTTAGAAAATATAGATATTCCTGACAGTGTAAAAACTATTAAAGACAGAGCATTCTGTTCTTGCTATGATTTGAGCGATGTTTCTATATCTGATAGCGTAACATATATAGGTGACTGTGTATTTATGTATTGTTCTGCTTTAGAAACTATTAATATTCCGAAAAAACTTACACGTATAAGCAACTTCCTCTTTGAGGGGACAGGAATTAAAAACATAGAAATTCCTTCTTCTGTTGTTATTATCGGTAGTGGTGCTTTTGAAGATTGTAATAAATTAGAAAGTATTACAATTCCTAATGGCGTGAAAATAATTGGGGTGAATGCTTTCAGTGAGTATAGCAGTGTTGATGAATTATCACCGGCGAAGGATATAGTTATTCCTGACAGTGTTTTATCAATCAAATATGGTGCATTTCAGGGTACTAATATTAAAAGTGTAAAAATAGGTGATTCTGTAGAAGAAATCGGTCTTTCTGCATTTGCGGATTGTCCTAAATTAAAAACTGTTACATTTGGAAAAAATCTCAAAAAAATTGATTGGTATGCATTCCAGAATGATACGGCGCTTACAGAAATTGTAATTCCTGAGAGTGTAGAATATATAGGCGATTTTGCATTCCATAACTGCACTGCTTTACAGAGTGTAAAAGTAAATAATGCTCCTGTTGAAATAGGAGGCTCTGCTTTTGAAAATTGCAGTGCTCTTACAACAGCAGATTTAGGTAAAAATCTGAAGAATATATCATCTGATATTTTTCTAAGTTGTGCGAAACTTACTAACGTGAATCTTGGCGGGGAAATAAAAAATATAGATCACTCTTCGTTTAAAAACTGCTCTTCACTTGAAGCAGTTGTAATTCCTGATACAGTTGAAAAAATTGAAAATAGTGCTTTTGAAGGTTGTACAAATTTAAAAACTGTAACTTTCTCAAAGAACGTAAAAGATGTTTATAGTTCAGCTTTTGCTTATTGCACAAATTTAGAAACAGTAAATTATAAAGGTTCTGAAGAGGATTGGAAAAAGATTAGAATAAGTGATTTTAACGAACCATTATTAAATGCAAAGAAAGTTTACTCAGAGATAGAAAAAACGTTAGTACTCGCAACCCCGACGGCAACAACCTCAAACACAGCACAAGGTATAAAAATTACCTGGGGTGCAGTAGAAAATGCAGAAAGCTATGTTGTTTACCAAAGAGTATATAATAAGTCAACAAAGAAATATTCAAGTTGGAAAGCAATAAAAACAACAACTGAAACAAGCTATGTAGACACAAGCGTAAAAATAGGAACGGGCTACAGCTATGCAGTACGTGCAGTAAACGGCACAGTAAAGAGTAAATATGTTGCAACAAAGGGATTAACCTACAACGTAACTCCAACAGTAAAAGTTGCAAATACTACAAAT
>JAZRKU010000031.1:0-50599 GCA_045646485.1 Acutalibacteraceae bacterium
GTAATTGACGCTGATGCTTGCATCGATTGCGGTGCATGTGCAGGTTCTTGCCCTGTAGAGGCTCCTGTTGAAGCTTAAAAAATAAAAAAAGACGTGTGGAAATTTTCCACACGTCTTTTTTTATGTCCTGAAATGTAAAAAAATAATTAAATTGCTAATAAAGTCTTTGATTTTGCTGAGATTTGTGATATAATTCTATGGATAATGGTGTTTTATCGCATTTTTGGTCAGGAAAGGGGCTTTTTGCTATGAAAAGGTTTATAGATATTACTGATTTTACACGCGAAGAACTTCGTGAAGCTATTAATTTAGTTACGTTCGTCAACAGTAACCAACACGTTTATAGTAAAGAGATGGAAAACCGAACTCTTATAAATGCTTTTTATGAAGAGGACCGAAATGCAAAAATGACTTTCACAACGGCTGCAACGAGAATGGGTGGAGCGCACTTTGATTTTGAGTGTAAAGAAGGCGAATCTCTTCGTGACGCAGTTATGACAATGTCATCATGTGGTGACATAATTGTATTGAATCATCCTAAAAAAGGTGCCGCAAGAGCCGCTTCGCTTTACGCAACAATACCTGTTATTAATGCAGGTGACGGTGGCAGAGCGTACCCCGTAAAAACGCTTGCAGATGTTTCAGCTGTGTGGATGGTTAAAAACCACGTTTCAAATATGAAAATTGGCTTTGTCGGTGATTTCAGCAACAATACTCTTGTGCGTGGTCTTCTTCAATGTCTCAATATTTATAAGGGTAACGAATTTTTCTTTGTTTCTGTAAATGGTAAAGAAATTTCTGATGATTTTATAAGCATTATGGACAGAAGAGATAAGCCGTTTGTGGTTTATGATAATTTATCTGAACCATTACCGGAATTAGATGTTCTTTATATGACAGAAGTAAAAAAAGAATCTTTTGATTCAATGATTCAATACGAAGCGAGAAAGCATAATTTTGTGCTCGATGAGAGATTGCTTCTTACAGCAAAACCGGACCTTGCGATTCTTCATCAATTCCCGAGAGGTGAAGAAATAGATATAAGCGTAGACTCTGACGAACGAGCAAAATATTTTTCAATGCTCAATTATTCGGTTGACGCTGCAATGGCCATTATTTTAAAGCTTGTTACAAAGCGCACAGGCAGACTTATTAAGCCTACCGAAGAAATTGCAACTCACGATTTTAAATGCCTTAAAGATGATTGTATAACTTCAACGGAAGATTATTTGCCTCCTCTTTTCCACGAAACGGAAGATGGCGAATATATCTGTAAATACTGCGGTCAGAAATATAATAAATAAAAAGTGGTTTTATGAAAATAAAAGATGTTTTAATAATAGACGGTGCCACAAGAGAAACCGGCTACACCAAAAAACTTATAAATTATTTAAAAGAAAATCTGGATTATGAAAATGCAAAGGTTTACGAAGTCTCGAAAATGAGCGTTTCATATTGCGACGGGTGTAATTTTTGCGAAGAAAATGAAAAATGCAAGTTCAGAGATTTAGATGACTTTTTTAAAGATTTTGAAAATGCAGATTTAATTGTTTTCGCTTCACCTGTATATAACGGAACCTTTACCGCTCCCATTAAAGCGGTTATAGACAGGTTTCAAGTTTACTACACTTATTTTTACAAAAATGAAAAAGCACAGAAAATAACAAAAAGAAGAAAAGCGGTTTTGCTTTCTTCTTCAGGCAGAGTCGGTGAAAAATGGCTCTCCTGCATGGAAGAACAATTGAAATATGCTTTTTCTGTTTCTAATATTGAGTTTTCGGGTTCGGTGCTTTTGAATTACACCGATACTTCACCTGATATAAAAAAAGCAAAAGATGAAATTAATCAATTAATAGAAAGGATTGTTGAGTAATGAAAAAAGTATTTAAAAAACGCACTTTAATTACAATTACTGCTGTTGTTATGCTTATTGTTATGCTTGTAACCGCTACAGCAATGGAAATAAAAGACAGTCTTTTCTATATGAATCCACCTGCATATATAAACACCAAGACTGCAGAAAATGTTAATGGCTTCAGTGTAAATGTTAAAGGTGAACTTAATGATAAAGAAGATTACGAAGCATATATTTTCACTTTAGACAAAGGTGGTGCGTTAAGCTTTACTTTTAATCATGCTGACGTTCAGGAATCCTTGCTCGAGGGCTGGAAGCTGACAGTTTATTCAATAGAAAATCCTGAAGATGATTGGTATGAATACAGACCGCTTACATACTATGACGTGTTCTGGTCAGATGTTGTTTCTGCATGGAGCGCAATCGGTGTTAAGGCGGGGACTTATTGTGTAATAGTAGAACCGGGTCAGTTGTTTATAGCAGGTGATTTTGAATTAACTGTAAGCTTTAATCCTACATCTAGCTTCGAAAAAGAATTCAATGACACAAAAGAAACAGCAACAAAACTCAGAGTAAACAGCACAATGTATGGTTCATCAGGTCAGAGCGAAACAGGCACAGACGTTGACTATTACAAATTCACTTTAACCGCAGACGGTTACATCGATTTAAAATTTATTCATGCGAATGATAAATTGCCTCAGGTTGGCTGGGTTGTTTCACTTCTTACTGAGGACGATGTTGAAATAGCCTCATTTGCATCAAAATATCAGGACCCTGAGTTGTCAACAGGTAAAATTAATCTTCATTCGGGAACGTACTACGTTCTGGTTGAAACGCAGATTTATACCGATATGACTTATAGGCTCAAGGTCGAAACGGGTATTTCAGAAACAACAGAATTTGAAATAAACGACTCTCCTGAGCAGGCAGAAAATTTCCCTGAAAACACTATTGTGAGCGGTATGCTTGCTCCGAAGGTTATGGGTCTTGATAAAGACTACTTTAAAATAACGTTAGAAGAAGACAGTTATGTAACAATCAAATTTGAGCATGAACTTGATGCAAAAGAAGGCGACGAGGATTACAACGGATGGAACATCCGACTGTTAAGACCTGAAGATGATGGTACTTACACAGAAATTGTCAAGAGAATTTCAAAGTGGAATGACGAAGGTGTAAACATTACGGGTATGGGTCTTCCGGCAGGTGAATATTACATTTTGGTTGATGCCGATTCAATGAGATATACGTCTGTCACATATACACTCACGTACACCTGTCAGAATGATATTCTCTTCGAGCACGAAAAGAATGACACTATCGAAACGGCAAATGAGGTAGGTACTCTCAAGGATTATTACGGTACACTCATTTCTACCGATATGAATTTCGACAGAGACTACTATAAGTTCGAATTAGACAAGGATAGAAATATTGCATTCCATTTCTACCACGACTACACAAGTGAAAGTGATTTGGCTTGGGTTGCAACTATTATTGATGAAAATGGTAACGTAATTAGTGAATTGCCTTCTGCAAAGAATGAATATCAGGTAACAACGGGTGTTATAGAGCTTCAGAAGGGAACGTATTATATCCTTATTGAAAACGAACTCTACTCGTCAGAAAATACGTATTGGTTCAGAATAGTTGAATAATTATCGGGAGTTAATAAATATTATTTACTTTTAAAGGGGGTGCAGACATGAAAAGATTTTTAGCAGGCTTTTTAGTATTGATTTTGCTTATTGGAAGCTTTACCTCTTGCGCAAAAACTGAAAACGATGACGAAAAAATTCTTCTTGTCGCATCCTTTTACCCGATTTATATTTTCACTTTGAATATTGTTGACGGTATTGATGAGATACAAGTTCAGTGTATGGCAGAACAGAATATTGGTTGTCTGCATGATTATCAGTTGTTGAGTCGTGATGCGAAGCTTATTTCTGATGCAGATGCATTTATTATTAACGGTGCAGGAATGGAAACGTTTCTAGAAGACGTTTACAGGAGCGTTGAAAATCTTAACGTGATTGATTCTTCAGAAAATGTTGAATTACTTGAGAATTGTGACGAGCATCACGAAAAGCATAATCATTCAGAAGAGCACCACGACCATAATCACAGTGTGAATTCACATATATGGATGTCGCCTGAAAATGCAAAAAAACAGATTAGTAATATTGCAGAAAAACTCATAGAGCTTTACCCTCAATACGAAGAGCAAATAGACAAAAATAAAGAAGCTTATATTTTACGTATCGAAAATTTACAGACTAAGCTAAAAGAAAGTACAAAAGAACTACAGAACAAGAATATTATTACTTTTCACGAGTCTTACGACTATCTTGCAGATGAATATTCTCTTAATATAGTTGCAACAGTTGAAAGTCACGAGGGCGGTGAGCCTTCTGCTAAAGGTCTTGCAGAACTTACCGGAGTAATAAAAAAATATAATGTCAGCTATCTTTTCGTTGAACCCGGATATAAAGGCTCTGCGGCAGAGATTTTAAAAAATGAAACGGGTGTTGAAATCTGCGTTTTGAACCCCGTGCTTACAGGCGATGGTTCGCTTACTTCTTATGAAAATATTATGGAGAACAATCTGAAGGCGGTGAGTTAAATGTCATCACAGAACGGTTGCGGTCTTTGCAAAATAGCCGTAAAAGACGTTGGTGTAAAAAAAGGTAAAGATGTTTTACTTTCAAGTGTTTCTTTTGAGCTTTTCTGTGGGCAGCTTACTGCATTAATCGGTGTTAACGGTGCGGGAAAAACTACGTTGTTGAAATCAATCCTTAATGAAATAAAACACGATGGTACTGTAAGCTTTGAATCTCATCACGGTGAAAAAATCAATAATATTACAATCGGCTATGTTCCGCAACATCTTGATTTTGACCGCTCGGCACCTGTGAGTGTTGAAGATTTTATGCTTATAGGCAGAACAAATTCTCCCGTTTGCTTCAGAAAATCAAAAAAACAAATCAAAGCAATAGATGAAGCACTTCAGATGGTGGGCTGTCTTGAGCTTAAGAAAAAAACATTGGGCGTTCTTTCAGGTGGTGAAATCCAGAGAGTTATGCTTGCAAATGCTTTGTATCCGCTTCCGGAATTATTAATTCTGGACGAGCCTGTTTCGGGTGTGGATGCAAAGGGTAGTGAGAAATTTTATGAGGTTATTTCAAATTTGAAAAAGAATTATCATATTGCAATTGCAATGGTTTCTCACGATTTAGGAATTGTTAAAGAATATGCAGATAACGTTATTTTAATAAACAAATCTGTTCTCCGAAGTGGTACGGCAGAAGAAGTTTTTTCTTCACCCGAGTTTAAAGAGAGTTTCTTTTATGGATTGGATTGAATATAACAATGTCTTTTATATATAGTATTTTAGATGTGATATTGCCTTTTTCGTGGGCAGATTACAAATTTATGAAAAATGCGCTTTTAGCTGTTATAATAATTGCTCCGCTTATGGGCATTCTTGGCACAATGGCAGTTAACAATAAAATGGCGTTTTTCTCAGATGCCTTAGGGCACAGTGCTTTGACAGGAATAGCACTTGGTGTGCTTTTGGGGGTAGATAATGAAATTATATCCTTAATAGCATTTGGTGTTTTCTCGGCACTCATAATAACAAGAGTAAAAAACAAGGGCAGCTCTTCGAGTGATACTGTGATAAGCGTTTTTTCTTCTACCGCAATTGCATTAGGTCTTTTAGTGCTTTCATATGGTGGTGGTTTTTCGAAATACAGTGCATATTTAGTTGGCGATATTTTAAGCGTTTCTCAGTCAGAGATTTTATATCTCTTTATAGCACTCGTTGCTGTGATTGTTATATGGTCGCTTATTTATAATAAATTGTTACTTATCTCTATTAATAGAGAACTTGCCGCAAGTCGCGGAATTAAAACGGTACTTTACGAAAATATTTTCGTTATAGTAGTTGCAGTTGTAGTTATGCTTTCGATTAAGTCGGTGGGAATATTGCTTATAAACTCACTTCTTATTCTTCCTGCGGCAACTGCAAGAAATATATCAAAAAATTCAAGGTCTTATTTAGTGTTTTCTGTCGTTACTTCTCTTGTGTGTGGTGTTGGTGGGCTTATAGCTTCGTTTTATACTGATACCTCTGCAGGTGCAACAATAGTAATGACACTCGCGGTAGTATTTTTTGCTACGTATATATTTAAGAAAAGATAAGAAAGGATAATGAAAAAATGTTATTTTCACAAGATATAGGTGTTGACCTTGGTACTGCCAACACATTAGTTTTTGTTAAAGGTAAGGGTATTGTTATAAGAGAGCCGTCTGTTGTTGCGGTTGATGAAAGAACTAACCCAAAAACTGTTGTTGCGGTGGGTGCTGATGCAAAAAGAATGATAGGAAGAACCCCGGGTTCGATTACTGCGGTAAGACCACTTAAGGATGGTGTTATTGCTGACTTCGATATGACTTCTGATATGCTTAAGGAGTTCATTCGTCGTGCTATAAGTGGTTCTCCGTTCAACAGAGCAAGGGTTATGATTTGTATTCCGTCAGGTGTTACAGAGGTTGAACGTCGTGCTGTGCACGATGCTGCAAAGAGTGCGGGTGCAAGATACGTAAGCCTTATTGAAGAGCCTATGGCAGCGGCTATAGGTGCAGGTCTCCCTGTGCTTGAAGCTACCGGTAGTATGATTGTTGATATCGGCGGTGGTACAAGCGAGGTTGCAGTTATTTCGTTAGGTGACATAGTTACTTCAAAGTCAGTAAAAATGGCTGGTGATAATTTTGACGAAGCAATTATTTCTTACGTTAAAAGTAACTTCAATATTTTAATAGGTGAAAGAAGTGCCGAAGATATAAAGGTTAAATTAGGTTCAGCTTATCCTTACGAGGGTGAAGCTGCAATGGAAATAAAGGGCAGAAATCTTATGGATGGTTTGCCGAAATCTGTTGAAATCACAAGTGAGCAAGTAAGAGAGGCTTTAGCACAGCCTGTTGACCAGATTCTTGACTCAATAAGATATACACTTGACAGAACTCCGCCTGAGCTTTCTGCAGATATCATTGAAAGAGGTATTATGTTAACAGGCGGCGGTGCGTTGTTAAGAGGTCTTGATAAGCTTATTTCTGCTGAAACAGGTATGCCTGTTCACGTGGCGAAAAATCCGCTTGACTGTGTTGTTAACGGAACAGGTATTTGTCTTGAAAAAGACTTTCTCGGATTTAATAAGAAAGGTTAATTGAAATGAAACGATTTCTTCAAAGTGCCGGATTTAAACGACTTGTGGCAATAGTTGCGGTTATTCTTTTGGGAATTATCTGTGCTGCGTTTTCACATAACGCGTCATCACCGTTTACTTCGGCAATGAGTTTTATATTTACACCGATTCAGCAAATTGCTTCAGCTTTTTCAGATGAAATGGCAGGGCTTTCTGCTTCTTTTGAATCGTCATCTGTTTATATCGAAGAGATAGCGGAATTAGAAGACCAGATTTCTGTTTACAGAGAACAGCTTGCAGATTACGAAGAATTAAAACAAAAGGTAGTCGCATACGAAGAGTTTTATGATATAAAAGTTCAGAATCCTGACTACCAGTTTGCTTACGGAACTATTGTTTCGAGAGATGCGGCAGACCCGTATGGTTCATTTGTTATTAATGCCGGGTCTACGTCGGGTATTCAGGTTAACGACCCCGTTATTTATGGTGACTATGTTGTCGGAATTGTAAAAAAAGTCAACCTTTCTACAAGTGTTGTTTATACAATTCTTGACCCGAGAGTAAATATAGGTGCTTACGAGTCTGCAACACGTGAGTATGGTTACGTTTCAGGTGATGCGAAGCTTCTTAAGGACGGACTCTGTAAACTTCAGGGCTTAGATCGTTCAAGCTCAATTGTAAGCGGTGGTGTAGTCTGTACGTCGGGTTCGGGTGGTGTATTCCCTCATGGGCTTATAATAGGTGAAGTTGCGTCAGTTGATTCTGATGAAATAACAACAGCTACTTATGCAACAATAAAGCCATACACAGAACTCAATGAACTTACCGATGTATTTGTTATTACTTCATTTATAGGGCAGGGCGAAAGCGATGCCAATGAATAAAAGGTGGTGAAACGTGTGAATTATGATAACAATAAACCGAAAATCAAAAGAAGAGCAATTTTTGTTTTACTTATAGTTATTACAGCAGTAATTCAGAATACAGGCTCACGCTTCAACGGCGTTTTCGGTGCTCACGCGTTTTTACTTATTCCTTTAGCTGTTTCTCTCTCGATGTTTGAAAGAGAAATTACTGCTTCTATTCTGGGTGCGATATCAGGTCTTTTGTGGGATTTGTCTTCAGGGCTTGATGGTTATAATATGTTAGTGATTATGCTTATCAGTGCTATTTGCAGTATTTTAATAAGCCGACTTATGAGAAACAATATTGTTACTGCAATAGTTTTAGGTGTTACCTCAATAGGCGTATTTATATTTTTATATATTATGATAAACATTGTTTTTGATGGTGGCGGATATCCGTTCAGTCAGATATTTAGATTTTATATTCCGTCATTTATTTTTACATCGGCATTTATACCGGTTTATTATCCTTTAATAAAAGCAATTTTTGAAAAAAACAGAACGGTTGAAGAATATTAATAGTCAAAGGTGAAGAATAAATGACAAGAGAACAAAGAAAAAGGAGAACACGCATAGGTGTCGGAATAATAACGGCAGTTTTTATATCGTTAGTGTTTTACCTTGCAAAAATACAGATAATTGATGGCGAAGAATATAAAGCAGCGAGTGCTAACTTAGCTGTTTCTTATACAACAGTCAAGGCTTCACGCGGTGAAATACTTGATGCAAGCGGTAAACCGCTCGTGACAAACAGGCAAGGGCACAGTCTTATTTTTAAATATGCAGAGTTTCCGTCTTATAAAGAACAGACGGTAAGAAACGAGCTTATTTATAATCTTATAAAGCTGTTTGAAGAAAGCGGTGCTGAGTGGTGTGACGTATTGCCCATTGTTTATAATGAGAGTGGTGTGCTCATTGTTGATAAGGAAAAGCAGGCAGAGTTTGAGTATATGGTATCTGAAAATATGCTTGAGCTTGAAGCAGGCGTTAAAGCTACACCTGAACAATGCCTTGATGCATTAATAGAAAGATATTCTTTACAAACCTACTCAAGAAGCGATGCACGAAAAATTGCATCTGTCTGCTTCGGAATGAAATATCACGGTTTTTCGGTTTCAGCACCATACACGTTTGCAGAGGATGTTCCTGCAACATTGGTTTCTGTTGTTGTTGAAAACAGCAGTATGTATAAGGGTGTCGAAGAAGAAAGCACAACCTACAGAGAATATTCAAATACAACTGCATTTTCTCATATATTGGGTGTTGTCGGTTCAATAAGTGCAGAAGAATTTGAATATGAAGATTTGAAATTGAAGCAGTCATTGAATGATGATGATTTGACAAAAGGCGAAAAAGACGTACTTCTTAATAACGCATACACCATAAACGACAAATACGGTAAAAGTGGTATTGAAAGTGTTATGGAAAGCTATCTGAGAGGCACAAACGGCATAAAATCAACTGCCGAATCTACCGACGGAACGGTAACAGAAAGCTTTATTAATGCTCCCGAACAAGGTGCAACGGTAGTAACAACTATAAATTCAGAACTTCAGGTTGTAGCACAGAATGCTCTGGCAAAGGCACTTAAAGAAAACAAAAAATTGCCATACTTCGGTGAGGCAGGTGCAGTTGTAGTTCAGAATGTAAGAACGGGTGAAATTCTGGCGTGTGTTTCATACCCGACTTACGATATAACCAAGTACTTTACTGATTATTCAGTTCTTGCAGAGGATGCAGACAGTCCACTCTGGAACAGAGCACTTCTCAGTGCTTATGCACCGGGCTCCACTATGAAGCCTGCAGTTGCTATTGCAGGTCTTACAGAAAATAAAATAGAAAGCGACTCTGCATATAATTGCACTAATTTTTATACCTGTGAGGACCAGACCTTCCAATGCTTAAGCCGTCACGGCTATCTTAATGTGACAACGGCACTTGAAAAGTCGTGCAATATCTATTTCTTTGAGCTCGGCAAGGAATTGGGAATTGACAAGCTCAATAAATATTGTACGCTTTTAGGTTTAGGACAGAAAACAGGAATTGAACTTCCTGAGGCAGAGGGTGTTCTTGCGAGTGTTGCAAACAAAGAAGCAAACGGACAGACCTGGAACGCAGGTGACACAGTTCAGGCGGCAATCGGTCAGTCTGACAACCTTTTTACACCGATTCAGCTTGTAAATTACTGTTCTACAATAGCAAACGGCGGAACACGGTATAAACCATATATAATAAAATCTGTTCTTTCTGCGGATTTGTCTGAAGTTATATATGAAACAACTCCCGAGGTAGTAAATACACTTACTATAAGTGACAGCGACCTTGAAATTGTTAAAACAGGTATGCGTCAAGTGTTGACGAGTCCGGAAAACAGTGCTCACTACATTTTTGAAGATTGTATTGTAGAAGCAGCGGGTAAAACAGGTACTTCTCAGCTTAAAAGGACGACGGATGACGGAACTGTAGTCGATTGTAACAACGGCTTCTTTATTACCTATGCTCCATACGATAATCCCGAAATTGCCATTGCTGTTGTCGGTGAAAACGTTGAAACAGGTGGCGGTATGTCGGCGGTAGCAGTAGAAATTTACAACTATTACTTCGGTCAAAAAAACAAGTATGACGCGATGAACAGAAATAATATTTTGATTCCGTAAAATAAATATTCTTTGAAAGGTGGCGATAAAGTGTCAGTTATAATGGTAGCTTCTGCAAAGGGCGGTGTCGGAAAATCATCGCTTTGCGTGGGTGTGGGCAATATGCTTTCTGACCTTGGTCATAAGACGCTTCTTGTGGATATGGATATTGGTGTAAGAAGCCTTGATTTGTTGCTTAACGTTGCTGAAAAAACGGTTTACAATTGGGGCGACGTTATATGCGATAACTGCGATTCAGATAGAGCGTTAATCGAAATAAATAAAAATCTGGCACTTCTTCCTGCACCAATTTCTTTTTCAGATGAATATGATTTTGATTTGATGAAAGATTTAATTGAAATTTATAAAAGCAAATTCGAATATATTATTCTTGATGCACCTGCAGGTGTGGAGGCAGGATTTGAAATATCGCTTAAGTGTGCAGAAAAGTGTGTAATTGTTTCTACTCCTGACCCTATTAGTGTCAGAGCGGCTTCAAGTGCTGCTGCGATTGTAAGAAAAACAGGAATTAAAGACGTAAGATTAGTGCTTAACAGATATAATAAAAAACAGCATAAATCTATTTGTGTTGACGATATTATTGATAGTACAACCGCAAGGTTTTTGGGAATAGTTCCGGAATCTTCTGAAATTGCACTTACGGCAATCGGCGAAGAATTACCATATGACTCCAAAGGTAATATGGCATATCTGAGAATTGCAAAAAGAATTTTAGGTGAAAATATTCCTTTCAGAATTAAAAATATTTAGTTGACAAATCACAAATTATGGTTATAATGAATTTGTACCAAAAATGTGCACAAAAGGTACCAATTAAAACAGGGGAGCTGACGGACGTCGGCTGAGAAAGAAAACATTCCTTTTCTGACCCTTCAAACCTGATGCGGATAATGCCGCCGTAGGAAAATAGTTAATTTGTCTTATTTTCTCTCTATGGCAGTGTTACCGCCGTAGGGAGATTTTTATTGGAAGGATTTTTAAAATGACAAAATTAACAAGAAGACAAAAAAATCGTAGACTTGCAGAAAGTGCTTTAATGCTTGCGCTTTCTACAGTTTTAGCAAAGCTTGCAGTGTTCTCATTGCCGTTCGGCGGTAGTGTAACGCTTTTTAGTCAGGTGCCTGTTATTCTTATTTCTTACCGTTATGGTGTTAAATGGGGACTTACAACGGGTCTTACGATGAGTGTGATTCAGCTTATTTTCGGGCTTGAAAACTTCACTTTTGTAAGTGGTATTCCTGCATTTTTAATTCTTACGTTTTTCGATTACATAATTGCATTTTCTGCATTAGGACTCGGCGGAATGTTCAAGAATAAAATCAAAAATGATGTTCTTGCAATTTCACTTGCAGGTGCTTTAGTTACCGTTATAAGATTTATCTGTCACTTTATAAGTGGTGCTACAATTTGGGCTGGCTGGGCTAAAGAAGGTCAATCAGCGATAGAGTATTCATTTACTTATAATATAAGTTATATGTTACCAGAGCTTATAATTACAATAGTTGGTCTGGTTGTTATTTCAGGAATTTTCAACCTTAATTCACCTGAATTAAAAACAAAATTAAAAATTAAAAAAAGTAAATAATTTGTAAATCTCCTTTGAATTTTAAGAAAAAGTTTGAATTTTACTGTTAATAGTGGTAGAATAGGAATGTTAAAAATTCAAAGGAGGTTTTTTCTTGAAGGATGAAAAAGAAATGAACTCTTCTAATGAGAATGAGGAGTCTTTAGAAGCAAGTCTTGATAAGACAGAAGACTATGAGCAAAATCAGCTTAATGATGAGTTAGAGAAGCTTGCTGAAACTTTCAGAGTAGAATTAAAAAAAGCAAAAGAAAGTGGCGAGATAAAAGTCAGCGACAACGAGGTTGTCGATGAAAACGATAACGCTATTCCTGAAGAAGAACTTTGTGAATGTTGTGGCGAAAGAAGAAAAGATAAAACCATTTCAGAAAGCTATGAATACTGTGAAGTGTGCAGAGAACGAATGAAACGTTACCCTATAAATTTTGCAAGCGTAATTATTGCAATTTCGGTGATTCTTGTCTCTGTTTTGGGTGTAACAGGCTTTATTTCAGACTTTTCAGGCTATAATCTTGCAAAAAGTGCGAGAGATTGTGACAAAAAGAGTGAAATAAGTACCGCAATTTCATTTTATGATTCATCAATAGCATTTTTCGAAGATAAAGACATTGTTCCGAAGGCGCTTTATAAAGACAGCGCAGTTGATGTTTTCGCCGTTCTGCCACAGGGTGTAGTGTCTTTTTATGACGTATCTCAAAGAGTAGAAAAAGCACTTTCAGACTTCGAGGCAAAATTACCGATATATAACGGATATGAAGAACTAAGAAACAAAGCGCTTATTATGTATGATACGTACTACGCATTTTATACAATACTCAGAAACGATGAGTATGCCGATTTTGACCCTGAAAATAAAGAGATGATAAACGACATCTATGCAGAAGTCGGTAAACTTAATGGTCAAGAATACACAATAGAATCAATGTCGGGCGAAAAAGAAAAAGTTACGTATGACGAAACAATGATTTTGTTCTCGCAATATATGTTTTTGTCAGCTTATGGTGATTATAACCAAGCTTATGAGTGTATAAAACAAATAAGAGAAAAATACCCGGAATATATTCAGATGTATGGTTACGACCTTGCGACGATAGAAATACAATATGGTAATTATAAAACAGCTATTGAATTAGCAGATGCATTAAAGGCTAATAATGCAGAGGATTCAAGTCCGTATATTCTCTATGCCTATAAAGAGCGTATGGCAGGAGAGCACGAGAAGGCTATAGAGTTTGTAAATCAGGGCTTGAAGGTTGATGCAGAGGCTACTGAATTATACAGACAAAAAGCAATAGCGTTGTTACTTATGGGTAAAAAAGATGAGGCTCTTAAAGAAATAAAAACAGCATTTGAATGTGAGCAATACGGTGTTTTATATTTCACTTATCTTGTTATTGCAACAGAAGCAGGTGCCGAAGAGCAGGTTGAAGAAATCACAAAAATTATAGAAGAAAGTGGTTTAGAAACACCTGAAAAGATACAAAAATATCTTGACGGCAAACTGTCTTATAAAAAATTATTTACGGAAGGTACAGGTGATATAGAATGAGATATATTTACGTAGCAACAAGAATTATCACCTATTTTGGTACTGAATTAAGAGTTTTCTGGGAACAGCTTGTATGCAGATTTTTTAAAATCCCTCAGGAGGATACAAGAACCTTTAAATCTTCTGAAATGTGTGGGCACGTTGAGCACGAGATAACCGATTCACTTGCGGCATCCTTTTGGCTTTGCTTTTTGCCGTTTATTCTCAACTTTTTGTTGGGCTGCTGTTTACTTCTCACAGGTTCGTTCAGAGTGTTTTATATAGGTGACGTTTCTTTTGTGAGTATGATTTTCTTATGGGTTGGTGTTTCGCTTTTATCAAACTGCGCACCGTCTTTTGAGGATGCGTTGTCATATAAGGATAATCTTTATAAAAAAGAAACTAATATTATTGTTAAAATACTTCTTTCACCGCACTGTGTGATTTCTTATATCTGTGCATTTTTAGAAAGATTTTCGCTCACGTTCGTTTTAGCAATTGCTTTTGCGTGGATTTATCCTGAAATAGTAAGCTTTGCTTTCCCATTGATACAAAGAGCGTTATCTTAAATGTGAAAATTAAGAATTTATAATATAACAAGACGCAAAAGGGGCTGTAAAAAACATTTAGTTTTTTACAGCCCCTTTGAATTTGTTTTCACATAATTTTTTCAGTTAATACTATTCGGTTGTCATCAGTGAATGTTGCAATAATTCCGTTTCTGTGTGCAGTTGCGTAAATCGGTGCTTTTGCAACCATTGTCAGATTCCATTTTACATTAGGGTAAATTTTGCCGAGGTAGTTTGTGCAAATCGCAATTTCAGGCTTTAATTCTTTTAAAAAGTCCTGAGATGAGGAGCCGAAATAGCCGTGATGCCCGATTTTCAACAAATCTACGTCACCGATTTTATCTCCGTAAAGCTCTTCAAGACCTGAGTCATGCGTGAAATCAGCCGCCAGAAAAGCTCTTTTTTCACCCTTTGTTACAATTATCCCCACACTGTTGGCGTTTTCGCCGTTTCCGTTTAATTCGGGTGGTGTTACGGTGTTAATGAAAAATAATCTGAAGTCGCCAAAGCTGAATTCCCAATTCGGTAAATTTTCTATTAGAGTAACACCTTTTTCGTTAAGGGAATTTATTATATCGGTGTAGGTTTTGATGTTGCCCCAGGCACCTTGTTCTAAATCAGTTGAAACATCTTCGTTATATTTTTTGAAATAAGCTCTTCCGATTTTAATTTCTTCATCGTTAATGATTTCGTAGAAGTTACCTATATGGTCGTAATGGTTATGCGTACCTAAAATGAAATCAAGATAAACTTCACCATCAGCATTTTTTGCAACCTTTTTAATATATGCTATAACCTCATCCTTGTAGCCTTCATAGTCGGTTGTTTTTCTTGGGTTGTCATCACCCTCGCCAGAATCAATAAGAGCAAAACGACCGTTGCTTTCGAGTAAGATGCAATCTGAATTACCTGTGTTTAAAAAGTGAATTCTGTCGTCACCATTGCCGAGAGTAAAATCTTCGGTGGTTAAGGTGTAGTTTTTTTCATATTTATTGCAAAGCACAAGAGTTACAATATCTAAAATAAAAACAGAAAACATTACAAAGGATATTATAATTGTTGCAATAACACGTACTAACTTCTTTTTATCCATTACTTTCATCACCGCCTTCAGTGGTAAGGTCTGTTTGGATATGATTTTTTTGCGCTTTCTTTCCTGTTGAATAAGAAAGCAGAACGTTTAAAATGATTGAAATTATAAGAGTAATAAAAATATTTGTGAGTATGCTTGAAACGAATATTATAATTATTGAAATTATACCAAAAGCTCCACTTCTGAAGCCGTCTGCTAATGATTTGAATTTAACCTGCTTCCAGGCAGAAACAATAAGAACTACAGCTAAAGAGTGTAATGGTATTCTTGACAAAATATCATCTGCAAGGAAGCAAAAAAAGATTACAAGAAAGACAGAGGTTATTGCAGAAGTAAGTGAGTAGCCACGTATTTCGTAAGTTCTTACAGGGAAACCGCCCTCTATGCCGTTAATAATATTTGTAGTGCCTTCTGAGTCTTTATGGGTTTTATCTGCTTTAAAAAGCAAGAAGAGAAGACCCATAGCAATTGCAGACTGAAAAGCGTTTATATAATTCCCGGCAGTCATATGAAAATCTGTGCTTAATGACGGCAGAAAAAAAGAAAGAGCATCTTGGTTCATAAAGTCAACAAGGTTTGCAATTTCATTAATAGGAGTATATTCTTTTTCGGGATTCAGAAAAAGATTTAATATAAGGGGTAAAATTAAAGAAAACGCTTCTGCAGGGAAATATTTATCAGCCTTTTTAAATTTGAACGGGTAAGTAATCATTGCAAAAAGTGTTACAGTACCGTAAAAAACGCCACGCCAATTTGGGTGAAAGCCTAAAGAACGATAGTTTTTGAGAATTTCTGAAACGGTGAAGCCGTCTGCGCCGATTCCAAAATAATGAGTGGTAAGAAGAGCGGTGACAGAAAAAGCAAGACTTATTGTAATTGCCCCTGTAACTGCAGGGTGAAGCTCTGTTTTTTCTGCTTTTTTAGAGAGCGCAAAATAAATAAGTGCACCACCGATTACACAGAATGGCATTAAAGCGTTAGTGCCTGTTGCTAAAATCATAAGCAAGGGTACGGTAAAAAAAGTATCCGGTGCCAGAACCCGAGATTTTAAGGAGACAGAAATTAAACTTGAGGTAACGGCAGTAACAAGAGCGTACCATATATTAAGTTGAAGTGATGCAGCAAAACAGATAGAGTAAGAGAAAATAAGCAGGAAAGCTGTTATGCCACAACTTAGTTTTTTAACGAAATTGTTGTTTTTCAGCATCTGAAGATATCCTTTTAACATAAATTTAAATTATTTTACCTTAATTTTTTCTATATAACAATACTTTTTTTGAAAAATATCACATTTTATTTTGTTTGTTTCTTTTAGTCTATTGACATTTTTGTAAATTCATTCTATAATGAAACAGATTTTGAAGAATGGAGTGGGATATTATGAAATTAACCCCTGCAATGAAAATTATTTTAGCAGTTGCAGCAATTTGTATTGCTATAACACTTATCACAACAAACAATATCGCGACAGTTATGGTTCTTCAGGGCATAAATACTACACCCGTAGCAGGAACACAAAACGTTTCCGGCGGTAACCAGGGTGGTGGCAGCAGCGACCAGGGTGGTTATGTTGATAACGGTTCAGGTTCATCTGACGCAGGTACAGGCGATGCGGGTAACGCAGGCACAGGTGATGCAGGCAACGCAGGCACAGGCGATGCAGGTAACGCAGGCACAGGCGATGCAGGCAACGCAGGCACAGGTGATGCAGGCAACGCAGGCACAGGCAATACAGGTGATACAGGCACAGGTAATGCAGGTAATACAGGTAATGCAGGCGGTAACGCAGGTGCTCAGACAGGCAGTAAAATGACAACACAACAAATTGTTGACGTTTATAAAAAAGGTGTAAACAACGCTCATACAAAGGCTAAGACAGCAGTTCGTGTTAAAGACGGTGCTATCAACTACAAAAAGGTAGTTGTTGCAGGTAAGCTTTCAAGTATTGCTGAGTCACTTATGGGTATGTTTATGGTTGCTGACGAAAACTCAATTGAGGTTAAAAACGAAGAGTGGGATAAAACAAAGGTTCCACCGGCAACCTGTAACTTAACAGCAGCAGGTGTTAAGAGTGCAACCTGTGTAGAAAAGAACGGCAAATATATTGTTACAATTGTTGCTAAAGACCAGACTAATCCAAAAGCGGGTGCTGACGGTGTTGGTTCTGTTATTGACGTTATTGAAGAAACACAAATCACAGGCGCTATCGGTTCAGTTCCGGGCCTTGAACTCAACAATATAAGCATTGCTTATGAAAACGTAACAGTTGTTGCAACAATTGATATTAAAACAGGTAATATGGAAAACCTTAAAATCAATGCACCTTGCTACCTTTCACTTGATGCAAAGGTTCCGCTTCTCGGAAGCATTGACGATGCAAAGGTTGGTATTCAGGTTATTTCTGAATTTGCTATGACTTATTAATTTAAATTACATAACAGCATCTGCCGGTCAGATGCTGTTTTTTATTGGAAGTGTTTAAATGCTCTCTTTAGAAAAAATTAAAAACTGCTTATGCAAAGAATTACAAGCAGTTGACGTAAAAACTTTTGATGAAGTAATATCTACAAACACTCTTCTGAAGGAAAAAGGTAAAACCTCAGATGAATTCACTACTGTAATTGCATCTGCGCAAACGGGTGGCAGGGGCAGACTTGGCAGAAGCTTTTATTCGCCAAAAGAAAGCGGTGTTTATTTCAGTGTTTTGTTAAAACCTGATTTAGAAATTGAAAAAGCAGTTTTAATTACGAGTGCCGCGGCTGTTGCTGTAACAAGGGTTTTAGAGAATCTTGGTTGTGAAAATCCACAAATTAAATGGGTTAACGACATTTTTGTAAATGGCAAAAAAGTGTGCGGAATTCTTACGGAAAGCGTAATAAATGCAGAAACCAAAAAATTGGATTTTGCGGTTCTGGGTGTAGGAATAAATCTCGTAAAATCAAAAGAAACTTTTCCTGAGGAATTGCAAAATATAGCAGGTACTGTGTTTGAAAAGGATTTACCATATTTAAAAGAAAAATTTGTCGGTGAGTTTCTTAATGAATTTTACAGAATTTACTTGAGTTTAAGTGATGATAAGTTTATGGAAGATTACAGAAAAAAATGCTTCTGTCTCGGTAAAGAAATCAATGTAATATCAGGTGACACCATAAGAGTCGGAAAGGCTGTTTCAATAGACGGAAATGCCCGTTTAGAGGTGAAATTTTCTGATAATACCACAGAATTTATAAACAGTGGAGAAATCAGTATTAAAATGTGAGGGCGAGAGTTGAAACTCTTGCAGAGCCAGACACTCGTCGCCTTAACCAAAAAAATGAAAAAAACATTATAATAGTTGCTAAAATTTTTCAGTTTCTCTTGCAATTGCCAAAATAGTGTGGTACAATGCAATGTGTATATATGGGGTATAGTGTCTTAACTTTCCCAAGTCGTTATTAGGAGGATATATATGAAAGCATTAAAAAAAGTGTTATGCATTTCACTCGCACTTATGCTTGCAGGTCTTACACTCGTGGCTCCTGTTGCTGCTGCAACTGATGTTCCACTTATTGTAGTTCAGGGCTTTGCAGCAACTCCGCTTGTGAAAAATGCAGGAACAGATCAGGAAATGGTAGTTTTCCCACCTGAAAATATAGGCAGCGATGGTTCTATAGCAGACCTCACAACTGCTCTTCTTACAGGTTTTATTGAATATGGTGCAGGTGGTGCCGATTGGACACGTTTTGGCAAACAGGTTCTTCCGTTTGTTCAGAATATTGTTGATCCTATTGCTTATAATACAGATGGTACACCAAAATATGACAATGTTACTCACGAAACTTATGATGAGCCAATGTCAGCATACACAGAAGAAGAACAAAAAACAATCTTCACTGCTTTTGGTGTAAAATATGCTGCACAATACAATCCGGATCTTGTTTTCTCATTCGGTTATGACTGGCGTGAAAGCCCGATTGACTGTGCTGATGACCTTAACGATTTCATCAGCTATGTTAAAGCAAGAACAGGTGCAAGAAAAGTTAATATTGTTGCTATAAGCCAAGGTTCAGCAGTTACTCTTGCTTACCTTGCAGCTCACGGCGGTTCAGATATCAACAACCTCGTGTTTGCTTCACCGGCATGGCAGGGTACATCTCTTGCAGGTGACGTTTTCACAGGCAACCTTGATATTGACGTTTACACGTTTGAAAACTTCTTGGTAGGTTTATCAGACGGCAGTGCTACAACTCATATTATTGCAGTGCTTATTTCAATTCTTGCTACTACAGAAGAATTTACAGATGAATATTTCCTCTTCTTACAAGAAGCAATTGAAGGCTTAGAGCCTCAGATTTATTCTGAAGTTATCGTTCCAATGCTCGCAGGTATGCCGGGTCTTTGGTGCTTAGTTCCTGCAGATTATTACGATGCTGCAAAAGCATTCCTCTTCCCTGATGGTGTTGACGCAAATCTCTTAGCAAAGATTGATGCTTATAACTCAATTCAGACAGATGCTAAGGCGATTGTAGAAAACGCTGAAAAAGACGGAATGAAGTTTGGTATTGTATGCGGCTACAATAGACAACTTGCTCCTATTAACGATAACCTTAACACAAGTGATATGGTTGTAGATACAAAATATGCAAGTGGCGGTGCTACTTGTGCAAATTACCTTGAAGCTTTCTCAGATTTTGATTTTGGCGGCAAAGGTAAAGATAAATTTACACAACAAGTTAAAGATGGACACTGGCACGTTTCATGGGACTACAAAATTGACGCTTCAACTTGTATGTTCCCTGAGCAGACATGGTTCATTAAAAACCTTCAACACGTTGCTTACGGCGCATATGAAGGTGACGGCACTTGCGACATAGTTATGTGGCTCCTTTCAATGGAAGAGCAGCACACAGTGTTTACAGATAAAGAGAATTACCCACAATTCAATCTCTATAACACATATAAGAGAGTTACAAAGGGTATTAATCTTGATGCACAGATCGGTGATGTTAATCACGACCAATTAATAAACACAGCAGATGCAAGATTAGCTCTTAAAATGGCTGCAGGTCTTGAAGAAATTCCTGAAGATGAAGACAAACAAATCATTATAGACGCTAATGAAGATGGCGAAATTTCAACAGACGATGCAAGATATATTCTTTGCTGGTCTATAGGCATTCCGACAGACGAGTTATATTGATAAATCGTTGTATTTGGCGCAGAACAACCCCCGAAACTTTCGAGTTTCGGGGGTTTAGTCATTTTTTCACCCACTCGACGTACCTGTGTACGCCATCGGGGATGAAGAAAATGACTTCTGCATCCAAATCCAACAATTTATACATTAAGGTGTATTTGGCACGGAATAAGCCCTGAAACTTTCGAGTTTCGGGGGTTATTCATTTTTTCACCCGACAAGGGTTTTTACTTGCTCTGTATTGAAAATTAGCAACTGCTATGGTAAAATAAAAATATATAATAATTTCAGGGAGTGTCGATTATGAGTGATAACAAAAAGAAAAATTCAAACGCAATTCAGGCACTTAAATTTGCCTTGTTTTCTGCATCTGCAGGAATTATTCAGATAGTGTCGTTTACACTTTTAAACGAACTCTTTCCGAATATGGAGGGCAACAACGCTATAACAAATTGGCTTTTTAATTCTGAATACGGTGCAAAATACCTTGTAGCACTTATTCTTTCAGTTCTCTGGAATTTTACGTTTAACCGTAAATTTACTTTTAAATCCGCTAATAATATACCTATTGCAATGCTCAAGGTTTTCGGTTTTTATTGCGTGTTTACACCTGTTTCAACCATTCTTGGCGAAATGGCAACGCAAAAGCTCCCGTGGGATTTTGGCGAATACATAGTTTTAGCTGTTACTATGGCTACTAATATGGTAACAGAGTTTTTATATTGTAAATATGTAGTGTATAACGAAAAAAGTGAGAATAAAGGTAAAGAGAAAATAAATGAACAAGCAACAAAATAAAAAAGTTATTGTAAATAAAACTTCTGTTAAAAAGCCTATGCAAAGCAATAAATGCTGTGTTTCTAAAAAGTGTGGCGGTTGTCAGCTCTGGAATTTAACCTATGAAGAACAACTTAAATTTAAACAAGCCAAAGTAAATAAGCTTTTAGGTGGGTTTCATAAGGTTTCACCCATAATTGGTATGAAAGACCCGTTTCATTACAGAAATAAAGTTCAGGCGGCTTTCGGTAGAACACGTGGTGGTGAAATTATTTCAGGCGTTTACCAGTCAAGCACACATAATATTGTAAAAATAGACAGTTGCTTAATTGAAGATAAAAAAGCCGATGAAATTATTGTTACTGTAAGAAAGCTTGTTAAAAGCTTTAAACTGACAGTTTTCGATGAGCGTAATATGAAAGGCTTTCTTCGTCATGTTCTCGTGAAAAGAGGATTTTCAACTAACGAAATAATGGTAGTTCTTGTAACAGGTGTTATTAATTTTCCGTCGAAAAATGCGTTTGTTAAAGAACTTTTGAAGCTTCACCCCGAAATTACCACAATAGTGCAAAATGTAAACAACAAGTTTACGAGTATGATTTTGGGTGAAAGAGAAGAAATTCTTTTTGGTAATGGCTATATTGAAGACGTTTTATGTGGTAACCGTTTCAGAATTTCGCCCAAATCCTTTTATCAGATTAATCCTGTTCAGACAGAAGTTCTTTATGGTAAAGCAATAGAATTCGCAGAACTTAAAGGTACAGAAAAAGTAATTGACGCATACTGCGGAATTGGCACAATTGGTCTCATTGCTTCAAAAAATGCAAAAGAACTTATCGGGTGCGAAGTGAATTCCGACGCAATAAAAGATGCAAAGATAAACGCCAGAATCAATAATACAGAAAATGCGAAATTCATTTGTGCAGATGCTGGTGAATTTATGCTTAAGATGAAGGAATCGGGCGAAAAAGCCGACGTAGTATTTATGGACCCGCCAAGAGCAGGTAGCGACAGAAAATTTTTGTCGTCAGTCATAGCATTATCTCCCGAAAAAATAGTTTATATAAGCTGTAACCCTGAAACCCAACAAAGGGATTTGTTTTATCTTACAAAAAACGGCTATAAAGTAAAGAAAATTCAACCTGTTGATATGTTTCCATACACTAGCCATGTGGAGACTGTATGTCTGCTGTCGAGAAAATAACATTAGGAGGAGATTATGGCGAAAGAAATTCACCCAAAAGATACAACAAGAAATATGGCGTATGAACTTTGGATGAAAGCGCCAAATCCGATGGTTACCCTTTTTAAGACTTTGGATGTAACCAATTTGGTAAAAGTCAGTAAGAAAAAGAATTTGAAGTTCAATATGCTTCTGGATTATTGCATTGGAAAAGCGGCTGTAAGTGTAAAAGAATTTTATATACTTCCGGTCGGTGATAAACTTGTACAGTATGACACAATTGCAGTAAATACGATTGTGAAGAATAAGAATGATGAAGTGAGTTCCTGCGATATTATGCAGATAGATGATTTAATTGCTTTTAATCATGAGTATTTGAGATACACAGCACAGGTTGCCCAAACTTGCCAAGACAGAGATTTGTCTGAAGATAGCATGGTTATTGGCACATCAGCAATTATTGATACGGAAATTGATGGTGTTGTTGGTATGAATAGCGGTATTTTCAACAATCCATTTATGTTCTGGGGAAAGTATAGAAAGAAATTATTTAGATACGAATTGCCAATTTCATTTCAATTCCACCATACGCAAATGGATGGAGCACATGCAGGAAGATTTTTATCAAATCTGCAAAAAGAGATTAATGGGCTGAAATAGGTAATTAAGATTTGGTAAGAAAACTGATATTGTAGTGGATAAGTTCCCTACAACAGACAGGGTGGATATGTTTCCGACAACCTATGTTAGCGATTCCATTGCTACGACCCATGTTGAATGTGTGGCTATGTTATGCAAAGCATAACGCGATATAAATTTATTCTGAATTTACGATGTGTACTTGCGTATGAGATATACCTTTGGTACAATATGTGCCTTGCGGCACGTGAAAGGAGAAAATCATCATGGCAAAATTTGAAACGTCTGTAAAAGGCGATTTTGCGGCGGTAATAAAGAGAATTGAAGACGGAATTCTTGACGGCTCTTTTACTGCTTCGCTTGAAGAAAACAGCGATTTTAAAATTGGCGATGCACTCTGCAGTGTACGTGTGTTCGAACGCTATAGCTACTCAGGTTCAAACAGAGTAAGCCTCAGTGTAACGTTTTTTCAGAATGCGGGTAGCGACGTTGTGATTTCTGCGATTACATCCGGCGGAAGTCAGGGGGCATTTTTTAAATTTAACACCTGGGGAGAAGAAGCGTTTCTTGAGAAAATCAAAGAATTGTTATAAGGGAATATTATGAATATTTTTTCAATAATCTTATTTATCACATCAATTTTGTTCATTATATTAGGTGTATGTATTTATAAAGGTAATACAGAGCTTATACACTCTTACCATCAAGAAAACGTAACAGATAAAGCAGGGTATGGTAAGGCGATGGGTAAATCGTTGATTGTGCTTAGTTTACCTTTAATAGTTTCAGGTGTGATTGCCTTTTTTACAGAAACCTCAATACCAGCGATAATTTTAATTGTGGGAATGGTATTAGGGTTTATACCTATTTTTAAAACGCAACAAAAATATAATGGCGGTATGTTTTAATGAAAAAGAAAATTATTTTCGCAATAGTAATTGTTTTAGTTATCACCTTGGTCGGCGGTACGGTCTATTATATAAACGATTACTATAAGGCTGATGAAACAGCGGTAATGACAATTTCAAATCCTCAAAAAAGTATTACGTTGACAGAAGAAAATGGTGTTTTTACTTTTGAACCGCAAAATCCTGTTGCAGGTATAATTTTTTACCCCGGCGGTAAGGTACAGGCAGAAGCTTACGCACCATTAATGCAAACACTTGCAGAAAACGGCGTTCTTTCAGTTCTTGTTACTATGCCTGCAAATTTAGCTGTTTTAGATATGAATGCGGCTGAGGGAATCTGTGAAGAACATCCCGAAATAGAAAAATGGTATATGGCAGGTCACTCCTTAGGCGGTTCAATGGCATCGAGCTTTATAGCTGAAAATAGTGATGATTTTGACGGCATTATATTACTTGCCTCATACTCAACTGCCGATTTAAGCAATTCAGGGGTAGAGGTGCTTTCAGTTTACGGCACAAACGATGGTGTTCTTAATTTTGAAAAATACGAGGAGTGTAAATCTAACTTGCCGAAAAATTATGAGGAATTTGTAATTGATGGTGGTTGTCATGCCTATTTTGGCAATTATGGTGAGCAAGAGGGCGACAAAAAAGCAACTATCACAAGAGATGAGCAAATTAAAATTACAGTTGAAAAAATAATTGAATTTATAAAATAATTTGTAAAAATGCTCTGTTCGCAAAGAAAATACTTGACGAACGGGGCATTAAGTTTTAAAATAATTTTTGTTATAAAAGATATACTATTTCTGGAGTTGATATAAATGATTAAAATTGGTCTTTACGGATATGGCAACATTGCAAAGGGTGTAGAATGTGCAATTATGCAGAATGATGATATGTGTCTTACTTCTGTGTTTACACGCCGTAATCCTGAAACAGTCAAGGTTATGACAGAGGGCGTTTCTGTTTACCATATTGATGATATTTTAAATCATAAAGAAGAAATTGACGTTCTTGTTATGTGCGGTGGTAGTGCAACAGATTTACCTGAGCAAACTCCAAAAATGGCTGAGTATTTTAACGTTGTTGATAGCTTTGACACACATAAGAGAATTCCTGAACATTTTGCAAACGTAGATGAAAAAGCAAAAAAAGGTAACAAGGTTGCAATTATTTCTGTTGGTTGGGACCCGGGTATGTTTTCTCTTTTGAGACTTTACGGCGGTGCTGTTTTACCTGATGGAGCAGATTATACATTCTGGGGCAAGGGTGTAAGTCAGGGGCACTCTGATGCTATAAGAAGAATAGAAGGCGTAGTTGATGCACGTCAATATACAATTCCTGTAGAAAGCGCTCTTGAAGCAGTCAGAAGTGGTTCACAGCCTCAGCTCACAACAAGACAAAAGCACACAAGAGAATGCTTTGTAGTTGTTGAAGAGGGTGCAGACAAAGAACGTATTGAAAGAGAAATAGTAACAATGAAAAACTATTTTGATGAATACGACACAACCGTTAATTTTATTTCAATGGAAGAGTTGCAGAAAAACCACAGCGGTATTCCACACGGCGGTTTTGTAATCCGTACAGGCAAAACAGGCAAAAACAAAGAAAACAATCATGTTATTGAATATAGTCTTAAGTTAGATTCAAACCCTGAGTTTACGTCAAGTGTAATTACAGCTTATGCAAGAGCTGCATATCGCTTAAACAAGGAGGGCGACAAAGGCTGTAAAACAGTATTTGATATCGCTCCGAAATATATTTCTCTTAAATCTAACGAAGAATTAAGAGCATCTATGTTATAAAAAAAGAATTGCAAGTTATGATTTGTGACTTGCAATTCTTTTTTGTATTCTTTTTGAATATAAATAACTGGGTGATTTAATATGAAAATTTTAAAATCAGGCAGCAGAGGTACAGATGTGTATATTTTGCAACTTGCTTTACAGAGAGCTGGGTATTTATATGAACAACCGGATGGCATATTCGGTCAAAGAACACTCAGCTCTGTTTTGCAGTTTCAAAAAGAGAATAATCTGAAGCAAGATGGAATTGTTGGGGTACGTACGTGGAATGCCTTGATGCCTTATTTAAAAGGTTATGTTTTACATAAAATTGTTCGTGGAGACACTCTTTGGAAGATTTCTCAGGAACACAACACAAGTCTTAATTCTATTATTACGGCAAATCCTAACGTAAGTCCTGAAAACTTAAAAATCGGTTCTAATATAATTGTACCGCTTGGTTTCTCTGTTGTGCCTACAAATGTGCCTTACTCTTATCAGTTGGTTTCTTTTATTTTAGAAGGTTTAGAAATCAGATATCCGTTTTTAGGTGGAGGTGCAATCGGTAAAAGTGTAATGGGGAAAAATATTCCATTTATTAAAATAGGTAAAGGGGAAACCGAAGTTTTTTATAACGCTTCTCACCATGCAAATGAATGGATTACAACTCCTGTTTTATTAAAGTTTATAGAAGAGTATTCTGAAAGTTTTGCTACAGGAAATGATATTTTCAACACACCGGCAAAAGCACTTTATGAAAAAGTAACACTTTACGTTGTGCCTGTTGTTAATCCCGATGGAATTGATTTAGTGAATGGTGTTTTACCAAACGGAAGATTTTTAGAACGAGCAAAAAACTTAAGTGGTAATTATCCGAATATACCATACCCGAATGGTTGGAAAGCAAATATAAATGGTGTTGATTTGAATTTGCAATATCCTGCTAATTGGGAAAGGGCAAAAGAAATTAAATATTCCTTAGGCTTTACAATGCCAGGTCCACGTGATTTTGTCGGGAATGCACCGTTAACAGAACCAGAAGCGAGGGCAGTTTATAGTTTTACCCGTAGCCATAATTTCAGGTTAACGCTTTCTTACCATAGTCAGGGTGAAATCATTTATTGGAAATATTTAGATTATGAGCCTGAAAATTCGAGAAGAATAGCAGAATATTTCGGCGAGGTAAGTGGATATGTAGTAGAGGAAACACCATACGCTTCAGGTTTTGCCGGTTACAAAGATTGGTTTATAGAAACTTATAACTTACCTTCTTACACAATAGAAGTAGGCATTGGTATGAGTCCGTTACCACTTTCGCAATTCGAAAAGATTTATAACGATAATATCGGAATACTTGTTGGCGGAATAACAGAAATATAAAAAGAACCTGTCTTGAAAGCGAATCAAGACAGGTTTATTACTTATTTTACACCGCCGAAAATATCTGATTCAATGTAATCAACATTTAACATACGGCAGAAGTTGAGTGCAAAAAGGTTATTTGCTGTCCAAAGACCAACTTTTAAGCCTTTGTCGTGGAATTCTTTAACCATTTCTTTTGTTGCAATTTTGTAGTCCGCATCAATATCAAATCCGTAATCAAAGCAACGTCTGTAATCACCACAACCTTTTCCGTAGGTGAGCATAATGTTCAATTCAGGGAATGCTTCGTGTGCTTTTATAAGGTTGTCAAATTCAAAAGATTGAAGAGAGCATTTTGACAAATCGTAAAGCTCACCCGCAAGAGTGAAAAGCTCGTTGATTTGTTCATCGCTCCACTCACCTTTAAGCTCAATAAAGCAAATCATATTACCTTGTTTGCAGATTTCAAGATATCTTTGGAATGTGCAAAGGTAAACAACTTCGTCGGATTTGTCATTGTATAATGGTTTTTGCGTTAAATCAACATATGTTGACTCTGCTACGAGCAATTCAGTTCCGTCATTAAATTTAACTTCGTCATTGTGGTTAACAACAAAAACACCGTCTTTTGTAATTCTTACGTCAGTTTCAATACCACCGGAGCCGTTTTCAACTGCACTTATAAAAGCCGCTTCGGTATTCCCGGGATGCTTAGCACTGTGACCGCGGTGAGCAATCATACAAATACCCTTGTGTTTTTTTTCGTTTGCTTTGTGAATGCCAACCAAAGCCGCTGAACCTGCTGCCGCAGCCAGAAATAATGCCTTCGCTTTCATTATAATACACCTCTTAATAAAATTTATAATACAATAATATCACTCTCAAAATCTATTGTCAATAACGTTGATTTATGCTAAAATATAAAAAAATAAAAAGGGTGATAAAATGAAAATATTAATTGCCTCAGATATTCACGGCTCATTAAAGTATTGTAAAAAATTAGTAGAATGTTATAATGAAGAACAATGCGAAAAGCTTGTTCTGTTAGGTGATATTCTTTACCATGGACCAAGAAATGATTTACCTGAAGAATATAATCCGAAAGGTGTTATTGCACTTCTTAACGATATGTGTGACGAAATTCTTGCGGTCCGCGGAAATTGCGAAGCAGAGGTTGATGATATGGTGTTGGATTTCAACGTTCTTGCTGAGTATGCTTTGCTTTACGTGAAAGGTAAATTGGTGTTTTTAACTCACGGTCATAAATTCAATCCGCAGAATTTGCCTAAACTGAAAAAAGGTGATATTCTTTTTAACGGGCACACACACGTAAGTAAAATCGAAGCAATCGGCGATATGCTTTACGTAAATCCGGGCTCTGTTTCCATACCAAAAGAGAATACACCGAGGGGATATATGATTTTGGAGGATGACAAAATAATCCACAAGGATTTGGACGGAAATATTTTAACCGAATTTAAAATATAAAAGTGACTCTTCACAAAGTCAGCATTTATAAAAAATGTCTGATTTTTGGTGAAGAGTTGTTTTTTAGTTAAATTGCACAATATGTTTAAAAAATGTTAAAAACTGACAGAAATATATCTTTTTGTTGCAAAAGTATTTTAAAATTAATATTCTGCAAAGAAAAAATAAATTTCTAAATCTGTAAAAATACAACACAATGTCGTCAAAAAATCAATTTTTAATTCTTTTGGGGAATGTTAAACGGTTTTTAATGCTTTTTGTGGAAGATTACCAAAAGTTATTGACTAACTTTTCGAAATATGGTTAAATTGGTATTGTTGTATAGGTATACACAAATTTAAGGAGGGTATTTATGAAGAGGAAGAGAAACGACAGGCAAAGAAGTATTGGTTATGTTATGGCAAGACTTGCTTTCATTATGGTTATGGTAGGTATGGTATGGATTTCCATAATAGCTATAGCCTCTAACTTCATTGCAACGAAGAATACTGTTTCTGAGCAGTTACTCAGCGTTGTAACAACTGCCTCAAAGAGTGTTCAATGGGAATTGCAGTCATATATTAATTTAGCAGAATCCATTGCTACAGACTCATATCTTTTATCAGAAGAGCATACTGCTGAAGAAAAGCAGGCTCACATTGCACAAAAAGCTACTTCTCACGGCTTGATGGGTGGCGATATGCTCGATACAAGTGGTATTGGTTTAGACGGAACAGATTACAGTGCAGCTGAGTCATTTCAGGCTGCTTTAGCAGGTGAGATTTATGTGTCTACACCAACTGACGTTGGCGGCGGTACAAAAATGATGTTTATTGCAGCACCTATATGGGCAGACGGCGTCGAGGGCTCAGAGGTTGTTGGTGTAATTTATCTTATTCCTTCACCGACAGTTTTAGATGATATAGTTAAGAGTATTAAATCAAGCGAAAATGGTATAACAAATATTCTTGATAGCACAGGTGCTGTTATTGCAACATCTAAAGTATCAGAAGAAGGTGCAGAAGAAGTAGATGTTACCGCAAATGCTTCTGAAGCAGAAATGGCTACATATATGGAACTTAATGCTCGTATGATTTCAGGCGAATCAGGTTCAGAAACCTATGATTTTGCCGGCGCATCATATTTTACAGCTTATGCACCTATTGCAGGTACATCCGGTTGGTCTATTGCTGTTACATCACCTTATGCAGATTTTTTAAGTAGTGTGTTAACAGTTTCATTGATAATTTTTGCTTGCGTTATTGCAATTGGTTTGTTTGCACTTTATATTGCTAACAGACTTGGTAAGAAAATCGGCGGACCGATGAGTATTTGCACTGCTATCATCAATGGTATCGGTACAGGTGATTTCAGTAAAGATGCTCCTGTTGTCAAGAGAAAAGATGAAACAAGACTTCTTGCTGAAGCAACAGGTAAAGCTCTTAACGAATTAAGAGAAATTATTTATGATATTACACGTGTGCTTGGTGCAGTTGCAGATGGCGACTTAACAGTTGACATTGATGAAAAAGTTGAAATGTACGTCGGTGATTACAGAAGTATTTACGAATCACTTGCAAGCATTAAAACAAGCCTTCAGGCTACAATGGAGCAGATTGACGTTGCAGCAGAGCAGGTTACATCAGGCTCAGAGCAGGTTTCAATTGGTGCTTCAAACCTTTCACAGGGTTCAACAGGACAGGCAACATCTGTTGCACAGCTGGCTTCTAACATACGCACAATTGCAGATTTGATCAATGCTAACGCAGACGATGCGGCTAATGCTAACACGTTAACCAATCAGGCGGGCGCTGCAATGGGTGATGCAACTGTTTCAATGGAAAGCCTTGTAAGTGCAATGACTGAAATTGCAGACCTTTCTGAAGAAATTAAAAAGATTAATAAGACTATTGAAGATATTGCATTCCAAACAAACATTCTTGCTCTTAATGCGGCGGTTGAAGCAGCAAGAGCAGGTGCGGCAGGTAAAGGCTTTGCAGTTGTTGCTGATGAGGTTCGTAACCTTGCTGGTAAGTCTCAGGAAGCGGCTAAAAATACAACAGCTCTTATCGAAAATACTGTTCTTGCAATTGAAAAAGGTAACGGTCTTGTAAATGATGTTGCTAAAAAGATGAACGACGTTGCAGCTTCTGCAGGTGCAGTTGCTCAGATAAACGGTAAGATTTCTGAAGAAAGTAAAAACACTGCACTTTCAATTAATGAAATCACAATTGGTATAGATCAGATTTCTAATATTGTTCAGACAAACTCTGCAACCTCACAACAATCTGCTGCAGCAGCAGAAGAACTCGCTGGTCAGGCTAACACTCTTAAAAATCTTATTGAAGCATTTAAGTATTAATTATTATTGATAAAAAGGTCGGTAGTTTTTACTACCGACTTTTTTTATTTGTTTCGTATGGAGTATAGTTTTTTCTTATTATTGAGACTTGTTTTTTGAGGAGGTGTTTAACATTTTTTTGATGATGTGATTTATAGATTTCGTAGTATGATTTGAATTCACTGTGTTGTCCATCGGTGCAGAATCGGGTTTTTTCATTCATTATTCTGTCAAAAGCAGAGTCTGTATAACCAAGCTCTTGCGGAATGTGTGTAGCATCTGCAAGCTTTGTGAGTGATGATAACTGGTGGTCGCTAAGCGGTTGGAAATCTGAGATATACTGAATGCAGGTTGCCAAGAAGTAGTGGACTGTTAAACTTTGTTCATGTGAAAGATTATTTGTGAATTGCATAAGATGGTTTGTGAAGCTGTACACATCAGCAGGCGTGGTGACGAATTCGAAAAAATATTCATCTTTTTCAACATCTTCTGACAATGCTTCAGAAAGAGTTTCTATATTGGATTTTCGCTTTGTTTTAGAATGATGATATTTTGGAGTAAGTGTATCATTCTTTACAGTTAAAGTAACCCTTGAGATTGTAGCATCATTGTCAATTTCGGCGAATGTTGGATTTAATGCATTTTGCAAAACTGTTCCAACTGCTCTTGCACCTGTGCCCAAAGCGGTTGATATTTCAGCTATTTTTTCACAAGCATTTTCGTCGATGTTCAATTTAACGTTTGAGATTTTAAAAAGCTGTGAATATTTTTCTAAATAAGAACCTTTAGGCGCTTTTAAAAGTTTAGTGAAATCTTCTTTAGAGAGTGGCGGAATGTAGTGTATAGCACCAATTCTACCTAAAAGTTCGCCGTTGAAGCCGTAAGATTTTACATCATCTAAGGTGGCGTGTTTTAAATATTCGTTTTCTTCTTCTGTTATGGTGTTGTTAACAAAACCAATGGTGTTTCTACCTTTAATTCTTGATTTTATTATATCCTCAAGTCCATCAAAAGCACCTGAGAAGATGAAGAGCATTTTGCTGGTATCTATAAATTCAGTTCGACTTTGCCCTATGTCGCTTGCGATACCTTTACCTTCAATTACTTGTAATAAGTTGAATTGTGGGTTAGAGGTTTCGCCGCTTCTGAATTTCATTTTACAGAATTCATCAATTATTACTATACTGCTATTAAATTTTTCTTCGTCAGTACAGTTTTGCTTTGCCATACTGAAAAGCTGACTTAAGGTTGTACCCTTGTAACCTTCAGGGCTTAATGCGCTTGAGTCTATCGTGAATACGTTAAGCCCTGCAACGTCAGCCAAAGATTTAATTAAGTGAGATTTACCGCAACCTGTGCGAGCTAATAGTAACAATGAGTTATTAGGGAGAGCCTTTGGGTCTATACCTGTTTCAATTGCACAGAGTTTTCTTAAGTGGAGGCTTATGAGAGATGCTAATTTGTTTAACGTTTCTTTTTGTGTTTCAAGTGGGACTATTTTGTTCTGAGCTTTTTTAATGAGCAAATCTTTTGGTATGTACTTCATAATTGTCTCTCCTTTCATTGTTTAGAAAATTTAATTTTTGGGGGTATATGGCGTGTATTTTTTTGCTATTTTTATAAGGTTTTTTAAAATTGTTTCTGGGGTGTCTTCGGTTTTGTTTTTGCGAAAACGCTCGTAATAGATATTTATGTATAAGAGGCCCGGACCATCATTTTTTTCTAAATCACCTTTAATAATTAAGTCAAAAAGTGAATCTTCATACTCTTCTTTTGTTGTATCCTGTCTTAATATAATGGCTAAAAAAATGAGTTGATCTAAGTTGCATTCTTCTGGGGAGCAGAATTTAACGGTGTAGCTTATTGCCGTTTGTAAAAAATAGAAGAGAATCAATTCTTCGTGGGGATTTAATTTTTTTAAAGGGCTCATAAGGTGTTTTGTGAAATTAGCCGTTTCTTCAGGCTTTTTTACGTTTTTGAAAATGGGTTCTTTTATGATTTTTTTATCAATTTTGGAGATTCGTTTTTCATATAATTCACAAATCTTTTCCATGCTTAAATCAGATTTGTTTGTGTGTTTGATTTTTTTAGTGGGATTTGTTTGTGGCGGACTTTGAGATTTGAAAAAACTGATTTGTTCATCGAGTGTTGAGGGTTTCTTTTGACCAGATAATATATTTGGGGGTGAGTTTCTCATATCTGATGCTCCTTTCATTTTTTAGTTTGAAGCGGTTTGTTTCAGCAGTAGTATTTTGTTAAGTGGTTTTCTATTCATTGTGTTTTTCCTTTCATTTTAATTTTGTTTTCGCCCGCTTCTCTGTGCGGGCTTTTGCCAGCAGATGTTTATTAAGATTGATGTTTCTCATTTTGTCTTACTCCTTTCGGTTTTAGTTCTTTGTTGCCCGTAGCTCTGTACGGGCTCACACCAGCAGATGTTTATTGAGGTTAATGATAGTCATATTTCTTTTCTCCTTTCAGGTTTTAGTTTTTTACTCCCCGCATCTTTGTGCGGGGTGAGACCAGCAGATGCTTATTAAGATTTATGTTTGTCATTTTTATCTTTCTCCCTTCTTAGTCGGGTTTGTTTCTTTCTGTCTTTACTATAACACATATTTTTTTAAAGTCAAAGAAACGTCACGAAGTATTAGTCATATTGACAAATAGTATGAAATGTAGTAAAATAAAAGTATAAAAATCAAAGGGGAAAAGCTATGACAAACGTTGATAAATATAAGAATATGGTTGATGAAAGTAAAAAATATCAGACACTGATTGAAAATCTGAAAAATCAGGTTTTTGGCTACAACGTTTACTTAACCCATATTGCAGTGCACGGTTTTGTTGAATTCTCGTTTGATGAAAAATATAAAGAATATAATCAGATAAATGATTTTATAGATAAAATAATAGATTATTATAAATCGTTTGATGAAAGTGTTTCTTGCGTGTTTTCTGAAGGGTTTACAGAAAAGGATGCAAAAACAATAAGAAATATGCTTTGTGTAATAATCGGTTTTTTAATGGCTGAATGCAGAAAAGAAGATTATACGTTTTTAGGGGTAGTAAAACTTCTGAAAACGTTTATGGGAAATGCTTCAGAAAAAAATAATAACGATAAGTCAATCAGCACCTTTTACAGAATATGGCAAGGTATGTCTGAAGGCAGTAAAAAAATACTCCCCGAAATACTGAAAAAAGCATTTGAGGAGTTGTATGAGGATTTTGATTATAATTATTTAAGCAGAATTGCTGATGGCATATGGAATTGTATCAGATTTTATCTTTATGATAATAACCTCGAGTACACCGGTGATTCTTTTATGATGATGGCAACAAATGATTTGTTGTTAGAAATCTCTGAAAGACTTTCTAATATACAGGAAAATAAAAAATCACACAAATCAAGATGGGAGCGTGATTTGAGTGAATGATTTTCCCCAATACAATTTATGGCGAGAAAACTTTTTATTTAATTTAAGAGAGATTAGCAGTGAAGATGAATTTAAAAAATTGGCTTTATGTTATCCCGATAATAACTATAATGAAAACAAGTGCAGACAAAGAAAAAATAATCTTTTAAGGAATGGAAACAGAAATATTTATTTAGATGATTTATATGCCGTTTCTTGTTATAGTAAGAAGTCACCCAACAGTCTTTTGTTAGGGCAGAATAATATTCTTTCTTTCTGGAGTGAATTAGAGGGCGAGAATCTTTTTGAAAAACAAACTATTGAAAAAATAAAGTCATCTATAAAAAAAGATAAAAATTACAGAAACATTTTTATCCCAAGAGAAATTGAAGATTTTTTATACTATGCAAAAGCTACTATATATAACGTAAATAAAAAGAAAATGAGTAAATCAATATTTACGTTAAGTGATAATTCACTAGATTTTAAAACAATAGGAAAAAACAGATATTCTTATAATCTTAATCTTTTTAATGGTAGCTTTGTTTACGATGTCTTTTGTGACTACATTTTAGATTTAGAATTTGAAGCTTTTAAAGAGTGTGAAAAAGAAACGTTTGAAGCCTTTAAAAATCTGGTTGATATATATCTCGATTGTGGAGGATGCGATGTTGACGGGAATAGTGTTGAAACAGATTCAAGAATAAAAAGCTGGGTTTCAAACTGCACTATGTGGCTTGTACTTTCTTTCATAGGAGATACATGTCAGAGGTTAGATGAAGACATAGAAACATATTTAGATAATAACAGAGAGATTATTCTTTTTATGTATGATATGTTCGTTTTCGGAACAAGGGTAGTAAAGCAAAAGCGTGTTACAGATGAAGTGACAAGCGAAAAGAAACGTATAAGGTATTTTGCATTTTTAGATTGCAATGGTGAGAAACTCGACAGAGCAGAAGATGAATATGACTATGATGATATTGATTATAAAACTGCCAGCTTTTCAGATATGCAAAAATCGTCGCTTTCAGATATTTTGAATTTTGAGTTAAGGTGATACTATGAATAATTACAATTTTACAGGAAAATGGATTTGTGCTTCAAGAGATGTTGAAGACAGATTTGCACCTGTGTTCAGAAAAAAATTTAAAATACACAAAAACGTAAAAAAAGCAACTCTTTACATTTGCGGATTAGGTTTTTTTGAAGCGAAAATAAACGGAGAATTGCCTGATGACAGCGTGTTGAACCCAATTCATTCGCAATACAGCAGCACGGTGTATTACAGAAGGTTTGACGTTACTTTGCTTTTAAAAGAAGAAAATGAAATAACTGTAGAATTAGGTAATAGTTTTTATAATGAATTCACAACAGTTTGGAATTGGCACATAGCTTCGTGGAGAAGTGCACCAAAACTGCTTCTGGACTTAGTAATTGAATTTGAGGACGGGACTTCAGAAATTATTATAAGCGATGAAAACTTTGAGGTAGCAAAAAACGGCATAATCACAGAAAACAGTATTTATTGCGGTGAAACTCACGACACGAGAAATACAGATTTAGAATTTGAAAAGGTGCTTTTATCAGAAGCACCAATAGGGAAGCTGACTTTGCAGACAGTCGAGCCTATTAAAAGAATTAAAGAATTCAGAGTAAAAGAAATTAAAAGAATAGGTGACAATTCTTACATAATAACCGCACCTGAGATGATTACAGGATGGGCAAAAATCAGATTTAACGTTCCGAAAAACACAAAAATTACGGTTACATATATGGAGCAGTTAAATAAAGACGGCACTTTTCAGAAAATCGGCAAGGGCGAGGGGCACGACGGTAATTGGTGGCCGAATCACTATATTCAGCACGATGTTTTTATAAGCAATGGAGAAGAATATTATTTCGAGCCGAAATTCAGTTACAAAGGGTTTAAGTATATTGAAATTGCAAATTGTCCTGTAGAAATTACAAGTGACGATATTGTTCTTTACAAAGTGGCAAATGATGTTGAATTTATAAGTGAATTTAACTGCTCAAGTGAACTTATAAATGATTTGCATTCACTTATGCACAGAACAATACTTAACAATCTTCAGGGTAAACCTACAGATACTCCTGTGTGGGAGAAAAATGGTTGGCTCGGCGACCTCAACTGCGGTCTTACTTCTATGATGTATAATTTTGATTTAAAGAAATTATTAGAGAGTTTTACAACTACAATGGAGGATTGCTTTAAAGAATTTAACTCAGTTCCCGTTATGGTGCCAAGTGCTAATTGGGGTTGGGAGAATTCACCTGTATGGAATACTGCATTTGTGTTTACTGCGGAAGCACTTTTACGTTTTTCTGATTCTAAAGAGTATGTAAGAGAGATATATCAAAATCTCGTTAAGTTCAGTAAAAATCAGATTACGGCACTTGAAGAAAATGGCTGGGTATGGGGTGTGAGAGGACTCGCAGACTGGGTAGCACCTGTGAATAGCGAAAACGAAGAAGTTGATCCGAATACATCTGAGGGTGCAGAAATTTGCGGAACAGCTTTTGTTTACAAAATGCTTGAGAGTATGATTTATATTTCAAATATTCTCGGAATTGAAGAAAATAATGAAATATTCCTGAATGCAAGAAAAAGTATTTATAGGGCATTCAACGAAAAGTTCTTTAATAAAGAAAAGAATATTTATGAAACTTTATTTTGGGAACAAAGGGGTAACAGGGGAAAATACAGACAAACATCAAATTTGCTTCCGTTATCATTTAATTTAGTTCCCGAAGAATATAAAAATGCAGTCTTTTCTAATCTCGTGGATGATATTAAATGTAAAGGTTATCACCTTGACACAGGGTGTATAGGTACAAAATTCATTTTACCGGTACTTCTCGATAATGGGGCTGAAGATATAGCCTACAAGGTTTTAACACAGACAACATATCCGAGCTGGGGGCATTGGCTTACGTTTGGTGATGACTCTGCCTGGGAGAGTTGGGAGACAACTACCAGGTCAAAGGACCACTATTTTCTTGCTACGTACGACGAAATTTTGTTTTCTCATTTTGCGGGTGTTTGTGATATAGAAAACGGATTTTTAATATTTAAAATAAAGCCCGTTTTAGATTGCGGACTTGAGTTTGTAAATTGTAAAATTAAAACTCCACAAGGGATTTTGATAGTAGCGTGGGAAAAAGAAGATAATTCCTTTAAGGTGAACGTTACAATACCTGAAAAATCAACGGTAAATATTGTTTTAAGCGAAAAAATAAATACTACCGTAACAGGTGGCAAATACAGTTGGGAAGTGTAAAAATGAACGTAGCGATTTGTGATGATATGAGTGAAATTGTTTCTGAACTTTCAGAGCACATAGAGCAATATTTTACAGAACACAATTACAATCTGACACTCTTTAAATTCAATAGAGGTAATGATATTTTAGCTTCAGAAGAAAACTACGATTTGATTTTTTTAGATGTTGAAATTGGTTCAGAAAACGGCATTGAAGTGGGTAAAATTCTCAAGGCACGAAATCCTAACGCTATAATATTTATTGTTACTGCTTATAATAAATATCTTGATGATGCTTTTGATTTGCAGGTTTTCAGATTTTTTAATAAACCAATTGAAACTGCAAGACTAAAAAAGGCGCTTGATTCAGCATTTGAACTATTGAACAGAAGAGTGATAGAATTTGTGGATAGTAAAACAAATGAGCGGGTTAAAATAGTGCAGAACGACATAATCCTGGCTTTTATCGACGGAAGAAAGATTAAGGTCATTTCTACAAAGGGTGAGAATTACTGTAGCTTGAAATTAAAAGAGTTTTCTAAACTTTTAAGCGCATCTTTCTTTGCCTTTCCGCATGCAAGCTTTGTCGTTAATCTGAATTATTCTGTTAAATATCAAAGAACAGAATTAACTCTTAAGTATGAGGGAAATACGTATTCGGTCCCTATTTCTGCTAAAAATCAACCTGTTTTCAGAGAGCAATATTTTAAATTCCAAAGCGGAGAATAAATCGAAAAATTTTCTTGTATCCTCATAGAAGGGTCTGTAAAACTTATGTTTTTATAGCCCCTTCTATTTTTTTGTTTAATAATTCTATTTTTTTGTAAAGTGTATTTAATTTTAATTGAAAAGAAAGTATAATCAAATTGAAAGGAGTGGAGATTATGAAAAAACGAAAACTTAATAAGTTTAAATACAAGTTTTATGTTCCACTTTTTATTTTTCCAATAATAACCGTTATTAATAATTTTCTTCTCTATTCTTCTAACTTCGATATAAGAATAGATGATTCAAAAGATGATTTGTTTATGTCACTAACATTTATGTTAGAAATAATTTCTGTAGCTGCTTGCTGTTATATGTTTATTTATTATCAAGAATTGCTTGAAAGAGAAAATAAAATAAAAGAGTAAGAAACTCAAAAGAGAATTGAAAATATAGATAAAACATATTTTGAAATTTTAGAAAAAAATAACGAAACTTTACAGGTGTTTACACACGATATGAAAAATCATTTAATGCATATAAGTTCGCTTTCTGAAAATGAAGAGGTTAAGAGTTATATTGATGATTTGTGTGGTACAGTAACATCATTTGGCAGTAAGATTATAAGTAAAAATAAAACTTTAGATATTATTATAAACAAATATTCAGTTCTTTGTGAAAGCAAAAAAATAAAATTGAATTTTGATACTAAAACCGAAAATTTATCGTTTATTGAACCGATTGATCTGAGCACGATTTTAAATAATTTGCTTGATAATGCAGTTGAAGCAAGCGAAAATTCAAAGACAAAATTTATTAACGTTAAAATAAGCTTGAATGAGCATAATTTAAAGGTTCTTACAATCGTAAACAGCTGTGACAAAGAACCGCTGACAAAAAACGGTAAGCTTGTTACAACAAAAGAAAGTACCTCTGAGCACGGAATAGGAATCAAAAGCGTAACAAGAACCTTAAAAAAATATAACGGCGACCTCGAATGGTTTTATGATAAGGATAAAAGCGAATTTAAGGTAATAGTTTTATTTCCTTGAGGGGGTGGGGTTTTTATGAAAATAATTGAAAAATACAAGCAATTAGATGCAAAAGTGTCTCAAATACCTTTGAAAAATTATCTGGGAGTTGTACCCTTGGTGGAGTTTTTACTGATTTTACCAATATTATTAAGTACTACTTCTGCCGGAGCGATATTAGTTTTAGGGGTAACAGACTTTTTTTCACCAATTAGTGGTTTTAGTTTCTATATTCTGAAGCTCGCAGTATTATTTGATTCATTGGTATTAAAAATTCTTTCTGTTATTCCGTTTGCTTTAAAACTTATCTTTTTGATTTTTTCAATAAGAGGCAAGCGAAAATTCGTATTATATAACAGTGTATTATATATATTAGATTTCGTTTTCTCACTTGTGTTTTTTGCGACAGGCAATTATGGCATTTCAGTTTTACAAACTCAACAATTAACTGAATTGATATTACGTTTAGTAATTCTGGCAATATATCACAGTTTGTTTTTTGTTTTGTTTGTTTGTTATAAAAGGAATATAAATTATAAACTAAAGAATCACCCTAAAGAAATACGTAAAAAGGTGCACACAGAAATAGCACGGTGGGTAACAGTATTTATTACTTTAACAGCTATAGTATTTGCGGGTGTCTGGATAAGCGATTCTAAAAAAACTGCAACAAAAGATGAGGTTGTGCTTTTAAATAAATGCTGTGAATATTCTCAGGAATTTTTATATAATGAACTACCGCAGGACAGGGAAAAGCTTGAAGAAATTTTAGCGGACATTGATGGTGTTATAGAAACAGATGTTTTTAAAAAAGCATTTAATCAAAGCGAATATAAAAACAGAATACTTGAAGCTGAACTTGATGAAGATGAAACAGTAATCGTGAAAAAAAGCGAATATGCTAACGAGCTTATATTTTTAAAGTGCAAAATCTTATTGGAACTTAATAAAAATGAAGAGTATTTAAGTTACTATAAGGAAAACTACAAGTTTTTTTGTTCAATCTGGACAGAAAGTTATTTTCAGTATGTAATCGGAAATGAAGAGTTTTTTACTGAAGAACAGAATGAAATAATAAAAAAAGGTTACATAGAGGTTTTGGCTTTTGATGCTACAGATTTTGAAAAATATGAAGTTTTTAGAGGTTTGTGCAGTTTTTATAAGAATGATAAAGGTTTAGAAAAAGAAGAGTTTAGAGAAGAATTGGAAAAAAACGGTGTAGCGGAAGAGCTGGACACGATATACAAAGACTCGTTTGAAAATGTTAATTATGTTAAAGAAGAGCGTTTTATTCAGGATTCTCTCAATTGGGAAAATATAAGCGATAAATTTTATATCCTGCAGTAAGCACAAGAGATATATTTTCTTGAGGAGGGTGTTTATGAAGTTAAAAGAAAATAAGAACAGTTTCGAAGAGAGATTTATATGGGTTGTACCTGTTTTGGAGGTCCTTGTATATTTGCCGCTTTTATTGGCTATCTATCTGTACCCCCTTATGATTTTATATTACGATAATCTTTATATTTCTGCTTTTGGGAAAATATTATTAGAAACTGCAATAATTGAAAAATCAATTGTTTTGTTTTTTGCTTCGCTTGTTGCTTTTGGTGCTAAAATTGTATCAGCATTTTTTATATTGAAAAAATCTAAATGGGGATATTTTTCAATAATAGCATTGTATCTTATGGATTTTATTGTATCTTTAATATCACTCTGCCTTTGTGAAACAACTTTACAGGAAATGGCATTAATAAATTCCGTAGGTGTGTTTTCTTCTGTATTTATAACATCAATTACTGTATGTCTTTTTGTCAATATGTATTTTAGAATAATAAAACATAGAAAGAAAACAAAGGAATTTAAAATTTTTACTGCAATTTGTTTTTCGGTGTTAATAGTAGTTTTGTCGTTCGTCTGGATAGACGGTAACAAAAAAACAGCAAGTGAAAGCGAAGTAGCAACTTTAAACAGATGTTATGAATATTCGGAAAAATATTTATATGAAAAACTACCTGAAGATAAAGAAACGCTTGAAAAAATGCAGAGTGATATTGAAGAAGTATTCAGTAAAGAATTGTTTTTTACTGCATTTAATCAAAGTGAATATTTTGACAGATTAAAAGAAGAAGGCGTATCGATAGCAGATATTCCAATAAAAATAAAAAGTGAATACGCAAATGAATTGATGTATTTAAAGTGTAAAATTCTTCTTAAACTTGATAAAAATGAAGAATATATAGCTTATTATGCAGAAACGCGCAGATATTTTTCAAGCACTACATTTTACAATAAACATTTACAGCGAGACAAAGAAGTTTTCAGTGAAGAAGATTACGAAGTAATTAAAAATGGTTGCATTAAATTTCTTGAAAGTGATGCTGTTGAATATGAAAAAGTCCTTTGTATAGCCGATTATGGTTTTGTAAATTCTAAATATTTTACAGACGAAGAACGAAAAACGATAGGAAGAGAAATGAGAGAAAAATATATACCCGGATATGAAATTACATCGGGAAGACTATATGAAGATTTGAAAGAGTGGGAAGTAGTTGAAAGAAGTTTATATATGATGAAATAAAGTTTTTAGACATAAACAACACCCCGACAACTGAATTTTGTTGTCGGGGTGTTGTTTTAAAATTCCAACAATGCTACCAAAAACATTGCATAACCTGTAGGGTGGTGCATAGCATCGGCTGAAATGAAATCTAATTGCTCTTTTGCTTGCTGTTTAAATTTTTCATCTTGTGTAATTTTAAATAAGTTAACAAGATTATAAGCCATTAACGAGTTGCCACTCGGAATTGCACCGTCATAAGTTTCTTTTGGGTTTAAAATTAGTTGTTCGCTTTCTTTACTGTAAAAATTAAAACCGCCTGTACTGTCTTTAAAATCAGCAATTACTTTGTCGCATAACTGTTTTGCATGATTCAAAAATTCTTGTTCTTTTGTTGCATTGTATAATTTTAATAGTGCAAAAATATAACCTGCATAATCATCAAGAAAACCTTTTACACCACGCTTATTCTCTCTGTAACTAACAAAAAGTGTGTTGTTTTCACAGAGATTATTCTGAATGAAACTGTCTGCTTTTTTTGCTGCTTTAAGATATTCTTCTTTTTTACTTACCACATAAAGCTCACACATTGCAGAAATCATTAAGGAATTCCACGAAGTCAGAATTTTGTCGTCAAGGTGAAGAGAAAAACGTTTTTTTCTATAATCATAAATTGTTTTTAAATATGGTTCAAATGTTTTATCTTGTGGGTCGTTTTGCAAGATGTTGGGTATGCTTTTACCTTCAAAATTGCCTTTTTCGGTAATATCGAAATGTTTGTTGAATTTTCCACCTTTTTCTCTTCCGAGTAAATCTATAATTTCATTTGGTGTAAAAGTATAATATTTTCCTTCTTCACCATCGCTGTCAGCATCTTGTGAACTGAAAAATCCGCCATCGTTGTTCGTCATTTCTCGCAGAATATAATTTGCGGTTTTTTCGGCGATTTCAAGATATAAAGCATTTTTAGTTACCGAATAAGCCTTAGTGTATGCAAGTATCAACAATGCATTGTCATAAAGCATTTTTTCAAAGTGTGGAACGAGAAATCGTTTGTCGGTAGAGTATCTTGAAAATCCGAAACCTATATGGTCAAAAAGACCGCCTGAATACATCTGTATTAAAGTGCGTTCTGCCATTTCAAGACATTCTGAAGAATTGAATTTTTCGTAATAAGAAAGCAGAAATAAAATATTGGATGGTGTCGGGAATTTTGGGGCACTGCCAAATCCACCAAAAATTCTGTCGTAACCACGTTTGAATAGTGCTACGGCTGTGTGTGCTAATTGAATATCGGCACTTCTTACAGAATTGTTTTCGGTTTTTAAGTGCTCAATGATTTTTTCTGCCTGTTTCACTAATTCGTTTTTATTATTAACCCATTCATTGTGTATTGCAACAAGCAACTCTTTAAGAGTAGCTTTAGGATAATATGTTCCGGCAAAGAACGGTTTTCCATTTGCATCCATAAAAATACTCATAGGCCAACCACCACTACCGGTATATGCCTGACAAACCGACATATAAACACTATCAATATCAGGGCGTTCTTCTTTATCTACTTTAATAGATATAAAATTACGATTAAGAATATCTGCAATTTCAACATCATCGAAGCTTTCATGTGCTATTACATGGCACCAATGGCACGAACTGTAACCAATACTCAAAAATATTGGTTTGTCTTCTTTTTTTGCACGGATAAATGCCTCTTCGCACCACGAATACCAATCAACAGGATTGTCTTTGTGTTGGATAAGATAAGGACTTGTTTCGTGCTGTAAACGATTACTCATATAAATCTCCTTTTTTATTTTTTATTAGCATTTGTAAAAAGGGGATTTATATGCAAAAACATCGCAACCACTAAAAGTTGCGATATTTTTTATTATTATATTTCTTCAAAAAGAATTAATTCAGAAATCATAGGTGAATTAAGGTTTATCAAAATTCCGTTATTTATAAGAGAAAAACCTGAGGTTCCAAAAGAGGTTCTGTCATTATCAAGAGTTACCTTGTAATTTTTACCTGCACTTACACCTCTTGGCCTGACGGTGATTGAGTTACCATTATTGTTTTCGGTTGAAAAAACGGTAATAGCACCTTTTGTTTTATCAGGTGAAGCAATTTCTAAAACAGAAAAACCATTCTTATGTGCTTCATCAGTTTCGGGTGTGTGGTGATAAACTGAACAAGTCGGTAAAATCGGCCTTATGAAATTTTTGTAAATGTCGGTACTGTGTTTTACAAATTCTAAAAGCTCATTGTTGATTTCAGTCTTCATAGGCACAATTACGTTAAGCGACATATGCCCGAGCATAGTGTTTCTCAACTGTAAATCGAGCGAGCCGTGCTCGTGGCAACCCATTCCTGCAAAAAGTCTGTCAACTCGTTCGGGTGGTAAACACATAGTCATTCCGTTTGTAATGTAAATTGATTTTGGTGCTCTCTGGCAATCTGAAACCCAGGTGTGATTAAAATATTTCATTTGACCTAAGTCGCATCTGCCACCGCCACCTGCACAGTTTTCAAAAATAACCTCAGAGAATTTCTTTTTAAGATTTTCATACATTTTATATACTCTGTAAAAATGTTTTATTGTAAGACATTCTTTTGTTCCTGTGCCTGTGTCACGCATATTGAAATAATCGCGGTAAGATGTGTTGTAATCTACTCGTAATAAATCCAATTTATATTCAGTTATAACCCGTTCTAATTCACTTTCGCACCAATAAGCCGCTTCTTCGTTAGTGAAGTCTATAAATCTGTCGGTTTGTTCTCCAAAAGGATTTTTAGCCCTCCATTCAGGTTTTTCTTTGAATTCCGGGCAAAGTTTACCGAGTGATTCAACATCCATCCAAAGCCCGAATTTAAGACCTTGTTCGTGACAGAAATCGGCAATTTCAGTAATGCCATTCGGATATAAATCTTTGTTGGGTACATTAAGTCCATTGTAATTACCCCATTCAACCTGCTCCCCTTTAGGGCACACCCAACCGGCATCAATTATAAAGACTTCGCCACCCATTTTTTTGAATTGTACTATGTAATCCTTACAGATTTCTACACCCATATCGAGGTGTTCGGCACCCATTCCACAACCTATGAGAAGATTTACGGGGTTAATTTCAGGTGCATTCAAGACACTTTTTCTTATGTGAGAATGTAATTCGTTGATACATAAGTCGAGGTCACCCTGAACAGCACCAAACAGAATTTCAGGTGATTTGAAGGTTTCGTTTGCTTTTATTACATATAATGGCTTGTGTCCTGTGATTTCTGCTTTGAATGAAAGGTGTAAGTCGGTATTATTTTGTCCGTTTAAATCAAAAGTGAATCTACAACCGCCACTGAAAGCAAATTGTGAAACCCACAATTTTCCCGTTACGTTGTTTCTCAAAAATATGACAGGTTGACGGAAACGGTCACGGTTAAAACGTGTGTCAATAGACGTGCTGACCGCATCTAATTTATGCCAATTAAAGAGACCCTCTTCGCCCCATTTGTCGCTTTCAAAATAACCTATTGAGTAAATTTCATCTTTTTTTACGTCAGAAGAATAAATTTTGTCTCTGTCAAATGTTTCGACGCCACCTGCAATAAGACTCAAGCGGCTCAGGTTCAGATTATTGTCTGACAGATTTTCAATCTCAAGATATCTTGAGAAAATATTTGTGCCATCCAAAATTGTGTGTATTTTTATGTTTACAGGCTTAATACTGCTTTTGAGAATCAGAATGCTTTCAACAGAAGTATCATTTTTTACTGTTTTAAAATCAACAAATTTTAAATCGAAATCTACGCTTTGTCCGTCAATTTCTACGTTAAAAGCAAAGGGCTCAGAAAAATCATTTTTATTGAGTCTTGTAGGAAAACTCATAAGCACGTTTAAAGGATAACCCGATGTATTACATCCGCTCGAAATTAAAGCACCATTTTTAAAAGATTCTTCATAAACTAACGTGCCGCTTCGGTAAGATATGATTTGTGCATTATTATTTTCGTTAACTGAAACATCAAAAAAATTGTGATTCTGAAACATAAAAACACCCCACTTATTATGGTTTGATTATAACGATTATAGTTAATCGAAACAGTGTAAAAATACACTGTTTCGATAGCAAATATATGATTTGGTATCGAATTTTCTTTGAAAATTCGACTATAATCCTTTCAACGACTGTAATGCAAAATTGTATTTATGAAAAACAATTTTGCTAAAAGCCAAAAAAATCGGCTTTTGCGAAACGCAACTGAGTTTCGACAAATTACAATTATTATAGCAAATTAAAGTTTTTAAATCAATCATAATTGACACATATATTTAAAAATGTTATCATCAATTTATCAACGAGTTTTTAGGAGTAGTGTTATGAATTATCGTAAAGATAAAAATGGAAATGATTTATCTCTTTTAGGTTTTGGGTGTATGCGCTTTCAGAAAAAGCTGGGCAAAATAAATATGGAGCTTTGTGAAAAACAGATAATGAATGCATATAACAATGGCGTTAATTATTTTGATACTGCTTTCATTTATCCGGGTAGTGAGAGCGCAATCGGTGAAGTGTTTGAAAAAAACAAAATTCGTGAAAAAATCTATATTGCAACAAAATTACCTCCACAATTAATGGTGAATCTTGATGTTTTAGAAAAACTTTTCAGAGAACAGCTTAAAAGACTGAGGACGGATTATGTCGACTTTTATTTAATGCATATGATGAGCGATATCAAGGTTTGGGAGCGTCTTAAAAGCATAGGTATTGAAAAGTGGATTGAAGATAAAAAGGCAAGTGGCGAGATTCGTAATATTGGTTTTTCTTTTCACGGTAACACCGAGAAATTCTGCGAGATTATAGACGCTTACCCTTGGGATATGACACTTATTCAATATAATTATCTCGATGAGCATTCACAAGCAGGTAAAAGAGGCTTGGAATATGCCTACAGTAAGGGTATTCCTGTTATGATTATGGAACCTCTTCGTGGTGGTAAATTAGTTAATAATTTACCCGACGAGGCAAAAGAAATATTTAAAAACCACTCTGTTCAACATACTCCGGCACAGTGGGCTTTCAAGTGGCTCTTCAGTCAGAAAGAGGTTACAACAGTTCTTTCGGGAATGAATTCTGAAGAAATGGTTGCTGATAACATAAATACGGCATCTGTAACAAAAATCGGTGAAATTACAGAAGCAGACGAAACAATGCTTAAGGGTGTAGTCAGGGCAATTAATCATAAAATGAAGGTTGGTTGCACAGGCTGTGGCTACTGTATGCCTTGCCCTCAGAATATAAATATAAGCGGAACATTTTCGGCATATAACACTCACTTTACAGGTAACAAATTTTTAGGCTTTAAGGAGTATTTAAGAGCAACTGCTTTTCAGGGAAGTGCTCCTGCTTCTGCCTGTATAAATTGCGGTAAGTGCGAAAGTCATTGCCCGCAGGCTATAGAAATAAGAAAAGAATTAAAAAATGCGGTTGGTGTCTTAGAAACTCCGATTTATAAGACGGTGAGTAAAGTAATTAAGAAAACGGGTTCTAAGAAATAAAAACAGGGTGTGCAAATTGAACTTTGCACACCCTGCTTTTGTGTGAAGAAGCTTTAAAAACTGAACATTTAACTGTAAACAGATTGAGTTGTATTAGCATTTGAGCTTCAATTGAGTGCTTTTAAAAACTATTTAATTACCCTAAAATCAAGACTTGAATTTTCAATCAGTTTAAAAATTTCTTCTGCTAATTCATTACACAACGTTTCTAATTCGCTTTTATCACCGGCAGTTTCAATATGAACTCTATAGTTGCCAACTTCGAATTCACCATATACGATAGCTATTCCATTGTTTTTTATAATAGTGTACCCTGCAGTAACAGGAATATCTTTGACATAAGAAACGCTTTCATCGCCTTTAACTTCAACACAGGAGGGGATATCTTTTCTGTGAACATCAATTGAAAAACCATCTATTGTTCCTTCTAATATGATGAATTCATCGTTTTCTTCTTCAAAAGAAACGAACGCTTCAATATCACAGGTTTCAAAAATTGCATTTGCTTCAGCTTCGCTTAAATCTCTGCTGGAGCCTATTGAAATATCAAGGCTGTATATAAGAAAATCACTTGTTGCAGAAAATTTAATTTTGTCTCCGTTTTCTAAAGTTACAATATTTTTATGACTCTTTGAAAAAATGCCGATTGCTGAGGCTGAAACTATGAGTAAGCAAGCAGCAATAGCCCCCCATTTTAACCAGGTGTTTTTTGTGTTTCTCTTTTTATAAAAATACTTGTCAGCATTTAAAATTTTTTGTTCATCAACTTCACCTATAATTTCAAAAAGTTCTTCTTTTTTCATAGTTCAAAACCCCTTTCTGTAAGGTGAGCTTTAAGTTTATTCCTTGTGCGGTTTAAAATTACAGAAACATTGTTTTCTGTAAGGCTGAATCGTTCAGCAATATCAGCAATTGACATAGCATACCAATAACGGCAAAGAAAAACATTGCAGTTTTCTTTTGAAAGTGTAGTGAGAAAGTTATTGAGTTCAGAAATAAGTTGTTGCTTGTTTAATTCGTTTTCTATGCTCTCGCTTCCTGAAACACATTCCTCCAACTCCTGGAGCACAAGGGTTATTTCACCGGCACCACGTTTTTCAGCGTTGTTATAACGGAATTTATCAAAAGACAGATGTCGGGTGATTTTACCTAAATATGCAGATAAAATTTTAGGCTTGTGCGGTGGTATGGAATTCCAGGTGTGAAGATACGTATCATTTACACATTCATCTGCATCTTCATTGTTGCCTAAAATGTTTTTGGCAATGGATTTGCAATAGCCACCATATTTGACCGAAGTTTCTTTGATAGCGGTTTTGTTCCGTTGTAAATACAAATTAACAATATCTTTATCTTCCATATAAAATCCTCCTTTCACCCTTATACACGAAATGAAACTTAAAATCTTACAGAAAAAATTAAATTTTAAAAGATTATATCACAAAATGCCAGTAGCAACAATAAAACGAATTTAATTATATGTTATAATATTTTGTCACCAAAATCATACCTCAATCGTTTTTAGGGTGAAAGGAGGAAGTTATGAGTAAACGAGATCTCGAAACTGAATTTGAAGCTAAATATAACGATTATGGCAATATGCTTTATAAAGTTGCATTTTTATATTTAGGTAATAAAAGCGATTGTGAAGATGTGTTGCAGGAGGTATTTACTAAATATCTTACAGGTAAATATAAATTTAAAAATGCTGAGCACGAAAAAGCGTGGTTTATAAGAGTGACACAAAATAAGTGTTTGGATTATCTGAAAAAATCAGGTCATAAAAGTGTAAGCATTGATGATAAAGAGATAATCGATACATACAATTACGACGAAACAGCACAGGATATTATTTCAAAAGTAATTGCGTTACCAGAAAAATATAAAACTGCCATAATTCTTTATTATTACAATGATTATAGCGTAGAAGAAATATCTGAAACCTTGAAAATAAGTAAATCGGCGGTGAAAAAACGGTTACAACGAGGTAGAGAAATATTAAAAATTGAATTGGAGGATTACTCAATATGAAAAAAGATGATTTTAAAAAATCTATAGATAATATAACCCCTGATGCATATATGGGTAACAGATTAAAAGCAAAAATTACTACTGATATGCCAATAAGAAATAACAGACGAATTACAGTTAGCATAACAGCATTTTGCCTTGCATTTGCAATTGTTTTCGGTGTAGCATTTTTAACACCACCAACTTCACAAACAGGGCAAACTACAACAAATAATTCAACTGTGGAAAGTAGTAAGACAATTAACCCATTCATAATAGTTGCAAGTGCCGCAGAAGCTGACGGAGCGGAAGCTGTAACAGAAAATAAGGTGTTAGAGTTAAATGAAGAATATCCGTATAAAATGTATTTAGAAGTAAGAGATGTAAGTGGTCTTTCTGATGAAGAAAAATATAGTATTATGATTGATTCCAAGGATTTGTTTGAAAAAAATCTGGATAATGTTGAATTTTATACAGGAAAATTACAGACCTGTAAAAATGAAAACATAGTATTTGTTCAATATACATTTAATGATTTTAAACTTGATTTAGAAAATATTGAAAATATCAAATCAATAAATGTAAAAAACACTTCAAAGTATGGTCAGATGGTACATCATTATAATTTACCTAAGTTTGGTGTACCGAAACATGGCAATGATATAACGATTAATAGTAAAGAGTATAATTTAGAAAAAAGTAGTTTCTACTGGGACCATACCGAAGAAATGGAAAAAGCATTTAATGAAAATATAAATACACCATTTTCTACATTTAACGATACAATTACTTTTACAGTTGAATATAACGATGGTTCAAAAGCGATAGGCGTAGTTGACCTTGTTTTTGATGATAGTGGTAATGCTAAAGTTGTGTGTAAAAATTATGATTATGTATCATAATTATGGTATAATTATCAAAGTGAAATATTTTAATGAGTTGATAAGATAGTATAAATAACACCAAAGGAGCAGAGAAAATCCGCTCCTTTGGTGTTATGTTATTTATTTTTT
>JAZRKU010000032.1:0-174319 GCA_045646485.1 Acutalibacteraceae bacterium
AAAAATGTACGAAGACAAAACTCTCATCTGCAAAGAATGTGGTAAAGAATTCACTTTCACAGCAGGCGAACAAGAATTCTATGCTGAAAAAGGATTTGTAAACGAACCACAACGTTGCAAAGAGTGCCGTGATGCTCGTAAACAAGCAATTAAGGGAGAACGTGAAAAGTTCAAAGCAACTTGTGCATCTTGCGGTGGCGAAGCAGAAGTTCCTTTCAAGCCACGTGAAGACAGACCTGTTTATTGCAGCGCTTGTTTTGCAAAAATGAAAGAAGAGGCATAAGTTTTACATAAATTATTAATTTAATGAAAAGAATTTGCCTGCCTTGTCACGAAAGTGGCAAGGCATTTCTTTTTTTTCTCAGAGCTTTTTCGTTCAGGGAACTCTACCTCTTTTCTTAAAATGAATAACGCAAATAAATTGGGAACTGCCATAAGTCCGTTGAAAATGTCTGCAATGCTCCATATTAATTGCGGTGAAGCAATACTTCCTAATAACGCTAAGAGCAGATATATAAATTTATAAGGCTTAACAGCCTTGTGGGTGAAAAGATATTCAGCACTTTTTTCGCCATAAAACGAGCAACCGAGAAGAGATGCAAAAGAGAAAACCGCTGTTAAAATCGCAATCCCTTTTTTTCCTAATTCACCTAAAACACTATAAGAAGCAACTGATAGCTCAGCACCATATAATTGACCATCGAGAGTAAAAGTACCACTCACCAGAATAACGAACGCCATTATTGTGCAAAGAAAAATTGTGTCGCAAAACACCTCGAACATTGCCCACATTCCCTGGTTTTCAGGTGTTGTGTTTTCGGTTTCAGAGTGTATTATTGTTGATGAACCGAGTCCCGCTTCGTTTGAAAATACACCGCGTGAAATACCATATCTCATAGCACGGAACATACCATATCCGCTTATCGCTTTTAATGAAAAGGCTTCTTTAAAAATAAGATTTATAACAGGGATAATTCTGTTGCCAAAAATAAAAAGCACACCGAAGGATAATAATAAATACGAAATTGTCATCACGGGAACAATAATTTCACTGACCTTAGAAATACCCTTTACACCTGATTTTATAACGAGAAAGCACAAAACGACTACAACAATTCCTGTTATTAAAGGTGGTGAATGAAATCCGCTTTTTAAAGATGCGGTTATTGAATTGGCTTGAGTCATATTTCCCATTCCTAATGTTGAGAGTAAACAGAAAACGGCATATACCTTAGAAAGCAAAGGCATATTCAAGCCTTTTTCTATGTATTGAAATGCACCGCCGGAGATTTTTCCGTATTTGTTACGAAACCTGTATTTAATACCTAGATAATTTTCACTGTAGGCAGTCATCATAGAAAAGCAGGCAGAAAGCCACATCCAGAAAACACATCCCGGGCCACCCGAATAAATTGCTGTAGCAACACCGACAATGTTACCTGTGCCGATACACGCTGCAAGAACTGAGCAGAATGCACCGAATTGAGAAATACCATTCTCTGAATCCATTGGTTTTTTAAATATGTTTTTTATAGTAGCATTGAAAATCTGCCTGATTCCTCTTATTTGGAAGAAACGACTTTTAACAGTAAAATAAATTGCAATAAAAAGAAAAAAGGTGAGCATAGGCGCTCCCCATATGACACCGCCTACTGCATTAATAAATCTGCTCATTTTGCACCATCCTAACTTGAAAAATGAGAAATCTTGCAGTATAATTATATAGTTTTAAAATCCTTAATATAACAAGGTGTGAAAAATGGTAAATGATTTGACAAAAGGAAAGACAAGCAGAGTTATATTTAATTTCAGCATACCCTTGGTTATTAGTGTTGTCTTTCAACAGATGTATAATATAGCAGATAGTGTAATTGCAGGTCGCTTTGCCGGTGAGGAGGCTTTGGCGTCAGTAGGTGCATCTTACCCGATAACCAACATTTTTAATGCAATTGCCGTAGGCTGTAACATAGGTTGTGGCGTTGTTATTTCTCAGCTTTTTGGTGCGGGTAAAAACAGAAAAGTAAAAACAGCAGTTTCAACTTCTTTAATCTTTTCGCTTGTGCTCTCAGTAATTCTGACAATAGGTGGGATTTTACTTACACCAACGCTTATGAAACTTATAAATACACCTGAAAATATATTTGAAGACTCTGCGTTGTATCTTGAAATCTATATAGGTGGTTTTACATTTTTGTTTTTATATAACATTGCAAATGGTGTGTTTGCTTCGTTAGGTAATTCAAAAATCCCTCTGTATTTTCTTATATTTTCATCTGTTACAAATGTTATTCTTGACTATGTTTTTGTAGCTCATTTCAATATGGGTGTTGCAGGCGTTGCGTGGGCAACATTTATTGCTCAGGGAATTGCGGGTGTTTTAGCGGTAGCTTCTTTGCTTTATCATTTGAAATCCTTGAAGTGCGATGGCAAAGCAGAGGTCTTTTCTTTTGAAATGTTGAAAAAGATTTCTGAAATATCTATACCTAGCGTGTTACAGCAAAGCTTTGTTTCGGTTGGCAACGTATTCATTCAGGGCGAAATAAACAGTTACGGTTCTGCGGTAATTGCAGGGTATTCGGCAGCTATAAAACTCAATACGTTCGCTGTTAATTCGCTTGTTACATTCGGTAACTCTGTTTCGAGCTTTACTGCACAGAATGTCGGTGCTAAAAAATATGAAAGAATAAAAGAAGGCTTTAAAAGCGGTGCGCGACTTTCTATAATAACTGCACTTTTGTTTACGGGTGTTTACGTTGTGTTTTCTGAAGTGCTTATAAGTGCTTTTATGGAAGGCGACAAAAGTACACTTGCTCTTACAACGGGTAAAGAGTTTTTGTTGGTTGTAGAACCGTTTTTGTGCGCAATAGGTTTTAAGGTTGTTTGTGATGGTGTTTTGAGAGGCACAGGCAATATGAATTATTTTATGATTGCTACGTTTGCTGATTTGGTTCTTCGTGTAATTTTAGCGTTCATTTTTTCACATTTCTTCGGTGTTATCGGAATATGGTTCTCGTGGCCTATAGGTTGGCTTTTAGCAGTATTTTTATCATATTCATTTTATAAAAAAGTTTCAAAAAAGATGAGAAGCAGTTGAAAAACTGCTTCTCTTTTTTTGTTTTGATATATTACTGAGATTTGTAAATAATAAGACTATAAGAAAAACAGCAGGAAAGAGTATGAAAATGTTGCTCAAAATGAAAAATATTAAAAAAAGCTTTTCAGGAGTATTGGCGTTAAAAGGTGTTGATTTTGATTTAAAAGCAGGTGAGATTCATGCTCTGATGGGTGAAAACGGTGCAGGAAAATCTACACTTATGAAAATATTAACAGGGATATATAGGCCTGATGATGGCGAGATTTTTTATTCAGGTAAGCCCTGCGTTTTTAATAGCGTTAAAGATAGTCAGAAAATCGGAATCACTATGATTCACCAGGAGCTTAATCTGATAAAAGATTTGACAGTTGCACAAAATATTTTTTTAGGTCGTGAAAAAACGCTTGGTGATATTTATATTGATGACAGAAAAATGGAAGCTGAAGCACAAATGCTTTTGAATTATGTCGGAACAGATGTTAGTCCTTCAGCAAAAATAAGGGATTTAACAGTAGGAAAACAACAACAGATAGAAATAGCAAAGGCTATTTCTTTTGAAACGCAAATTCTTATATTAGATGAACCGACCACTGCTTTGAGTGAGTCTGAGGCAGAAGAACTTTTCAGAATAATGAGTGAACTTAAAAGCAGAGGTGTCGGAATGATTTATATTTCTCACAGAATTGAAGAAATTCAGAAAATCGCCGACAGAATTACCGTGATGAGAGACGGAGAGCATATAAGTACACAAAATAAAGCTTTATTAACAATTGATGAGATAATAAAAATGATGGTTGGTAGTGAGATTTCAGAAGTTGAAAAATCAATCAGACGTAACAACAAAAATGAACCCGTAATTTTAGAGGTCGAAAATCTGAATGTAAACAATAAAATAAAAAACATTAATTTTGCACTTCACAAAGGAGAAATTCTGGGCTTTTCGGGGCTTATGGGGGCGGGCCGTACAGAGGTTGCAAGAGCAATTTCAGGTGCAGACAGGTTCTTAAGTGGTAAGATTATTATAAATGGTAAAACCATCCGTTTAAAAAGCACGGTTGATGCCGTTAAAAATGGAGTTTGTTATTTGTCTGAGGACAGAAAACAATACGGGCTACTGCTTTATAAATCTGTTACTGAAAACGTTGCATTGGCAAGTCTGAAATCATATATAAAAAATGGTTTTCTGAGTGATAAAAAAATGAAGAAATCTGCCGAAAATAAAATCAGAATACTGAAGGTAAAAACATCGTCTATGGAGCAGAGTGTAAAAAATCTCTCGGGCGGAAATCAGCAAAAAGTAATTATTGCTCGTTGGCTTCTTACAAAAAGCAATATATTTATTTTCGATGAACCGACAAAAGGAATAGATATAGGAGCAAAAAATGAAATATATTCACTTCTGCGTAAGCTTGCGGATGAGGGTAAATCAATAATTCTTATTTCTTCAGAGCTTTCAGAAATAACACAATTGTCAGACAGAGTAATTGTGATGTGTGAGGGTGAAATAACGGGTGAACTGACCAAAACTGAAATAACAAATGAAAATATAATGAAATATGCCGTGAAAAGAGGGGAAACAAAACGCTGACAAATATAAAAAATTTTAAGATGCGCTTTGCACGAAATACAATAATTTTTGTTTCGCTTGTTTTTTTGATTGTTATATTTTATCTTTTAAATCCTAACTTTCTTAATAGATATAATATTGTAAGTATGGCACAATCATTGACACCATATGCTATTATGGGGCTTGGTGTAACCTTTGCAATAGCAACAGGCGGAATCGACCTTTCAATAGGCACTGTTTGTATAGCCTCGTCGGTTGTTGCAGGTAAATTATATGAGAGTGGTTTAATTCCGTTGTGGATGACAATTCCGATTATGATTTTTATAGGGGCTTTTTTCGGACTTGTTAACGGGCTTCTGATAGCTAAATGTAAATTACCGGCGTTTATTGCTACTTTAGGTACTATGATGATTTCAAGAGGCCTTTCTGCCTTGTTTGTAAATATGCCTAATGTATTTTATCCTACAGGTGTATGGTTTAATAAAATGTTTTCTAATTACAACGGGTTTCCCACTGGTCTTTTATGGGTATTGTTTTTTATGCTTTTTTGTATGCTTTTTATGTATAAAACGAGAGTGGGACGCTATATTCTTGCAATAGGCTCAAACGAAGAAGCAACAAGGCTTTCGGGTATTGACACTGATAAATATAAAATAATGGCTTATATTATTTCAGGATTAGGTGCAGGACTTGCTGCGGTTTTCTGGTCAGCATCCTTTGTAACCGTTGCGGCTGCCACGGGTAACGGAATGGAGCTTGATGCAATTGCAGGTGTTTATATAGGTGGAACGTCTGCTACAGGTGGAGTGGCATCGGTTGGCGGCACAATAATAGGTTCAATAATGCTTGTCGTAATTCGTTCGGGTCTTAATTTTGTACTTGCTTTATTAGATGTAAATTTGAATTCAACTTATGTAACGTATGTTTTAACAGGTGTTATAGTAGTTCTTTCTGTTTTGTTCGACAGAATTAAATTTAATAAGAATAAAATTTGAAATAAGTAAAAAAATAAAACAAAGGGGGAGTTTTATGAAATTCAGAAGAGCTTTGTCAATGATGCTTGTAATTGCTATTGTAATTGCAGTTTTTTCTGCTTGTGCTGAAAGTAATAAAGATACGCAAAACGACAATGCTTCACAAGAAAATCAGAATAAAACAATAACAGTTATTGCAAAAGGGGAATCACACGCATTCTGGCAATCTGTAAAAAGAGGTGCAGAAGATGCAGGAAAGAAATATGGTTATAGAATAACTTTTCGTGGCACAACAGCCGAAAGCTCATCTAATATTCCTGCTCAGAAAGAAATGGTGCAGACTGCACTTTCAAATAATACTGCGGGCTTGATAATTGCAACCCTGGGTGAGGGATTTACCGATATGTTAGAGCAAGCCTACGACAGAAAAATACCGGTTGTTGAGTTTGATAGTGGTATTTGGGAAACAGATAAAAAGGTTTTGAACGAAAAAAGAAAAAATCCAATTGTTTCAACAGTTTCTACGTCCAATCTGGATGCGGCTGCAACGGTTGCCGAGAATTTTTATGAGGCAATAAAAGATGATATATCAGAGTTTGATGGGGTTTATATAATAGGTGTTATTCAACACGATCAGACAGTTACAGGTGAAGAACGAACAAAAGGTTTTATTGATAAGTTTAAAGAGCTTGCAGATAGCAACAAAGACACAAGAGGAAAATTCAGAATAGAGAAAGAAATAAAAGACGGCGACAGCAACAATGCTTATGTAGATGCCTTGAATGCACTTGTTGAAAAAAAGGTTAATGCCATATTTATGAGTAACGAAGGTGTCGTAAAGCAAGTGAGTGATGCACTCGCTGCAAATAAAGGGAAATATGACACTATAAAATTCTGTGGATTTGATGCGGGTACAAAACAAATTGAATGGATGAAATCAGAAAACGGAGCAGAGCTTATAGGTTCAGTTGCACAGGATTCTTATGCAATAGGCTTTAATGCAGTTGAACAATGCGTTTTTGCACTTGAGGGAAAAACAGTAGCACGAAACGTACCTGTAACAGGTAAGTGGTATGATAAATTAAATATTGACGAAATGATAGAACAAAAGCTAGTTTATGAAGGTTAAAAATATATCCCCAATACATTTTGATAAGTATTGGGGAGATAAAGCTTTATTTACCGCAGCAATGTGAACCTTTAACGTAAGGTAAGGTGTCGTTATTGCAGCCACATTCCTTCTGGTTAGGCGGGAAAAATTCATCAACAGGGAAAGATATTTTTCTGAAAATATCGCAAGGGTCTTCTGTTTCACATTGGCATTCTTTTGTCGGAACACAAAAATCATATGCAGGAATAAGCATCTGAACGTCACGTTCAAGTTGTATGATTGTGAATACACCCAAAGTAACCTTAAGTGCTTTTTCGCAATTAGAGTTATTTGAAAAACTTCCGTCAAAACAACAGCAAATATGCTTAGGAATGTTACCCTCACAGCATTCGCCTATAGTGTTGCAGCAGTCGCAAACTCTGCAGATTTCTGCACCAAGGCAAATAGGCTCAACGGTTTGCACCTTTGCTCTCGGGTTTGCGTTACAAATAGCATTTTGCTCGTCAAAGCCGTTTTCAATGTAATTTGAAGAGAATATTTTCACGTTACCGTCACTGCCGTAGAGAATACATTTTTTAGAGAAGGTAGCAAGACCCTCTATTAAATTAGGTTGTGCGGTAGGGCAGGTGTAAGCGTCAACCATAACTTTAACAAAGAACGTTAAATCAACAGAATAAAAGCCTTTGTTGAATGGCACTTTTTCAACCTCAACAAGACAATTTAAAATCTCGGCACCTCTGCATTTTACAGAAGAGGCATTGTCGAGAATACATTGACCGCGGTCTGTTAAGTAAACTCTCAAATCTCGCAGACATTCCTTGTCTGCACAAGAGTCATAAACACGGTTAGTGTCTATGCAAATTGCTTCTTTAACGTGGTTGAGGTTAGTTTCCATACAGTTTTTGTTATTATCAGCCATATATGTTTTCCTCCTTAATATGTTTGAAGCGGGTAATAAGTCACCCCAAAACTTCATTAACAGTATATGAGAGGGGGCACGAAATGTTACAAAGTTTTATAGTGCTCAAAAAACAAAATAAGCCCTCATTTTTGTTTGGAAATAAAACACCTGCTATTAAGATGATTATAGTGTCAGTCTTAATAGCAGGTGAATTCATTAATATAAATCAAACTATAAAAAACCCCTTACAAAGCGTTCACTTTGTAAGGGGTTCGTTTAATTAAAGTTCTGCGAAGTATTTAATTGTTCTAACCATCTGGCTTGTGTAGCTGTTTTCATTGTCATACCATGAAACAACTTGAACTTCATAAAGATCATCAGAAATTTTTGAAACCATTGTCTGAGTTGCATCAAAGAGTGAACCGAATTTCATACCGATAACGTCTGAAGAAACGATTTGGTCTTCGTTGTAGCCGTAGCTTTCAGAAGCAGCAGCTTTCATAGCAGCGTTGATGCCTTCTTTTGTAACGTCTGTACCTTTAACAACAGCTGTAAGAATTGTTGTTGAACCTGTTGGAACAGGAACTCTCTGTGCAGAACCGATGAGTTTACCATTGAGTTCAGGAATAACAAGACCGATAGCTTTAGCAGCACCTGTTGAGTTAGGAACGATGTTAGCAGCACCAGCTCTTGCTCTTCTTAAGTCACCCTTTCTGTGTGGACCGTCAAGAATCATCTGGTCGCCTGTGTAAGCGTGGATTGTGCTCATGATACCGCTTTGAATAGGAGCGTAATCGTTAAGTGCTTTTGCCATAGGAGCAAGGCAGTTTGTTGTGCAAGATGCAGCAGAGATGATTGTATCATCAGCTGTAAGAGTATCTTCATTAACGCTGAAAACGATTGTTTTGAGGTCGTTACCTGCAGGAGCAGAAATAACAACTTTTTTAGCACCAGCATCGATGTGAGCCTGGCTCTTATCTTTTGAGCAGTAGAAACCTGTGCATTCAAGAACTACGTCAACACCGATTTCGCCCCAAGGAAGTTCAGCAGCGTTTGCTTTAGCATAAATTTTAAGAGTTTTGCCGTCAACTGTGATTGTACCAGCTTCATCATCAGCCGTAACAGTGTGAAGATTTTCACCCATTTTACCACAGTAGCCACCTTGTGCTGTATCATACTTGAGAAGATGAGCAAGCATTGATGGTTTTGTAAGGTCGTTGATAGCTACTACATCATAGCCTTCAGCACCAAACATTTGACGGAATGCGAGACGGCCGATACGACCGAAACCGTTAATTGCAACTTTAACTGACATTTGAAAAACCTCCAAATATATTATAATTTTTTTAACATTAAATATTTTACCACAAAACAGAATAATTGCAAGGACTTTGACATAAATTTAACTTGTTTTGATTAAGTTTTGGCAAAATGCGAAAAAATCCAAGAATATATTCGTAATTTTGTGTAAATTTACATATTAACAACATTTATAGGATTGCCATCTAAAAACGCTTTTATGTTTCCGTTAAGAATTTCTAAAAGTCTTAATCTTGTTTCAAAAGCTGCCCAGGCAATGTGAGGTGTAATGAAAGTGTTTTTTGCATTCAAAATCGGATTTTCTTTTTTTGGTGGCTCTGTCGATAAAACGTCCGCACCAAAAAAGGATAGTTTACCGGTGTTGAGAGCATTTGCAACGTCCTGCTCGTTAATAACTGCACCACGAGCAGTGTTTATAAGTGCGGCACCATCCTTCATTTTATTTATAAATTCTTTATTTACAAGCTCGTTTGTGTTTTGGGTAAGCGGACAGTGTAAGGTTATATAGTCTGATTTTTTCTGAACCTCATCAAGCGAAACAAACTGAATTTTGGGGTCTGCATCTTTTTTGCCGGAAGGGGTGTAAACCAGAATATTCATATTAAAGGCTAAAGCTATTTCAGAAACCCTTCTTCCTATTTTACCAAAACCTATAATTCCGAGAGTTTTACCGCTTAATTCATTAAGAGGCGTGTTCCAATAGCAAAAATCCTTACATTCAGACCATTCTCCGTTTTTTACAGAGTCAGTGTAATGTCCGACTCTGTTGGTGAATTCTAAAATGAAAGAAAAAACCGTTTGTGCTACAGCGTCTGTTGAATATGACGGAATGTTTGAAACAGGAATGTTTCTTTCTTTTAACGCTTGTGTGTCAATCTGATTAAAGCCCGTAGCAAGTGTTGCAACAAATTTGAGCTTCGGAAGACTTTCGAGCATATCTCTTGTTATTGCAACCTTGTTTACTATAAGCACATCGGCATTTTTAGCTCTTTCCAAAACTAATTCTTTTGGGGTTCTGTCATAAACAGTAAGGTTAAAAACACTTTCTAAATAATCCCAATTCAAATCACCGGGGTTTTCTGTGTATCCATCAAGAATAACTGCATTCAATTTGTTTTCCATAATATCAACTCGCTTTTATAAACTTAGTTAATATAATAGCAAAAACACACATATTTTTCAATAGTGGTTATTTATTGTTATTGTACTTGACCTATTCAATAAAATGGTATAAAATAAAAAAGATTATTGTCTTAAGATTGGCAGGTAATTACTTGAAGAAATTAAAAAAACGCACAAAGGAAGAAAAACGTTCACTTATATTAAAAATAGTGAGCATTGTCTGCTTTTCTGTTGCATTATTTCTTGTGCTTTTAACTTATTTTGTAACTTTACCGCAAGTGCAGACGCATATTACAGAAATTCAGGATTGGTTCAACCGAATAGAAACTTTTATTGGCGGACTCAATAAAATATGGGCATTTATTGTAGTGATTGCACTTTTTTTAGTTAAAGGAGTTATTCCTTTTTTACCACTATCGGTTTTATTTATCAGTTCAGGTCTCGTTTTTCCGGCACCTTTGGCGGCACTCATAAATATTTTGGGTTTTGCAATCCTTGTTTCGGTTAAATATGTGTGGGGCAAAAAAATTGGCGGTGGCTCAGCACATAAGGTTTTGGTGAAATCTGAAACTGTATATGATTTTATGGATTTAGGTGGCGGCGGTAATTGGTGGATGCTTGTAATATTGCGTTTTGTACCGTTTATTCCGATAAACACAGTCAGCAGAATTTATGGTGCTACTTCAATGGATTATTGGCGTTTTTGTCTTTTTTCGGTTTTAGGTTTTTTACCACGTATTATCACATGGAGTTTTATTGGTGTTAATATTACGGACCCGTTTACCGTAAAGTTTATGGCACCTATAATTATACTTCTTACAATAAGCGGAGTTTCAGTTTTAGTTCTGCGAATGATGTTAAAATATATAGAAAAAAATAAAAAGAAGGAGAGTTGATTTTATGAAAATTCAAGAAATCTCAACACCAAGTTTTTTAGAAAGATTAGAAAAGGTTTATGGTACAGATGCCAAAAGACAACAAGAAAGATATTTATCTCTTTCTGAAAGCTTTAAAAAAGATTTTAACGAAAATGCAGATGTAAGATTTTTCTCTGCACCCGGCAGAACTGAGGTTGGTGGTAATCATACAGACCACAACAATGGTAAAGTTTTGGCAGCGGCTATAAATCTTGATGCTGTTGCGATGGTAGAAAAAAGAGACGATTTAATTATAAATGTAAATTCTCAGGGTTATGCACCACTTACTGTAGATGCAGGGGATTTGGAAATAAAAGATGCTGAAGAGGGAAAATCAGAGGCACTTATTCGCGGTGTGTGTGCAAGATTCAAAGAACTCGGTTACAATTACGGCGGATTTAATGCGAGTGTAACATCAGAAGTTCTTTCTGGTTCAGGACTTTCTTCAAGTGCAGCTTACGAAGTGCTTATAGGCACAATTCTCAATTATATTTATAACGACGGCAAAATAGATGCAGTCGAAATTGCTTGTATTTCTCAATATGCAGAAAACGTTTATTTCAAAAAACCTTGCGGACTTATGGACCAGACTGCTTGTTCAGTCGGCGGATTTGTGCAGATTGATTTCAAGGATACGAAAAATCCTGTTATAAACAAGGTCGATTTCAATCTTGATGAATTCAATCACGCTCTTTGCATTGTTGATACAGGCGGAAACCACGCAGATTTAACAGATGATTACGCTGCAATAAGATTAGAAATGAACTCTGTTGCTGAATTCTTCGGGAAAAGTGTTTTAAGAGAAGTTCAGGTAAAAGATGTTTTCGATAATATGGGTGAAATAAGAAAGAAAACAGGCGACAGAGCACTCGAAAGAGCAATTCACTTCTATAACGAAAACAGTCGTGTAGAAAGACTTGCAGATGCTTTGGCAAAGAAGGATTTTGACGAATTCAAGTCAATTATCATTGAGAGTGGTAAATCATCTTATATGTATAATCAGAACTGCTTTACACTTAAAAATCCTGACAGTCAGCCTGTAGCACTTGCACTTTGCTTAACAGAAGAATTATTGAAGGGCAAAGCAGCCTACAGAGTTCACGGCGGTGGCTTTGCAGGTACAATTCAGGTGTTCTTGCCAAAATCAGAAATAGAAAATTATACAACCGCAATGAAAAAAGTGTTCGGCGAAAATTCCTGCTACATACTTTCAGTAAGAAGTCACGGCGGCTGTGAAATATAATATGATTAAAGAAATTAAATCAATTGAGATAGTCAGCGGCGAGTTTTCGCCGCTGTTACCTCGTATTTTTATGGCTTTAAAATATAAATCGGGAAGCGATAACGTGTGGAAGCAGGTTGATGAAAACGGGAATTCAACTGCGTTGCTGTCATCGGTAGATAATAACTTTACGCTGATTACAACCGCAAAAACAGATTTTGAAGAAATAACAGAATTTGTGAAATTTTTCGGATTCAATGCAATTCTTTCAGACGTACCGTTAAAAGCAGAGAAATCAACTTCATTTTCGCTTTTTAAGTATTCGGGGTGCGATGCAGAGATTTCAGAAGAAAAATTTGTTGAGTTGACCGACAAATCAACTCTTAATGAATACAAGAATTTTCATTCTTTGATTTTTGAGGGCGGAAAATCAGACTTCGAGAATTGGTATTGTGATTTTTCAAAACGAATTGTAAAAAATGATGCAAAAGCGGTTGCACTAAAGAAAGAAGAGTTGATTTCTGTTGCTACAGTTCCGATGATTTATAAAAATATTGCTGTAATTTCAGGTGTGTTTACATCAGAAAAATTCAGAAATAAAGGCTATTCGCAAAAAACAATAAACGAGCTTATCAAAATCTTGAAAAGTCTCAATATAACTGAGATTTTTCTGTGGTGCGAAAAGTCTTTAGAATTATTTTACGAAAAAATCGGATTTCAAAAAACAGGTAATGTTTATATAGAAACGGAGTTATAAAATGCGTTTTTTTAATTTTAGTGAAAAAGTAAATGAGTTATCGCAAAAAGCACTTTCTTCAGCAAAGGCGCAATTTGAAATAATAGATGAAATAACAGAATTTAATCAACAAAGAGTGCTCAAAGCATTTATAAACCACGGCGTTTGTGAATCTCATTTTGTTGCTTCAACAGGTTATGGCTACGGCGACAGAGGTCGTGAGGTTTTAGATGAAGTTACCGCAGAGATTTTTGGTGCGGAAGATGCACTTATAAGACATAGCTTTGCTAGTGGTACTCATACTCTGGCAGTAATGCTTTTTGGTGTTTTAAGGCCTGGTGATAAGGTGCTTTCTGCAACAGGAGTACCATATGACACAATTCATTCTGTTATAGGTCTTTCGGGCGAGGGTATGGGCTCGTTAAAGGATTTTGGAATTGATTTTGAAGTTCTTGATTTGTTACCTGACGGTACAGTTGATTTTGAAAAATTAAAAGAAAAATTAACAAAAGAAAATTATAAAGCAGTTTATATTCAGCGCTCAAGAGGTTACTCACTAAGACCTACGCTTACTTCAGTTGAAATCAAGAGAATTGTTGATATAACAAAAGAAAACAGCAGTGCTATAACAATTCTTGATAATTGCTACGGAGAGTTCACAGAAAAGGTAATGCCGGGTGAAATCGGTGTCGACGTGTTTGCCGGTTCTTTAATTAAAAATCCGGGCGGCGGAATTGCCAAAAGTGGTGGCTACATAGCAGGTCGAAAAGATTTGATTGAGCTCTGCTCATATAGAATGACAACTCCGGGAATCGGTCGTGAAGTTGGTGCAACGCTTGGTAACACGCGTGATATTTTTATGGGACTTTTCTCAGCTCCTCACGTAACAGGTGAAGCAATGAAAACAGCCGTTTTCACTGCGGCGTTGTTTGAAGAAATGAGTTACGAGGTTTCTCCGAAGCATAACGAGGTACGTGCGGATATAATACAAAGCATTAAGCTTCAGACACCTGAAAAGCTTATTGCGTTTTGTCAGGGGCTTCAGAGCGGTTCTGCTATAGATAGCTTTGTTGTGCCCGAGCCGTGGGAAATGCCCGGCTACGACAGCGACGTCATTATGGCGGCAGGTGCTTTTACAAACGGCTCTTCAATTGAGCTTTCTGCCGATGCACCACTCCGTGAACCATTTGCGGTGTGGCTTCAGGGCGGTCTTAACTTCCATAGTGCAAAAATCGGTGTAATGCTCGGAGCAGAACGAGTTCTGCAAATTGAGAATTAAGGAAACAGGAAACGGAGTTTTAATTTCTCTGTTTCCTGTTTTCTGCTTCCTGTTTTCTGATTTTTTCTAAAATATAAATCTCTTCTGCAACCTCTTTGAATACGGGTGCACAGTCGTTACTGCCGGAAATACCGTTTTCCTTCATAACACATATAACGTACTCTGGCTTTTCATAGGGGAAAAATCCAACGTACCACGAGTGCTTAATTTCTTCGCCGTTGTTATATTGACCGCTCTGGGCGGTTGCAGTTTTCCCGCAAGAATCAAAAAGCGAAGAGAAGGCAGGCTTTCCGGTGCCTTCTTTTACAACGTTCAGTAAATATTCTTTTAAGAGTGAACAGGTTTCTTCTTTCATAACCTTTTTCTTTTCACTTTTTTCGGTGGGTGTGAAAATTCCCTCTTTATCCAAAAACCCTTTTATTAAAGTCGGTTCATTAAAATAACCATTGTTTGCAATAACTGCGTAGCAATTAGCAACCTGTAAAGGGGTGGCGAGCAAGGAACCTTGACCGAACCCCAAGTTGCCCGTTGCGGCGGAGCTATTTAAGTCTTTTATATCAGGCAGATTACCTTTGTCTGTCATATATCCGTTTCCGAAATAACACGGCTTTCCAAAGCCTAAATCCGTTGCGGTTTTAATAAGGTTTTCTGCTCCTACGTTGCACGAAAGCTCAATAAAATACGGGTTACAGGAAAAAGTTATTGCATTCTTTAAATCGAGGCTTCCGTGACCGTTTAGCTTGTTGCAATTAAATAGGGTATCGCTTTTAATTGTGTTTCCCGTACAATTATAAATAAAATCAGCCTGATTGTTTTCAATAGCAGAAATGGCAGTTACTACTTTAAAAACAGAGCCTACGGCATATTGAGAAAATGCTCGGTTAATAAAAGGGGAGTTTTTATCCGATAAAGCAGAGTTTAAATTTTCTCTGTTGATTACAGGCGTTGAAGCACAAGCTAAAATTTCGCTCGTGTTAACGTCCAATACAATAACACAGCCGGTGTCAACGTTGTGGTTACTCAGAGCATTTTCTGCTTTTTTCTGAAATTCTTTATCAATAGTCAGAACGATTCCTGAACTGCTGTTGTAATTGTTATTGTTGACCTCAACTGCTTCGCTGTTTAAAACTCGTCCCATTGCATCGCAATGATATTTAAGGGTTAGTGAGCCACCCGAATTCAATAAATCTTCATTATAATATTTTTCTATTCCGTAAATACCTTGATTGTTGTTGCAATAGCCTACAACGTGGCAAAGTGAGTTTTCTTCATAACGCTCAAAAACAGTTAGTGTTAAAATATCATTTGATTGAGCAAAAAAATCATAAAAAGGTACGGGTGTTGTTACTAAATGTCCTTTTTTCAGTTCTTTATTTATTTCGTTTTTGTTCACGAGCTTTTCACTTTCTAAAAAGCCTTTTGCCGTAGGCTTTATACAGGCAATATATTTTTCTTTTGAATTTGTAATTCTTTTAAAATTTCTGTCGTAAATAGTGCCACGAGTTGTTGAAATAGTGTTCGTTTTTATTGTGTTTTCGGTGTTGACGGAATAAATATTTTTAACGCTTAATAAATAAATTCTGAAGCTTAAGGATGAGAGTGTAACAAACAAAGCTACTGTTAACGAAACGATTCTTTTTTTCATTTTATCACCAAGATTTATTGTTGACAAAAAAACTTAATATTATATAATTATTATATATGTTTTTGAAAGGAGCGAAAAACAATGGATGAACGCTTTTCCCGTTCTGCACGAATTTTCGGTATAGAAAATCAGGAAAAACTTAAGAATTCAAAAGTCATTGTTTTTGGCTTGGGTGGTGTAGGTGGTGCGGCTGCAGAAGCACTTGCACGAAGTGGTATTGGTGAAATAGGTCTTGTAGATAAAGACGTTGTAGATGTCACAAATATAAACCGACAACTGATAGCGACTGAAGCTACTATAGATATGAAGAAAACAGATGCTTGTGAAAAACGACTTTCTGAAATTAATCCACAAATAAAATTAACAAAATACGATTTGTTTTACCTTCCTGAAACGGCAGACAGCATTACTCTTTCAGAATATGATTATATTGTCGATGCAATAGATAACGTAACTGCAAAGCTTGAATTAATAGAAAGAGCAAAAAAAGAAAACATTAAAATTATATCTTCAATGGGAACAGGCAATAAAATTCACCCTGAAATGTTAGAGATTAAAGATATAAGCAAAACGAGCGTTTGTCCACTTGCCAGAGTAATTCGCAGAGAATTACGCAACAGAGGAATTAATCACCTGACTGTGGTTTATTCAAAAGAAGAACCACATAATCTTGATGGTGACAGAACGCCTGCATCTTCAACCTTTGTGCCTGTGTCGGCAGGTGTTTTAATAGCCTCAAGGGTAGTGCAGGATATTTTAGATATAGAATAACAGATATAGGAGTCAGATTTATGAATTTTACGCAATGTGATAAACCGGGTGTAGTAGAGTGCTTTGCACTTGTAAAAAGCTGTGACAAGAAAAATGCCAAAAACGGCAGTACGTATTTAGATATGCTTTTAGCGGATAAGGATAGTGAAATTTACGCTAAAATGTGGGATTTTAAAGAAGAGATAACCCCACTTCCAGAGGTTAATACGGTGGTAAAAGTACGTGGTACGTTACAGCAATATAACGGTAACGACCAGTTTATAGTTCAACGTCTCAGAGCTTCAGTTGCAGGGGATAACGTGTCTGTTTCTGATTTTGTAAAATCAGCCGATTTTACAGGAGAAGAAATGTATGGTGTTATTTTAGCTTTAGTTGCTTCTTTTAACGATGAAGAGTTAAAAAAAGTAGTAACTGCGATTTTAGAAGAGCATAAAGAAGAATTAGTGTTTTTCCCGGCGGCAGAAAAATTACATCACGCTATAGCAGGTGGTCTTCTTTACCACACACTTTCAATAGTGCGTTTAGCTGAGTGCGTTTGTACAATTTATCCGGCAATAGACAAAGAGCTCCTTTTGTCAGGTGCAATTCTTCACGATATTGCAAAGCTTAAAGAATACACAGTAAGCAACACAGGACTTGTTGACGGTCACACAGTAAGCGGAATGCTTTTAGGACACCTTGTTATGGGTAGCGAAGAGGTCGGCAGAAAATGTGACGAACTCGGCGTTTCAGAAGATATTAAGGTTCTTCTTCAGCATATGCTCATTTCACACCACGGCAAGTTAGAATTTGGTGCTGCGGTAAGACCATCGTTTATAGAAGCCGAAATTCTTTCACAGCTTGACTTGTTTGATGCTAATATGTATGAAATGGCAGAGGCAATTTCAGGTGTTAAATCAGGAGAATTTACAGGCAGACTATGGATGCTTGATAACAGAAAAATGTTTAATCACGGCAGAACAGTGGTTGAACCTAAAGCAGACTTAATAAAGTGAGAATTTAAAAATATGGAATGGCAAGAAATTAAAATATCAGTTAATTCTGAGGATACTGAAAGAGCTAATAATATTGCAGTTATGGCTGTGCCTTACGGCATTTACACCGAAGATTACAGCACACTTGAACAAGAAGCGTGGGATATTGCTCACATAGATTTAATTGACGAGGAGCTTTTAAAGAAAGACAGAACTAAGTCGATTATTCATATCTACATAGGTGAAAACGATAATCCGCAGGAGGCAATTTCTTTTGTTTCACAAAGGTTAGATGCCGAAAAAATTCCTTACACAATTGATACTGAAAATTGTAAAGAAGAGGATTGGCTTAACAATTGGAAAAAATATTTTAAACCACTTAAAATTGGCAAAAGACTTTTTGTAAGACCTATATGGGAAGAAAATTTTGACGCTGAAAACAGAGTTGTTTTAAATATTGAGCCGGGTGCCGCTTTTGGTACGGGTGCTCACGACACAACACGCCTTTGCCTTGAAACACTTGATAAAATCATCAAAGAAGGCGACACTGTTTTAGATATGGGTTGCGGTAGTGGCATATTGGCGATATCTTCACTTCTTTTAGGAGCACAAAGTGCTTTCGGAGTAGATATTGACCCGCTTGCAGTTAAAACCGCAAAAGAAAATGGCTTAATGAATAATTTCAATGAGCCTGAGCTTAAATTTGTCTGCGGTGACCTCGACGAAAACGTTAAGGGCAAATATTCGGTTGTTGTTGCAAATATAGTTGCAGACGTTATTATGATGTTTGCTCCGAACGTAAGAAAATATATGGCACAAGATGGCACATTCATTGCATCGGGTATTATAGACACCCGTGCAGATGAAGTCATTGAGTGTCTTGAAAAAAATGGTTTTACTGTAGTTGAACGATATGAGCAAAACGGTTGGAATTGTTTAGTAATGAGATAAGGCTAATTCGGAATTCTGAATGCGTAATTCGTAATTGTTGGAATTGTACATGGAGGAGAAAACGATGGAGAAGTTTATTGTAGCAACAGAAAAATCCTGGTGGATAATTATAGCGCTTGTTAGTGTTTTTGTTTTGTTCGCCATTTTTGTTGAAATATTCAGACGAAAAAACTTTAAAGGTAAATATTTAGAATTTGTTCCTGTTTCCTTTATGGTCGGTTGTGGAATTTTCACTTTGATTTTTAGTTTAATATTCGTGTGGTGGCTTGCTTTACCTGTATGCATTGGTTTGGTTTTCCTTGTAAGAATGCACGAAAAAAGTGAGATTTTACGTTATTTCAGAAGCAAAGGGGAAACAGTAGAGGATTATAAGCCGTATCAGTCGAATTTATTCGCAATGTGTTCTTGTGCATTTTTGTATTATATGATTGGTGTTATAATTCAGTTCTATTATGAATTGTGATAAACTAACATTCATTATTCATTTCTATGTTAAAGAATTCGGTAATGAAGAGTGCCCGACTGCAGATGGATTTTTAGAAACGATTTTTCTGTATGGCGAAAATCCTTTTATTCCGAAAACTTACTAATACCTATTTCCTGAATAAAGAAAAGCATTTTTCTCTTTTCACTCACATAAATTATAAAAAAGGAGTGAACTTTATGAAAAAATGCTTTTCTTTATTTTTAGTAGCAATATTTTTATTTCAGCTTTTAATTACTGCAAATGCAAAAAACGTAACGAAAGAGGATGAAAACGTAACACCTGTTTTTAATTCTGCCACCACTTCAAAAGAAAATAGTGCAAAGCAGAAGCTTCCTGTTGAAATTAATGCAAAATCTGCCATTTTAATGGATGTTACAACAGGTAAAGTTTTGCTGGAATATAACGCAGATGAAAAACTGTTTCCTGCTTCCGTTACAAAAATAATGACAATGCTTCTTGTTATGGAGGCAATAGAAGAGGGCAAAATATCTCTTACAGATGTAGTCGTGTGCTCAGAAAACGCTTCAAAAAAAGGCGGTTCGCAAATATGGCTCGAGCCTGGCGAAGAAATGACTGTAAACGATTTATTGAAGGCTACTGCAATAGGTAGTGCAAATGATGCTGCAACGCTTCTTGGTGAATATATTTCAGGCAGTGAAGAAGCTTTTATTACGCTTATGAACACCCGAGCAAAAGAGCTTGGAATGAATAACACTCATTTTGATAATGCAACAGGTCTTGACGACAGCTCAGACACACATTTAACTACTGCAAGAGATATAGGCAAAATGTCTGTCGAACTTATGAAATATGATTTGGTTCAGGACTACACAACAGTCTGGATGGACTCTTTAAGAAATGGCGAAACAGAGCTTGTGAACACCAATAAATTGGTTCGCTTTTATAGTGGCACAACAGGCATAAAAACAGGTACCACGTCAAAAGCAGGGTGTTGTGTTTCTGCCTCCGCAAAACGTGATGATTTGCATCTTGTTGCAGTTGTAATGGGGAGTGCCAACAGTTCAGAAAGATTTGAAACTGCAAAAACAATGCTCAATTGGGGGTTTGCAAATTTTGCCCTTGCAGAGTTAAAAATTGAAAATTCTGCCTTTGCGAGTGTAGAGGTAATAGGTGGTGAGAGTGATACACTCACGCCATATGTTAAAGGTAATACTTACGTGCTCATAAAGAAAGGGGAAGAAGAAAATGTAAAACAAACTGTTACGTTAACAGAAAACGTAGAAGCTCCCGTCACGAAAAATCAGAAGCTGGGTAGTGTAAAGTTTCTTTTGTCAGGTGAAGTAATTGCCGAGGTTCCGCTTCTGGCACCCGAAGAAATAAAGAAGCTTACTTTTTCAACTTCGTTTAAAAGAATGCTTAATTTTTTAGCCTGTGGTGAAAAAATAGGCTGAAATTCATAAAAATAGTTATAACTCTTGATTTTAAAAGAGTTTTGTTGTAAAATGTTCAAGATTATGGAAATTTATATTTATGTAAATAGGAAGTGTTAAAATGTTCTACACATCAACAAGAGATAATAGTGTAAAGGTAACTGCTTCTAAAGCAATTACAGACGGAATTTCAAAGGATGGTGGTTTGTATATCCCCACAGAGATTCCGACAGTTTCGGCTGACGAACTGAAAGCACTCTGTTCTGCAGATTACAAAGAAAGAGCAAAAAAGATTTTAGGTCTTTACCTCACGGATTTTACAAAAGAAGAATTGGATTCTTGTGTAGATGGTGCATATAGCGATGGTAAATTTTCATCAAAGGACACAGCACCTACCGTTAAATTACACGATAATGTCAGTATTCTTGAGTTGTTTAAGGGGCCTACTTGTGCTTTTAAGGATATGGCTTTGCAGATTTTACCTTATCTTTTAACAGTTTCTGCAAAGAAAAATTTAGAAAATAAAGAAATTGTAATTCTTGTTGCAACCTCAGGTGATACAGGTAAAGCGGCACTTGAGGGCTTTAAAGACGTAGAAGGTACTAAAATATTAGTTTTCTATCCTAACGATGGCGTTAGTCCTATGCAAAAATTGCAAATGACAACTCAGGAGGGTAACAATGTCGGTGTCTGTGCTATTCATGGTAATTTTGACGATGCACAAACAGGTGTTAAATCTATTTTTACAAATGCAGAAATTTTGAAAAAATTCGAAGAAAACAATCTTGTTTTCTCTTCTGCAAACTCAATTAACTGGGGTCGCTTAGCACCACAGATTGTTTACTATTTCTCAACCTATTGCGATATGGTAAATCAGGGCTCTGTCGCTTTTGGCGATAAAATTAACATTGTAGTTCCTACAGGTAACTTTGGTAATATCTTAGCGGCTTATTTTGCAAAAGAAATGGGGCTCCCTGTTAACAAGCTTATTTGTGCTTCAAATAAAAATAAGGTTCTCACAGACTTTATTACAACAGGTACCTATGACCGTAACCGTGAATTCTTCACAACAGATTCTCCGTCAATGGATATTCTTATTTCAAGTAACTTAGAAAGACTTTTATATCTTCTTTCAGGCAGAAATTCAGACACAATAAACGAGTGGTTCTCAAGCCTTAATTCAACAGGTAAATACACCGTTTCAGAAAATGTTAAAAATAAGGTTCAAGAGCTTTTTGCTGCAGGTACTTGTGATGATTGCGGTACAAAGCAGGCAATTAAAGAAACGTTTAATAATTACAATTATCTTTCAGATACACACACAGCAGTTGCTATAAGCGTTTGTAACGATTACATAAAAGCAACAGGTGATAAGACCCCTGTAGTTATTGCTTCAACTGCTTCACCGTTTAAATTTTCTAAAGCAGTTCTTTCTGCAATTGATGAAAGCAACACAGTTTATAATGACGAATTCAGCACAGTTGATGCTTTAGAAAATCTCGCAAACACAAAAGCTCCGTCTCAATTAGCAGATCTTAAAGAAAAGAGTGTTCGTTTCAACCAGACGGCCGACAAAAATGATATGGCTAAGGTTGTATTCGATATGTTGGGTATTTAATTATGTCTCTGTTTGCAATAGGTGACCCGCATTTATCATTTTCCTGTGATAAACCTATGGATATTTTCAAAGGTTGGGACGATTATGTTGCACGCCTTCAGAAGAATTGGAACAGTGTTGTAACAGAAGATGATACAGTTGTAGTGCCTGGTGATATTTCCTGGGCAATGGGTCTCACAAATGCTAAAAAAGATTTTGAGTTTTTAAATAATCTTAACGGCAAAAAAATTATTTTAAAAGGCAACCACGATTATTGGTGGAATACAATGACTAAGATGAATTCGTTTTTACTTGAAAATGAATTTGACTCTATAAAAATTCTTCACAATAATTCTTACAGAATCGGCGATTTCGCTATCGCAGGGACTCGTGGTTGGTTTTATGATGATACTTGCGAAGCAGATAAAAAAGTTCTTCTTCGTGAAGCGGGGAGGTTAAAACTCTCAATTGCCGAAGCAAAAAAACTCGGCGGTGAAGTAATAGTTTTCTTACATTACCCACCAATATCTGCTACACAGAAGTGTGACGAAATATTAAATGTTATTTTAGAAAACGATATTAAACGCTGTTATTTTGGTCATTTGCACGGCTTTGTGCCACCTGAAAATGCCAACTTAGAATACGAGGGTGTAAAATTTTCGCTTGTTTCAGCGGATAAATTGAACTTTTGTCCTAAAATTATCGAAAAATTCTAAAAGAGTTTATAAAAAAGGTAAAAAATTCAAAATCTTCATAAAAATGTTAAGAAAATATAAAAAAATAGTAGAAATTAGCAAATACTTGTGCTATAATCTACGAGTTAAACTAATTGTCTTATAATTAGAAAGGATGTTTTAAATGAGTTTAAAGTCTTGCGAAAAGGCAGAAACAAACGTTTACGCTCTTGAAATTTCTCTTGAGGGCGAAGAATTCAAAAAAGCAGTTTCTAATGCTTATAACAAAAATAAGGGCAGATATAATGTTCCTGGTTTCCGTAAAGGTAAAGCACCAAAGCACATTATTGAAACTTATTACGGCAAAGAAGTTTTTTGGTATGATGCAATTGATGCAGAATATCCTGAACTTTTTGATGCGGCAGCAAAAGAAGCAGGAATCGTTCCTGTAGCTGCTCCTTTTGATGACGAAATTGTTTCTCTTGATGAAAATGGCTTTACAGTAAAACTTAAAGTTGTTGTTAAGCCTTCAGCAGAGGTTAAAAAGTATAAAGGCCTTACTGCAGAAAAAGAAAAAGTTACAGTTAAAAAATCAGAAGTTAAAGATGCTGTTAACGCTGCACTCGAAAGAGATGCTAAAATGGTTACTGTTGAAGACAGAGCTGCTAAAAAAGGTGACACAGCAGTTATCGACTTCGAAGGCTTTATGGATGGTAAAGCATTTGAGGGCGGTAAAGGTGAAAATCACAACCTTGAACTTGGTTCAGGTCAATTTATAGATGGCTTCGAAGACCAGATTGTTGGTAAGAAAACAGGCGATGAATTCGATGTAAACGTTACATTCCCTGAAGCTTACGGTGCAGAAGAACTTGCTGGTAAACCTGCAGTATTCAAAGTAAAACTTAATAAAATCATGAAAAAAGAACTTCCTAAATATGACGATGAATTCGTTAAAGATGTTAGTGAGTTCGACACAATTGCAGATTACGAAAAGAATCTTGAAGAAGAAATCAAAACAAGAAAAGAAGCTGAAGCAGACCGTGTATTCGAAAGCGGCGTAATGGAAAAGCTTATTGAAAACACAGTAGTTGAAATTCCTGAAGCTATGATTGAAAGAGAAATCGACAATCAGATTAACGAATACAACTACAGACTTCAGATGCAAGGCATGAGTCTCGATATGTATATGCAATATACCGGTATGGATATGGCAACATTACGTGACAGCTACAAAGAAGGCGCAGAAAAGCAAGTTAAACTTCGTCTTGCTCTTGAAAAGATTATCGAACTTGAAAAAATCGAAATCTCTGATGAAGATGTTGAAACAGAGCTTAAAACATATGCAGATTCTTATGGTATGAAGCTTGAAGAAGTTAAAAAGTACGTACCTGTTGAAGATGTTAAGGCTGACCTTGGTTGCAGAAAAGCAATGGATATTGTTAAAGACAATGCAAAAGCTGGTGCAGCAAAGAAAAAGGCTGAGCCTAAAGCAGAAGAAGCAGCTGAAGAGAAACCTGCAAAGAAAACAACTGCAAAAAAAGCGGCAACTGAAAAGAAGCCTGCAGAGAAAAAGACTGCAGAGAAGAAAACAACTGCTGCAAAGAAAACAACATCTAAAAAGGCAGAAGACGCTAAGGCTGAATAATTCTGTCAGAGTACTTCGCTTTACAAACTCTATTTCCGCTGCAGTCCTGCAAAGTGCTGCGGCGGTTTTGTAATAAAAAGAAATGTGCATAAATTTCTTTTTATGTCCAATAATCAAATATATTTCTATGTTTAGGAGGAATTTATTATGCCACTTATCCCTTATGTTGTTGAACAGACAAATCGCGGTGAACGTTCTTACGATATTTATTCAAGACTTTTAAATGATAGAATTATTGTTCTTTCAGACGAAGTTAATGACGCAACTGCTTCGGTAATTGTTGCACAGCTTCTTTTCCTTGAAGGTCAGGACCCTGAAAAAGATATCAGCTTTTACATCAATAGCCCGGGCGGAAGTGTTTCTGCAGGTCTTGCGATTTACGACACAATGCAATACATCAAGTGCGATGTTTCTACTATTTGTATGGGTATGGCTGCATCAATGGGTGCATTCCTTCTTTCATCAGGAACAAAAGGCAAACGCTACATTCTTCCTAATGCAGAAGTAATGATTCACCAGCCCTCAGGTGGTGCACAAGGTCAGGCAACAGAAATTCTTATTGCAGCAGACCACATTCAGAGAACAAAACAAAGATTAAACAAAATCCTTTCTGAAAATACAGGTAAACCAATTGAGCAGGTAGCTCTCGACACAGAACGTGACAATTGGCTTACAGCACAGGATGCATTGGATTACGGCATCGTAGATAAAATACTTGACAAAAGATAAACTTAACTAACAGCAAAATTCGGAGGTGCTTTCTTTGGCACGAGATGATAATAAAAACAATTCAGGTGCTAACGTGCGTTGTTCTTTTTGTGGTAAATCACAAAGTGCAGTTCAGCGTCTTATAGCAGGTCCCGGTGTTTATATCTGTGACGAATGTGTAGACCTTTGTCTGCAGATAATTGAGGGGATAGACCCTGAAGAGGTAGAAAAGGCAATAAACGAAGCAGAAAAAAAGGCAGAATATAAGCTTCCTAAGCCAATGGAAATCAAAGAAAAGCTTGATGAATATGTAATTGGTCAGGATGAAGCGAAAAAGGTTTTGTCTGTTGCGGTTTATAACCACTATAAAAGAGTTTATTGCAAAAATGAAGATGACGTTGAAATCGGAAAGAGTAACGTTTTGTTATTAGGTCCTACAGGTGTAGGTAAAACGTTACTTGCTTCAACACTCGCCAAAATTCTTGACGTTCCGTTTGCTATTGCAGATGCAACAACCTTAACAGAAGCAGGTTACGTTGGTGAGGACGTTGAAAATATTCTCTTGAGACTTATTCAGGCAGCCGATTTTGATATTTCAAAAGCAGAAAAAGGTATTATTTATATCGACGAAATCGATAAAATCACAAGAAAAAGTGAAAATACCTCTATTACACGTGACGTAAGCGGTGAGGGTGTTCAACAGGCACTTTTAAAAATCATTGAAGGTACTGTTGCAAACGTTCCGCCTCAGGGTGGCAGAAAGCATCCTCAGCAAGAGTTTATTCAGATAGATACTTCAAAAATACTTTTCATTTGTGGCGGTGCATTTGCAGGAATTGAAAAGTTAGTTGAAGAAAGACTCGGTAAAAACGTGCTTGGCTTCGGTAGTGAAATACGTTCTAAAACTGATTTGAAGCAAATGGATATAATGTCGAAGGTTGTTACTCAGGACCTCGTAAAATTCGGACTTATTCCTGAATTAGTCGGCAGAATTCCTGTTATAACTTCATTGAAGGATTTAGATGTTGATGCGTTAGTCAGCATTATAAAAGAGCCTAAAAATGCTCTTCTTAAGCAATATCAGAGCCTTTTCAAAATGGATAACGTAACACTTGAGTTTTCAGATGAAGCTGTAAGACGAGTTGCAGAGTTAACCATAGAAAAAGAAACAGGTGCACGTGGTCTTCGTGCTTTAATGGAAAAAATTCTGGTTCCGGTTATGTATTCGGTTCCGTCAGATGAAACGGCAGATGTTGTCAAAATTACTGCCGATGTAGTAGATGGAAAAGCCGAGCCTGTTATTGCAAGAAAACCAAAAAAAGATGATACCAAAGCATCATAAATAACAAAGGAAATATTATGATAAAGAAAAATGCAATTACTACTACGCTTCCCGTTCTTGCAATGAGAGGCGTGGTTGTTTTCCCTCGGATGACTTTACATTTTGATGTTGGAAGACAAAAATCAATTTCGGCTATAAGAGCCGCTTTGAAAACTACGGGTGAAATTTTTCTTACTGCACAAATAGATGCAGATATAGAGTCACCTGAATTTAAAGACCTTAACAAAATCGGTGTTGTAGCAGAAGTAAAGCAGGTTATAAAGCTTCCCGGGACAGATGTGTTAAGGGTTGTTGTCGAGGGCAAATACAGAGCAACAGTAACAGAACCGATTAAAACAAAACCTATTTTAAAAGCGGTTGTAACAGAAGTTTTTGAAAAACCTGTAAGAAAAGTAGATGCCCCATATTGTGAAGCATTAATCAGAACTTTAAGAGACTTGTTTGATGATTACGCAGACCTGTTACCGAGAATTTCACCTGATGTTGAAATGACTGTGCATACAGAAGATAATGTAAGTGAGTTAACAGACTATATTGTAAGTAATACAATTCTGATGTTTGAAGACAAACAAGCACTTTTAAGTGAATTGAATCCTATAAAAAGGGCAGAGAATCTTTGCAGTGTCTTAATTAAGGAAACTGAAATTCTCTCTTTACAACTTAACATTCAGAACGAAGTTCACGAAAAAATGGATAAAAATCAAAGAGATTATTTTTTACGTGAACAGTTAAAAGTTATTTCACAAGAACTTAACGAAGAAGCAACACCTGAAGAAGAGGCAGAAAATTATAAATTAAAAATAAATGCTTTGCCGCTTGAAGATAAATATAAGAAAAAGCTTCTTGATGAGAGCGAAAGACTTTTGAAACTTTCAAGCAGTAGTTCAGAGGCGAATGTTGCACGTACATATTTAGACAGAGTTTTAGCACTTCCGTGGAATAACGAAACAAACGATTCTTTAAACATTGAAAAAGCGAGAAAGGTTTTAGATAAGGACCATTACGGCTTAACTGAGGTTAAAGAAAGAGTAATAGAGCTTATTGCTGTAAAGAAACTCTCACCAAACGTTAATTCTCAGATTCTTTGTCTTGTGGGGCCACCCGGTGTGGGTAAAACATCTATTGCAAAATCACTTGCTAAAGCAATGAATAAAAACTACGCAAGAATTTCTCTTGGTGGTGTTCACGACGAAGCAGAAATCCGTGGTCACAGAAGAACCTATATCGGTGCAATGCCCGGCAGAATTATTTCTGCTGTTGAACAAGCAGGTTCTACTAACCCGCTTATTTTGCTTGATGAAATCGACAAGCTGGGCAGTGACTATAAAGGCGACCCGTCATCAGCACTTTTAGAGGTTCTTGATGGTGAGCAGAACAATACCTTCCAGGATCATTATATAGATGTTCCGTTTGATTTAAGCAAGGTTTTGTTTATTACTACTGCAAACGATGCATCTTCAATTCCGGGTCCGCTTTACGACAGAATGGAGATAATAGAGCTCTATAGCTATACTGCAGAAGAAAAGTTCAGAATTGCCAAAAAGCATCTTGTGCCGAAGCAATTTAAAAACTTTAATATAACCAATAAAATGCTCACAATTACCGACTCTGCTTTACGCCTTATTATAGATGGCTACACTAAGGAGGCGGGTGTGAGAACATTAGAAAGAGTTATAACAAAAATTCTCAGAAAAGCTGCTGTGAAATTTGCAGAAGGCTCTGATAAGAAAATTACGGTTACACCTCAGAATATTGAGGAGTACTTAGGTGCAAGAAAATATAAAGATTCAGATCTTTCTTTAGATAATATGGTTGGTGCGGTTAACGGTCTTGCTTGGACTAAAGTTGGTGGCGAGATTATGCAGATTGAAGCATCAATTTTAGAGGGTACAGGCAAAATAGAGCTTACAGGCTCTTTGGGCGACGTTATGAAAGAATCCGCAAGAATTGCCGTGAGCTTTGTAAGAAGCAGAGTAAATGAATTAGGCATTGATGCTGAATTTTATAAAAATAAAGATATTCATATTCACGCACCTGAGGGGGCGGTGCCAAAAGACGGTCCTTCTGCAGGTGTTACAATGACAACTGCTTTGGTGTCTGCACTTACAAACAGAGCTGTAAAGCCTGACGTTGCAATGACAGGTGAAATCTCTTTGCGTGGCAACGTGTTACCAATTGGTGGCTTAAAAGAAAAGTCTATGGCAGCATATAAAAATAAAATGAAAACCGTTTTAATTCCTAAGGATAATCTTCCTGATTTAGAAAAGGTTGATGACGTCGTTAAAGAAAACGTTGAGTTTATTGCTGTTTCTACTCTTGATGAGGTTTTGAATTTAGCACTGACTAAACCACCAAAAGCAAAGAAAGAGAAGAAAACAACAGTCAAAATTCAAGAGACAGAAGAAAGCACAGCAACAACTGTATGCTGTTGAAAGGAGTTTAAAATGAACTTTAATAAAGTAGAATTTGAGGCGGCGTTTGGTACGCTTTCACAAATTCCTGAGTCAACAGTAACAGAAATTGCATTTGCCGGTAGGTCAAATGTAGGAAAATCTTCAATGCTCAACAAACTCTTCAACAGAAAAAATCTTGCAAGAGTTTCTTCTGTACCGGGCAAAACAATCACAATCAACTTTTACAGAACAGAAGATGTAAGAATTGTAGATTTGCCGGGTTATGGCTATGCAAAAGTTGCTAAAGGTGAAAAACGCCGTTGGGCAGAAATGATGGAAGGTTACTTTCAGAATCCGAGAAATTTAAAACTCGTTGTTCAACTTGTAGATATGCGACATAAGCCATCTGAGGATGATTATGTTATGATGCGTTTCTTAAAAGAATGTGAAATACCGTTTATTGTTGCCGCAACAAAGAGCGACAAGCTCAATAAAACGCAATATAAAGAGCGTGTTGCAGGTCTTCGTGAAGAACTCAAAGAATTTGGTGAAGATTTAACAATAATCCCGTTTTCATCTGAAAAAGGCGATGGACTTGATGAACTTAAATCTGTGCTTCAACAGTACGCGGAAGAAATTTAAAATTGAAAGTTTAGGAAACAGTAAGCAGAAAGTCGGAAACAGGGCTGGGCGAATGCCGAGCCCTGTTTCTTTAATTGAAAATTGAAAGTTGAAAATGGAAAATTTCGGAAACGCTTCGCGTTTGATTTTAATTATATATAGGTTGTTTTTTCGTTTCTTTTTCAACATTTCAAAAATTAAACTCACTACAAATGAAACAAAAAATTTATTGGAGAAATTGCCTCTCTTCGAAGAGAGGGGGACCGCGCGTAAGCGTGGTGGAGAGTTCTTCGACACCAGTTGAATTATAAAATTGTATTTGAGCTATAACGGCACAAACTATCAATCTATCATTTTTACTTTATTCATTGTTACAACTTGTTATAGCGGGCAACCACAGGTTTGCCCCTACCAAGTAGGAGTTAACTTTTCGTTTCTTTTGTAGTTAATTAGATTTTTAAAATGTTGAAAAAGGAACTAATAAATTAACCTACCCGAAAAATTATTACGATGCTGACTGCAGGTCCCGAAATTTTCCATTTTCAATAAAAAAACAGTGCTCGGCGAATGCCGAACACTGTTTTTATCAATCTTCATCAAGCTTAAGAATAGCCATAAATGCTTCTTGAGGAACTTCAACAGTACCAAATGAACGCATTCTCTTTTTACCTTCTTTTTGCTTTTCAAGAAGCTTTTTCTTTCTTGTAATATCACCGCCGTAGCATTTTGCAAGAACGTCTTTTCTCATAGCTTTTACAGTTTCTCTTGCAATAACCTTGCCACCAATTGCAATCTGAATCGGAATTTCAAACATCTGTCTCGGGATGTTATCTTTGAGCTTTTCTGCAATTTTTCTTGCTCTGCCATATGCTTTGTCAGAGTGAACCATAAATGAAAGAGCGTCAACAACGTTACCGTTAAGAAGAACGTCAAGCTTTACAAGATTAGATTTTCTGTATTCAGAAATTTCATAGTCAAGTGAAGCGTAACCACGTGTTCTTGATTTTAATGCATCAAAGAAATCATAAATAATTTCGTTGAGTGGTAAATCGTATTTGAGTTCAACTCTGTCAGAAGAAATGTAGTCCATATTTTTAAATGTGCCACGTCTTTCCTGACACAAATCCATAATTGCACCAACATATTCAGGTGGTGAATAAATATGAGCATCCGCAACAGGTTCTTCAGAAAAATCAATTGTTGCAGGGTCGGGGTAGTGGGTAGGGTTATCAATTTCAATAACCTCGCCATTTGTTAAATGAATTTTATAAACAACACTCGGAATAGTTGTAACTAAGTCTAAATTGTATTCTCTTTCAAGTCTTTCCTGAATAATTTCAAGGTGTAAAAGACCTAAGAAGCCACATCTGAAACCAAAGCCTAAAGCACCAGATGTTTCAGGTTCATAAGAAAGTGCGGCATCGTTAAGTTGTAATTTTTCAAGTGCTTCGTGAAGGTTTTCGTAGTCAGCACCATCTGCGGGGTAAATACCACAATAAACCATAGGTGTCGCTTGTCTGTAACCGGGGAGCGCTTCGCTTGCAGGGTTACTTGCTAAAGTTACTGTGTCACCAACACGTGCATCACTTACTGTTTTTATTGAAGCGGTAATGTAACCAACTTCACCCGCACAAAGTTTTTCTGTTGGTTGAAGGGAAGTCGCTTTCATATAACCTGTTTCAACAACAGTGAATTCTGCACCCGTTGCCATCATTCTCATAGTGTCACCGGGTTTAATTGTGCCGTCAATAATTCTTGTGTAAACAATAACACCTTTGTAGTTATCGTAAACAGAGTCAAAAATGAGAGCTCTTAGCGGAGCATCGTCATCACCTTCGGGGGCAGGAATATCTTTTACAATTCTTTCTAAAACCTGTTCCACATTCTGGCCTGTTTTTGCGGATACTCTCGGTGCATCTTCGCACGGCAAACCAATAATATCTTCTACTTCCAGGCTGACTCTTTCAGGGTCGGCAGACGGCAAGTCTATTTTATTTATAACGGGTACTAACTCGAGATTGTGGTCGAGGGCTAAATATGTATTGCCCAGAGTCTGAGCCTCAATACCCTGAGAAGCGTCAATAATTAAAATTGCACCTTCACACGCTGCGAGAGAACGTGAAACCTCGTAGTTAAAGTCAACATGACCGGGAGTGTCAATTAAGTTCAACTGATAGATTTTACCATCATTTGCTTTATAATCAAGCTTAACTGCGTGAGCCTTGATTGTAATGCCTCTTTCTCTTTCCAAATCCATATCGTCAAGTAATTGAGCAGACATATCTCTCTTTGCAACAGACTCAGTTAATTCTAAAAGTCTGTCAGCAAGGGTAGATTTGCCGTGGTCGATATGGGCAATAATTGAAAAGTTTCTTATGTTTTCTTTTTTTACAAGGGACATAAACTATGTGTTCCTTTCTTAAATAAGATTTTTAACTATTTTGAAAACCGTAGCCGAAAACTTCGTTTGATTCTGTAATAACAGTGAAAGCACCACGGTCGGTTTCTTTTACAATATTATTAATTTCACTTACTTCGTTTGGTCTTACGACTGAGAGAAGTATTGTTTTTTCTGTTTCTGTATATCCGCCAAAAGCCGGGATAATGGTAACTCCGTGTCCCACTTCTTTCATAATACGCATTGAAATTTCTTTAGGGGACGAGGTAATAATTAAAAGCATTTTACTCTTTGCTGCGCCGAATATTATAGCGTCAATAGCCCTTGAAGTAACAAAAAATAAAATTACAGAATAAAGAAGTGCTTCAATACTCTTATAAACAAAAACAGTAGAAAGTACAACAATCGCATCAAGAATAAATACAAGCGTTCCTATAGACATATGGGGATGCTTTTGCTTTATAAGCTTTGCTAAAATATCTGCACCACCGGTTGTGCCACCACGAAGAAAAATTGTTCCTACTCCGATACCTACACAAACGCCACCGAATACAGAGGCTAAAAGGGGAGAGTAAATATAGTGCTTTTCTAAAATATAAGGAAAACTATCAATAAGAAGTGAAGTGAGAATTGTTGCGTAAAATGACTTCCAGAAAAAATTAGTGCCGAATTTTTTGAAAGACATTATAAAAAGCGGAATGTTTAAAACTATAATTGTTATACCAATAGGTATTTTAAAAAGATAATTAAGCATAGTGCCAATACCCGAAACACCGCCGGGGGCTATGTTGTTGGGAGAGGTGAACATTGCAATTCCCAATGCGAAAATTATTGAGCCTATAGTAATAATTATATAGTCGCCAAAAGCTTTTTTAAAGTTGTTTTTCCTCGTTTTGCTTTTCAAGATATTCTTCCCCTGTACTTATATTAAATATGTACATAATTCTTGAAAAATCTCCTGTTAAATAAAGATAGCCGTAAAGCGTTTCAAGCCCTGTTGCGTAACGGTAATCAGCATCACTCTGGTGTTTGGGGACGTGACCGCTGTGGGCATTTCTTCCACGCTTGAAAATTGCTTCTTCTTCATCTGTCAGCTCGTTTAGTACTTTTTTTATCATTTCTGCCTGGCAGTTAGCGTTAACAAGTTTTATTGATTCTTTATGAAGCTTGTTTGTAGGTTGGTTAGCTGTTTTTAAAAGCATTTCACGAACAAGAAGGCTGTAAACGGCATCACCTAAAAAGGCGAGTGTAAGCGGACTGTATTGTTTCGCCTCAGTTTTTGTTAAAGGTGCAGAGGCGAAAAGTGTGGAATTTAAAACTTCGTTTTCATTAAGGCACATAGTCAAACTCCAAATCATAAATACTAACTGTGTCACCCTCAGAAATTCCATGTTCGATTAATGCGGAAATAATACCACTCGATTGTAACACATTCTGAAAATACTGTAATGATTCATAATCTTCTAAATTTGTTTTAGAAAGTATTTTTGCAAGCCACTCTGCTTCAATAATATAAATGTCATCTTCAACCCTGATTTTAAAATCACGTTTGTTTGCGGTTTTAAAAATATCGTTGGCAGTAATTTCTTCACGCTCATAAATTTTAATAGGTGGAAGGGTAGCAAGTTTTTTTGCAACTGCATTAATAAGCTCTGTTGTACCTTCTAAAATAGGTGCACAAATTTCGAAATATTCATAGCCTTTATCGCATATATATTTTTTAAAGGCTTCTCTTTGCTCATCTGTTGCAAGGTCGATTTTGTTACCTGCAACTATCTGTGGGTAAGAAGCAAGCTCTTCGTTATATTTTTTTAATTCGTCGTTTATTGTTTCAAAATCAGTGAAAGGGTCTCTGCCTTCGCTACCTGCAACGTCAACTACGTGAACAAGGACACGGCATCTTTCAATGTGTCTTAAAAATTCGTGGCCGAGACCGATTCCGTCAGAGGCACCTTCAATAATGCCGGGAATATCCGCAATGACAAAACTGCTTTCAGGGCCCATTCTGACAACACCGGGAACGGGAATAAGTGTAGTGAAGTGGTAATCTGCAATTATTGGCTTTGCTTCACTTACTACAGAAATAAGCGTACTTTTGCCGACGTTGGGAAAACCTATTAAACCAACATCCGCCAAAAGCTTCAGCTCAAGAGTGACCTCCCATTCTTCGCCGGGCATACCGTCTTTTGCAAAACGCGGAACCTGTCTTGTTGGTGTAGCAAAATGTGAGTTGCCCCAACCGCCGTTGCCACCTTTGGCAGCAATAAACGTTTCATCTTTGCTCATATCAGCCATTACCGCACCGGTAGACTCTTCTTTTATTACGGTTCCTCTAGGAACTTTAATTATTAAATCCTGACCGCGTTTACCGTTACATCTTCCGCCACGACCATTTTCACCGCTTTGGGCTTTATATTTTCTTTTGTAACGGAAATCAGAAAGGGTAGTAAGATTGTCATCTACCTGAAAAACAATGTTACCGCCTTTACCACCGTCGCCACCATCGGGACCGCCTGCGGCAACATATTTTTCTCTATGAAAGGCAACAGCACCATTTCCGCCGTTACCTGCGATTATTTTAATTTTCGCTTTATCTACAAACATAGTATTTCTTCCTTTTGTTTTTTAATACACTTAAATTACACATACAAAATCATTATACAATATTATTATAAAAATATAAATACTTTTTTTGAAATATCGACTAAAAATTTATTGTTGGCAAAAAACTTATTTGAGTAAACAACGAACAAACACCGAACAAAACAGAACAAAAATTTATAAAAAAGTCGCTCGAAACAGATGAAAAACAGTATTTTTATAAGAAAAACAAATCAGAAGTACCATTTAGGGTACAGAAAACGAAAAAAATAAAGAACATTTGTGTTGACATTTGTCGAAGTTGTGCTATAATGAATACATAAAACAAATGTTCGTTAAATGTTCGGAGGTATTTTTATGACAGGTTTAACAGTTTTAAGATTTATATTAGAGACACTTGCAGTTTTAGCAATCGGTTATGGTTTCTACCGAGAAGATGCTGTTGTTAAATTTGAAAGAAAGGTTTTTCGTTTCTTTAAAAGAGCAGTAAAAATTATTATTTCTGAAATTCGCAAAAGCAGAGAAACTAAAAGACAAAGTAAAGTTAATAATATCGTTGAATTTTCTTCAAAAGAAGATATTGAAACACAATATGAGTTTTTGCTCAAGAATGTAGGTTGAAATTTGTTTTTTATATTGACTAACACCTTGTAAAGTTATAAAATGGTAGTTATAGTATTCGAGTAGGTGTTATGAATGAAAGTTGGAATAGACAGTGTCGAGATAAAGCGTATTGAAAACCTTGTATGCAAAAATGAACGCTTTATTGAACGTGTTTTTTCTCGCGATGAACAAACCGAATTTAAAAACAGAAATAATAAACCGGAGCATATTGCTGCTGCATATGCTGCCAAAGAAGCTTTTTCTAAAGCGATTGGTACAGGTGTATCGGGGTTTAATCTTAGCGAGGTTTCTCTTCTGCACGAAAAAAACGGTAAACCTTTTCTTGATTTTTCAGGTAAAGCAAAAGATATTGTAAGAGAAAATAAACTTTCATTTGACGTTAGCGTAACACATACAGAAACAGTTGCTACAGCAATTGTAATAGCTTTTTAAAGAGGTATCAGTTATATGAAACATTTTGTGCTTGACTATGCAAAAGCGAAAGATTTATTTCCGAAGAGACCGCTTAGTGGCAACAAAGGGGATTTTGGAAGAGTTTTAATAATTGGTGGCAGTACAGAGATGGTAGGTTGTTGTGAACTGTCAGTAAAAGGTGCACTCAGATGTGGGGCGGGTATCGTTACACTTGCTTTTCCCGAGAATCTTTATATTCCTTTGGCGTCCAAACTTACAGAAAATCTTTTTTTGCCTTTGCCACAAAGAGATGGTAAATTATCTACCGACGCAATTCCATTTATATTAAATGAAATGAAAAAATCTGACGTAGTGGTTTTCGGTAGTGGTGTCGGTGTTAATGCTGATATTAAAGAAATCGTTACAGAATTGATTTTGAATTCTACAAAGCCACTTATATTGGATGCAGATGCTCTTAATGCTCTGGCAGATAATATTGATGTTCTGAAATATGCAAAATGTAAGATTCTTATTACACCACATCCAGGGGAGATGGCAAGGCTTATAAGAAAAGATGTTGCTACTGTCGAAGCTAACAGAGAAAAAATTACAGCGCTTTTCGCAAGACAATTTAAAGTAAATGTTTTACTTAAAGGTCATAATACACTCATATGTAAAAAAGATGCCTCAATAATATGTGAAAACAGAACGGGGAATACGGGTCTTTCAAAAGGTGGCTCGGGCGATTTGCTTTCAGGTATGATTGCAGGTCTCGTGCCTTCAATGAAGGGTAATATTTACCAGGCGGCGTGTCTTGGTGCTTATATTCACGGTCTGACAGCAGAGCTTGTTACAAATAAGCTTTCAGAGTATTCAACTTTACCATCAGACTGTGCTGACAATATAGGTTACATAATTAAAGCGATAACAGAAAGTGAGTGAAAATTTTAAAGAGAATTTTTTTGCTTTCGCTTAGCGTGTTTTTTATTCTTTTCTTCACATCCTGTGAAATGAATAAATTAACAAAAAGTGATTTTCAAGAAGTTGATTTTTCACAAGAACAGAAAATACACGTTGTTACAGATGAAAATATATATAATATTGTGGTAACGTTTAGCGAAAACCAAGATTTTTCTTTGCGTTTTTTAGATGAAGCTCCTGCTGTTTATAAGCAATTAAGTGTTTCGGTGAAGGGTGGAATTTGCACGGTTTCGGATGGTGAAATTACATATGAGAAGCCGATTGATGATTTTAATAACGCCTTTTTACCTAAAATAGTCTATTCATTTTTTAAAGAAACAGATTTTTCTGCTGTTGAATATACATATAACGAAACTGAGAAATTCCGTTTTTTTGAATGCTTTTGTTGTGGTAAAACGTTGGTTTTTACAGCACAACTATCACTGAATTCAGAAACTCAGAGTTTTGTAATTGAAATTAAATGAACCGAAATCTGTAAAAGTGGATTTTGGTTCATTTTTATTTGTTTTTATATTGAAAAAAATAATTTCTTATGTTAAACTATAATAAATATGTGAACATTTGTGAGGAGGATGGAGATGGAAGCTTTAGAAAGAGCTTTACTCTATGCGATACCTAACTTTTCAGGGATTGCAATAATTATAATTCTTATTGTAAGCAGACGAAACACATCTTTGATGACTTCTGAGAAAAAATATTTTGATAACACACTTTTATCAATTGCTCTTTTTCTCTTTTTAAGCTCTTTTTTGTGGTTCTGCGAATGTTCGACTGCACCAATTATGTTTTTCTTTAACAGAATAGCGGCATTTTGTTATAACACAACGTTACCTGCAATTGGTATGTTTTATGTATTTTATTGTGAGTGCAGAATGTCTGTCTCAAAAGAGGTTCAGCGTCACAAAAAAATCATTTTTATGTTCCCTGCTATTTTAAATGCTGTAGTTTCATTAATCAGTATTTTTTCGGGAATTTACTTTGAAATTACAGATGGTAATAAGTATGAACGTGGTGAGCTTTTTGCAATTCCGTTTGTTGTAACCTTTGCTTATCTTATCTATGCTTCTGTTATGACATTCATTACTTCAAAAAGACAAATAAATCTTACAAAGAGACCTGAGTTTTTATATTTGGCATCTTTTTCAATTCTCCCAATTGTTTGTGGTATTATACAACTCTTTTTTTACGGGGCAGAATTTTTATCAGTTTCATTTGTTGTTTCAGCAGTTATAGTTTATAACGAGGCACAAAACAGATTGATTTCAATTGACCCGCTTACCATAACTAATAATAAATGGCAGCTTAACCGCTATTTAGAAAGAATTGGTAAGACTTTATCACCACAAATGATGCTTTTTGTTATGTTTATTGATATTGATAATCATCGTTCAATTGTAAGAAGCTATGGCAGAGAAGCTGCAAATGAAGCAGTCGTTGAAGCGGCAACAAGACTTAAGAAGATTGTTTCAGGCTCTCATGATTTCCTTTGCAGAATCGGAACTGACAGATTTGTTATTGTTGCTCAGAGACCAACAGAACCTGCTGCAGAAATTACAAGAACTACATATTCAAAGAAATTTGAAGAGTTGGGGAAACAAGATTTCAAAGCATATGAGCTTAATATTTCAATTGGTCTTGCGGGCACAGAATCTATTGAAAATATGGATGATGTTGATGCACTCATAAATGAGGCAGAAAAGGATATGAGAAAAATTCGTAAGGTTTCAAGAAGGTTCTCTAAAATAAGTAAATCTGCCTTGTATGGCGGTAAATATTACGACGAAGAATAAAAAACTTCTGACCACTCAAAATGAGATGAATTAAAAGGAAGCACGAAAATTTCGTGCTTCCTTTTTTACCGTCTTTTAGATTACAAGTCCAAAGTCAGATGTTTTTTTGTTTTTTTTGATTATTTTTTTAAAAGAGAAGCGGCAGCTTCGTCAAGGAAAATAATAACGTCATCGTGTTTTTGTAATATTGAAGCAGGAACTTGAGGTGTAACTTCGCCTTCAACCATGTTTCTGATTGCTTCAGCTTTCTTTTCGCCGGTTGCAATTAAAACAATTTTCTTTGCTCTCATAATTTGTTCAATACCCATTGTAAGCGCATAGTGTGGCATTGCACCTTCATCAAAATAAATTTTGTTAGCGTTAATTGTACTGTCGGTAAGTTTAACTTTAAAAGAGCCTACTGTGAATTTTTCTGCAGGTTCATTAAAACCGATGTGAGCGTTATTACCGATACCTAAAAGCTGAACGTCGATACCGCCGGCATTGTTTATTTCAGCATCGTAACGAGCACATTCTTTTTCTGTGTCTGAAGCGTTGCCGTTAAGGAAGTGAACGTTTTCTTCTTTAATATCAAGTGAATTGAAAAGTTGTTCATGCATAAAGGTGTAATAACTGTTTTTATCATTTTTAGGAAGGTCGCAATATTCATCGAGATTATAAGTTTTTACATCTGAAAAAGAAAGTCCGCCTTCGTTGAATGTTTTGATAATGTTTTTATATGTTGGAATAGGAGAGGCACCTGTTGCAAGACCAAGAACACAACCTGGATTCTCTTTAACAGCATCTGTAAAGATTTTTGCTGCTTCTACGCCGATTTCTTCAGCGGTTTTAAAAATTTTGATTTCCATAAAATCACCCTTCTCATAATTTACTACAATTAAGTATACCACAAAATTCAAAGAAAAAAAGGGGGATTTTGCATTTTTTTAAAACAAATATTGAAAAATTCTAATAAAATGCTATAATGTACTTATAATGGGTTAGTTCTGAGGTGGTTTAGTGATAAAAAATATAGTGTTTGATATGGGTGGTGTACTCATTGATTTCAATTTGAAAAAGACTGTTGTTGCAGAATTTGAACCTCAATACCACGAAGTTATTTATGAACACGTTTTTGGCGAGAACAGTGTTTGGAAAACGCTTGATGAGGGAATATATACTTACGATCAGGTTATTCCGGGGATTCTTGAAAAACTCCCTGAAGAGATTCATGAAAAAATCAGTGCTATGGTTACTGATTTTTATGATTATATGCCTCCGTTTACCGAAACGTATGAGTTGGTAAAAGAGTTAAAGCAGAACGGTTATAATATTTATTTGTTATCAAATGCAACACCACGCTTTTTTGACAGATATTTAGATATCCCTGCATTACAGCTTTTTGACGGCTTCTTTATTTCGTCACTTTATAAATTATTGAAGCCCGACAGAAGAATTTATGAAGCCTTTTGCAATAAATTTTCACTGAAACCAGAGGAGTGTTTCTTTATTGATGATTTAGAAGCAAATATAGAAGGTGCCAAAAGCTATGGTATGAAAGGTTTTGTTTTTAAAGCTCCTGACACAAAAAGTCTGAGAGTCGCTTTAAGAGAATCCGGAGTTAATATTTAAATAAAGAAAGAGGAGAAAATTATGAAGAAGTTCATTTCATTAATATCAATTATTACAGCAGTTATGGTGGCGGTGTTGTGCTTTTCTTCCTGCAAAGGCAATGAAGAGGGCTCTGAAACACCTCAGGATGTAGTTAACGTAGGCTATTCTGCAGAGGTTACAGAAAATTCAGTTAAGGTTTATAAAGATGACGTTTTTGTTCAGGAACTCAATTATCCTGAAAATAAAAAGGCTGATTTGGTTCTTGCTTTTGCACAAAATCATATTTCTTTTAAGGATTTGGATTTTGATGGCAACTTAGATTTATGTCTTGCTTTATCTACAGCTGAAGTAGGCTTTAATTATTGCTGCTGGATTTATGATGCAACCAATAATGAATTCGTATACAACGAACAGCTTTCATCATTTTCATCAATAACTGTTGATGCTGTAAATAAGCATATTATTTCTACAGAGAAAAATGCAGAGGGTGCAAGTGTTTTTGTTATTTATGAGTGGGTTGACGGTCAACTCAAAAAAGTTGAAACAAAAGACGAAATGCCAAGCAGTGCAGAGGGTAACGTGCTCGGCTCTGTAAGCTCTGTTGACACAACCTCAAGAGTACCTGAGAATTCAGGCGCAAACAACAATACAACAGGTAGTTCAGGCAATTCAGGTAATACCGGGAATACCAATAATCAATCGACAGATGTACCGACAAGCAACGGTATAACAGTTGAAACTACTACTCAACAAGCAGGTAGCGGCATCCAGCTTTCGCCTGACCAATATGGTGAAACCTGGTATTAATATTATAGGAGTTTATAATGTCAGAAGAAATTAAAGTAACAGAAATTGTGGTTGAAGAAACACAAGGTGAACAAACACAAAAAGTTCAACCAAAAGAAAACGAGTCATTCAAGTTTTTTAAAAACTGTTCAGCAACGCTTAAAAAGCTTTCGGTAGCAGTTTTTGCAATCAATTTATTTTTAATAATAATTACAGCGGTTTTAGGTGTAGTTATTGCAGGTGTTTACATTGGCTGGGATGTTATATCGCTTCTCGCAGTTCCGATTATTTCAGTTATAGCAATTCTTGTGGTTTTATCAAGACTTGTTTCAGCTCTGATTTACGGATTTGCCGAGATAGTTGAAAAGCACGAAAAATAAGGGGTTGAAAAAATGGAGAGTTTATTTGAGAAATTAAGGCAAGCCGAATGTGACGTTGACGGTGCTTTAGCGCGTTTTCTTGATGATAAAGAATTGTATGTTCAATTCTACGCAGAGCTTCTTCAGGATGATGCATTTACTCTTTTGGGTGAAGCTTTAGAAAATGGAAAGCTTTGTGAAGCATTTGAATATGCACATACGTTAAAAGGGATAATCGGTAATATGGGGTTAACACCACTTTTCGAAGTTGTTTGTGATATTGTTGAGCCTTTAAGAATAAATACTGAAGATGGCGTAAAAGAAAATTATGACGAGCTCTTGCAATTAAGAGATAAATTCAGTGAATTTATTGAATAAATGCTTGACAAATATCAAATATAGGTATATAATTTCCGCATAAAATTTTTTAGGAGGTTATATAGATGATTCGTAATTTTGTATTTCGATTTTTTTACTTTATAAATGCGGATTGTCTGTATGCCGAATGAAAAGTTTGTGCTTTTCGGAGTATATAGTCAATCTGCATTTCTGCTATGTTTTCATAGTAGGTGTGCAGATTTTTTTATTTTACAAATAATTTTTTAGGAGTATATATTATGATTTCAGAAAAAATGATGGGTTTAGGTAAAAAAAGCTCTGTTATCAGAGAGATTTTCGAGTACGGCAGAAAAAGAAAAGCAGAAATCGGAGCAGAGAATGTTTTCGATTTTAGCTTGGGTAATCCGAGTGTTCCGGCACCACAGGAGGTTACTGATATTATGAAGGAATTCTTAAATACCGTACCTGCAGAAGTGCTTCACGGTTACACCTCAGGCCCCGGTGATATGGGGGTAAGAACAGAAATTGCTTCTTATATTAAAAATAAATTTAATGTTGAAGCAACACCAAATCTTATTTATATGACTTGTGGTGCTGCGGCTTCACTTACAATATCTTTAAATGCACTTGTAAATCCCGGGGATGAAGTTATTGCGTTGGCACCATTTTTCCCTGAATACAGAGTGTTTGCAGAACAAGCGGGTGCCGCTTTAAGGGTTGTTCCTTGCAAAACAGAGAATTTACAAATCGATTTTATTGCATTAGAAAAAGCAATAACAGCAAAAACAAAAGCTATTATTGTCAATTCACCTAACAATCCATCAGGGGTAATTATCCCTGAGTGTGATATTATTAAACTTTCAAAGCTTCTTTCTGAGAAGCAAAAGGAGTATAATACAGATATTTATCTTTTAGCCGATGAACCATACAGAGAACTTGTGTTTACAGGCGAAGAGGTTCCTTATATACCAAAATACTATGATAACACAATTGTTTGCTATTCATACAGTAAAGCTCTTTCTTTACCTGGAGAAAGAATTGGTTACATATTTGTAGCACCGACTCTTAAAGATTGTGGCGACGTTTTTGCTGCTGTGTGTGGTGCAGGCAGAGCTTTAGGTTACGTTTGTGCACCGAGTCTTATGCAATACACAATTGCAAAATGTCTTGATAAAACAGCAGACGTATCTGTTTATGAAGCTAACAGAAAAGTGCTTTATGATGCACTTACAGAATACGGCTACACAGTAATTAAACCGGACGGCGCATTTTATATGTTTGTAAAATCGCCTGAAGCAGATGCCAATAAATTCTGTGAGGTTGCCAAAAAATATGAATTATTGCTAGTTCCGAGTGATGATTTTGGTGTGAATGGCTTTGTAAGAATTTCTTACTGCGTTTCACCTGAACAAATCCAAAATTCATTACCTGCATTCAAAAAACTTATTGAGGAATATAAATAATGAATGAGAAAAATGAGCTTCAGCAAGCAAGAGAAATAATTAATGAAGTAGATAAGCAAATAGCAGTTTTGTTTGAAAAAAGAATGAATGCAGCAAAACAGGTTGCTGAATACAAAAGAAAAAACGGGCTTCCTGTCGAGGATATTGACAGAGAGAAGGCTTTAGTTGAAAAAATGCTTACCTACATAGAAGATGAAGAACTGAAAACTTATTACATAGGCTTTATGAATAACACAATGGAGCTTTCAAAAGCATATCAGCGCAGACTTCTTAATGGTATGAATGTTGCTTTTTCCGGTGTGAAGGGTGCATTTGCCGATATTGCAGTAAAAAGAATTTTTCCATATGCTGAAAGAGTTTCTTATAAAAATTTTAAAGCGGCTTATAAAGCAGTAGAAAACGGTGAATGTGACTGTGCGGTTTTGCCTATTGAAAACAGTTACGAGGGTGACGTAGGGCAGGTTATGGATTTAACCTATTTCGGCTCATTATATATTAATGGTATTTTTGATTTGCCTGTTGAACAAAACCTTTTCGGCACAAAGGATGCTGACGTTAACGATATAAAAACTGTAATAAGTCATAAACAGGCGTTAGGGCAGTGTGCAGAATATATCAACGAACATGGTTTTGAAACTGTTGAAGAAGTAAATACTGCAGTTGCAGCTAAAAAAGTGTTTGAGTTAAATGATAAAACCAAGGGTGTTGTCTGCAGCATAGAAGCAGGTGAAGAATATGGTTTGAAATTACTCGATAGAAAGATTAATAAAAACAGTACAAACACAACTCGTTTTGCAGTATTTTCAAGAGTTCAACGCGACGTTTCGCCAAAGAGTGACACTAACTTTATTCTTTTGTTTACTGTTAAGGATGAAGCAGGTTCACTCGGAAAAGCAATATCTGTTTTTGGCGATTCAGGCTATAACTTGAAAACGCTTAAAAGTCGTCCTTCAAAGGATGTTATATGGAATTATTATTTCTTTGTTGAAGGTGAAGGTAAGCTTTCAAAGGAAGCAGAAGAAAATCTTATAAAATCACTTTCAAGCGTTTGTACAAATGTCCGATTAGTCGGCAAATTTACGAAAGAAATGAGAATCTGATGATTATTAACGTTAAGACTTCAAACGGCAGTTATGATATCACCTTAAAACGAAATGCCTTAAACGAAGTGAAAGATATTTTAAAAATTAAAGGCAAGGCATTAATTGTAACCGATAGCGGTGTGCCTGAGAAATATGCAAAAACTGTTGCAAGTCAGATTGAAAACAGTATTATTTACACATTTGAGCAGGGCGAACAAAGTAAGAATTTCGAAACGTATTCTGCACTTTTAAAAACTCTTGCCGAAAATAAATTTGACCGTAAAGATTGTGTTATAGCAGTCGGCGGTGGTGTTGTTGGCGATATGTCGGGTTTTACTGCTGCGACGTATATGCGTGGTATTGATTTTTATAATATCCCGACAACGTTGCTTTCTCAGGTTGATTCGTCAATCGGCGGGAAAACTGCTATTGATTTTTTAGGCTATAAAAATTTAGTTGGCGCCTTTTATCAACCCAAGGCTGTAATAATTGACCCTGACGTTTTAAAAACGTTAACAAAAAGACAATTTAATAACGGTCTTTCTGAAAGTATAAAAATGGCAGCAACTTCTGACAGCGAATTGTTCAGCTTGTTAGAAGAAAATAATGCGGAAGATATAATAGAAACAGTAATCGAAAAATCGCTGCTTATAAAAAAGGCGGTTGTAGAAGAGGATGAGAAAGAAACAGGTCTTCGCAAGGTGCTTAATTTCGGGCACACAATCGGTCACGCTATTGAAACTGTTACAGGTCTTAACGAGCTTTATCACGGCGAGTGCGTTGCACTTGGTATGATGTATATGACAAGCAAAAAAACAAGAGAAAGAATAAAGAATCTGCTTGTAAAAAATAACCTTCCGACAAAAGCTTCATTTGATATTGAAAAAGTCTTTGAAGCAGTAAGCCATGATAAAAAATCAGAGGGTAGTGGAGTTAATGCGGTGTTTGTTGAAGAAATAGGTGCTTTTGAGTTCAAATTTTTAGAGCAGACAGAAATTTACAACATTCTGAAAGGAGCTTGAAAATGAAAAATACGTTAGGCTGTAATGTGGCGGTAACTGTATTTGGTGAAAGTCACGGCAACGCTATTGGTGCAATAATAGATGGTTTACCCGCGGGTATTACTGTAGATGAAGAGTTTATTTCACATCAACTCGATTTAAGACGTCCTTTCGGAAAAATTTCTACACCTCGTAAAGAAAGCGATAATTTCGAAATAGAAAGTGGTGTTTTTAACGGTAAAACTACAGGAACACCGATTTGCATTCTTATTAAAAATGAAAATACAAAGTCAAAAGATTATTCGTCAACCTATGGCATAGCAAGACCGGGACACGCAGATTTCACAGCGTTTTCAAAATATAACGCTTGTGAGGATTATCGCGGTGGTGGGCACTTCAGTGGCAGAATTACCGCAGGTATTGTTTCTGCAGGTGCTATAGCGATTGACACGTTAAGCAAAAAAGGGGTCGTGCTTGGTACTCATATAAAGAAATGTGCTGGGGTAGAGGATGTAGATTTTACAGATTATAAGAAAGATATCAATTTGCTGAATAATAAGATTTTCGCAACTCTTGATGATTCGAAGGGTGAAGAAATGATTAAAAATATAGAGAAAGCTGCTTCAGATAATGATAGTGTCGGCGGTGTGCTTGAAACGGTAGTTACAGGGCTTCCTGTAGGAATAGGTGAACCGTGGTTTGATTCAGTTGAAAGTATGCTTTCACACGCACTTTTCTCAATACCCGCTATTAAGGGTGTCGAGTTTGGTTGCGGTTTCAGTTGTGCAGATATGTTTGGTAGTGAAATGAATGACGAATTCTTTATTGAAGACGGTGAAGTGAAAACAAAAACAAACAATAACGGTGGTATCAATGGTGGCATTACAAACGGAATGCCAATCACATTCAGATGTGCCGTTAAGCCGACACCATCAATCTCAAAAGAGCAACAAACAGTAAACTTTAAAACAAACGAGAATACTGTAATTGCAATAAAAGGTCGTCACGACCCCTGTATTGTTCACAGAGCAAGAGTCGTTGTAGACAGCATTACCGCAATTGTTCTTTGCGATATGCTTTCACAAAAATTCGGTACGGATTGGCTTGGTGAAAACTAATGGAATATGGTTGTATTGGTGAAAAGTTGAGCCATAGCTTTTCAAAAGAAATACATAATTCATTGACGGATTATCGGTATGAATTAAAGGAACTCGAAAAAGATGAAGTTACTGCGTTTATGACTGAGCATAATTTCAAGGCGATAAATGTTACAATTCCATATAAAGAAACAGTTTTACAATTTCTTGATTATATTTCTGAAGAAGCTGAAAACATAGGTGCGGTTAATACAATAGTTAACAAAAACGGTAAACTTTACGGATATAATACGGATTTTTTCGGAATGAAAAGTCTTATAGAAAAAGCCGGAATCGAAATAAAAAATAAAACAGTCGCAGTTTTAGGTAGTGGTGGTACTTCAAAAACAGCACAAGCGGTTGCAGAGTTTTTTGAAGCGGAAACCGTTTATAAAGTATCAAGACAAAAATCTGAAAATTTTATTTCTTATGAAGAACTTTATAATGTGAGCGATTCTATAGATGTAATAATTAATACAACACCTGTAGGAATGTTTCCTGAAATCTATAAATCTGCGGTAGATGTAAATAAGTTTGAAAATCTTTCAGGTGTTGTTGATGCTGTTTACAACCCTATCCGTTCAAAACTTGTTGTTGATGCTTTAATGAATAACGTCAAAGCGGTCGGCGGTCTTTATATGCTTGTCGCTCAGGCTGCGGGAGCGGTAGAAAAATTTATAGATAAAGAAGTAACCCAAAACGATATAGAAAAAGTTTTTTCTAAAATTTTGAATTCTAAAGAAAACATAGTTTTAATAGGTATGCCTTCATCAGGTAAAACCACTATAGGTAATATTCTTGCAGAAAAGTTGAATCGTGTTTTTTACGATAGTGATAAATTAATAGAAGAAAGCGAAAAGATGCAAATTTCTGAAATTTTTAAAGCAAAAGGCGAGGAGTATTTCAGAAGTTGTGAATCCGAAATAATTTTCAATCTTTCTAAAATCAATTCATCAATTATTTCAACAGGTGGCGGAGTTGTTCTGAATAAAAAGAATATTGAGTTTTTAAAAGAAAACGGGAAAATAATCTTTTTAGACAGAGCTTTAGAAAAACTTGTTTCTACCGTTGACAGACCATTGTCATCCACAAAAGCGGATTTACAAAAAAGACATAATGAAAGATACGATTTGTATAAAACCTATGCAGATGTAGTAATTGATGCAAATGGTAATCCGGAAGATGTTATTAATAAAATTTTTGAGGTGTTACAATGAAAATCCTTGTTGTGAATGGACCAAACATTAATATGTTAGGTATTCGTGAACCTGAGATTTATGGTAAAGAAACTTATATAAATCTCGTAGAAAAAATTGAAAAATACGCTAAGAAAAATTGGTTAGAGGTTAAGTGCTTTCAATCAAATCACGAAGGCGATATAGTTGATGAAATACAAAAAGCATATAATAACTTTGACGGAATTATTATTAATCCGGCGGCTTATACTCACACAAGTGTAGCAATTTTAGATGCTTTAAAGGCTGTAGGGATTCCGACAGTAGAAGTACATATTTCTGAGGTTTCTGAAAGAGAAGCCTTCAGACAAATAAGCTACGTTCGCGACTACGCCTTCAAAACTATTACTGGCCACGGCACAGACGGCTATTTAGAGGCTGTTGACGCTTTACTTGAAAGGGTGCGTTAAATGTTAGCAAATGTTTCAAAAAGTGTTGCGGGTGGCAAAATAAAAGCACCTCCCTCAAAAAGCTATATGCACAGGGCATTGATTGGTGCCGCACTTTGTGATGGTGAAACTGTTATAGAAAATATTGCTCATTCAGATGACGTAACAGCAACAATAAATTGCTTAAAGCAGTTCGGTGTAGAATTTAAAGAAGAAAACGACAAATTAATTATAAAAGGTGCTTCGCTCAAAATTAAACAAAAGAGGATTGAGCTTTTTGCAAATGAGAGTGGAAGTACGTTGCGATTTTTAATACCCGTTTCATTACTGTTTGGTAAAGAAGTTACTTTTACAGGCAGTAAAAGACTTTTAGAAAGACCTCAGACTGTTTATGAAGAAATATTCCCCGGGAAAAACTGTTTTATAAATAAATCAGAAAATCAAATAACCGTAGGCGGTAGCTTAAAGGGTGGCATTTATGAATGCAGAGGGGATGTCAGTAGTCAGTTTTTAACAGGCTTGTTATTTACTTTGCCTCTTTTAGAAGCGGATAGTGAAATAAAACTCACTACCGACTTACAAAGCTCACCATATATTGATTTGACTTTAGAAATTTTAAATGAGTTCGGAGTCAGCGTTGAAAGAAGCGATGAGAGAACCTTTAAAATAAAAGGTTCTCAGACGTTTAAACCAACCAACATCTATTGCGAGGGTGACTGGTCAAATGCAGCGTTTCTTGAAGCGTTTAATTTAGTTGGCGGTAACGTTTGCGTTACAGGTCTTAATGAAAACAGTACACAAGGGGATAAGATTTACAGAGAATATTTTGAACTCTTAAAAGAGGGTTCACCTGTGTTGGATGTAACGAATTGTCCTGACTTGGCGCCGATTTTAATGACTATGGCATCTGTTTTGAACGGTGCAACGTTAAAAGGAACAGGTCGTTTAAAAATAAAAGAAAGTGACCGCGGAGAGGTAATGAAAAAAGAACTTTCAAAATTCTCTGCAGATATCACTGTTTATGAAGATGAAATAATAATTAAAAAATCAGCTTTAAAAACACCCGAAGTCATGCTTTTTGGAAACAACGATCACAGAATTGCAATGTCGCTTGTAGTTATAAGTAGTGTTTTTGGTGGTGTTATAGAAAATGCTGAATGTGTTAATAAAAGTTACCCGTTGTTTTTTAAAGATTGCGAGAAACTTGGTATAGAATTTCAAAACTAATAGGAAGTGTTTAAAATGAGTATGAATTTCAAAGGGAAATTACCAATACCTAAAGAGGTAAAAGAAAGGTTTCCTTTGACACAACAAATGGTAGAACAAAAAGCAAAAAACGATGAAGAAATCAGAAAAATTTTTTCAGGCGAATCAGATAAATTTTTGCTTGTAATAGGACCTTGCTCTGCCGACTATAAAGATGCGGTTTTAGATTACATACACCGTCTCAGAAGGGTTCAGGATAAGGTTCAGGATAAAATTTTTATCATTCCGAGAATTTACACAAATAAACCGAGAACAACGGGTGATGGCTACAAGGGTATGGTGCATCAGCCCGATCCAGATAAAGCACCTGATATGTATGAGGGTATTGTAGCTATTCGTGATATTCATATGTCTGCTTTGAAAGAGACGGGTTTTTCTTGTGCAGATGAAATGTTATATCCTGATAACTACCGTTATCTTTCAGATATTCTTTCTTACGTTGCAATCGGTGCAAGAAGCGTTGAAAACCAGCAACACAGACTTGCAGCAAGCGGACTTGAAGTACCTGTTGGTATGAAGAACCCGACAAGCGGTGACTTGTCAATTATGATGAATGCAATTACCGCTGCTCAGCACAGCCACACGTTTATTTATCGTGGTTGGGAAGTAACAAGTGACGGAAACCCTTATGCTCATGCTATTATGCGTGGTTTTGTAGACAGAGACGGTCACTCTATTTCTAACTACCACTACGAGGATTTACAGAAGTTAAGCGATTTATATGCAGCTTCAGGTCTTCAGAATCCTGCAGCAATCATAGACGTTAACCATGCAAACTCGGGCAAAAAATATCTTGAACAAATCAGAATAACGAAAGATATTCTTTACAGCATCAACCATAATAATGATATTAAGAAGCTTGTAAAAGGTTTAATGATTGAAAGCTATATTGAAGACGGCGCTCAGAAAATCGGTGAAAATATTTATGGTAAATCTATAACAGACCCGTGTTTGGGTTGGGAAAAAACCGAGAAATTAATTTATGATATTGCTGAAAGTTTATAAAATAATAAAAGCACTTGCAAAGAGATTAATTCTTTGCGAGTGCTTTTATGTTCAGTAAATTGAATCAAGAATTTCAATTGCGTGAGCAATACAGCCATTGTTGTTTGAACGTGTTACATATTTTGCAACGCTTAGTGCTTCTTTTGAGCCGTTTTCAGGAACGAAACCTGCACTTGCCGCAACAAGCATTTCAACGTCGTTGTAGCCGTCGCCTGCGGCGTAGGTGTCTTTTTTATCACAACCAAGACTTTTGGCTAATCTTAAAAGTCCCACACCCTTATCAATACCTTTTTTCATTATTTCGATGTAGTCACCATCGTTTCTCAAAAAGTTTACTTCAGGGTAGTTTTCAAGAAAATCCTGAACTGATTTTGATTTTTCGTTTGCTAAAATCATAACCTTTGTCCATGGGCGGGGTGCTTCAATTACGCTGTTTACCTGCTCAAAGGGGATTGACTGACTTGTAAAATGTCTTTCTGATTTTTCATTTATATTTATTGAGCATACCTTGTTGAAGTTGTAAAATTCAAATGCAACGTCAGGAAAACTCTTTAAAACGTCTTCAAATGGTTTTATTCCTTCGTCAGAAATCGCATCGTTAAAAATAATTCTGTTTTTTTCATAATCGAAAGCCATTGCGCCGTTGCCTAAAAGAACAGGGGCATTAATATATTCGGGGTCGTAAAGATGAAAACCCTGGTGAATTCTGCCTGTGCAGACAGTAAAAAATCCACCTTCTTTAATGAAATATTTAATTTTTTCAATTACGTCTTCAGTAATAATACCGTCATCGTGTTTTAAAGTTCCGTCAAAATCACTTGCAAGTAATACGTTTTTAAATTTCATAATTATCACCCAGGGACAATGTTTTTACTAAAAGATTTTAGCAAATTGAATAATATATTTCAACAGTTTTTAGTGATTTTCTATCAAAATATAGCGGAAAAATCTTGATATTAAAGCTTTATAGTGGTATAATTCTATGGTATTTTATTTGGAGGTAGCATTATGCTCGTATTAAAAGATAATTACAAACCGACTTTATCAATGAGAGATACACAAAAGGCTATTAAAGTAGTAAGAGATACTTTTGAGGATAATTTAGCCCAAAGACTTAATCTCGACAGAATTTCTGCCCCTCTCTTTGTAACAAGAAACAGTGGTATAAATGACGATTTGAACGGCGTTGAAAGAGCGGTTTCTTTTGACGTTAAAGAGATGCCTGAAGCAGGCGACGTTGTTATTGTTCACTCTCTTGCTAAATGGAAAAGAATAGCTTTGAAAAAGTATGGTTTCTCATCAGGCGAGGGCTTTTACACAGATATGAATGCAATTCGTCGTGATGAAGATATGGATAACCTCCATTCAATTTACGTTGACCAATGGGATTGGGAAAAAGTTATAACAAAAGAAGACAGAAATATTGAATATCTTAAAGATACAGTAAAGAGCATTATCAATGCACTTGTTGACACACTTGAGTCTGTAAAAGCAAAATTCCCTGAAGTAAAAACAGAGTTTACAAGAGATGTGTTTTTTATTACAACTCAAGAACTTGAGGATATGTATCCTGATTTGTCGGCTAAAGAAAGAGAAAAAGCAATAACCAAAGAAAAGCAAATTGTTTTTCTTATGCAAATAGGTGGCAAATTAAAAAGCGGTAAACCGCACGACGGCAGAGCGCCTGACTATGATGATTGGTCTTTAAATGGAGATATATTAGTTTATAGTGATGTTTTGGAAGATGTTATAGAAATATCTTCAATGGGCATAAGGGTAGATGAAAAAACTCTTGATGCTCAACTTAAAGCGGCAGATAAAAACGAACGTAGAGAGTTTGAATATCATAAACAGATTTTAAACGGAACACTTCCGCTTACTATTGGTGGCGGTATAGGGCAGTCGAGAGTGTGTATGCTTTTACTTGGTAAAATACATATAGGTGAAGTTCAGGCATCGCTCTGGTCTGACACTATGATAAAAAAATGTGCAGAAAAAAACGTTAATTTACTTTGATTATTGAAAGGTGAAAGATTTTGAAGAGAAGAGAAGATATAAGAAATGTAGCAATTATTGCTCACGTTGACCATGGTAAAACAACGCTTGTTGATCAGCTTTTACACCAGAGCGGTATTTTTCGTTCTAACGAGCAGGTTGATGAACGTGTTATGGACTCAAACGACCTTGAAAAAGAACGTGGAATTACTATCCTTTCAAAAAATACAGGTATTCACTATAAGGATGTAAAAATTAATATTGTTGATACTCCAGGCCATGCCGATTTCGGTGGCGAAGTTGAACGTATTATGATGATGGTTGATGGCGTATTGTTGCTTGTTGATGCATTTGAAGGTTGTATGCCACAGACCCGTTTCGTTCTCAAAAAAGCACTTGCATTAGGTAAAAAGGCGATTGTTGTTATTAACAAAATTGACCGCCCTGGAGCAAGACCGAGCGAAGTTATTGACGAAGTTTTAGATTTATTTATAGATTTAGGTGCTAATGAAGAACAAATCGAATTCCCGGTAGTTTATGCTTCGGGTAGAGATGGTTATTCTTCACTCGACCCACAAGCAAGAGAAGGCGATATGCGTCCGCTCTTAGATGCTATTTTAGAAAATATTGATGCACCTGAGGGTGATGTTGACGGACCGTTACAAATTCTCTTTTCAAGCCTTGATTATGATGATTATCTTGGTAGAATTGGTGTCGGTAGAGTTGAACGTGGTAGCGTAAAGGCAGGGCAGACTGTTTCAATCTGCAAGCAGGATGGTACACATCAGAACGTAAAAATCGTTAAGCTTTATCAATTCGATGGCCTCAAGAGAGTTGAAGTAGAAAGTGCAAAAATGGGTGACCTTGTTGCAGTTTCAGGTATTTCTGAGCTTAATATAGGTGAAACTGCTTGCGATACAGAACATCTTGACCCGCTTCCGTTTGTTAAGATAGACGAACCAACAATCTCAATGAATTTTATGGTTAATGACAGTCCGTTTGCGGGTAAAGAGGGTAAGTTTGTTACCTCAAGAAATATCCGTGCAAGACTTTTTAAAGAGGTTGAAACAAACGTTAGTATGAGAGTTGAAGAAACCGACTCAACAGATTCTTTCAAGGTTTCAGGTCGTGGTGAATTGCATTTATCGATTCTTATTGAAACAATGCGTCGCCAGGGTTACGAATTCCAGGTTTCTCGTCCACAGGTTATTTATAAAAACGACGAAAACGGCAACCTTTTAGAACCAATGGAATTACTTATAGTAGAAGTTCCTGAAAACTATGTTGGTGCTGTTATGGAAAAAATCGGTTCAAGACGTGGCGAACTTGAAAATATGGATGTTCGTGACGGTGGTTCAACTCATATTGAATTTAAAATTCCTGCCCGTGGACTTATCGGTTATCGTTCAGAGTTTATGACTGACACAAATGGTAATGGTATTATGAATAACCTTTTCTTGGGTTACGAGCCATACAAAGGTGATATCCAGATGCGTGAACGTGGTTCAATTGTTGTTCACGAAACAGGTGAAAGTACGGGTTACGGACTTTTCAACACACAAGACCGTGGTAGACTTTTCATAGGTCCGGGCGTTCCGGTTTATGAAGGTATGATTGTCGGCGAATGTGCAAAGAACGAAGATATTGTTTGTAATGTTTGTAAGAAAAAACAAATGACAAACACTCGTGCTTCAGGTAGTGATGATGCACTCCGTTTAGTACCTCACACTGTTTTGAGTCTTGAACAGTCAATGGAATTTATTGGTGATGACGAATTGGTTGAAATCACCCCTGAAAATATCCGTTTAAGAAAAAGAATTCTCTCAAAAGAAATGAGAATGAAACAACAGTTTAAAAAATAAATAAATGAGTCTGTAAAAACAATATGTTTTTACAGACTTGTTTTGTTTTTTGGTTTGTGTGTAAATTGAAGTTGTGACATAGGTTTAATTAGAGGGGGAACGAATTGTTGAAAAATCTTGAATGGTGTGTTATACTTTTGTCGTTAAAATCTGTCTGTTGCAATATGAACTTTTGGTAAAACCGATAAAATGAGGTGCGTTATGGAAAATAAAAAAAGACTTAATAAAGGTAATATTTTTGCCCTTGCTTTTTTTAGTGTTCTTCCTGTTGCAGTATTTGTTTCGGGTGTTGTGAAGATATCAGATGGTATATTGCTAACTCCAAGTATTATTTTTGCATATTTTATATTGCCGATTATAGCGATTTTGTTGTTTGCTTTTAATATCTTTAAGACTAAAAAAACATGGGTAAAGGTTACCTTAGTTATGGTTGCTTTGATTGTTTTTTTTATTTCATTTCTTTTTTTTCGTGCATTTCAAGCGTATGAGTTTGTCAATCATTACGAAAATGATGAGGTGCCGATGTATTATTCCGAAAACATCAACGAGCTTATGCCTCGATTAAGTGAAATTTCAACTCCTGGAAAGATTGACTATTATCATTATGAGGCGTATGGTTATATTTTCGCCTGGGAATCAGACTTCATAATATGTAAATATTCCGACGAAGAATATTTACGACAGAAGGCATCCTTAGAAGAGAAATATGTTTTTCAGACGGATGCTATAAAAGACGATGAGTTTATTTGCAAACCTGCTACCGAGATAGACGGATATTCTTTTTGTATGTTATCGATAGCTGAATACGAAATGTGCTATCCCAAAGAAGTTGTTTTAATCGCAACCAATGATGAAACAAGGGAAATCAGCTACATTTGTTATAATGATCCGGATTTAGATTATATCGATTCGTTGGAAGAATTTATACTTGAGGATTGTGGTTGGAAACATATCCGCGATGATGTTAAGTGACTATGTATTTTTGTTACAGAATATTACGAAAACAAGAAGAAATTCCGTGCACAAAAGTGCACGGGATTTTTTGGAGCTTGTGACGGGATTCGATGGGCTCTGCCCATCATTCGCTACGCGAACACCCGATTATGTTCGGCTTCGCCGAGAGGTTCGAATCCCTGTACTTAATATTTACTTTGCTTTTTTAAAAAAATAAAGACCACAGAGAAACTGTAGTCTTTGGAGCTTGTGACGGGATTCGAACCTGCGACCTGCTCATTACGAATGAGCTGCACTACCAACTGTGCTACACAAGCAAGTAATGATATTATATACAATTGATCTTAATTTTTCAATAGTCTTTTTCGAATTTACACATTTTTTATTTTATTTTAATACACCCACCATAAAGAGTAATTTTATATTGAAATAAAGTCGGAGTTGTGCTATAATGTTAAGGATTATAAACTGAAAGAAATTTGTGGTTATGAAAGTATTAATAGTCAGATTGTTTGTACTTTTTATAAGAATTATTTATATTCCTATGAAATGGCAGAAAACAAAAAATAAAATAGTTTGGTTGTCACGTCAATCAAACGAAAAATCTTTAGATATGCTTTTGCTTGAAGACGCAATTAATAAACTTTCGCCCGAAACAAAGCAGATTTTCAGATTACGCAGATTGAAAGACGAAAGCTCATTGTCTTTATCTTATATATTAGCAATTTTTAAAGATATGTATGAAATTGCTTCTGCGAAGCTTGTAATAACAGACACTTATTCAATTCCGGTTTCTTGTCTTAAACATAAAAGTGATTTAACTGTAATTCAGTTGTGGCACGCTTTAGGAGCAGTAAAAAAATTCAGTTTACAAGCAACAGGTAAAAAACAAGGCAGAAGCGAAAATATATCTAAAGTGATGTGTATGCACAAAAATTACAATTATGTAATTGCTCCGTCACAAAAAACTGCCGAGTTTTATTGCGAAGCGTTTGGATGTAGTGCTGAAAATATTAAAATCGCTACATTACCAAGAATAGATTTGCTTCTTGATGGTGTTACAAAAAAAGAGCAGTTTCTTAATGATAATCCTGAATTCCTGAATAAAAAAATCGTTTTGTATCTACCGACGTTCAGAGATGCCGATTTAAAAATAACTAAGAATATTTTAAAATCCTTTGAAGGTGTACAGGATGTCAGATTATTGCTTTCTGCACATCCGTTAAGCGAAACCGCAAAAACTCTTGGTTCAGGCTTTAAGGGTGCTTACACAACGCAGGATTTAATGAAAATTACAGATGAAATCATAACCGATTATTCTGCCTGTGCATTTGAAGCGGCATTGCTTGATAAGCCACTATGGTTTTATATTCCCGATTACAGTGAATATAAGCTTGAGCGCGGGTTAAACGTCGATTTGAAGGCAGAAATGGAATTTGCGTGTTTTGAAGACTCTCGAGAGTTGATAAATGCAATTTTAAAATCCGATTATAACTATTCTCTTCTGAATAGTTTTAAAAATAAATACGTTGAAAATCAAGGAACAGATAACGCTCAGTTGTTAGCGAAATTTATTTGTTCTGAAATATACAACAAAAAGGAGTTATAATAAAATGAAAAGAATTTTAACTTATGGAACTTTTGACCTTCTTCACTATGGGCACATCAATATTTTAAAAAGAGCCAAAGAGCTTGGCGATTACCTTGTAGTGGCATTATCTACAGATGAATTTAATGCAATAAAAGGGAAAAAAGCTTATCACAGTTACGAAACACGTAAAAAGATGTTAGAAGCAATCAGATATGTTGATTTGGTTATTCCTGAAAACGAATGGGAACAAAAACTTTCTGACGTTAAAGATTACCATATTGACGTTGTTGTAATGGGTTCAGATTGGGCAGGCAGCGATAAGTTCGATTATCTTAAAGAACATTGTGAAGTGGTTTACCTTGAGCGTACACCAGGTGTTTCTACAACACAAATTAAAAACGATTTACAACTTCAGGAAGAAATGAGCGGAGTGGACCAGGTTCCTGAAACCTGATTTTACATATATTATTCTAATATTCTAAGGTCGCAAAGGGGTAGCATTGTGGGGCTTAAAAGATATTTTAAACTTATAAGTAAAGTTAAACAAAATATAAAAACTGATTACTTAAAATATACAAAATCACCAATTGAAGAAAAAACAGTTCTCTTAGAGGGCGGACAAGGTTCCAACATTAACGGTAATATGTTTGCTATGCTCAGAGAGATTGAAACCAATCCTCGTTGGAGTTCTTACAAAAGTGTTTTTGTTGTAACAGAAAATACGAGAGAAAAGGCTGCAGAGAGAATGGCGTTTTATAACTTTAAAAACGTTGTTCTTGTTAACAGAGATTCAAAAGAATATTGCAGATATCTTGCTACAGCAAAATTTATTGCAACTGACAACTCTTTTCCACCATATTTCAATAAAAGAGATGAACAGGTCTTTTTAAATACCTGGCACGGCACACCTCTCAAAACGTTAGGTAAATCAGATAAATCCAACTACGCCTCATTGGCAAATATTCAAAAGAATTATTTAATGAGCGATTATGCTCTTTTCCCTAATGAGTTTACAAAAGATGTTTTTATGTATGACTACGATTTGAAAAACATCTTTAAAGGTTATTCATTTATAGCAAACTATCCTAGAAACTATGTTTTTTATGATAAAGAGCAAGCAGCTTCAATGAAAGAAAAGCTTGGTTTGGCTGACAAAAAAGTCTTTGGTTATATGCCTACGTGGCGTGGTACAGGCAGAAAAGCAAATACAAAAATTCAGATTCAGATGACTGAAAAAATTCTTAAGGAATTTGATGAAAAGCTTGATGATTCAAGCGTGTTGCTTGTTAACCTTCACTTTTTACTTGCTTCTGATATAGATTGCTCGGGTTATAAGCATATTAAATATTTCCCGGGCGAATACGATACTTACGAGGTTCTTAACGCTTGTGATGGTCTTATTACAGACTATTCAAGTGTGTTCTTCGATTTTGCAATAACAGGCAAAAAAATTATTCTTTATGCTTACGACAAAGAAGAATATCTCAGCTCAAGAGGACTTTATATGCCTTTTGAGGATTTGCCGTTTCCTATTCTGGAAAATATTGATGATGTTATTAAAGAAATGTCTGCTCCTGTTGAGACAGATGAGGCATTTTTAAACAAATTCTGCACTAACGGCTCTATTAAGTCTTGCGAAGATATTTTTGAAATGATGGTTGAAGGCAAGACAGACGTCTATGATTTGGTTAGAGAAGAAAATGCGGGTGAAAACGTCTGCCTGATTTATGCAGGTGAATTAAAACCGGTTTTCTTTGAGCCGATTAAGAATTATATTGCTGAAAATCCCGGTTACAAATACGTAATTGCCTACAGAAAAAATCTGAATAAATTCAGCAAAGAGTTTATTCTTTCGCTTGGTTCTTCAATTTCAACTTACGGAACAGTAACTGCGTTCCTTTTAAGCTATAAAGAATGGTTCCTTTCATATTTTTACAGACTTATAGGTAAAATTGATTTTTCTGACAAAACAAAAGAAACCTTTAGACGTGAGGCGGGGCATCTGTTTTATAAAATAACGCCTGAAAAAATCGTTGATTTTTCAGGTGGTAACACCTTTATTGCAGGTGTTTTATCACAGATGACAGGTGAAAAAGAATATATAATTCACGGTGATTATTTTGTAAGAACTGCGAGAGTCGAAAAAAGAATTGCTTATTCAAACTTGCTTGAAAAAAGTAATGGCTTTAAAGAGGTTAATTATTCTGAACAAGAAAATAAATTCTATCTTGAAAACGATGACAATGAATTTGCACACAGCAGTTTTTCAAAATTGACTCGATTTAAAAATATTCTGCCGTTATATATGGGCTCTTCTAAATCTTTGAAGTGTTTTAGTTTTTTCAGTTTGAAAACTCCTGTGCCTGTTGCTTTGAAGGATTGTTGGATAACAATAGGTCAGGAAAACGCAGAATTCAAGTTTTATTGCAATAAAAACAAAGCTTCAACCAAACATTGTGGTTTTGTTAAATTTTCAATCCCTACAAAAACAGTTTTGACATTGCCGGCAAATAACCCTGTTAAAATCTGCTATAAAAATAAATATGATAAAACAGTAACAAAAGCAATGATTTATTTTTCATTCTTAAGACATTACTGTGTTGGTCTTTGTGGTGGTACTTACTACGATGATGATACCGCAGCGGTTGCAACATTCAGACAAATGAAGAAAAATTATCTGAGTATTTATGTTCGTTCATTCAACAAATCAGATAAATTCTTTGAAAAAATTAAAGTTGCCGTAGCGTTTGCAATATCACTTGTCTGGCGTACAAAATTCACAAAGAAATTAGTACTTCTTTATGAGAAAAACTCTTCTAAATATGAAGAAAGTGCAAGTGTTCTTTTTGAAGAATTACGTAAAAGCGGTTATAAAAACGCATACTTTATTCTTGATAGGAACTATGAGTTTATTGATAAGGTTCCGCAGGAATATAAAAAGTATATAATATATAAACACACTTTTAAGCACTATCTCTATTTCTTTGCTGCAAAAACGTTTATAGGTACTGAAGCATTGGTTCACGCCTTTGATTTAAAAACCTTCAATCCTTTTGCTCTTAAAAAGATTTCAAGCAAGCTTTTAAACTACGTTTTCTTGCAACACGGTGTTATGTATATGGTTTCTCTTGATTCTGAATCAAGAAAAATGTTTAAGAGAAAAGCACTTTTAGGTAAATACAGGGTAATTGTTTCTTCTAAAGCTGAGGCAGACCATTTTACAACCCTCGGCAGACACTATCCTGAAGATATTTATATTACAGGTTTACCTAAGTTTGACAGAAATCAATATAGTGAAAATGCAGATAAAATAGTAATTATGCCTACCTGGCGTCCTTGGGAAATCAATACTGCAAGAATTGATTTTACCGAAACGAATTACTACAAAATGATTATTCGTATTTTTGATTCTGTTCCCGAATCTTTAAAAGAAAACGTAATTATTCTTCCTCATCCGTTAATTGTAAACGAGTTAAATAAAATTCCGTCATCACTTGCAGAGAAAATTGCACTTAACGTGCGTTATGACGATATTTTAGCTGAAACAGCAGTGCTTATTACAGACTATTCATCAATTGCTTATGATGCATTTTACAGAGGTGCACGTGTTATTTTCTATTGGGAAGAAAAAGACTTTTGTATGGAACAATATGGTCCTACAACAAAGCTTATGCTTAACGATGAAAATGTTTATGGTGACGTTTTCTATAATTGCGACGGTTTATCGGAAGCAATTGAGAATAATTATTACAATAAGCAAACAAAAGAATATCTCAAGAAGTATTCTAAACTCGTTGACTTCCACGATGGAAAAAATACTGAAAGACTCATTAACTTCCTTAAGGATGATGAAATAATTTAAAAGAGGTGAAAGTATGTCCGAAAAGTCGGTAAAATTAAATAACAAAGTGCGTGATGCCTGGTTTGATAATATGAAGGGTGTTCTTATGATAATGGTTGTTATCGGGCACTTAATAGCAAGTCTCGTAAATAAGTTTGACACTTACGGATTCGTTTCTAACTTCATTTATTCATTTCATATGCCTGCATTTGCGATTATTTCGGGCTATTTTCTTAAAAGACGCGTTAACACCAAAGATTACGCATCTGTTATCAGCAAAACAATAGTACCTTATTTGTTTGCACAGGTTTTTGTTTATTTGGCAGGAAAAATCATTCCTGACGGAGAAAGGGCATTGTCAACAGATATTTTTGATGCATCTGAGTTGTTCTCATTCCTTTTTCCTGTTTATCATCTCTGGTATTTTTCTGCAATTGTGTTCTGCTTTGTGTTCTGTATTGCAATAAAAGCAGAAAAACACCCGACAAGAGCATTTATTACCGCACTCCTTATTTCGCTGTGTGAAGGCTTTTTACCTACGGTTTCATTTTTAAAGCTGACAAAGATAATGGCATTTTTACCATTCTTTGTTTTGGGCTACACGCTTTCAAAAAATGCAATGAACTTTGTGAAGGAAAAACGCCTTCTGGCAATTCCGTCGGTGCTTGTTTTTGCGGCAGTTGCGGTTTATTTGTGGTCGATAAGAGAGGTCGGCACATTAACAGGAATTTTTGCAATGACTACACGTTACAAGTCTTTTGTTTTTGATATTCCTTTCTATTATGCCGTGTTAGTTCGTCTTGGATTTATAGTTGGCGGTGTTATTCTCAGTTTTTCACTTTTCTCTCTTTGTCCGAGAAAGAGGAATCCGTTAACAATTTTAGGCGAAAGAAGTGTATATATTTATATTTTACACGTTGTTATTGTAGCAGTAATAAGACACTACCATTACGAAAATCAGATTTTATATTTGTTGGATGACCCTATAAAGAAAGCTCTTTATCTTTTCTTTGGCGTAGTTGTTTGTTATCTGCTTGTTTCAAAACCTGTTTACAGGCTTTTCAAACCACTATTTGAGCCTGATTTTGATATAAGAAAAATAGGTGAATACTTAAACATAAAAAAATAATAAAGTAGGGCTGTAAAAACGTTCGTTTTTTACAGTCCTGTTTTTTTGTTTTTGTCGGCAAAATTCGAGTGGTTTTGCAAAAGTAGTGTTGTATCATATAAAAAAATTATAGGAAGTGAAAAAATGCCGGTAACAATCAAAAGAAAAAGTAATTATTTATATGCTTTTTTAAAAGGCGAAATAGACCACCACACAGCACCTGAAATAAGAGAATCAATAGATGATGCGCTTTCATCATCAGAACAGTGTAATTTTTTAGTAATTGACTTTTCTGATGTAACGTTTATGGATAGCTCCGGTGTGGGGCTTGTAATGGGACGTTACAGATACGCTGTAACACTTGGTAAAAAGGTGAGGGTAGATAATCTTGATGATAGAAATTATAAAATAATGCAGATGTCGGGCATACCGAAAATCGCAGAAATAAACAGAAAGGAAAATTAAAATGAAAAAAATAAATCAAATGAAAATGATAATTGATAGTTGTTCTGTAAATGAGGGGTTTTCTCGGGTTGCAGTTTCTGCCTTTGCTTCTCAGCTTGATATGACAGTCGATGAATTAGGCGATATAAAAACTATCGTCAGTGAAGCAGTAACAAATTGTATCGTACATGCCTATAAAGAGAAAATAGGCAAAATTTACATAACCTGCACAGTATTTGAAGAAGGTGTTTTAAGAGTGTCGGTAAGAGACAGAGGTTGTGGCATCTCTGACGTTAAAAAGGCTAGAGAGCCACTGTACACAAGCCTTGGTGGTGACCGCTCAGGGCTTGGCTTTTCTGTTATGGAAAGCTTTTCAGACAAGCTTCTGGTTCGCTCTAAGGTAGGGGTTGGTACTACTGTTACTATGGAAAAAAGAATAAGCGGTAAAAAATATGACTGATAGAGAAAAGTTAATATCCGAAAATTTAGGTCTTGTTCATTCGTGTGCTAACAGATTCAGAAATCGAGGAATTGAATATGATGATTTGTTTCAGGCGGGATGCGTAGGTCTTATTAAAGCAGTTGACGGGTTTAATGATGAGCTTGGTTTTCAGTTTTCCACCTATGCCGTTCCTGCAATTTTAGGTGAAATAAAAAGAATATTCCGTGATGGCGGAGCGGTAAAAGTCAGTCGTGCTTTAAAAGAAAAGGCGAGGGCTGTAGCTGTTGAAAAAGAATGTTTTTCAAGAGAATTCGGTTATGAACCAAGCGTAAAAGAATTAGCAGAATATATAAAAATGTCAGTGCCCGAAACTGCAGAACTTCTTTTGGTGTCGCTACCGCCATTGTCTCTTACGGGTGAAGATGAAAACGGCGAAAAGCAGTTTGATGTACCTATAATAGGCGAAGAGGAGAAAATTGCAGAAAGACTGACATTGGCGGAGTGTCTTAAAGAGCTTTCGGAAAAGGACAGACAAATAATTGAACTCAGATATTTTAAAGGCGAAACGCAAACAGTAGTAGCAAAAAAACTCGGTATGACACAGGTTCAGGTGTCAAGAAGAGAGAAAATAATACTGAAAGAAATGCGTCTGAAAATGGTTGTGTGATGATTGTTTGACAAATGTGACAAAAATTTCACAAATTCGGGTGCTATAATGTATGCTGAAATGCTGTAAAATGTGAAGAATGTACTTGAAAAAGAAATAAAAATGTTATAAAATAATAGGGTATAAAAATTAAGGATGTAAAGGAGTCTATTAAAATGGGTCTTTTAAACAAGAAAACAGTTGATGATATCAACGCAAAAGGTAAAAAGGTTCTCGTTCGTTGCGACTTTAACGTTCCGCTTAAAGACGGCGTTATTACAGACGAAAACCGTATCACAGCAGCACTTCCTACAATCAAAAAACTTATTGCTGATGGCGCACAGGTAATTCTTTGCTCTCACTTAGGTAAAGTTAAAAATGGACCAAATGAAAAAGAATCACTTGCACCGGTTGCAAAAAGACTTGCTGAACTCTTAAACCAAGAAGTAGTTTTCGCAGCAGATGATACTGTTGTTGGCGAAAATGCTAAAAAAGCAGTTGCAGCTATGAAAGATGGTGACGTTGTTCTTCTTCAGAATACACGTTTCAGACCAGAAGAAACAAAAAATGGCGAAGCTTTCTCAAAAGAACTCGCTTCACTTTGCGATATTTATGTTAACGATGCTTTCGGTGCAGCTCACAGAGCTCACTGCTCAACAGTTGGTGTAGCATCATTTGTTGAAGAAGCAGCAGTTGGTTACCTTATGGGTAAAGAACTTCAATATCTTGGTAATGCAGTCGAAAGCCCTGTAAGACCATTTGTTACAATTCTCGGTGGCGCTAAAGTTGCTGATAAATTAAACGTTATTGAAAACCTTCTTAATAAAGCAGATACACTCATCATCGGTGGCGGTATGGCTTACACATTCTTAGCAGCAAAAGGCTACAGTGTTGGTACATCACTCCTTGATGAAACAAAAATTGATTATTGTAAAGATATGCTCAAAAAAGCAGACGAAAAGGGTGTTAAAATTCTTCTTCCTGTTGACGTTACAATCACAAAGAGTTTCCCTGATCCAATAGATGCAGAAATTGCTGTTGAAGTTTGCGATGCAGACAAAATCCCTGCAGATATGATGAGCCTTGATATCGGTCCTAAAACAGCAGAACTTTATGCAGATGCAGTAAGAGAAGCTAAAACAGTTGTTTGGAACGGACCTATGGGTGTATTTGAAAACCCAATCCTTGCAAAAGGTACTATTGCAGTTGCTAAATCACTCGCAGAAACAGATGCTACAACAATCATTGGTGGCGGTGACTCTGCAGCAGCAGTTAACACATTAGGCTTCGGCGACAAAATGTCACACATCTCAACAGGTGGCGGTGCATCTCTTGAATTCCTTGAGGGTAAAGCTCTCCCAGGCATCGAAGCAGTTAACGATAAATAATATATCACGCACATTTGGCAGTTTTTTCACCCGAACTTGCGTATCTTTATACGCTTCGGGGTGAAAGAAACTACCAACGGCACGCAATCTATTATTTATGTTGTGTTAAATGTATATTACGCACATTTGGCAGTTTTTTCACCCGAACTTGCGTATCTTTATACGCTTCGGGGTGAAAGAAACTACCAACTGCACGCAATCTATTATTTATGTTGTGTTAAATGTATATTACGCACATTTGGCGATTTTTTTACCCGAACTTGCGTATCTTTATACGCTTCGGGGTGAAAGAAACTACCAACCCCGCACAATCTTTACTTGTTAGGCTTGATTTGTTTAAGTGGATTGTGTGAATAAAAAGATAACAGAGGTTTATAAAAATGAATAAATCACTTCGTAAAGCAGTTATTGCAGGTAACTGGAAAATGAACAAAACACCTGCAGAAACAAAAGAAATCATTACAGCTATGAAGCCACTTGTTGCAGGTGCTGATTGTGATGTTGTTCTTTGTGTTCCTTATATTGATATTTTTGCAGCACAAGAAGCAGCTGCAGGATCAAACATTAAAATCGGTGCTGAAAACTGCCACTGGGCAGAAAGCGGTGCTTTCACAGCAGAGGTTTCTGCACCAATGCTTAAATCAATCGGCGTTGAATACGTAATAATCGGTCACTCAGAAAGAAGACAATATTTCGGTGAAACTGATGTTACTGTTAATAAAAGAGTTCGTGCAGCTCTTAACTCAGGTCTTACAGTAATTCTCTGTGTTGGTGAACTTCTTGAAGAAAGAGAACAAGGCATTACAGAAGAAACTGTACGTTTACAGACAAAAATTGCTCTTCAGGGTGTTAGTGCTGAAGAACTCAAAAACATCATTATTGCTTATGAGCCTGTTTGGGCTATCGGTACAGGTAAAACTGCTACTGCTGAACAAGCTAATGAAGTTAACCACGCAATTCGTGAGGTTGTTGCAGAACTTTATTCTAAAGCAGATGCAGATGCTCTCACAATCCAATACGGTGGTTCAATGAATGCTGCAAATGCAGAAGAACTTGTTGCACAAGAAGATGTTGACGGTGGTCTTATCGGCGGTGCATCTTTAAAAGCAGAAGATTTCGCAGTTATTGTAAAGGCTGCAAGTAAATAATTAATACTCAACGAGGTGAATTCAAAATGAATTCACCTCTACAATAATATAAAGGCGGATTTTTAAATGAACGAAAAAGTACTTTTAATAGTAATGGACGGAATCGGTTACTCAAAAACAGGTATTGGTGATGCAGTTACTCTTGCAAACACACCTGTTCTTGACAAGCTTTTAAAGGAATGTCCTAATGTAAGACTTAAAGCACACGGTGATGCAGTTGGTCTTCCTTCAGATGATGATATGGGTAACAGTGAGGTTGGTCACAACGCTTTAGGTTGCGGTCAGATTTATTCACAAGGTGCAAAGCTTGTTAACGAATCAATTGAATCAGGCAAAATCTACACTTCAGATGCCTGGAAAGAAATCAGTGAGAACTGCATTTCAAATAGTAGCACTCTTCACTTTATAGGACTTCTTTCAGATGGTAACGTTCACTCAAATATTTCTCACCTTATCGCTATGTTAAAGCAAGCAAAAGCAGATGGAATAAAGTCAGTAAGAGTGCATGTTCTTCTTGATGGTCGTGACGTTCCTGCTACTTCTGCACCAATTTACGTTGAACAACTTGAAAATGCATTGGCAGAGCTTAACGATGATTCATTCTCAGGAAAAATTGCAAGTGGCGGCGGCAGAATGAAAATTACAATGGACCGTTACGAAGCAGATTGGAATATGGTAAAATTAGGTTGGGATACTCACGTTAAGGGTATCGGCAGACAGTTTGCATCTGCTATTGAAGCAATTAATACTTACCGTGCTGAAAATGCAGATGTTATCGATCAGGATTTACCTCCGTTTGTAATCGCAGAAAACGGCGCACCTGTAGGTGCTATTAATAATAAAGACAGCGTTGTTCTTTTCAACTTCCGTGGAGACAGAGCACTTGAGCTCAGTATGGCATTTGACTATGACGAGTTCGACAAGTTCGACCGCGGTGAGAAGTTAGATGTTGTTTATGCAGGTATGTTACAATATGACGGCGACTTAAAACTTCCTGCTCGTTACCTTGTAAATCCACCTGAAATTAAACAGACTCTTTCAGAATTACTTGTTTCTAAAGGCTTGAATCAATTTGCGGTTTCTGAAACTCAGAAATATGGTCACGTTACTTATTTCTGGAATGGTAACAAGAGTGACAAGTTCAGTGAAGAGCTTGAAACATATCTCGAAATTCCTTCAGACAAAGTTTCATTTGATGAAAGACCTTGGATGAAATCTGCAGAGGTTACAGATGCAGTTATTGAAGCTATTAAATCTGAAAAATACGATTTCATTCGTTGTAACTATCCTAACGGCGATATGGTAGGTCACACAGGCTCTCTTGAAGCAACCATTATTTCTGTTGAAGCGGTTGATATTGCTCTTGCAAGAGTATTAAAAGTGGCTGATGAATACGGCGTAACCGTTCTTATTACCGCAGACCATGGTAATGCAGACGAGATGCTTGAAAAGAATAAGAAGGGTGAGGTTCAGGTAAGAACTGCTCACTCACTTAATCCTGTTCCGTTCATTGTTTACAGTAAGAATAAATATGAATTAAAAGATGGTAACTTCGGTCTCGCAAACGTTGCACCGACAGTTGCAACAATTTTCGGAATAGAACCTTTCGACTCTTGGGAAGAAAGCCTTATTAAATAATTTTTCTCGTGTTAGGGGGAACTGTATATGATTCCTGCACCCGTGCTTAAGCTTTTTTGGAAAAATACAGAACGCGGTGACCAAAAAAGACTTGCAACTCAATCTGCACCTGCCGGGGTAACAGAAATTTGTGATATTTCATATATCGATGATGATAAATGGCAACACAAATTAGATGTTTATTATCCTGAAAATGCAGAAAACGAAAAGCTTCCTGTGATTATTGATATTCACGGTGGTGGCTGGATGTACGGCGATAAAGAGCTTAACAAGTACTACAATATGGTTTTAGCCTCAAAAGGCTTTACTGTATTCAGCATCAGTTATACACTTTGGCCTGAAACAATTGTGCCAGAGCAGTTAAAAGAGATTGCAGAAGCTCTTTTGTGGATTAATAACAATATGTCATCTTACCCCTGTGACAGTAAAAAAATTATGCTTACGGGTGACAGTGCAGGTGGGCAATTGGCACTTTATTCAGCGGTTCTTTCAGAAAGTAGTGTTTTAAGAGGCGTGTTTTCAGTTAAGGATTGTGGTCTTAAATTTACTTGTCTTGCACTTGTTTCGCCTGTGCCTGATATGAATTCCAATTCTCCGATGAGTATTTATACAAAGGGTATGTGGGGCAAAAATTATGCTTCGAGTCCGACGTCACGATATATGAATTTTAAAGATATTGCGAAGTTTTCAGATTTACCACCGACAGTTTTAATTACCTCTTCAGGTGATTTTTTGGCGGAAAGGCAAACGATTGCTACATACAAAAGAATCGAGCAGTTGGGTGTAAAATCTGTGCTTTACGATTTTGGTGGGGTAGACGGCAAACGTCTTCCGCACGTGTTCTCAGTTCTTTATCCTTATTCGGAGTATGGTAATATAGCAATTGATAATATGCTCCAATTCTACAGAGAAACATTCTAAAAGAAAAACGACTGATTGAATTTCAATCAGTCGTTTTTAATGTTACTATAACCAATTCGGGTGAATTGTTGATTCTTAAGGGAAGAAAGCTGTTTCCGAGTCCGCGGCTAACCACCATTGTGGTGTTGCTTTCAGTGAAAATACCTGCGTCATATTCAGGAAAAAAGCCTTGGTCGGGTGCTGCAACACCGCCAATAAACGGTAGTCTGAACTGACCGCCATGAGCGTGACCCGAAAATACTAAATCAACGCTTGTTTCTTTGTACTCAGGAAATAATTCGGGGTGGTGTGAAAGTAAAATTGAGAAACATTTTTTATCATCAAGATTATTTGTTATAGATATTACTTGCTCTTTGTAATCATCACCATAAACAGCGTTATATTTTGTAATATCGTTAAGTCCTATAACCTGAATTTTTTCGTCGTTTATATTGATGTACGTGCTTTCATCTTTTAAAACGGTAACACCCATCTCGCTGATTCTGTCAATGAAATTCAAATATTGGTTAGTGTCGCTACGCAGTTCGTGGTTGCCAACGACAAAATAAATATCGCAGATTTCAAGAATTTCTTTAAATAAACTTATTGGTATTTCAATGTTTGTGTAGAAGCCATCAATAGTGTCTCCCGTAACAAAAACAGCGTCCGGCTTCTCACTCTTTATAATTTCAATTAAATCTTCATTATTCTCTCCGAAGCTTGTGTTGTGTAAATCTGAAATTTGTATGATTTTAAAGTTATTGAAGCTCTGTGGAAGCGTGTTGCTTTCAATTGTATATTCGGTTGTTTCTAAAGTGTAATTATCATATATCACAAAGCAACCGACAACAATTAACAACAAAACCAAAATTGAATGTTTTAGTATTTTTTTATTCTTCATAATCTTTCTCAATTAATTTAAAACTTCCTTCTGATAAAATTCTTAACAAATCTTCATTTGTTTTAATAGGTTCAGTTGTAATAATACCCGTAAGCCCTGCACCGCTTTCTCTGTGACAGTCGCTACCGGCTGTTCTTATTTTTAAGTTTTTCTTTTTTGCCCAATTTAATGCTTTTTCATTTTCTTCTTTGCTCGATTTTCCGTTTATTATTTCAACACCGTCAAGGTATTTGGGATTTGCTCTGTAAATATAGGGTCTGAAAGGGTGTGCCTGGATTATAATACATCCGTTTTTTCTGAAAAAACGAGAGGTTTTTCTTAAATACATAGGTAAAAGAAAAGGAGCTTTTTCTAAAAGTTCTTCAGTTACACCATAAATCAAATAATCGTTACCGTTCAAGAAAAAACGGAGTTCCACACCTAAAAGAACAGAAAAATCTTCTGTTTCATATTTTTTTGCTTCTTTGTAACCTGCAATGTAGTGCTCAAAACGCAGTTTTTTATTGAACATCTCTTTTAAAGAGAATGTAAAGTCAGAGTAGTGGTTTGTTATTACAATTCCCGAATAGCCTAACTCCTTGTATTTATCGGTAAGTTCTTTTGCACTGATCTTAGCACATTGACTTGTTTCTTTTGTGTGACTATGAATTTCGTATTTATAGTTCATAAATTTCTCCGTTTCCTTTTATAGTGTGATTATACAACTTTTATTTTGTTATTGCAATAGGAAGGGCGGGGTGGTATAATTATTGAAAAAGAATCAGTGTCAACTATATAAAAGTGGTAGCGGATATTGATTGACAAAGCTCTTGGAGGTTGTATTATGTTAGAATTCTTATGGGGTTTTCTGAAAATGTTCTGGAGTGTGCTTGTTTTGATTGCTACACTCGTAACAATTTTTTTAGACGCAGGGGATGTTACATCTTCAAGCGAGGTTGAATTAGTAAATGAAAAGTGTGTTGTTTTAGAAAAAGCGTTGATTTCAGGACAGGGAATAACAACAGACGGTGAGTATTTTTACACGTCAGGCTCTTTAACAGGGTTGGGCACAAGCGGTCTTGCAAAATGGGATATGGACGGTTTCGTTGTTGAAGCAGATTATAGTGCTATGCCAAAGGAGTACAGGGAAAATCTTAACCTTAACCATTTGGGTGGTATGAGTTATTATAATGGTAAGCTTTATATTGCAGTTGAGGATTCAGAGGACAAAAACCCACATCTTATGACTTTCTCAGCAGAAACACTTGAGTTTTTAGAAGCATACGAAATGCCACAGGAGCTTTTAAACGGTAGCTTCCCTTGGTGTGCAGTAGATGCAGAAAACGGTTATTTATATTGCTCACAATTCCGTGATGTAAACGAGATTTTTGTGTTCGATTTAGAAACAATTGAATATTCTCATTCAATTAAGCTTTCTGAACAAATCACAAGGATTCAGGGCGGTGAGGTTTATAATGGCTTGTTATATCTTTCATACGATGCAGAAGACGGAAACACCGATTACGTATTGACAGTAGATGTTAAAACAGGTGAGGTTAAAACACTTTGCGAAAGAAATATCCCGGCAAAGTGCGGTAACGAGGCAGAAGGTCTTACAGTTTATCCTATGGAAGACGGTTCTCTAATACATATTTTAGACTATGATAAGGCTGTAGGTGTTTATACAAGACACTATAAAGTTAATTCATAATTACAAGGGTGTGATGAAATGTCTGAAAAGAAAGTTTCTGCTTTTAGCAAAAATGACTCTCTTTGCTTAAAAGGTCTTGCAATTTTTTTACTTATGTGCATTCACTGCTTCGGGGCAGAAAAGCGTTTTGCAGGATTTGAATTCAACTTCTGGCCATTAGGGCAGGATTTGTATGTCGACCTTGCATATTATTGCAAAATTTGTGTTTCAATTTTTGCCTTTATAAGTGGTTATGGGTTGTATTTATCAGCAAAGGGTAAGGCAAATGATATAACTCAGTCAAACAAATGGGTAACGTCAAGAATCATTAAAACTCTTAACGGCTTCTGGTTTGTTTACGTTGTTTGTTTTATTGCACTTTTTTGCTCCAATCTTTTAATTGGCAGTAAATATCTGCAAGATGGTATGGTGCGTGGTGCAGTCTACGCTTTCCTCGATTTTTTAGGTGTGGCAGGGTTATTCGGTACACCTATGCTTAATGCTTCGTGGTGGTATATGAGTGCTGCGGTTGTGTACGTTGCCCTTATGCCATTACTTGTTCGTTGGACAGATAAGTTGGGTTGGTTAAGTCTTTTAACCGTTATTGTTATGATTCCGAGAGTGTTATTTAACAGTGACTTTTTTGGTGCTACAAATATTTATTCATTTGTTTTACCAGTGTATTTCGGTGCATTGTTTGCAAGATTTGAGTTGTTTGAAGCAATTGAAAAAATAAAAGTAGCAAAAAATAAAATTCTTAATAATTTATTGCTTTTTGTTATTGGTGTAGTTTTAGTTCTTATAAGCATTTATGTGTGGATAAGAGTTCCATTCTCTGTTTTGTGGGAATATCATTTTGGTGTTGCACCACTTTTCGTTATAGTTTTCTGTAACAGATTTATTTTCAGAGACGGCGGTCACATTTTCAAAGTGATAAGAGTGGTTTTCTCATTCCTTGGAAAGCATTCTATGAATATGTACATATTCCACTCATTCCTGAGAGTTTATTTCCTGAAAGATTTTATTTACAGTTTAAAATATCCGACTCTCACAATAGTAACACTTCTTGTTATTTCTTTGGTGATTTCTGTAATTCTTGAGTTAATTAAGAAGCTTATAAGATATGATAAGTTTATTGATTTCCTTCATAATAAAATTCTTTCACTTTTTGATTTGAAAAAGAAGGTATAATAAAAACGGCTGTAAAACAAATGTTTTACAGCCGTTTTACCTTTTAAACTTATATTTATACGTTGAATCTGAATAATACTATGTCGCCGTCTTGCATTACGTATTCTTTACCTTCAGAACGCACAAGACCTTTTTCTTTTGCGGCTTGCATTGTACCGCATTCCATAAGTACATCGAAAGAAACAACCTCTGCGCGAATAAAACCACGCTCAAAGTCTGTGTGGATTTTACCTGCAGCCTGAGGAGCTTTTGTTCCTTTTTTTATTGTCCAGGCTCTTACTTCGGGTTGACCTGCAGTAAGATAAGACATAAGACCTAATAAATCGTAACTTCTTTCTATGAGTCTGTCAAGACCACCTGAAGAAACGCCTATTTCTGAAAGGAACATTTCCTTTTCTTCTGCTTCAAGTTCTGCAATTTGTGATTCAAGTTCTGCACAAATAGGTAAAACTTCGCTGCCTTCTTCCTGAGCAATCTTTTTAACTGCATTAAATCTTTCGTTGTTTTCTATATTTTGAGTGAAATCTTCTTCGCTCATATTACAAGCGTAAATAACAGGCTTTGAAGTGAGTAAGTCCACAGTATCAAGTAAAGCCTTTTCATCATCTGTCATTTCAACACTTCTTGCACAAATACCGTTATTGAGTGCATCATTTACTCTTTCAAAGAAAGCAACCTCTGTAGCGAGTGATTTGTCACCCTTCATTGCTTTCTTGCTTCTGTCGATTCTTCTGCCTAAAATTTCAGAGTCAGAAAGAATTAACTCAAGGTTAATTGTTTCAATATCTCTTTGTGGGTCTATAGAACCTTCAACGTGCATAATGTCATCGTTTTCGAAGCAACGAACAACGTGAATAATTGCATCAACTTCTCTTATATGAGAAAGGAATTTGTTGCCGAGACCTTCACCTTGAGAAGCACCTTTTACAAGACCTGCAATGTCAACAAATTCAATCGTTGCAGGTGTAACTTTCTGAGGATTATACATTTCACAAAGCGCATCAAGTCTTTTGTCCGGAACAGATACAACACCAATATTCGGTTCAATAGTACAGAAAGCATAGTTTGCCGCCTGAGCACCTGCATTAGTAAGCGCATTGAAAAGTGTACTTTTACCGACATTAGGTAAACCAACAATACCAAGTTTCATTTTTTATCATTCCTATTTGAAAAATTTTACAATACATTTTAACATATAATATAAGTTATTTCAATTGTTTTTTTGCATACAAAAAGTCCTGTTGTCAATATTATTATTGACAGGAGGAATAATTTTGGATTTCAGAACAGATTTAACATTAGAAAGAGCAGAATTAGCAAAAGAAACAGGAAAAGGAATTAAGAAAGAGTTTATTCATACGGATTATACCGATACGACAATAATAGATATTTTAGATGAAGAAACTGCAGAAAAGTTAGGGAAGGCTGTTGGGAGATATATAACTATAGAGATTCCCGAGTTAAGCATAATTTCTTCGGAATTTGAAAAAATAAGCGAAACACTTAAAAACTCGATTAATTTGCTTTTGCCTGATGAAAGTGGTCTTGTGCTTGTAGCAGGGGTCGGTAACAGTGATATAACTGCTGATGCATTAGGTCCGTTTGTTTCATCAGAAATTTTATCAACCCGTCATTTATCCGAGGAGTTGCAAAGGTCCGTAGGCTTTAAAGAAGCGTTGCGACCCGTTTGTGCAATTTCAACGGGGGTTTTAGGGCAGACGGGTCTGGAATCGGCAGAATATATTAAGTGTATAGCAAAAGAAATTAAGCCGAGTTGTGTCATAACCGTTGACGCACTTGCTTCACGTAGCGTAAAGAGACTTGGAACAACAATTCAGATGTCAGATACGGGAATCGCTCCCGGTTCAGGTATCAACAACAAACGAAAACGTATAGATGAAAAATTTTTAGGCGTTCCCGTAATAGCAATTGGTGTACCTACAGTTGTAGATGCACTTGTTTTAGCAGAAGATATTTATGGAGTAAAACAAGAAAAGAACACCGATATCAATATGATAGTAACCCCTAAAGATATAGATGTTCTTGTAAAAAATGCATCTGCACTTATTGCGGCGGCAATAAATCTCAGTCTGCAAAAATCATTGAATTACAATGATTTAAAAATGCTGTTATAACAGAAAATTTTATCGCATAAAATATAGTGCATACTTTTTGCACGGAGGTGCGATATGAGTCGAAAAAAAAGAGGATTTCAAGAGTTCTTAAGTCTAGTGTTTTCCGTTTTTCTGCTGAGCTTCACGTTGTTGTTTCTGGATGATTTTTCAGATTCCTTAAGCGGATTTGCGTCACAGCTGTTAAGTCTTTCTGAACAAACAGAATTAGACGTGATGTCTCTTAGTGAAATGGTAATTACACAAGAGAAAACGAGTGCGAATATTTACGGGTTCGGAAGCGGTACTAAAACGGATGCTGTATCTTCGGACGTAACAACACCCGAAGATATAAAGAAAATTATGAATGATGCGGTTCCTGTGTATGCTAATCTCAAAAAAACAGGCGGAATTGAAGAAACTGCACTTTTGGGTACGGCATCTACGGTGAATTACGGTAACGTCTCAGTTAATAACAAAACCGAAACTAAAAAAGTTAACGTTAAAAACGAGCTTTCAAAAAAACCGAGTTTTGGAAAGATTACAAAGGAAAATCCTTATGTTCTTATTTATCACACTCACACAACAGAGGGCTATGAGCTGCTTGATAAGGGGTGGTATTCGAATGATTATAATTCGCGTACCAAGGATACAACAAAAACAGTTGTTCGTGTGGGTGATGAAATTGCAGAACGGTTAGAAAAAGCAGGGTTCAAAGTGATACACGATAAAACGATTTATGATGCAAGCTATAATGGTGCATATTCACGTTCGCTAGAAACAGTAGAAAAATATCTTGAGGAATACCCCACTATAGTTGTGACTCTTGATGTACACCGTGATGCAATTCATTATGAAAACGGAACGAAATGTAAACCTACAGCAATTATTAATGGCAAAAAGGCGGCTCAGGTTATGATTATTACGGGTGCAGAAGAGGGTAGTGTAGAGGGGTTTCCCGAGTGGGAGAAAAACCTTACGTTTGCAATAGCTTTGCAAAACAAGGTAGAAGAGAATTATAAAGGATTGATGCGTCCTGTGTTTTTTTGTCAGAGGAAATATAATATGAATGTTACACCTTGCTCACTTCTTTTAGAAATGGGCACAGATGCAAACACATTAGACGAAGCAGTTTATTCAGGGCGGTTAATAGGTGACAGTCTTGCAGAATTGTTAGAAGAAAATATGTGAAATTAAAAGGAGTTAAAATGGACGAGTTTTCTAAATTATTAAGAATCTATACTGTTGTAACAATAATAGTCATAATTTTAATAACAAGTATTTCGGCATCTTTTATAGCTGGTTTTAAGGTGGATTACAATATAACAGGCATTGAGCGTGAAAAAATAGGGTATAACAGAGAATATTCAAAAGAAAATATCTGATTGTGTTGATTATAATATCAAAAATCGAAAAAAACTGTAAAAAGTGTAAAATTCCTATTGAAAAAAATCCGCGTTTATTGTACAATGTATAAAAGACATATTATAAATGAGTAAAAAGTGGTTATCACTTGGTTTTATGTCTTTATAGCAAGGAGATGGAAAATTTGTCAGTAAAACTCAACACGAAATATCTTGACGGCTTTGTTGCTGAAAATGATGTTGAAGCAATTAAGTCTGAAGTAGCTTCGGCAGTTGAACTTCTTAACAAGCGTGAGGGTGCAGGTAACGACTTTTTAGGTTGGCTTGATTTACCTGTTAATTACGATAAAGAGGAGTTTGAAAGAATTAAAAAAGCGGCTCAGAAAATCCGTAACGACAGTGAAGTTTTAATTGTTATCGGAATCGGCGGTTCTTATTTGGGCGCACGTGCCGCAATTGAGTTTTGTAAATCACAAAACTATAACTACTTAAATAAGCCTCAAATCTTTTTTGCAGGTAACACAATATCTTCTTCTGCTTTGGCAGAAACAGTAAAGCTTTGCGAGGGCAAGGATTTTTCAGTTAACGTTATTTCTAAATCAGGAACAACAACTGAGCCTACGTTGGCGTTCAGAGTTTTCAAAGAGCTTTTAGAAGAAAAATACGGCAAAGAAGAGGCGGCTAAAAGAATTTATGCCACAACAGACAAGGCTCGTGGTACTTTAAAAGAGCTTTCTGATTCTGAGGGTTATGAAACATTTGTAATTCCGGATGATGTTGGCGGCAGATATTCAGTACTTACCGCTTGCGGACTTCTTCCTATAGCAGTTGCAGGTATCGATATCGATAAAATGATGCAGGGTGCGGCTGTTGCACGTGAAGAATTAAAAGATGGTGACGTTTATTCAAACGATTGTTATCGTTACGCAGCAATGAGAAATATTCTTTACCGAAAAGGCAAATCTGTTGAAATGATGGTTGCTTACGAGCCTGATTTTACAATGATGAACGAATGGTTTAAGCAGCTTTTCGGCGAAAGTGAAGGTAAAGAGAACAAGGGTATATACCCTTCATCAGCGGTTTTTTCAACTGATCTTCATTCACTCGGTCAATATGTTCAGGAAGGCGAAAGAGTGATGTTTGAAACAGTTGTTAAATTCAAATCACCAAAGAGTGAAATGGTAATTAAAGAAGACGCAGAAAACAAAGACGGCTTCAATTTTGTAGCAGGAAAAACTGTAGATTTTGTCAACGAACAGGCTTTTCTTGGTACAGTACTTGCTCACACAGATGGTGGTGTGCCGAATATGATTTTAGAAATTGATAAAATGGATGAATTCAATTTCGGCTATCTTGTGTATTTCTTTGAAAAGGCTTGTGCAGTTTCGGGTTATGTTTTGAAAATTAATCCGTTTGACCAGCCTGGTGTAGAAAGTTACAAGAAAAATATGTTTGCTCTTTTAGGCAAACCGGGTTATGAAGCTCTCAAAGCTGAGCTTTCAGAAAGACTCGCAAAATAATGTAAAAAAGCTGAAGACAATTCGGCAAAAAAATAAACGGAGGTAAACACTATGGTTTCACTTATTATCGGCAACAAAGGTTCCGGCAAAACAAAAAAACTCATCTCTCTTATTAATGAGGCGGTTGACAAGTCAAACGGAACAGTCGTTTGTATTGAGAAATCACCGTTACTTACTTACGAGGTAACTCACAAAGCAAGACTCATTGAAACAGAAAGATTTGACGTTCAGGGTCCAGATGCTTTTTATGGTATGATTTGCGGTATCATCGCTCAGGACCACGACATTACAGAAGTTTTTGTTGATGCTACATTTAAAATTGTGGGCAGAGATTACGAGGCTTTTGCTGATCTTATTAAAAAGGTGAGCGATATTTCAAAGCTTTCAGATACAGATTTTGTATTTACAGTTTCAGAGGATGAAGACAAACTTCCTGAGAGACTCTTTGATTACGCACAAAAGCTTAATTAATTCCTTGGTTCGCCTATCTTATAGTGATAGGCGAATTTTTTTGAAAAAATTCATAGTTTTTTAAATTTGATATTGACAAATCCATATTATTTTAATATAATGTTTAGGCGTATTGAGAGGTAGTTAGATGATAATTGAACTTGAATCTATATTTAATACGGATGGTTCGTCTTATCCGTTTGATTACGAACTTTCGCTTTCACACATCAACGTTTCGGGTGACAACCCAATCAAGTCACCTGTAAGAGTTAATGGTAGTGTGAAAAATAACACCGGCATAGTTACACTCGATGCTAAAGTCGAGATTAAGTATTCCGCTCAATGTGACCGCTGTGCCGAAGAAACTGAGAAAACTTTCACTTATGATTTTTCTCATAATTTAATAGCATCTTTAAGCAATGAAGATAATGATGATTTTCTTGTTGTGAGCGATATGCGTCTTGATTTGGATGAGCTTATCGAAGAAGATGTTAACCTTGAATTACCAACCAAATTTCTTTGTGATGACGATTGCAAAGGTATTTGTTCAATGTGTGGTAAAAATCTTAACAAAGACCAATGTGACTGTAAGAAGCCTATTGACCCACGTCTTGAAGGTTTGCTTCAGTTTTTGGAATAAATCAGTTAATAAAAACGAGTTATCGTATAAATTATAAGGAGGAAAACTCAAATGGCAGTACCAAAGAGAAGAGTTTCAAAAGCAAGAAGAGACAAAAGAAGATCAAACGTATGGAAAATGGATGCTCCACAACTTATGAAATGTCCACAATGTGGCGAATACAAGAGAGCACACAGACTTTGCACAGCTTGTGGCTATTACAACGGCAAACAAGTAGTAGTTGTTGAAAAATAATTGCAGTGTAATTCTATAAATGCTTTCAAGGGGCGGTGAGAAATATCTCTCCGCCCTATTGGAGTTTATTTTTTCTTGAAAGGGGTGGGCGAGGTGTCGGTAAAGGTAACGTCAGTTACAAAAAACTCATATGGCGAAAAAGCCGGTATTATAGTTGATGATGAAATTAAATCTATAAACGGCAGAGAAATTACCGATGTTCTCGACTATCGCTTTGCAATTCAATGTAAAAAGCTTTCTGTTGTCTTAAAACGCAGGTTGGAAGAAATAACCGTAAATATCAGAAAAAGCAATGAGTTTTCTGATATCGGATTGGAGTTTTCAACCTATCTTATGGACAAGCAGCATTCCTGCAAAAACAAATGTATATTTTGCTTTGTTGACCAGATGCCGAAAGGTATGAGGGATACTTTGTATTTCAAAGATGATGATTCACGCCTTTCTTTTTTATTTGGTAATTATATAACGCTAACTAACCTAACCGAAAAAGAGGCTGACAGAATTTGTGAAATGCATATAAGCCCTATTAATATTTCTGTTCACACAATGAATCCCGATTTGCGTGTGAAAATGATGAAGAATAAAAATGCAGGGAACTCTTTGCGGTTTATAAAGAAATTTTATGATGCAGGAATTATGATGAATACGCAATTAGTGCTTTGTCCTGGAATAAATGACAAAGAAGAATTGAGTTATTCTTTAACCGAATTAGCAAAATTTAGTCCGTATGTTAATAGCATTGCGGCAGTTCCTGTAGGGCTTACAAAATACCGCGATAATTTAGAGTATTTAGAAAGCTATAACAAAGCTACTGCAGGTGAGGTTATAGATATAATTGACAACTTCAATGCTCACTATTCTTATTTTAACAATGGTAAAATTTTAGCTTTTGCTTCCGATGAGTTTTATCTTTTAGCAGAGCGTGATTTTCCAACAGAAGAGTATTATGGTGAGTACAGTCAGCTTGATAACGGAGTCGGAATGTGTACTCTTTTGAAAAGTGAATTTCTCAACGCTTTGGATGAAGCAGAAGCACAAAAAATGAACCGCAAAATTACTTTGGCAACAGGTGAGTCTGCTTATTCACTTTTATGTGAGTTGTCAAAAAAAGCAGAGGAAAAATTCAATGGTTTGAAGGTTAACGTAGTTAAAATAGAAAATGAATTTTTCGGTAAAACCGTTACTGTCGCAGGACTTTTGACAGGAACAGATTTAACTGAACAATTGAGTGGAAAAAATTTGGGTGATGAACTTTTGATTCCAAGAGTTTCTTTAAGAAACGAAGGCGATAAATTTTTAGATGATTTAACCCTTGAAGATTTATCTGAAGCCTTAAATGTAAAAGTTACACCCGTTAAAAATGATGGATATGAGCTTTTAAAAAGAATTTCAGGAGGTGTGTGAAAATGGCACAACCGGTAGTTGCAATTGTTGGCAGACCCAATGTAGGAAAAAGTACTCTTTTCAATAAACTTACGGGTAAAAGACTTGCAATTGTAGATAATACCCCCGGCGTAACACGTGACCGTATTTTTGGTGAATGTGAATGGTTGGGGCATAAGATGATGCTTGTTGATACAGGTGGTATTGAACCATATTCTGATGATATAATACTTTCTCAGATGCGTCGTCAGGCACAGCTTGCAATAGATAGTGCTAATGTTATTATTTTTGTAACTGACGTGCGTGATGGTGTCGTAGCAACAGACAGTGAGGTTGCTTCAATGCTTCAGAAGAGTGGTAAACCAATTGTACTTTGTGTAAACAAGTGCGATAGAATTGGTGAACCGCCTGCAGATATTTATGAGTTTTACAATTTGGGTATAGGCGACCCGTTCCCTGTGTCATCGGTTCACGGTCACGGAACAGGCGATTTGCTTGATGAAGTAATTAAACATTTCCCCGAAGAATATCTGAAAGACGACGAAGATGAAGATGACTATATAAAGGTTGCAGTAATCGGTAAGCCTAATGTGGGTAAATCTTCACTTGTTAATAAAATCATAGGCGAAGAAAGAATGATAGTTTCAAATATCGCAGGTACAACCCGTGATGCTACTGACAGCTTCGTTGAAAACGATTTCGGTAAATTTATGTTTATAGATACCGCAGGCTTACGCAGAAAATCCAAGGTTGAAGATGCCGTTGAGCGTTATAGCGTTTTAAGAACAGATATGGCAGTAGAAAGAGCTAACGTCTGTGTTATTATGATTGACGCTTTAGAAGGCTTTACCGAGCAGGATAGTAAGGTTGCCGGCAGAGCATTAGAACAGGGTAAGGGTTGCATTATTGCAGTCAATAAATGGGATGCCTATGAAAAAGATGGGAAAACAATGGACTCTTACCGTAAAAAGCTTATGAACGATTTTTCGTTTATGTCTTTTGCACCAATTATTTTTATTTCGGCGAAAACAGGGCAAAGACTTGACAGACTTTATGAGCTTATTAAGTTCGTAGATACACAAAATGCAATGCGTGTTAAAACAGGTCAATTAAACGAAATTTTAGCGGCTGCAACGCTGAGAGTGCAACCGCCTACAGATAAGGGTAAACGCCTTAAAATTTATTATATGACACAAGCGTCTACAAGACCGCCGACATTTGTGTGCTTTGTAAATAATGCTGAGCTTTTCCATTATAGCTATCAGCGTTATTTAGAAAATCAGATTCGTGAGGTTTATGGTCTTGAGGGTACACCCGTACGATTTGTAATCCGCGAACGTGGCGAAAAGAAGTTTTAACGTTTTTTATAAAAAATATTAAACATCCTATCATTAATTAAAATGATAGGATGTTTTTAGTTAACCTATAAAGTATTTAAGGATTTTTGAAAGCAAGTCAATAAGATGAATAAAAGATGGCATTCTGAAGAAGTTATCAAACGAAGTGCCAATAGGGTCTTCTTTTTCTACTATAACAGGTAAAAACCTTTGATTTTTTACATCGTTCTGCATAAATTGAGGATAGTTATAGCTATCAAAAACAGTTAACTGCTCTTCGCTTTCAAACATCCATTTATACATTTCACCATGCCCGTCGTGAGTAGAGGAGTGCATCATATCTTTTACAAACCAGGTGCTCTCAGGCAATATACAAGTGGAAGCATCAATTCTCCAATCAGGTGACATAAAGTCTTTGTCGGTGTATTTTTGTTGTTGGTAGTCATCAGGTAAGTTTTCTGTTAAATTTGCACAGGTTGCACCCATAGAGGCGTACATTGTGTCAACGGTACCATCAGAATCATTTAAGTAAGCAGAAACAAGTGGTGTTCTTTGCATATTGTAGCCGACAACGTTATAAAACGTAGTGCCGTTTGCTTTTGATTCTGTTATAAGTTCTTCTGCGCTTTGCTGTACCTCATAGTGATAGAAATCTATACGCTCAATGAGCTTAGCGTTTTTAACAGGGTCGAGCTGCATAAAAATCTTTGCTTCTTCATAATATTCGTGAGGAACAAAGCTCCATATACCGGGCATTGTTGCAAATATAGGAATAAGACACTCGTTGAATACTCTGTCTTTAAGATTTAAAATTAAATCATCACCAATTTCAATAACTTCATCAAGAAGTCCGGCAGTTGTGAGCATTTCTAAAAGAAGATAAACCATTCCGCCTAAAAAGTCGTTTTCAAGTTCAGGCATTGCTTGAGCAGCGTAGCGTTCAATTGCGTCAGCGTTAAGCATAACCTTTCCTGTGTAAAGTTCACCGGCAACAGCAGTGCCGAAAAGAGGACAACATTGGAAAATAATTGTTTCTATATCTTCGGTGCCATAGAGTCTTATGTAGCTCATAGTGGTTACACCGCCCATGCTTGAAGCACGAAGCTGAACTGAGTCGTGCTTTGTCAGAGCTTTTACTTCCTGGATATATGTGTAGAGTTTTTTCGCATTTTCAATAGGGTCGAGTCTGAAGTCGTAACCAAAATAATAGTTATGGTCTAAGCTGTGTTCAACTTCATCTGTTGGGTGGAATTCTTCACAAGTAACTCTGTCAGAAGAGTCACCATTTTTATCAAGTGCAAGGTCGCCGAATATTTTATTGACACATTCAATTAAAACGTCACCAAAAGCATCGTAATTGCCGTCGTTAATAAGTGTTCCTGCAGCAGAAATAACGGGTGTCAGCTCACTTATAACGTAACCGATGTCAGGTCTGAAAAGAACACGCTCGTTCGGTGTGCCTTCATCAAGTGTGAGTGTGCCGCTGCCTAAAGCCGCAACATAAATAATAGGGGGTTCGCCACAATCGCATTTTTCTTCTGAAGCGAATGCAGGAACAATAGTAAGTGTTGTTATAATAACAGAAAGCATTACTGCAAGTATTTTTTTCATAAACACCCTCCTGTAAATAATTACTTGAAATAATTTTAACATATTTATAATTGTATTTAAAGTAAGAATATTACCTAAAAATACCAAAAATATTTTGTTATAAATTAATATAAAAAATTCATTTTCGGAAATAAACAGTTTACTTATTTTTACAGTTGTGCTAAAATTAATATGTAAAAAATGATGTGCTTATTGTCCTGGGGTGATTTGGTTATGTCTTACAATTCTTTTGCAGCTGTTTACGATGAACTCACAAAAAACGTTGATTATAAATCAAGAGCGGAATATATTGCAAAAATATTAGAAAACTATAATATAAAAGACGGACTTCTTCTGGATTTGGCTTGTGGTACCGGTTCGCTTTCAATTGAACTTTCAAAATCAGGTTTTGAAGTTATTGGTACAGATGCATCCTTCGATATGCTTTCAGAAGCGCAGAACAAAGCGGCTGAAAATGGCGAAAATATAATGTTCCTTTGTCAGAGAATGGAAGAAACTGACCTTTACGGTTCTGTAAGAGCAATTGTTTGCGCACTTGACAGCATTAATCATCTAACAGATTACGAGTTAGTAAAAAAGACTTTTAAGAATCTCAAGAATTTTCTTGATACAGACGGAATTATAATTTTTGATGCTAACACTATTTACAAGCATCGCAATGTTTTAGCAAACAATATTTTTATATACGACGAAAAAAATGTGTTTTGTGCGTGGAGAAACACACTGCAAAGCGATGAAAAAACTGTAAATATTAACCTTGATTTTTTTGTTAAGGATGGTGAAAACTATTTCAGATGCGGTGAAAATTTCAATGAAGTAGCTTATACTGACGAAGAACTTACAGAAGCGGTGGAATATGGCGGTTTTAAAGTTCTTTCGCGGTTTGTAGAATCTACGTTTGATTTGCCGACAGAAACGACCGAACGAGTAACGTACATATTGGGAAGGAGTGAAGCTTATGGATGATATTACGTATCTTAAAAGTGGAACTGATATTCGCGGTACTGCGTTTTCAACTGATGGCAGACCTATTGATTTAACTGCTGAACGCTTACAGGCAATTGCAAATGCATTCGCACATTATATGCAGCAGAAACTCGGTAAGTTTGAGGATGTAAAGGTTGCAATCGGTTATGACCCGCGAATCTCTTCGAGATCAATTAAGATGGTTATTGAAAAGGTGTTACTTTCAAAAGGTTTTGAGGTATATGACTGTGGCTTGTCTTCTACACCTTCAATGTTTATGTCAATAATAAACCATAATATGGATGCCGCAATTGAAATAACTGCTAGTCACTTACCAATGGAAATGAATGGGCTTAAATTTTTTACCCGTGAAGGTGGATTTTCAGGTAATGATATAAAAGAGATTCTTTCATATGCATCCACAAAGCAATATAATGAAAGAGAAACAAACGGTAGTTCTCAAAAACTTAATAATATGGAAACTTATTGTAACGGCTTGAAAGATATGATAAAAAAAGCTGTTAACAGTGCTGATTACGAGCATCCGTTGAAGGGATTGAAAATTGTTGTTGACCCGAGTAATGGCGTAGGAGAGTTTTATATTAAGGACGTGTTACAGCCTCTCGGAGCGGATACTTCAGGTAGCGTGGCAGTAAGTCCTGACGGACGTTTTCCGACGCATCAGCCAAATCCCGAAAACATTGCCGCAATGAATTCAATTGCAGAGGCAACAAGAAAAGTAAATGCAGATTTAGGTATAATTTTTGACACAGACTGTGACAGGTCTGCGTGTGTGGGTAAGGGTGGTGTAGCAATTAACCGTAATAGATTGGTTGCACTTGCTTCTTACATTGCACTCACAGATACGCCTGGTGGAATTATAGTTACAGATTCAGTTACCTCAGATGGGCTTACTGAGTTTATAGAAAAAGATTTAGAGGGGATTCATCGTCGGTTTAAGCGTGGTTATAAAAACGTTATTGACGAGGCTAAACGCCTTACGTTTGAAGAGGGTAATGTTGCACCTTTAGCAATTGAAACCTCAGGTCATGCTGCTTTTAAGGATAATTATTATCTTGATGACGGAGCATATCTTGCAACGAGAATTGTTATTCTTATGGCAGTTTTAAGAAAAGAGGGCAAGACGATAGAGGATGTTTTAAAATGTCTTAAATTACCCGAAGAAGAAAAAGAAGTCAGAATCAAAATTTTTGATGAGGATTTTGTTGCTTACGGGAATAAGGTTCTTAATGATTTTAAAATTTTTGCAGACGAAACTAAAGGTGTAGAACTCGTAAAACTTAATTTTGAAGGTGTTAAGGTTAACTTTGCAAAAAAATATGGTGACGGTTGGCTTCTTTTGCGGTTAAGTCTTCATGAACCGTTACTTGTTCTTAATTGCGAAAGCAATTCAAAAGGCGGCACAGAAAAAATGTTGAAAAAAATACACGAGTTTTTATCCGGATATAATAAATTGAAAATATGAGAGAGTGATTAAAATGAGCAAAAAGAAAAAACTTATTATCAGTATAATTTCAGTAGTTTTAGTAGTAGCAATTAGTGTAACGGCAGGTGTTTTGTTATATAAAGACTGGCCCGACGTAATTCAGGATTTTGAAGAAAAATCAGGTGATGATGTAATACGAGTTATGTCGTTTAATATCCGTTGCACAAATGTAGGTCGCGATTCTTGGGAAGATAGAATAGGAATTGTAACAGAAACAATTGTGAAAAGTCAGGCGGATTCAGTCGGTGTTCAGGAAGCAACGCCTGAGTGGATGGCAACTCTTGATGAAAAACTCACCGATTACGATTATGTAGGTGTAGGACGTGATGATGGTGAGAATGCAGGTGAGTTTTCTGCAATATTTTATCTTAAAGATAAATATAATCTTTTAGACAGTGGCACATTCTGGCTTTCAGAAACACCTGAAAAGCCTTCAATGGGATGGGATGCTGCTTGTAACAGAATTTGTACATGGGCAGTTTTAGAAAACAAAGAAACAAAAGAGCAGTACGTTCACGTTAATTCTCATTTTGACCACGTTGGTATAAAGGCAAGAGAAGAAAGTGTTAAAATGATTTTAGAGCATATTTCAAAATACAGTGATTTACCTGTAGTGTTCACAGCAGATATGAACGTAAAAGAAGATTCTGATAATTACGTTGCTTTTACAAAAGAGCTTAAAGACACAAAATATCTTGCAAGTGATACAATGGATTATCTTACATACCACGACACCAAGCCATCTAAAAATGAAGAATGGATTATAGACTACGTAATGGTTAACGATAATTTCGATGCTCTTTCATACAAAGTAGTAACCGCAGGTATTGAGGAACGTTACGTTTCGGACCATTTCCCTGTGTATGCAGATATAAAAATTAAATAATCATAAAAACAACCGGTTATTCATTTTTGAATAACCGGTTAAATTTTTTAATTCATATATTCGGTGATTCCACCAAATTCATCCATCATTGCCATAATTATGTAAAGTCTCGGAATGTGGAAAGGACCTTTGAAAATGTTGCCCTTGAGAGTTGTTGAAACAGTATTGTCATAATGAAGATATCCGTACCATTCGCCACTTTCGTAGTCAACAAAATACTCTTCGCAATATGCTTTGAATTCTTCATAAAGCTTCAGATACTTTTCTTCTTTAAATACAGTGTGAGCTAGTCTTAAAGCAATCATTGTTTCACATTGTGGCCACCAGAGCTTCATATCCCATTCAAGTTGAACAGGCGGTTTGCCGTCTAAATCTGTGAAAGCAATAAGACCACCATTCTTTTTGTCAATACCTAAAGGTAAGGTTATATCAATAATTTTCTTTGCTGCATTAATTGCTTCTTTGTTGTCGGTAACAATACCTTCGGCTAAAATAAACCAGGCTGCTTCAAGTGAGTGACCGGGATTAACAATTCTTCCGTTAGGTGAGTCTACAAATTTACCATCAACACTTACACTTTCAAGTAAAGCACGTTCTGTTAAATAACCGCCGTGCAATATTTCATCAAGACATTCTTTTGCAATTGCATTGTATTTGTCAAAAAGTCCATCAACACTTCTCATTACCTGAGCAGTCGCGAGCATAATCATAACAGGTGAGAGAGCTTTTGTTTTTAAGTTTTCAGGGTTGATTTTAGGTGGGTTTTTTCTTATACCCTTAAAGCATTCATAAGCAACCGTAAAATATTTTTCTGCACTCTCGAGAACTTCTTTATCACCTGTTGCTTTATAAAGCTCTGCACAGCCTATAGCGGCAAACGTTTCAGAAAAATAATATCTTCTTTTTTGTAATTCTTTACCGTCTTTGGTAACTGTAAAAAACATTCTTCCGTCATCATCTGTGCATTGGGGGAAGAATTTATAAATGTTTTTTGCTGCTTTTAAATATTCCTCGTTTTTTTCAATACAGTTGTAGGCTTTTGAAAATACCCATAATGCTCTTCCTTGAAACCATACACTTTTATCTGTGCCGTAAATATTACCGTCCTTGTCAAGACAAGTGTAAATACCGCCGTTTTCATAGTCAATGGCATCTTTAAGCCAAAAAGGTAAAATGTTGTTGATTAAATCGTTTTTGAAATTCATATTAAAAACTCCTTATTGTTAAATCAGATTTTTCTTCTATTTTAAATTCATTAAAATATTTGTTTTCAAGGGGAATCCATTCGTCAGTGAATTTCTTGAGCATTTCTTCGCCATTGCGTTTTAAAATACGCTCCTTTTGCTTGTCTGTATCACATTTTAAAAATATTTTAAAATCGGCATAATCTTCTAAGTATGGGTGATTAGAGTACGCACCCTCAACTATTATAAGCTTTTTATTCATAAGGAAACGGCTTTTAAAGGTGTTAGTTGAGCAATCATAGGCATTATAAGAAATTACTTTAGGCTTCTTGAGTTTGTCTATTACTTCTTCCTTTAAACGCTCGTAATGAATATTTCCTCCGGCTTCTTCTAATCTTTCATTTGTTTTCATATTTAAAGGGAGGAAAAAGTCATCGCAATGAACAACCTCTGCATTTAAAAGAGCGGCAAGGTTATTTGCTAACGTAGTTTTTCCCGATGCGGCATTTCCGTCAATAGAAATTACTGTGTGCTTGCTTGAAAAATCAAAGTCTTTTAAAGCGATTATTGTTTCTATGAGTGGTTTGTATTTTTTGCTTATAACTCTGTATGATGGTGTGTAAGCTTTTTTATAAGATTCGCTGTGGCTGACAGGCTTGAATCCGTTTTTAGCAAAGGCGTTAGTCTCATTACGTACTCTTTCAATATCAAACGGGATTTCATTGTTTTCTGCCATAACTACAAGTAATCCGAATTTTACAACAAGTTTTTCGTTGGTTCCTGAAAATTCTTTCGCAGATTTTAAAATCGCTTTGTTTATGTAATTCAGGTTAGTTCCCTCGGGGAGTGCTTTTAAATTTAATCTGAGAGCATCAGCACCTATATCTTCAAAAAGTTCTTCATCATTTTTATATGATGTATTTTGAATTTCTGTTGAAAGATTTTTGAATGACTCTATTTCGTCGGTTAATAAATGTTTTGGTCCGAACTCGTTTTGGTAGAGTAGTTTCAGAATATCCTGAAGTTCAGATTCAGGATATTTTTTAATATGATTAATTATTACTTCTTTTAATTCTTCAGTCAATTGTCTTAACCTCTTTTTTTCTGTTTTCGATATTTTTTAAATTTAGTCTAAATTCTTTGGCTACCCATACAAACGATAAAATCCATGCACCAAGAACAGCGATGACAAAATCTATTCTTCCGAAAGGTATCATTGCAACGATTTCAAAAAATATGGGTGTATCAATTTTTAAAATGAGTAAAAACCAAAGGATAACAATAGAAAGTCTTGAAAATGGTAAGATTACACTCACTGACCAACAAAGACACGCAATCTGAGGAGCCCAATATTTGGGGAGCCTCCACATCATTACAGAATATTTATCGGGCGTACCATAAGAAATATAAGATAAATAACTTCTTATATCAGTTTCGTCTGTAACAGGTCTTTTGTAAGCAATAAAACCGAAATAAGCGATTAGTGAAAAGATAATAAAAGTGATTACATTAATTAAAATAAGACCACTCCAACCGAAAAAAAGCACGTTGTAAAGCGGATTACCTTCAAGTTCTAAATTCGGTGTAGCAATATATGTGAAATACAAATCTAAAACAGTTACTAAAAAATAAGAGCAGATTGAGAAAATAAAACCTTGCTTGTTATTCGTTTTCATATTTTTCACAAATCCTTTCGAACTAAATATATATTTTACCACTATTTTAAAAAAATGCAATATTCACGGGTAAATAAAATTTACATATAGTAATATCAGGAGTTGAATTGTATGAAAATAATGTTATCAGAACTAAAAGCAGGGGAAAAAGCTGTAATTTATTCTGTGAATACAGAGTTACTTATGAAACAACGTTTACAAGATATAGGCTTTATTAAGGGTAGTGAAATCCATTTAGTACATTCGGGCCCGTCAGGCAATCCGAAAGCATATTTTATAAAAGGCTCGGTTATCGCTTTAAGAAACTGTGACGCACAGAAAATATGTGTTATTAAAAGAGGTGTGGAACGTGAGTGAAAAAATCAGAGTAGCACTTGCAGGAAATCCGAACGTTGGCAAAAGCACTGTTTTCAACGCTTTGACAGGGTTAAAACAGCATACGGGTAACTGGACGGGAAAAACTGTAGATGTTTTTTCGGGAAGTTGTAATTTTGGTGATAAATTAATAGAGATTACAGATATCCCGGGAACATATTCATTAGTACCGCATTCAAAAGAAGAGTCCGTAGCACGTGATTTTTTGTGTTTTTCTGAATTTGAAAAAATTTTAGTGGTGTGTGATGCTACATCTCTTGAACGCAATTTGTTTTTTGTTCATCAGATTTTAGAGTTGGGTAAAGAAACTGTTGTTTGTGTCAATCTTTTAGATGAAGCTAAAAAGAAAGGTATCGACATTAATATTAATTTATTGGAATACGAATTAGGTGTTACGGTTATTGGCACAACTGCACGAAAAAATCAAGGGATTGACGAATTAAAAGAAATATTAACAAAACGCAATAAATTGAATCCAAGGAGGGTTAAATATTCAGCTGAAATCGAGTATGCAATAGAATATATATATCCTGTTTTATTTAAGATGTCTCTGAAAAATATAGATAAACGTTGGCTCTCTTTGAGACTGTTGGATTCCGAGAATGAATTTTTTGTGAGCTTAAAAGATTTTTTAGGCTTCGATATAAGAGAAAACTCGTTAATAAAATCTGCTGTTCATAAAGCAATGCATTATCTGAAAGAAAAGGGAATAGAAAAAGAAAAACTCAAAGAGATAATAACCGAGAGCTTATATAAAGAATCGCAAAAGGTTCTTGAAAACATCAGTCTGACAAAAACAGAAGAAAGTAAAACTGATTTAAAGATAGATAAATTTATTACCGGGAAATATACGTCGTACTTAGTTTTGTTTTTAATGCTCTTTGTTATCTTTTATATAACGATTACAGGAGCTAATATTCCGTCATCTCTTTTAATGCGATTTTTTAATGTATCAGAGGGCTTGATTTATAATTTTTTAAATGACTCAGGTGTTTCTGCTTTTGTAAACGATATGCTGATAAAGGGCGGTTACAGAGTACTTGGTTGGGTAGTTTCGGTAATGCTGCCGCCAATGGCAATATTTTTTCCACTTTTTACTATTCTTGAGGATTCGGGTGTGCTACCGAGAATTGCGTATGTTTTAGATAATAAATTTCAAAAATCAGGAACCTGCGGAAAACAAGCGCTAACAATATGTATGGGCTTCGGATGTAACTGTGTTGGTGTAACGGGTGCGAGAATAATAGATTCAAAAAGAGAGAGGCTACTTGCTATTCTCACTAATAGCTTTACTCCATGTAACGGAAGATTTCCTGCATTAATTAAAATTATTTCGCTCTTTCTTATTACACAGGTTTCTTCGGGAAGCGAAGTTTTAAGTGCCCTCGTGCTTTCTGTGTTAATAGTGTTCAGCTTGTGTGTAACGCTTCTTATTTCAAATATCCTTTCAAAAACGTTGTTGAAAGGCGAGAAATCTCATTATATATTGGAGTTGCCTTCATACCGCAGGCCTCAGTTTTCAAAGATTGTAACACGTTCTCTTGTCAGCAGAACGGCACTCGTTCTTGGCAGAGCGGCTATAGTAGCATTCCCTGCAGGAATTGTTATATGGTTATTAATTAACTTGGGCGAAAAGACTTTTCTTGAAAATATAATTGGTGCTTTTGCACCTTTAGGAAAACTCTTAGGAATGGATGGTGAAATTCTCGTTTCATTTTTATTGGGAGTTCCTGCAAATGAAATTGTCTTGCCTCTCTGTCTTATGATATATTCAGATAATAACGAGCTTCTTTCAATAGAAAATTCAGAGGTTATAAGTAATATATTAATAGAAAACGGGTGGACATTAAAAACAGCGATATCTTTTATGTTGTTTTCTGTTTTTCATTTTCCGTGTGCTACTACAATGCTGACAATTTTTAAAGAAACAAAAAGCTTAAAATGGTTGGCAATATCAATTTTATTGCCTACAGCTTTGGGTGTAATAATCTGCTCAATTTTTAACATATTTTTTAATCTTTTGTGTTATATATTATAAAAACAAAAATATTTTAAAATAAATTTGAAAAAAGGGTTGCTTTTTTTGTTGGTTTATGATAATATTCTCGTGCTAATGTGATATTTAAGATATTTAAAGAGGTGACAATAAATGAAAGAAGGACTTCATCCAAATTATGCACAGACACAAGTTAAGTGTGCTTGCGGTGCTGTAATTGAAACTGCTTCAACAAAGAGCGATATGCGTGTTGATATCTGCTCAAACTGCCATCCATTCTTCACAGGTAAACAAAAACTTGTTGATACAGGCGGACGTGTTGACAGATTCAATAAGAAATACAACCTTTCAAAATAAGTTGTATAAAAATGTTGCTGAATCAGGCGGTGAGTTATCACCGCCTTTTTAGCATATTGTCACATTTTAATAAAGGAGGTGTAAAAATGGCAGATATTTATAAAACTCTGAAAGAATACGCAGAGACAGAATATATAATTAAAAAATCAAAATTTCTGAGCTACTCTAAGCCTGTAAAAACAGAACAGGAAGCTCAGGAGTTTATAGCTTCAATAAAACAAAAGCATTGGGATGCCACACACAACGTTTATGCTTATTGTATCCGCGAGGGTAATATAAAACGTTACTCTGATGATGGTGAACCGCAGGGTACAGCAGGTATGCCGACACTCAATGTTTTGATTCAGGAGGATATTACTGACTGCGTAGTTGTTGTTACTCGTTATTTCGGTGGTGTTTTATTGGGTGGCGGCGGATTGGTAAGAGCCTATTCTCATTCGGCTAAGCTGGGTGTGGATGCTTCAGAAGTAATTACGTTAATGCCATGGACAGTTTATAACGTATCTGTTGATTACACCTTTTACAATAAAATGGATTCATTAATCCGTGATTTAGGTGGAGTAATTGAGAATTCTGATTTTGGAGAGAATGTTACTCTGGAATTCAGAATGAAAAAAGAATTTGAAGAAAAGCTTTTCAAAAATTGTGCCGATTTAACCAATGGAAAAGTTGTTCCTGAAAAATGCGGTACTGTTATTGCACAGGGGTAAATGCATTCGTTTTGCAACTTTTAAATATTTTTTCAAAAATTTTAATGTTTTTAGAGGGAAAAAAGCAAAAAATGCGTATATTTAGTTTGTAAGTAGGTGATATTCTTGTCAGATGAAATAAGATTAAGGACTTTAGAAAGAGAAAAACGCGAACTTTCAAAGTATGCAATGCTTTGTGCAAATTCAAAAGGGCGCCTTGTTTTAGAAGAAGAGTGTCCTGTAAGAACTGCATATCAACGAGACAGAGACAGAATATTACATTCGTCTGCATTCAGACGTTTAAAAGACAAGACCCAGGTGTTTTTATCACCAGATAACGTTCATTACAGAACCCGTCTTACACACACCTTAGAAGTCAGTCAGATTGCCCGTACAATTGCCCGTTCACTTTCGTTAAATGAGGATTTGACTGAGGCTATAGCACTCGGGCATGATTTAGGTCACACTCCTTTTGGTCACGCAGGTGAAAGAGCTTTAAACGATGTTTATCCTAAGGGTTTTACTCATTTTGAGCAAAGTGTCAGGGTTGTTGATTCTTTAGAGCGTGACGGCAAAGGTTTGAATCTCACCGAAGAGGTTCGCGACGGCATTCTTTGCCATACAAGAGGTCCCGAAGCTAAGACGCTTGAAGGCAGAATTATTAAATTAGCCGATAAGATTGCATATATTAATCACGATATTGATGACGCAAAAAGAGCGAACGTGTTAACTGAAGACGACATTCCGTTAGAGATTCGTATGACGGTCGGATTCAGTAAAAGCGAAAGAATCAATAAATTTGTAATGTCAGTTATTGAAAATACTGAAGATGAAGTAAAAATGTCAGATGAGGTACAAGAGGCATTTAACGAGCTTCATAGCTTTATGTTTAAAAATGTTTACACTAATCCTGTTTGCAAAAGTGAAGAGTTCAGAGCAGAGGATATGATTAAACAGTTATATAAATATTTTTCATTTTATCCTGATAAAATGCCCGAGTTTTATTACCAAATCGCATTAAAGGAAGGCGCAGAAAGAGCTGCTTGTGACTTTATTTCAGGTATGACTGATAACTATTCAATAAAGATATTTACAGATTTGTTTGTACCAAAAACGTGGGGCATATAGTTTTTGTGGAATACTGAAAGAGAGGGTGGTGGATTTTGGCTGTAAGATTGTCAGATGATTTTCTTGAACAGATTCGCGACAGAAATGATATTGAATCTGTAATATCAGGTTATGTTGAACTGAAGCGACGCGGTCGTAATCTTACGGGGCTTTGTCCGTTTCATAATGAAAAAACGCCATCCTTCACAGTTTATCCCGAAACATCATCTTATTATTGCTTCGGTTGTCACGTAGGTGGCGATGTAATTACATTTATAAGAAATATTGAAAATCTTGATTATATTGATGCGGTGAAATTTCTGGCGGACAGAAGTGGAATTAAAATGCCGGATGAAAAATTTGATGACACAGTTCACGAAAAACGTAAGCTGACTTATGAAGCTAATCGTGCTGCAGCAAGATTTTTTCACGAAAGGCTATTCAGTGAAAAATGCAAGGTACAGCTTCAATATTTCTTGAGTAGAGGGTTAACCAAAAGTGATATTACACGTTTTGGACTCGGTGCTGCACCTGATGATTGGCACGAGTTGACAAATTACCTTATTTCGCAAGGGTTTAACCGTGATGACTTGGTTCGAGCCGATTTAATCAAACTTTCTGAGAAAAATGGTAAAAAAAATTACTACGATAATTTCAGAAACAGAGTTATGTTTCCTGTAATAGATTTAAGAGGTAACGTTGTTGCCTTTGGTGGCAGAGTTTTAGATGACAGTAAGCCGAAATACATTAATACGGGTGACACGCCTGTTTATAAAAAGGGCAGAGAGCTTTTTGCTCTTAATTTAGCTAAAAACGGTAATAATGGTAAGCTGATACTTTGTGAAGGCTATATGGATGTAATCGCTCTTCATAAATATGGATTTACAAATGCAATTGCCGGACTAGGCACTGCTTTGACACCTGAGCAGGTTATGCTTATTTCAAGGTATGCTGAAGAAGTTTATTTGTGTTACGATTCTGACGAAGCAGGTCAGAAGGCTGTTAAAGCGGCATTATCATTATTTGCGAAAACAGGTGTTAAAGTTAAAGTGATTATGCTGGCGGGTGGTAAGGACCCTGACGAAATTCTAAAAAAAGAAGGCGGGCAGGATAAGTTTCAGTCACTTATAGATAATTCTCTTAACGCTATTGAGTATTACTTATATACTATCAAGGCAAAATATAATTTAACCACTGCAGACGGCAGACAAAATTATCTTAATGATGCTTCAAAATTACTTGCAAGAGTTGGTGCTATTGAGCGTGACGTTTATGCGTCAAAACTTGCCGACGAATTAAATGTTGACAAAAACTCAATAATTACAGCAATTAATTTTAATTTAAAGAAAGAAACAAAGGCAGTAAAACGTGAAGAGTTCAGAACAGCTCAAAAGGAAGAACGTGACGTTCAACGCTCTTTTGACCCCGAAAGAACGAAGTTTGTAAGAGCTGCAAAGGCAGAAGATATTATTCTTATTTCTCTGCTTAACAATACGGCGTTTTATAACAAGTTGAAAAACGAGTTGAACGAAGAGCTTTTTATAACGCCGTTAAATAAAAAAATACTGTCACTTATAGTCAGCAGGTTGAGTGAAGGCTTAAGCGTTGAAATTTCACTTCTGGCACCTCATTTAACATCTGATGAAATGAACGTAGTTGCAAAACTTTTTGCTGATACTTCTCTGGTTTCAAATACGATTGAGGAATGTGTGGATTGCATCAACGTATTGAAATCAGAAAACAGCAAAAGAGAAAAACAGTCTCCAGCTACAATGGGTGATCAGGAATTTTTAGACTTTTTTGCTTCGTTGAAAAAGTCAGAAGAAGAAAAAAATAATTAATACAAGCAATTGTATTTTGTGAAAAGAAAGGTGTAAAAATGGAAGGATTAGAAAAAAAACCACAAATTAAAGCGTTAATTGAAAAGGGTAAAGCTACAGGTAAGCTTACTACTCACGAAATTGATGCAGTTATTCTTGAAATGGATTTTGACATTGAAGAACTTGATAAGCTCTATGAAACTGTTGAAAGCAATAACATTGAGATTATCGATGACCTCGGCGATGAAATGCTCGACGCACTTTCGTTTGACCTTGATGTTACCAAAAATGTTGAAGAAGAAGTTGCGCCTGATGCAAAGAATGTTGCAATTGATGACCCGGTTAAAGTTTATTTGAAAGAAATAGGTAGAGTTCCTCTTTTGACTCCTGAGGAGGAGATTGAACTTGCTATGCGTATTTCTTCTGATGACCCGGAGGCTAAAAGACGTCTTTCAGAGTCTAACCTCAGACTTGTTGTAAGTATTGCGAAAAGATACGTTGGTCGTGGAATGCAGTTTTTAGATCTTATTCAAGAGGGTAACTTAGGTCTTATTAAGGCTGTAGATAAGTTTGATTACACAAAAGGTTTTAAATTTTCAACTTACGCTACATGGTGGATAAGACAAGCTATTACCCGTGCTATTGCAGACCAGGCAAGAACAATACGTATTCCTGTTCATATGGTTGAAACTATTAATAAGGTGAAAAAGACAAACAGTCAGCTTCTTCACGAAATCGGCAGAGACCCGACCGCAGAAGAAATTGCAGCAAAACTCGATATGCCTGTAGATAAAGTTCGCGAAATACTTCGTGTAGCACAAGAGCCTGTTTCTCTTGAAACTCCTATAGGCGAAGAGGAAGATAGCCATTTAGGTGACTTTATTCCTGATGATGATGCACAAGCACCTGTTGATGCTGCTTCAATGGCACTTATGAGAGAACAACTTTCTGATGTTTTGAAAACTCTTACTCCAAGAGAAGCAAGAGTTTTAAGCCTTCGCTATGGTCTTGATGACGGTAACTCAAAAACACTTGAAGAAGTTGGTAAAGAGTTTAATGTTACAAGAGAGCGTATCCGTCAGATTGAAGCAAAAGCATTAAGAAAGCTTCGTCATCCAAGCAGAAGCAAAAAACTCAAGGATTTTCTTGATTAATTAAATAGTTATTGCATTAATAAACAAAAAACGGCAGAATACTTTGTGTATTCTGCCGTTTTTTTAAAAAAACAAGAAAAAAATTGTAGCATTTTAAGAAAAACGTCATATATTAAAAGAAATATAAAAGAGGGTGTTTAAAATTTGCTGAAATTTATGTCTTTTTTGTAGAATTATCAAAAAAACAAAAAAGAAGATATAAAAAAGTAACCAAAAAAATTCGTCACATTCGACAGTACTCGCCAAAAAAAATCAGAGAAAGACAAGGTCTAACCCCATTTGTAAATCAAGGTTTTGTTAATAATCACGATTGTTATCTGAGGCTATTGCTTTATGAAAAAACAGTGTGTTATAATTCATTCACTAACGGAGGTGCATTAGATGAACAGACAATTGTCTGTGCTTTTAGCAGACGAAAAAAGCGAGAGCTCACTTAATTTGGTGTCAGCTCTAAAAATGAACTCGATGGATGTAAGGGTTTGTGAAAAAAGTGGTGCAACATTGCTTCAATGTGTAGAAAACAAAGTTCCTGATGTAATAATTATGGATGCATTTTTAATGCATATAGATGCATTGGGCGTTTTACAAAGGTTAAATAACTTATTATTGATGAAAAAACCTTTGATAATTGTATTTTCAAGTATTGATAAAAGTTATTTTGAAGCAGAAATATTAAAGGCAGGAGCAGATTATTATTTCTTAAAGCCTATTGAACCAACACTTCTTGCTGAGAGAATACCGCAGCTTTACAGTTGGAAGGATTTAAAAGATAATACAAATCCAAATGTAAAAACAAGCAATGATGGTAACATAGAGTTGACAATCTCGGAGATTATGCATCAGATAGGTGTTCCTGCACATATTAAAGGTTATCAGTATTTAAGAGAAGCAATAAAATGTTCTGTTAATGATGCTGAAATGCTCAATTCTGTAACGAAAATTCTTTATCCGACAGTAGCGAAAGCTTTTTCGACTACACCATCAAGAGTTGAGAGGGCGATACGCCATGCAATAGAAGTTGCCTGGGACAGAGGCGACGTAGACGTTCTTAACTCGTATTTTGGTTATACAATTCAGAGTCAGCGTGGCAAACCGACAAACTCAGAGTTTATAGCAATGATTGCCGATAAGCTTCGACTCAAAATGAAAATTTCTTAAAATAATACATCTGCCTTTATTGACTTTATCTTGTAATGTGATAGAATTAAAGGCAGATATTTTATTTTCAGGAAGTGTTGTTATGGAAAAATACGCAAGATTCAAATATATGCCGTGTTTGCCAATGGGCGAAGACGGCAGAAGAATTACTGCTTCAAAAAAGCATACAGATTTATCAAGAAAAGCAGCAACTGAGGGTATGGTGCTTTTAAAGAATAATGATAAAACCTTACCTTTAAATAAAGAAGGCAGGGTTGCACTTTTTGGTAAAGCAACTATTGAATACATAAAAGGCGGTGGTGGTAGCGGTGACGTTTACGTTCCATATATCAGAAATATATTTGAAGGCGTAGAAGAAAAAATCAGTTCTTCCAATATTTATATGCCGTTAATTGATTTTTACAAGGATTACGTAAAGAGAGAAAGCATTAATATTCCGTCACAGGAAGAAATCAATGCAACATGGGATATTGTAAATAATATGGGTTTTTGCACAACCCGTGATGATATGACATATGATACGTTTGCCTCTATGCATGTTAAAGAACCTGCAATAGAAAGCAGTTTAATAAAATCTGCAGCAGAATTTGCCGAAACTGCAATTGTTACGTTAAGCCGTTTTTCAGCAGAGGGGGTAGACCGTCGTCCTATTCCGAGCGACTATTATCTTTCAGACGTAGAAAAGTCACTTTTGGACGAAGTAACAAAATGCTTTAAAAAGGTTGTAGTTGTTATAAATTCCGGTGGTGTACTTGATTGTGAATATCTTGCAGAAAACGACGGCATCGGTGCAATTCTTATGAGCTGGCAGGGTGGCCTTGAAGGCGGTAGTGCAATTGCTGATATTATTTTTGGTGATGTGAATCCATCGGGCAAATTAGTAGATACTATTGCAAAATCTTATGATGCTTACCCTGAAACCAAAGAGTTCTGGGAGAGTTTCGATTATGTTTATTATAATGAAGATATTTACGTAGGCTATCGTTATTTTGAAACCATTCCGGGTGCAAAGGAGCAGGTTCGTTATCCTTTTGGTTTCGGGCTTTCATACACAACGTTTTCACACAGTGGTAAAATTTGTCTTGAAAAGGATGGTAAAATTTTTGCTGTTGTAGATGTAAAAAATACAGGCGACGTGGCAGGTAAGGATATTGTTCAGTTGTATTACAGTGCACCGCAAGGCAAGTTAGGCAAACCAAGCAGAGAGTTAGGTGCTTTCAAAAAGACAAAACTTTTAAATCCGGGTGAAAGCGAAACTCTCATAATGTCATTCGATATATCATTAATGTCAAGCTTTGATGATTTAGGGAAAATACAAAAAAGTGCTTATGTATTAGAAGCCGGAAATTATGAGTTTTTCTTAGGTACTGACGTAAGAACTGCTGAGAAACTTGATTTTATTTACACTGTTAATGAAGATATTATTGTTGAGCAATTGAAGAATTGGTGTAAACCATTCAAATTAGAAAAAAGAATGCTGGCAGATGGTAGTTATGAAAAATTACCAATGGGCGAGCCTGAATATTATTATGGGGAAAATAAGCCTATAACAGCAAAAGCACCAACTGAAATTAAGAAGTTTGATTCTGTCGGTACAGATATAACAATGGATGAATTTATTGCTCAGATGACAATAGATGAACTTATGTATATAGTAGGCGGTCAAAAACAAGTTGGTATGTGTAATACAGGTTCTTTCGGCGGTATTGAAAGACTTGGTATTCCGTATGTGCCTACTGCAGACGGTCCTGCAGGACTTCGTTTAATGGAATCAATAGGTATTCCTGCAACCGCTTGGCCTTGTGCTACATTGTTAGCTTGTTCCTGGGATACAGATTTAATTTATGAAGTAGGTGCCGCAGGCGGTGCTGAAATAAGAGAAAATAATTTAGGTGTTTGGTTGGCACCGGCACTTAATATTCACCGTGACCCGCTTTGTGGCAGAAACTTTGAATATTATTCAGAAGACCCACTTGTTTCAGGTAAATGCGGGGCAGCGGCAATCCGTGGTGTGCAGTCTCAGAAAACTGCTGTTTCAATGAAGCATTTTGCTTGTAACAACAAAGAAGCTAACCGTTATCAGAATGATTCACGTATTTCAGAAAGAGCTCTGAGAGAAATTTATTTAAAGGGTTTCGAAATTGCGGTTAAAGAGGGTAAGCCATGGACTGTAATGTCATCTTATAACCTTATTAACGGTCAGCATACGTCTGAAAGCTACGAGCTTTTAACAGGTATTCTCAGAGATGAGTGGGGCTTTGATGGTATGGTTGTTACCGATTGGGGCGTTAAAAATGACCCTGTTAAGGAAGTAAAAGCAGGTAATGATTTAAAAATGCATTGCGGATATCCGGAGGATTTGAAAAAGGCTCTTGACGCAGGCGATTTGACACGTGCAGACCTTGAAGTTTGTACAAGAAGAATTCTTGAGATGTTTACAAAGTTAGCATAAAAAAACGGAGTGGTTAGCCACTCCGTTTTTTATATGTTTCTTGACTTTAAACCTGCAAGTTCATTTTTATGAGGGAAGTCATAAGAGAAAATATGATTTATAAAGGATTTATTTAAGTTGTATCTTCTCGGAACACCGTGAATTGACCATTCACTTTCATAAATAATATTGTTTTCTTCAAAAATGTTAAGGCATTTCTGGTAGTTTTCAGAAACAATATTTTGTAAACCATTTTTCTTTTCCCAATTTACAATGCTTTGTATTTGTGGGTCGTTTTGTGATTTGTTGGTTAATTCAGTAATATGTTCGTCAATTAAATATGCGGTAAAGAGCTTGAGTGTGTGTGACAACTCATCGTTATTCCACATATCTTCAAAAATATGAGAACTTAAAATTTTGTGGTTTTTCAGACAGGTAGTTAAAACAGGTAAAATTTCATCTGTCATTTTTGACCAGCGTCTGAAGGTGATAATGTCAATTTTTAAAGAACCCTCGTGATATCTTGCGTATCCTATGGTTGCAAGTAATTTAAATGCGTTCTCAACGTCAACGTCATAAATTTCTTCTTCAATAAGCCAATCCTCAACAGTTTTTTTGCTTACTTCCAAAAGTTGATTTGTAAGTATGTAATATAAAATTACCATTTCATCATCTGTAGTAATATTCAGTTGCTCGAAAACAGGGTTCGAAGAAATAAGTGTAGGCGATGATTTAGATGTTATTCTGTTCACAACTACTGTGTATTTGTTTATAAATGCATTCATTGCATTAGTTGCTACGGTAAGACTTGGTGGAATAATATCCAACGAGCCTTGCACAACGTCATAAATATATGCCAAATCCTGACTTACATCAAGTTTGAAAACCCTGTAAACATCCTTCATAAAACCAAAAATCATATTCTGGGTAATCTCAGGCAACATTACAGGTAAGAGTAACGCCTCGCCATCGAAAATCATAGCACCGGTTATATTAGAACAGAAAGTGCTTTCTAAAAACTTGAGTGACAAAATAGGAATATTGACGCAGCTACACTTAATCATTGCATTGATTTCATCAATGTTACCGACTTTACCATCATTTGAAGGGAGGGGACAAAGGAATATAAAGTCTTTAGGTATGCCCATACTCTGAAAATATTCAGAAAGAAGATTAGCGATGTTCTCTTCGTTTATATGGTAAGCTATAAAAATTTTAAATCGCTGTTCCATAAATTAAAGAAATCCTTTCACACCAAAAATTTCTAAAATATATTATAGTATTCTTTTATTCAATATTCAACAAGAAATTTGCTTATGAGAACAATTTCGTTAAATGTCATAACGAAATAAATTGTCTTTTATAAAATATGCCATATAAATTCAGTGATTTGTGAGTGGAATTTCAGGGGGGATTATGTTGTTTTAGAATCTGACAGTTTGAGAAAAAATTAACAAAAACGGGCTTTTTAATAGCTTTTTTAGAAGAAAAACTTGTTATTTTTTTGTCAAGTGAAAATGAATTGCCAATTATTGTATAAAAGGTAAAATTTTACGGAAAAGTTTTGTGTATTTAGAATTATTGACACTATAAATTAAGTGTTATATAATTATCTAAATAGTGTGTTTTGGTAGATTTAATACACACAATATGTACTGTTTTAACAAATTAAGCTCATTGAAAGGTAGGTTCTAAAATGGCTTCTAAATTACACGGAATAAAAGTTGTAGAGAGAAAAGATACTATGGGGATGTCAGCAATAAAAATGCCCATACCTGCAACTGTTACTATTCCGACATCAATGCACATCGGTAAGCCTGTAACACCAATAGTAAAAGTAGGGGATGAAGTAAAGGTCGGCACATTAATTGCTGAAGATGCTAATGCACTTTCTGCACCCGTATTTTCAAGTGTTTCAGGTAAAGTAACCAAAATTACCGATATCACAATTTCAAATGGTAACGTTGTACAAGCAATAGTTATTCAGTCTGATGGCGAAATGACTGTTGATGAAAGTATAAAAAAACCTGAAATTAATTCTAAAGATGATTTGATTCTTGCAATCAAAAACAGTGGTATGGTAGGTTTAGGCGGTGCGGGTTTCCCGACTTATGCAAAATTCACATCAGGTAAACCTATTGAAACACTTCTTATAAACGGAGCTGAGTGTGAGCCTTATATTACAAGCGACTCTTTAACAATGATTGAACGTGCAGACGAAATGCAGGTTGCAATTGAATATATCGTTAAATACTTTGATGTCAAAGAAGTTATTTTAGGTATTGAAAAAGGTAAAGATGAAGCGATAAAAAATATGGAAGAGTTAGCTTCAAAAATACCTAATATGAAAGTTAAGGTTTTACCTAAGATTTATCCGCAGGGTGGCGAAAAAGTTTTAGTTTACCATTCAACAGGGAAAATAATAGATGCAGGTAAATTACCTATTGATGTAGGTTGTGTTGTTTGTAACTGTACAACTATTGCAGGAATAGGACGATTTATTTTAACAGGTATGCCATTGATTGAAAAATGTATCACTGTCGACGGTGGTGCAGTGAAAGAGCCTAAAAATGTAATTGCTCCGATAGGAACTGCATTAAAAGAAGTTTTTGATTTTTGTGGCGGCTTTAAAGAGGAGCCATTTACTGTTCTTTATGGTGGTCCTATGATGGGTATCGCTGTTCCGGATATTTCTGTGCCTGTTTTAAAGCAGACTAATGCAATTCTTGCACTTACGAAAAAAGAAACAAATGTACCAAAAGAAACTAATTGTATCCGTTGCGGTGCGTGTGTTTCAAACTGTCCGTTCGGTATTACAGCACCGGCAATTATGAAAGCATATAAAAACAAAGATGCCGAGGCAGCAATTAAAGCTGGTGCAGAGCTCTGTATGGAATGCGGATGCTGTTCTTATAATTGCCCTGCAAACAGACCGCTTGTTCAGACAAATAAATTAGCAAAGGTATTAATTCGTGAATTCAAAGCAAAGGAGGCTAATAAATAATGGAAAACAAACTTCATATTTCTGTGTCTCCTCATATTCATAGTAAAAGAACAACTCAAAAAATAATGCTTGATGTGTTGTTGGCACTTTTACCGGCAACAATTGCAGGTGTTGTGATTTTTGGTATTAAATCATTGGCAGTTGTAGCTGTTTGCGTTGGTGTTTGCGTACTTTCTGAGTTCCTTTTTAATCTTATAGTAAAAAAAGAACAAACAATAAGCGACTTAAGTGCAGCTCTTACCGGGTTGCTTTTAGCATTGAATCTTCCGGTGGATGTTCCGTTGTGGCAGGCAGGTGTTGGTTCGGTTTTTGCGATAATTATTGTGAAATGCTTGTTTGGTGGTATTGGTAGAAACGTTGTGAACCCTGCAATTACCGCAAGAGTATTTATGCTTGTTGCGTTCACTTCACTTGCGAGTGCGTCATTCCCGGTTGAATCAACAGCTTCGGCAACACCACTTGTAGAGTTGGCAGCAGGAAACGCAGTAAGTCTTCAGGATTTATTTTTAGGTAACGTTGGTGGCTCTATAGGTGAAACTTGTAGTCTTGCGCTTATAATCGGCGGACTTTATCTTTTAATCAAAAAAGTTATTACGTGGCATATTCCCGTTGCTTTTATTGGTACAGCATTTATATTCAGTTTGGCACTTCATGGCTTTGATTTTATGTTAGCTTTAAGTTTGGTGCTTTCAGGTGGTCTTATTTTAGGTGCTGTGTTTATGGCAACTGACTATGTTACATCACCTACAACACCACTCGGAAAAATTATTTTCGGTATTGGTGCCGGTTTAATTACAGTGTTGATTCGTGAATGGGGCATTTACCCTGAGGGTGTTTCATTCGCAATACTTATAATGAATATTTTAAACCCATACATTGATTCATTAACAGCACGTAAATTGTTTGGAGGCGAGAAGAAATGAAACATGTTAAAAGCGTAATCGCTTTGACCGTTATTTGTGCGGTTATTGCAGTGCTTCTCGCTGTAACTAACTCAATTACAAAACCTATGATTGATAAAAACGCAGCGGCAGAAGCGAATGCAGCACTTCTTGTTGTTTATCCTGATGCTGATGGTTTTACACAGGTAGATTTATCAAAATATAAGCTTCCTGCAACCATAACAGAGGCGTATACTACAAGTGATGGTGGTTGTGTAATTAAACTTGAAACCACGGGTTATGCTTCGGGAATGATTCTTATGTGCGGAATTAATCCACAAGGTGAAATAGTTGGTGCTACTTGTCTTTCAAGCGGTGAAACCAATGGTGTAGAAAAAACTTATGGTGAATCAACAGTTGGTAAAACTGTTGACACAATTGATGGCTTAGAAACAGTTGCAAGCTCAACCAAAACAAGTACAGCATATAAAAATGCAATGAAAGATGCTCTTAATACTGCACTTATTCTTGGTGGTGCTACTGTTGATGTTCGTACAGAGGCTGAAATTCTTAATGATAATCTTAGTGCGGCATTACCTACAGCAGATGGTAAATTCGTTTCATGGTTTATGGTAGAAGCATTAGAAAACGTTACAGCTGTTTATGAAGCTGAAAACGGTGCAGGCTACGTTATGATTTCAGGTGAAGAATTTATTGCGATAGACGAAAACGGTAAAATTCTTACAGATGTTTCAGATGATGTAAAATCAATTATGGAAAATAACGCTCAGTTGATTGTCAATTCTTCTGTTACTGAAATTGATATAACAGGATATGAAAATATGCCGAAGAATGTTATAAAAGCATATAAAACCGAGACAGGAAATTATGTTTTTGAACTTCAGGCAGCAGGTTGGGGTATCAATGGCGAATATGACCCGAATATCTCGGGAAAACCGATTGAAATCAAAGCGTCTGTAACTGCAGAGGGTAACTTGATTTCTGTTTATACTGTGGCACAGTACGAAACCTCAGGAAAAGGTGAATTCTGTGCAGAGCCTTCATACTACACTCAATATAACGGCAAAGACGAAGCTGGTTGTAATGATATTGAAGTGGTAGCTGGTTCAACGATTACTTCTAATGGTTATAAAGAAGCAGTTTTAAAGGTGTTTGAAGCAGTTGAAATTTTGAAAGGGGAGGCTTGAATTTATGAAAAAGACTAATTATTGGAAAATTTTGATTACAGGCCTTCTCAAAGAAAATCCTGTTTTCGTTCTTATTCTGGGTACTTGTCCGACACTTGCTATGTCAGACTCTGTTACAAAAGCTGTTGGTATGGGACTTGCGGCAACGGCGGTTTTAATTTGTTCGAACGCTGTTATATCATTACTTCGTAAATTTATACCTGATGCAGTAAGAATTCCTTGTTATATAGTTGTTATTGCAGGTTTTGTTACTTTGGTAGAAATGTTTATTCATGCCTATGCTCCTGAACTTTACAAGAGCCTTGGTGTTTACTTGGCACTCATAACAGTTAACTGTATCATTTTAGGTCGTGCAGAAATGTTCGCTGGTAAAAATACAGTAGGCAAATCAATTCTTGATGGTGTAGGTATGGGCATCGGATTTACGTTAGCACTTCTTGCTATGGCAACAGTTCGTGAAGTTATAGGTGCCGGTACTTTTGCAGGAATTCCTATTCCGTTTATGGTTGACCATACTGTTGCATATTTTGCAAAAGCACCGGGTGGCTTAATGGTTTACGGTATATTAATTGCAGTTGTAAATATTATTACAAAAGGCAAAGCAATAAAGAAAAAAGATTTCAATTGTGCAGGTTGTCCGTCAGCAGGTGTATGTAACGGCGGTTGCAAGGCAAATGAAGTTAAGGAGGGTGAATAATGTTTAAGACATTGATAGTTATTTTGTTATCTTCTGTTTTAGTTAATAACTATGTTTTAAGACAGTTTTTAGGTATTTGCCCGTTCTTAGGTGTTTCTAAAAAGTTAAATCAGGCAGTTGGTATGGGTATTGCTGTAACGTTTGTTATGTTACTTGCGACAGCAGTTACCTGGCCTATACAAATATTCATCCTCAATAAATTGGGACTTGAATATATGCAGACTATAGTTTTCATTTTAGTTATTGCTGCATTGGTTCAGTTTGTTGAAATTTTCTTGAAGAAATTTATTCCTGCTCTTCATAAGAGTCTTGGTGTTTATTTACCGCTTATTACAACAAACTGTGCTGTTTTAGGTGTTACAATCAAAAATATGACAGACGGGTACAATTTCCTTGAATCAATGGTTAGTTCATTAGGTTGCGGTCTTGGATTTATGCTTGCAATGGTTCTTTTCTCAGGCGTTCGTTCAAGAATTGATGAAAGTGATATTCCTCAGCATTTCAAAGGACTTCCTGCAACTTTGATTGCAGCGTCATTTGTGTCATTGGCTTTCTTTGGATTTGAAGGCATTGTTGAAAATTTATTTGCGTAAGGTGAATTACAAATGGATATATATGCAATTTTAATAGCTTTGGGTGTTGTAGCGGGTGTCGGTCTTATATTGGGAATCGTTTTGGCACTTGCCTCAAAGTTCTTCGCAGTAGACGAAGATGAAAAAGTATTGCTCGTTCGCGAAGCACTTCCAGGTGCTAACTGCGGTGCCTGTGGTTATACCGGCTGCGACGGCTATGCAGAAGCGGTAGCGAAAGGTGAAGCAGAACCCAATCTTTGTATTCCTGGTGGTTCAAGCACTGCCGCACAACTTTCGATTATATTGGGTGTTAAAATTCAGGAACTTGAACCTAAAGTGGCTTTTGTTGGCTGTGGTGGTGACTGTGAGACAGCTAAATCAAATGTTATTTATGAAGGTATCAAAAGTTGTAAAGCGGCATCACTGCTTTATGGCGGACCATTTGACTGTGCATACAGTTGCGTAGGTTGTGGTGACTGTGCCGAAGTTTGCCCGGTTAACGCAATTTGTGTTCACGATGGACTTGCTCACATTGACCCGAGAGAATGTGTAGGTTGCGGAAAATGTGTCGGAACTTGTCCTAAACACATTATTAAATTGCTTCCTAAAGAAACAAAAACTGCAGTAATGTGTAGTAATGTTCAGAAAGGTGCCGTTGCTCGTACAAATTGTAAAAATGCTTGTATCGGTTGTAAGAAGTGTGAGCTTAATTGTCCTGAAAAAGCCATTACAGTTATTGATAACCTTGCAAGAATTGATTACGATAAGTGCACCGGTTGTCGTTTGTGTGAGCAGAATTGCCCGACTAAGTGCTTGAAACCAATTGATTTTGCCAATAATAAAATCGGTTAATATGAGCAATAAAAAAAAGACTAAAAATGATATTATTCTTGTCGTCGTTATTTTATTAGTGGCGACGGCAGGGATTTTTTTATTGAATAATTTTAAAACTGACGGTGCTTTTGCAGTTGTTAAAATTGACGGTGTTGAAACCGGACGTTATCCGCTTTCTGAAAATACAGAGCAAGTTATAAAAACAGCGGGTAACGGCAAAAACACTTTGGTTATTAAAGATGGAAAAGCATTTATAAAGGACGCTAATTGTCCCGATAAAATTTGTGAAGGGCACAATAAAATTTCTTATACGGGAGAAACTATTGTTTGTCTTCCTCACAAGGTTGTAATAGAAATTGTTGCAGATGGAGCTTCTGAAGATTTAGATGCAGTAGTATAATCTGCGTTTTTTCGGAGAAATTATGAGAAACAAAACGAAAAAAATTGCACTTTTGGGTGTGCTGACAACGTTAGCCTTAGTGCTTTCTTATTTAGAAACATTGTTACCACCGCTTTCAACCGTTGCCCCGGGAATAAAAATCGGGCTACCCAATATAGTAATAATTTTTTTATTGTACAGATTTGGTGTAGTAGAAACTGTAGTAGTTTCAATTATGAGAGTGTTTATTGTGGCGTTGCTGTTTGGCAGTGTTATGACTTTAGCTTATAGCTTTGTAGGTGCAATTCTTAGCATTACATTAATGAAACTAATGATGAAAACAAAATTATTTTCTGAAGTCGGGGTTAGTGTAGTTGGTGGTATCTCTCATAATTTAGGTCAGATTCTGGTTGCAATTTTCCTGTTTGACACAGTACAAATAGGGTATTATATGATAATTCTTTCAATAACAGGCACTATTGCGGGTGTTGTTATAGGTATTATCGGTTCAATACTTTTAAAAAAATTAGATAAAATATTAAAAATTGTTTAATTTTTAACAAATGTATTGACAAATGATGGGAAATTTGTAATAATCAAGCTATGGTGACAATGTCACTGAAAAAATTAAAAGAGGAGAGACTTAAGATGAAAAAAATTCTCAGTCTTGCACTTGTATTAGTAATGGTATTATCAGTTGTAGCTTTAGTAGGTTGTTCTGGTAAAGAAAAAACCGACGGCGACGATGCAGCACCGACACTTAAGTTCGGCGTAGGTATTGTTGCGTCTTATGCAAAAGCAACCGATGCTACTGCAGAAAAAAATGGTGTTGGCGAATTTGATGCAGAAATCGTTGCTGTATTGGTTGACGCAGATGGAAAAATAGTAAAATGTGTTTTAGACTCAATTAAGAACGAGGTTGGATTTACTGCAGAAGGTAAAGCTGTTGAGTTAGGTGAGTTTAAAACTAAATATGAGCTTGGTGCTGAATACGGTATGGCAACAAGTGAATATGCAACAGACTTAAATGGTGATGGTGAGATTAAAGAGTGGAACGAACAAGCTGACATCTTCGTTAAAGCTGTTGAAGGTAAAACACTTGAAGAAGCAAAAGCTCTTATGACAGAAACTAGCTATGGCGTTGAAGAACTCCAGACTGCAGGTTGTACAATTTCGATTGGTGGTTTTATTAATGCTTTAGATAAAGCAGTAACAAGCGCAACTGATGTAGAAGCAACAGCAGATGCAAAACTTAAAATTGGTGTAGTTACAAGTGGTAAAACTACTGATGCCGAAGGTATTGCAAATGGTTCAATAAAACTTGATATGGCTATTTCTGCAGCAGTATTAGGTGCAGATAATAAAGTTGTTTCAATTATTTCTGATGCAATCGAGGCAGAATTCTTATTTGACAGCGAAGGTGTTTCAAAAACAGACGCAAGCCAGGTTGTTAAAACTAAGTTAGAAAAAGGCGACGACTACGGCATGGACGTAGAGGGTGCCTATGATGCAAACCAGGATGGCGTTGTTAAAGAGTGGTACGAACAAGCAGCAGCATTTGATGCAGCTTGTGTAGGTAAAGATGCAAAAGGTATTGCTGCTCTTGAAGGTGAAAAAGGTTTAGGTGTTGAAGACCTTCAGACAGCTGGTTGTACAATCGCTATAAAAGATATGGTAGCTGCAGCAGTTAAAGCTTCAACTGTAGCATAAATTAATAGGAAAATCAAAAGAGGGATGTTGTTCCACGCAACATCCCTGTTTTTCAAGTTATGAGAAAATATATTTCATTAGTATTAGCAATTGTTTTGTGTTTTTCTCAGGTTTCTTGCTTTAGCTCCTGTAATAAAGTTAATGTAACAAAAACAAAGTTTTCTGCAAACTACTTTGATTATTTTGATACTGTAACAACAATTATAGGTTATTGTGAAACTCAAGAAGAATTTGATTCAATTTGCGAAGATATAAAACTTCAACTTGGTGAATACCATAAGCTTTACAATATATATTACACCTTTGAAGGTGTTAATAACATCTGTGTAATAAATAAGGTTGAAAACGGAAAACATAATATTGTTAAAGTCGATAAAAAAATTATAGATTTGTTGCTTTACTCAAAAGAACTTTATAATTTAACTGACGGGAAAATGAACGTTGCAATGGGAAGTGTGCTCTCTATCTGGCACGATTATCGTCAAAGTGGAGAGTCATCACCATCAGAAGCGGCTTTACCACCGATAGAAAAGTTGAGAGAAGCAAGTCTTTATACAAACATTGACAACGTTATAATAGACGAAAAAAACTCTACTGTTTTTATTTCAGAACCTCAGACAAAGCTTGATGTAGGCGCAATTGCAAAAGGTTATGCAGTAGAGAGAGTTGCTGAATATTTAACCGAAAAAGGTGTTTCTGATTTTCTTCTTAACGTTGGAGGAAATATTCGGACGATAGGTATGGGTAAAGATAATGAACCATGGAAAATCGGTATTGAAAATCCTGACGTTGAAACACAAGAAGAAACACCACATATTGAATATTTGCAAATTTCAGATATGTCTATTGTAACAAGTGGTTGTTATCAACGCTTTTATGTGGTTGATGGCAAAAAATACCATCATATTATAGACCCTGATACTTTATATCCTGGAGAAAAATACCTTTCTGTTTCTGTGTTGACAAAAGATTCTGGTCTTGGTGATGCACTTTCGACCTCGTTATTTTTAATGGATATTGAAGAAGGGAAAAAGTTGATTTCTTCTTTAGATGGTGTTGAAGTGATGTGGGTTTTACCTGATGGTGAACAAGTTTATTCAGATGGCTTTAAAGCCTTTACGTTTGAATATAAAAAATAAATTTTAGGAGTTTTAAAATGAACAAAAAAATTATTATTTCAATTTTGGCAGTGCTCTTGGTTTTTAGTGTTGTGTTACTCGCAGCTTGTGCAAATGATAATTCAGGTGCGAGTGAAGATTCAGGTAAAACTACAATTTCTGAAAATGAATCAAACGGCAATTCCGAAAATACAACACCAGTAGAAATCAACGATGCAACAGACGTAATTAACAATGTTTTTGCAACTTATAAAGAAGATCAGAAGTTTGCTTCAATGGGTGGTACTTTTGAAGCACCGGTTGATGGTAAAGCAGGTTTAATGGATGTTTCTGATAAAGAGACTATTAACGGAATGCTTCATACAACAGATGAATTACTTGACAAAACAGATGAAGTTGCTTCATTAGTTCATGCTATGAATGCTAACACATTTACAAGCGGTTCTTTCAAACTTAAAGATGCTGATACAGCAGATGCTTTCTGCTCAGAGCTTAAAGATAGCGTTTTGGCAACGAAATGGATGTGCGGTTTCCCTGAAAAATTTGTTGCTTTCAGCATCAATGACGGTGAATATGTAGTTTATGCTGTTGGTAATGGCCAGGCAATAGATTACTTCAAAACACAACTTACAGCAGTTATGGGTAAACAAGCTGTTCTTGTAACAGAAGAGGAAATAAAAGTTTAATTGGATACAAGACAAATTAAAATACACAGCAGAGGGGATAAATAATGCTTTTTTCAAGCATACCATTTTTATATTACTTTCTGCCAAGTGTACTGATACTTTACTTTGTAGCTCCCCAAAAATTTAAAAATATCGTTTTGCTTGTTAGCAGTTTGATTTTTTATGGTTGGGGAGAACCTAAATATGTAATTCTGATGGTAGCCTCAATTATAATCGGTTATGTTTCCGGTTTATTAATTGGGGCTACAAGTAAAAAATACGTAAAAAAGACTGTTGTTATAATTAGCGTCATAATAAATTTACTGTTTTTAGGTTTCTTTAAATATACAGATTTCTTTATTTCGAATTTTAATTCAGTCACAGGTCTTTCTGTGAAGTTGTTGAATATAGCACTTCCTATAGGTATCAGCTTTTACACTTTCCAGATTTTAAGCTATACAGTAGACGTTTATCGCGGTACTGTAAAAGCACAAAAAAATTTAATATCTCTTGCAACTTACATCACAATGTTTCCACAGCTTATTGCAGGACCTATTGTCAGATACACTGATATAGTGAATTCTTTAGATGACAGAAAGCAGTCTTTTTTTAAAATTGCAACCGGTTTAAGAAGATTTGTAATAGGCCTTTCTAAAAAAGTACTCATTGCAAACACGTTGGGTGAGCTTTGTGCTACGTTTAAGGCTTCTGATGATAAATCGGTATTGTTCTATTGGGGATATGCTATAAGCTTTTGTTTGCAGGTTTATTTCGATTTTTCCGGCTATTCTGATATGGCGATTGGTCTTGGCAAAATATTCGGATTTGAATTTATGGAAAATTTCAATTTTCCGTTTATTTCGAAAAGCATTTCAGAATTCTGGAGAAGATGGCATATTTCTCTTGGCAGTTGGTTCAGAGACTACGTTTATATTCCTCTTGGTGGAAACAGAGTAAAAAAATCAAGGTGGATTTTTAATATTATTGTTGTGTGGTTTTTAACCGGCTTTTGGCATGGGGCAGCTTGGAATTTTATTATATGGGGGCTGTATTTTGTTGTTTTCTTGATTTTTGAAAAAACAAAGCCAGGTAAGGTTATTACAAAAACAAAATTTTTAAACCATATTTACACACTCTTCTTTATAATAATTAGTTTTGTTATATTTGATGCGGTAAATATGGGTGAAGCGTTTTCTTATATAAAAGCGATGCTCGGTTTTTCAGGTGTACCTTTAATTTCAACAGAGTTCCTTTGTTATTTTAAAGAATATGCAGTTATTCTTGCGTTTGGCATAATTGGTGCTACACCGATTGTAAAAAATATTGTTACACGTTTATCTCAAACAAAGTGGTGCAGTGTTATAATAAATGTTTCAGAGCCGATAGTGTTGGTGGCTTTGCTTGTATTGATTACATCATATTTAGTTGATGGTTCATTTAATCCGTTTTTATATTTCAGGTTTTAGGGGGGGGCTTTAATGAATAACTTAAAAAATATAGCAACTACTGTTATTTTAATGTCTTTTATTTTAGCACTTTCTGTTTTCGCCTGGTTTAAACCGATTGATGAATTTTCAATATCAGAGCGACGACATTTGGCGGAATTTCCTGAAATAAATATTGATACGTTAATTTCAGGTAGCTTTATGAGTAGTTTTGAAAACTATACTCTTGATCAGTTTCCGTTAAGAGAATATTTCAGAAGCATTAAAGCAAGCAGTGAAATTTACCTTTTAAACAAAACTTCTAATAACAATATAATCGAAAAAGATGGCTATATAACAAAAATAGAGTATCCACTCAACAAAGAATCTGTCGATTACGCAGCGAAGAAAATTGAAGGCATTTACAATATGTATTTAAAGGATACAGATACAAACGTTTATTTTTCAATTATTCCGGACAAGAATTACTATTTGATTGCTGATGATAATAACTATCTTTCGCTTGATTATAATGAATTAGTTACCGATATAACAGCGAAAACAAAATATATGACTTATATCGATATTTTTTCTGAGCTTTCAATAGAAAGTTACTATAAAACAGATAGCCATTGGAGGCAAGAAAAAATATTTCCTGTTGCAAAAAAAATTGCAGGGGAAATGGGTGTTTCGTTAAAAGCCGAATATGAAGAGGTTGTTTTTGAAAAAGACGTTTATGGTGTGTATTACGGGCAGTATGCAATGAAAAATATCAAGGGTGATAAATTAGTAACTTTAAATAATGATTACACTAAGAATGCTATTGTAACAGATTATCAAAATCAGAAAAAAATCCCTGTGTACGATTTAACAAAGGGTGGCGGAAGAGATTTTTATGAAGCTTTTTTAGGTGGCTCACTTTCATTATTAACAATTGAAAATAATAATGCCACGACTGAAAAAGAGTTGATTATATTCCGTGATTCTTTTGGTAGCAGTCTTACACCGTTTTTTATTGAAGGTTATAAAAAAATTACGGTTGTTGATACACGATATATGTTTCCGGTTATGTTAAAACAGTTTATTGAATTTAATAATCAGGACGTCTTGTTTATATATAGTACTTCTGTGTTAAATAACAGTGAAATGATGAAATGAATTAAAGCCCGTACAAGTAAGAATAGCTTGTACGGGCTTCAAATTTAATAAAAATTCGATTTTGTTTGAATATTTTAAATTTTTTCTTGCATATTTTTTAGATTTATAGTAAAATTATGCAGTATTTTTTATTAGGAGATGAATTTTATGAGTGGTGACAGAGTTCAGATTTTAATCGCTATGGTTTCATATATGGCGATTGTTATTGTCATTGGTTTATTGTTCGCTAAAAAAGCAAACAAAAGCTCAGAAAACTATTTTTTGGGTGGTCGTTCATTAGGTCCCTGGGTAACAGCTATGAGTGCAGAAGCTTCTGATATGAGCGGTTGGCTTTTAATGGGGCTTCCGGGTGTTGCTTATTGGTGTGGTCTTGCTGATGCAGCATGGACGGCTATCGGACTTGCTGTAGGTACATATTTCAATTGGCTCATAGTTTCAAAAAGATTAAGAAGATATAGTATAAGAGCCAATAATTCAATTACGTTACCCGAGTTTTTCTCAAATCGTTTCAGAGAAGAAAAGAAGGTTATTGTTTCAATAGCTGCTATTTTCATTCTTGTGTTCTTTACAGTTTATGCGTCAAGCTGCTTTGTTACTTGCGGTAAGCTTTTCTCAACACTTTTTGGTATGGATTACGTTCCTATGATGATTTTAGGTGCAGTTTTTGTTCTTCTCTACACAATATTAGGGGGTTTCTTAGCAGAAAGTGCATCTGACTTTATGCAAGGCATCGTGATGTTTGTGGCACTTACTTTAATCGTTGTAATAAGCACTGTTAAAGCAGGTGGTTTTTCAGCGGTTGCAGAAAATGCACAGAATATACCCGGGTTTTTAGAGTTCTTCGGTCTTGCAAATCCTTTAGTTGATGAAGCCGGTGTTCAGGCAGTGAACGAGCAGGGTATAGCACTTTTTGATAAGAGATCTGATTATGGTATTCTCACCGTTTTCTCAATGCTTGCGTGGGGTCTTGGTTATTTTGGTATGCCACAGGTTCTTTTAAGATTTATGGCTATAAGAAAAGAATCTGAATTAAAAATGTCAAGAAGAATTGCAATGATCTGGGTTGTTATTTCATTAGTGGTTGCAGTGTTTATCGGTATCATAGGAAGAGTGCTCTTTATGACAAATCCAGAAATGATTGGCTCTGCACTTCTTACAAAAACAACTGCCGAGAATATATTTATTGAACTTTCAACAAGCTTCTTGCCCCCTATATTAGCAGGATTTGTAATGGCAGGTATTCTTGCTGCAACAATCAGCTCATCGGACTCATATCTTCTTATTTCAGCTTCTGCTTTTGCAAAAAATATTTACCAGGGTATTTTCAAAAAGAATGCTTCTGATAAGCAAGTTATGACTATGTCAAGAATTACGCTTCTTGCAATTTCAATTATCGCTATCATAATTGCGCTTGATGAAGATAGTGTTATTTTCCAGATAGTTTCATTTGCTTGGGCAGGTTTCGGTGCAACATTCGGACCATTAATGCTTTTCTCACTTTTCTGGAAACGTGTAAACAGAGCGGGTGCAATTGCTGGTATGGTAAGCGGTGCGTCAATGGTATTCCTCTGGAAATTGGTTATAAGCAAAATAGGAGGAGTTTTTGCAATATATGAGCTTCTTCCAGCATTTGTTTTCTCTTCAATTTGTATTGTGGTTGTTTCTCTTCTTACTAAAGCACCAAGCAAAGAAATTGAAGAAGATTTTGAAGCCGTAAAATCAGGGAATGTTGAATAAATCTATTAAAAAGTCGTTGTTTTTGTAAACAACGACTTTTTTAGTCGGAAAATTCCGCCCGAAACCCTTTAAATTTTATAAAATGTGTGCTAAAATATAATTATAACTTATCTGAAAGGTGATATTATGGCTGAAAGAAAACAAGTACCGATTTTTGAAAGCTGTTATAAAATTGTACAATATTTAAAAAAGAATACTGATAAAGAGCACCCGACAACTCAGGCAGCTATGAGAAAAGATGATAGCATTTCTGAATATCTCGGAGCAAAAGAAACCTCTAACAGTTATATAAATCAGATTGCATTAGCACTCAACTCAGATGCCAATGGTTCTTTAAATAAATCAAAGGATTGGCGTGTTGTTTTTGATGCTTTTTCAGAGGTTCACGGCACTCAGAAGAAAAAAACAACTTCTTCAGAATATGTGAATTTAGAGAAACTTCCTATAAGAAATCTTTATTATAACCAGGAGTTTTCTTATGATGAGTTAGATAAAATTATTGAGTGTATTTCTCTTTCAGATACACTTGATGATAAAACCTCAAAAAAACTTATTAAAAAAATCAAAAATGAATTGGCGACTATTTATTATGAAGAGAAATCTTCAAATATATGTAAAATTGAGCCTGAAAGAATAGTTGATTCTGAATATTACAGAAAAAACATTAAAACCATTGAAACAGCAATCGAAAATAATGTTAAACTTACATTTTATTATAATGGTATAGATATCGAAAAGAAGCTTGAAAGAGAAAGCCTTTCAAAAGAAATAGTCAGTCCTTATTACCTTGTAGCACATAACGGGAAATATTACGTAGTTGCTTGTAAGGATAGCTTTATGGGTAAAAATTATAAAAAGGTTATGTCTATTTGGCGCGTTGATTTAATGTCTGAGGTAAGACTTTTTACTGATTCAAGTGATAGATCAAACGAAAAAGCAACCGCAAAAAACGAGGTTCAAAATTTACCTCAGGAGTGGTCTGATGATTTCCATTTTTCACATATGAATATGGCAAGTGATTCACCCGTTGAAGTCACTTTCAAGCTTTTAGAATTACCGCGTGTTGATGACATCTCAAGGAGCGATAAATATTCTCACACGTTTTTATTTGACGCATTCGGCTCACGCTATAAATGTAAGACAAACAGAGCAGGTGATGAAATAGTAACTGTTGAGTGTGCACCGAGTGAAATGGTGAATTGGGCATTGCATTACAGCGACCGAGTAGAAATATTAGAGCCTGATTTTTTAAAACACGATATTAAAGAGCGAGTAAGAAATCTTTCTAAAATGTATTTAAAGGATGATTCTAATGGATGAAATTAAAAGATTTGGATTCGGTTGTATGCGTTTTCCTGTTGATAGTGAGGGTAACGTAGATTTTGCCGAAACCGAAAAAATGATTGATTATGCTTTAAAAAACGGGGTTAATTATTTTGATACCGCCTATGTTTACCATGCAGGTAAGTCAGAAACCGTTTTAGGTGATATCTTGAAAAAGTATCCTCGTGAAAGCTTTGTTATTGCAGATAAATATCCGGGACACCAAATTGCAGACACTTATGAACCTGAACCGATTTTTCTTGAACAATTAGAAAGATGCAAGGTGGATTATTTTGATTATTATCTCCTTCACAATATAAATGAGAATTCTGTGAAGGTTTATATGGACGAAAAATGGGGAATCTTGGAATATTTCAAGGAGCAGAAAAAACTCGGCAAAATCAGACATTTAGGCTTTTCATGTCATTGTAGTTTAGAGCTTTTAAAAGAGTTTTTGGACTATTGCGGAGATTGTATGGAGTTCTGTCAGATTCAGCTCAATTATCTTGACTGGACATTACAGGACGGCAAAGCAAAATATGAATTGCTGACAGAAAGAAATATTCCTGTGTTTATAATGGAGCCGTTAAGAGGCGGAAAGTTAGCAACATTTTCTGAATCGGCAACTAAAAAATTAGATGCTTTCAGAAAAGATACGTCACCTGTGGAGTGGGCGTTCAGCTTTCTTTTGAATTTGAAAAATGTAAAGATGATTCTGAGTGGTATGTCTGCATTTGAGCAGGTGAGAGAAAATATTGAAATTTTCAGGAATTATGAAGCATTGAGTACTGAAGAAAACAACGTGCTTTTAGAAATTGCCGAAGAGCTGAAAAACTCAGTTCCGTGTACAGGCTGCGGATATTGCCTTAAGGATTGTCCGCAAGCTCTCAACATTCCGTTTATGCTTTCAATTTATAATGAGTTGAAAATTCAGAAGGCAATAAGTGTAAGAATGAGGTTAGATGCATTCCCTGAAGAAAAACAACCGTTTGCTTGTATTTCTTGCGGATTATGTGCTGAAAACTGTCCACAAAAAATTGACGTTCCGAAGGAACTTGCAAATCTTTCCGAGGTTTTAAAATCAATGCCGACCTGGGCAGAGATATGTGAAGAAAGAAATAGAAAAATGAAAGAGCAATAAATGAGATGAAAAATAAAGTGATGTAAAAACCATTGAGTTTTTACATCACTTTTTGTTTAGGGTTTAGTCTTAGTCTTTAAGGAATTCTTTTACACTGCCTGTAACACCGGCAAGATTTTGTAAATCAGACGGAACAATAATTTTTGTTGCCTGACCGTCAGCAGCTTTTTCAAAAGCTTCCATACCCTTGAGAGTGAGATACGACTTAGAAGGTTGAGCTTCGTTAATGAGTCTGATACCTTCAGCCTGAGCAGTCTGAATAGCAATAATAGCGTTTGCTTCACCTTCTGCTTCGCGAATTTTTGATTGCTTAATTGCTTCTGCTTTAAGAATCTGAGATTCTTTATCTGCTTCAGCAGCAAGAATCTGTGCATCTTTTTTACCTTGAGCAACAAGAACCTGACTTTCTTTTTCACCTTCAGCACGAAGAATTGCTTCACGGCGTTCACGTTCTGCCTTCATTTGTTTTTCCATTGCTTCCTGGATTTCACGAGGAGGAAGAATGTTTTTAAGTTCAACTCTGTTTACTTTAATGCCCCAAGGGTCTGTTGCTTCATCAAGAATACCACGGATTTTTGCGTTGATTGTATCACGTGAGGTGAGTGTGTGGTCGAGTTCAAGCTCACCGATGATGTTACGGAGTGTAGTTGCAGTTAAGTTTTCGATAGCAGCAATTGGATATTCAACACCGTAAGTAAAGAGCTTAGGGTCTGTAATCTGGAAGAAAACAACTGTGTCAATCTGCATTGTAACGTTATCTTTTGTAATAACGGGTTGAGGTGGGAAGTCAACAACTTGTTCTTTTAAAGAAACAATTTTTGCAACTTTTTCAATGAACGGGATTTTAATGTGTAAACCTGTATCCCACGTTGCAAAGTAAGTACCTAAACGTTCAATAACATAAGCCTTTGATTGCGGAACAATTTTGATGTTCGCAACAACAAGTAAAATAACGAGTACTAAAAGTACAAGAATAGCAATGATAGCTTCCATAACAATTTCTCCTTTATTTTGGTTTTACAATAAGTTTAACTCCTTCAATGCGTTCAACAATTATTGTTGTGTTTTCAGGAATTTCAATTTCATCATTAAACGAACGGGCAGTCCAGACAGAGCCTTTAACTTTAACTGTTCCCCTTGCATTTAAATTAGAAATCGGTTCGGTAACAATCCCTTCTGCATTTATGTACATATCTGCATTAGTGGCTTGTTTTTTTGCTCTTGTGTATTTCTTTGCAACAGGGCGAAGAGCAACAAGAACGATTAAGGAAACAACTACGAATATTACAATCTGAACTAATTGGTTTTCAACAAAGAACGTTGATACAAATGCAGCAAGTGCACCCGCTGCGAACCAGATTGTAAGCAGATTAGCAGTGGCGGCTTCGACAACAACAAATAAAACTAAAAGTCCAAGCCAGACCCAAACCATCATAAAATCACTCCTTTATAAAATTATAATTCCCAATTTATTTCATATAACAATTATACACTCATATTTCTTATATTTCAATAATTTTGACAAAATATTTATTTTCTGCTTTTTAAAATATATTGTTAAAGTTAGGGGTTATAGAGCTTTTTAAATATTCAATTTCTTCACTGCATTCTACAAGAGATAAATAAGCGGATTCTATATCTCCGTTTTTTGCGTGAATAGGGATTTTTTCTATATTTGTTTCAATACTTTTCAGGTCGTCATTATTAAAGAAAAAGTAAAAGAATTTTGATTCGTTTTCCCACGCTTCATTTAAATTTTTAGCCGAAGTATAAAGCTTTGTTCTTTTGTTATGACTATCATTTTCGGTGATTTCATTGCTTAAATCGATTGCACTGTTAATTCTTGACATCAGTCTGTTACACTTTTTCTCTGTTGCATTTACAGAATATATGCCTACTGCAACTGAAATAAAAATAAAAGTTATGGCTATAAAAACTCTTTTCATTCTTTTCACTCTTTCATTATAATTTCGGCGTTTTTGTTTTTGTCAATGTTCATAAGAAAAACCTGCTCCTGTGTTATTTTGTGTTTCTTTAAGATTTTTTCTATATCATCTGCGTTTATTTTACAACACTCCATATTTTTCTTCAGTAAAGCACCATCAATAATTACAGGGCAGGTAAAACCATCTTTTTTCGTTTTTACAGAAACGTCCTTTTTTGTTGCATTCTGAAATTCTGGTTTCAATAAAACAGATAATGAACCGTTAGTTTCAATTACAGCAAAAGCAACCTCATTAATATCAAAAACGTCTTTTTGTCTTAATCCCGAAAGAACATCATCTACCGTAAAGCGTAATTTTTTTAATTGCTTTTGATCTAATTTTCCGTCTTTTATTATAAGAAGAGCGTTACCATCGCTAAGATTTCTGAAAGTTGTGCTTTTCATAGAAATGACAGAATTTATAATTTCAAGACTTATTAAAATCATAACGGGAATAAGGCTGTTAATTAAAGGAATTGAAGTATCCTCAATAGGTATAGCAGCAAATTCAGAAAGCAACAGTGTAATAACAAGTTCAGTAGGCTGAAGCTCGCCTATGTTTCTTTTGCCCATAATTCTTATTGCAATTGAAACGAACAGATAAAGTATAGTAACCCTAATAATAGTATTTAACATAAAATCACCGTTTATAGTATAACCGTAAATTTTTGGGTGATTATAAAAATGGTGATTTTTTATGAAAGAAAAGATGCAACCTTATTTAGATATAAAAGATTTGCCAAAAATAAAGTATGGCAATGTAAAGTTTTATGCTCAGGATAACGGTAAAATAATTAAAGATGTTTTTTTGAATTGTTTTGATATTTTGGTAAAAGATGGTGTTTGCGGTGACAGAAGAGTTGTTTTTGCAAACTGTGACGGGTTGACAAATTCACGCACAATAATAGAAGGTGTTACAAAACCCATTTTGAGTTTTAAAGATAAGCTACCCGAAAAAGATACGTTGAAATTCATAGCAAGTGAAATTGTCTGTAATACAGAGCTGAAAACACAAAAGGATTTGGATTTAGCAATAGAAAGCCTTTTACGAGGGTGCGTTCTTGTTTTTGTTGATGGTATTGAAGAATGTCTTGTTATAGGGGTTCAGAATATACCGGGACGTTCAATAGATGAGCCAAATTACGAGGTGCAGGAAAACGGTTCTCGTGAAGGCTTTGTCGAGATTTTAAAAACAAATATGACGTTAGTACGTAAACGTCTTGTTACAGTTAATTTTAAAATAGAGGTTTTAGAGGCGGGTGTTTCTACCCGAACCAAAATAGCCGTTTGTTATATGGAGGGGAAGGTAGATAAATCGGTTTTAAAAGAAGTAAAAGACAGAATCAATTCTGTTGAAATGGATACGATTTTAGGTGAAACCTATCTCAGAAAAACGCTTGATACAAAACGGAAAACATTATTTACAATGGTTGGAAAAACCGAAAGACCTGACACAATGTGTGCAAAAATAAACGAAGGTAAAATAGCGATTCTGATAGACGGAACACCATATGCATTGATAGTTCCACGACTTTTTATAGAAAATTTTCAGACGTTTGACGATTATCTTAACAGACCATATTACGCTGCTTTTATGCGTTCAATAAGAATTCTGTCATTTATAATAAGTATATTCTTGCCGGGAACCTTTGTTGCAATAGGTTTATTTCATCAGGAGTTACTACCGGAGAAAATGCTTTACAACGTCGTGGTAATGGAAAGTAATACACTGTTTACTCTGACAGTTGAGGCACTGTTGATTCATTTTATTTATGAGATTGTGCGTGAAGCCGGGTTGAGAGTTCCGAAGTCTGTAGGCCACGCAGTAAGTATTGTAGGTGCATTGGTAATAGGTGATGCCGCTGTAACCGCAGGGCTTATAGATGCACCTATGCTTATTGTGGTTGCAATGACTGCAATTACATCATTGGTAGAAACCGATCTTTACCACGTTATTGCGGTGTTGCGAATTGTATTTATTATAGTCGGTGGTGTGAGTGGTTTTTTTGGCATTATGGTCGGGGTGGCAATACTCATTATAAATCTTTCATCAATAACCGACTATGGAGTTTACTTTTTGTCACCTCTTACACCGTTTAACAAATCGCTTTTCAGAGATACAATTACACGATTAAGTATGGAAAAGTTGGGCAAAAATATATTTGATATCAACAGACTAAAAGGGGAAAGAAAATGACAAAGGACAAAGTTACCACAGGACAGTTTTATTCCTTATTATATATATGCTCGGTTGTTGCTGCGTTTATGTTTGTTTCAACAACACTTATCGACTTAGGCGCAACCGATGCAATTTTGTTTCCGTCAGTGTTTGGTGTTTTAAGTTTAATTACAATTATCCCGAGTTTTTTGTTCTGTAAAAAATCAAATAGTGTAAGCGTACTGAAAGCAACTGAATTGAAAAGTCGCTTTTTTTCAATTCTTATTGCGGTTTCATATATTTGTTTAGTGTTTGTTTTGCTTTTGCGTACTTTAGCGAGACTTGATTTATTTGTAAGCTCAGAAATATTTCCTGAAAATACTATGACCTTTTTAATTATTTCAATAGTAATTGTTTCAACAGGACTTTCGCTTTTAAAAATAGGTGCTCTGGCACGTGCTTCGACTGTTTTTCTTGTAATGGTAATAATTTCTGTTTCAATAGTTGTGAGCGCAACCTTAAGTAATATTGAGTCAGTCAATTTTGTTCCTCTTATGATGAACGGAGAGCAAGAGTTCTTTAAACAAGCTATGTCTTATTCAATGTTTTTTCCTGAATCGGCGTGTCTGATTCTATTTTTATCAGAAGTCAAGGGCAACGTAAAAAAAGGTTATCTGTTTTACATTTTGTTTTTGGTTTTGTCTTTAACAATTGTTTCGTTTACGGTGGTCGGTGCATTGGGAGAGTTTTGTAATACCCAGCTTTTTCCTGCATTTGCAATTTCATCGGTAGGTGAGTTTAAGGTGCTGGAGCGTTTTGAGTCTATACAGAGCTCTGTATGGACGGTTTGTATTGTGGCAAAAACAACTTTGCAAATAATGATTATTTCAAATTGCATACGTCACGTATTTCCTAAAATAAAATGGTGGACTCCGAATGTGTTGGTTGGTAGTGTTACATTGGGATTTATAACGTATATCTCAAACGGCGTTACACGTTTCTCGTTTATGTCTTCACAATTTCAGGTTAGCTTAACCTATATACTTCTGGTGATTGTTTTACCTCTTATAGCATTGTTGGTGATATTAAAAAGGAAAAGAGGCGAGCATATTGCGTAAAAAAGTAATATTGTTAATAATTGTTTTGCTTTCGCTTCTTTCTTTTAGCTCATGTGAGCGTTACGGAACAGAAATTGAAGATATGATGATTATTCAGGGAATAGCAGTTGATAAAGATAGCGACGGATATACGGTAACAGTTGAAATGCTGAATAATAAACAAAGTGCTTCTGCGGATGCCGGGAATGTCGGTGAAGATATGACATTAGTTTATTCTTCACGTGGTGAAACAATTGCAGAGGCATTACGTCTTATGATAAATAAGACAGGAACAATACCCACGTATGCCCACAACAAAGTAATTATTTTAAGTGAAGCTGTTGTAAAAAGTGATATTTCAAAAACACTTGATTTTTTTGAACGTGATTATACAACTCAACCTACAACTCTTTTATGTGTTGCGAAAGATGTAAAAGCAGGCGATGTGCTAAAAGCGAATATAGGTAAAGATATCTCGAAAAGTGAAGTGTTAGAAAAAATTTTAACACAAAGTTCAAAGAGTTCTATAACACCCGAAACTCGATTGCTTGATGTAATCAATATAATACTTGACGAAACAGCTTGTGTTGTGTTGCCCGCTGTAATAATAGAAAAGAATGATAAAACTGATGCTTTTTTTGTTGAAAACACAGCGGTGTTTGATTATAAAAATCAGTTTTCTTATTATCTTGGGATTAAAGATTCTGAAAGTATTGTAAGATTAATGGGTGAGTTGAAAAACGGCACAATTGTAACAGAAGATAACTCAGGGAATAAAGCTACTTTTTTAATTGTAGATGGAAAAACACAATACGATGTTAATGTTAATAACGGAATTATTTTTTACAAAGTTAAAATAAAAATGTTTTGCGACCTTAATGCCTATGAAGGCGATAATTTTAAAACAATAAAGGATGAGACTGTTAAGATATTTAAAGAAAGCTTGAAAAAGGAGATAGAAAGAGAAACAGAAAAAACCTATAATACTGTTTTACAGAATGGAGGGTTTGATGTTTTCAGATTTGGCAGACGTCTTTTGCAAAATGATGAACAAGCCTATAACAGAAACAAAGATACTTGGCAGCAAAGTCTTAGGAAAAGTAAATTAGATGTGGAAGCAGAAATCGTTATTAGGCGAATAGGTGAAGAAAGCTATCACGAATAACAGAATATTGAATAAACCGACTTTTTGTGCTATTATAAAATTCACATAGCAAAAGGAGTTGGTTTTTTGTTTTCTCTCGGTATTGATATAGGTGGTACAAAATGCGCAGTTATTTTGGGAAAAGGCGAAATTCCGGCAGACATCAATGATTTAATAATTGAAAAAATCAGTTTTCCTACAGACGTAGGCAGAGGTAGCAAAAGGATAATAGAAGAGATAATTGAAAAGGTGGATTATATTCTTGATAAGCATAACGTTGACTATAAAGAACTTATAGGAATCGGAATAAGCTGTGGTGGTCCTCTTGACAGCAAGAAAGGAATAATAAACTGTCCGCCTAATTTACCTGATTGGGATGGGGTACCGATTGTTTCAATTTTAGAAGAACGTTTTAACGTCAAATCGATTTTACATAATGACGCAAATGCTTGTGCTGTTGCAGAGTGGCGGTTCGGTGCAGGTAAAAATACTGAAAATATGGTTTTTCTTACCTTTGGCACAGGAATGGGTGCAGGAATCATTCTTAACGGAAAGTTATATACGGGCACAAATGATATGGCAGGTGAAGTAGGACACATACGTCTTACAGAAAACGGTCCTGTAGGTTACGGCAAGAGCGGTTCTTTTGAAGGGTATTGTTCCGGTGGGGGAATAAGAAATCTTGCACTTGACGTAGCGAAAGAATACTTGAGAAATAATAAAAAGAGTATTTTATTTGAAACTGAAAGTGATTTAGTGAGTTTAACAGCTAAAAGAATAGCTGAAGCATTAAAGCTTAATGATGAATTTGCTCTCCAGGTTTACTCAGAGTGTGCAGAAAAATTAGGCAGAGGTCTTTCTGTTATTATAGATATATTAAATCCGCAAAGAATTGTTATTGGTAGCATTTATGAAAGAAATTATGAATTCTTTTTCCCGAGGATTACAGAAATTATAAAAAAAGAGGCATTGAGCTGCAGTGCTGGTGTTTGCGAGATTGTTCCTTCTGCTTTAGGTGATAGCATAGGCGATTTTGCTTCACTCGGAATATTGTTTTAGGAGTGATTTTATGAAAGAGTCAACAAAGCTTATTTTAGATGAATTGTTTGACAGCTATAATTGTCTGAGAGTATGTGAAAAAAATGTACTCAATGTATATAACATATTACTGAACTGTTTTAAAACGGGTGGCAAGGTGCTCGTTTGCGGTAATGGTGGCAGTGCAGCAGACTGTGAGCATATTGTAGGCGAGTTGATGAAGAGCTTTAATAGAAAAAGAGAACTTCAAGAAGATTTAAAAGAAAAGCTTAACCATTTTGAAAACGGTAAGTTTATTTCTGATAATTTACAAGGCGCTCTGCCTGCGATTTCACTTGTAAGTCACACAGGGCTTATGACTGCCTTTATTAATGACGTAAAGCCGGAGCTGGTTTTTGCACAACAGGTTTTAGGTTATCTTAAAGAAGGTGACGTTTTAATTTCACTAAGCACTTCGGGGAATTCGCAGAATGTTGTAAATGCGGCGATTACTGCAAAAGCGTTAGGCGGAAGGGTTGTTTCAGTAACAGGTGAGTTCGGCGGTAATTTAAAAAATGTTTCAGATGAATGTATTTGCTTGCCGAGTGACAAGACTTACAAAATTCAGGAGTTGACTTTGCCTGTTTACCATGCAATTTGTGCTATGTTGGAATGCGAATTGTTTTAAAACAAACAAAATGTTTGATATTCTATAAAAAAGATGAAAATTTTTTCATAAAATTACATTGTAAATATTGACTAATTAAAAAAGTGTTGCTATAATTAATTTATATATAATGCACACCGTGGTGTATAAGTGGTTTTAGAGTGTATGTAACCTCGGGCTAAACTAAATTAACCTGAAGTTAAATTCAAACTGTGAAACTGTGCATATGCCGGGTGGCAAATATAAATTTTATATAAATTATTTTATATAAAACAAAAACAAGGAGTCCTAATAATGAAAAACATGGCAAGTAAAATGTCTATCCGAGCAAAAATCCTTTCATCATTCATTGTTGTTACAGTTCTTTTGTTAATTACAGGTGGTTTAATAGGTTCAGCAATGAAAACTGTTGATGAAACTTACTCAGACCTTTTAGCAAAAGATGCAGCAGCGCAGGGCTATTTAGGTGAGGCTTTGGCTTCATTCTGTCTTATTGACGAGTATTTGCATGATGCAGTATCTTTCGAAGACCCTGAACGTGTTCAGGAGGCAATTGATGCAATTGATGAATATAAGGCCGAGTTTGAGTCATACATGGCTTTAGTAGAACCATTAGTTCGTGAGCAACTTGAAGTTGGTACGGATGAAAATGGTGATTACATTTATGTAAATGAAAAAGAGTTGTATGAAACAACAATGGCATATTACAAGCAATACATAGCAGCAATTGATGAAATTGTTGCAGAAATTGGTGTTGTTGATGAAGCTGAAATTCAATCTCAGTTAGTTGAAAAAATTGACCCAATTTACGACCCTCTTTATGATGGCGTTTTTGAACTTATCTCTAATAAACAAGATGCAACCGAACATGGTAGCGGACGTGCTTCTTATCGTACAAATATTACAGAATACTTTATGTATGGTATGATTCTCTTAGTTTGCGTTATTGCTATTGTTTACGGCGTTGTTCTTTCAAAACTTATCGCAAATCCGCTTAAGAGTTGTGCAGAAAGACTTGAATCACTTGCTGATGGTGATATTGACTCTCCTGTTCCTGAAGTTAAATCTAAGGACGAAACAGGTTTGGTTTACGAAGCTACTCTTAAAATTACAAACAACTTCAGAACTATTGTTTCTGACCAGGGTAATATACTTAGTGAAATTGCTCAGGGTAACTTAAACGTTGAATCACAGCATCCTGAAGTTTACGTTGGCGGATTTAAACCTCTTCTTGAATCACTTCAAACAATTGTTGTTGACCTTACAGATACAATGTATCAGATTTATCAGGGTTCAGAGCAGGTTGCAAATGGTGCAGATCAGGTTGCAAGTGGTGCTCAAGCACTTTCACAAGGTGCAACAGAGCAGGCAAGTAGCGTAGAAGAACTTTCTGCTACAATCGTTGAAATTTCTGAGCATATTAACACAACGGCAAGAAATGCAGTTGAAGCAACAGAACAAGCAAATATTGCTTCAAGCGGTATAAATGAAAGTAATGCACAAATGCAAGAAATGGTGCTTGCAATGAACGACATTACAAATACATCTAATGAAATCAGCAAAATCATTAAAACTATTGATGATATTGCATTCCAGACAAATATTCTTGCTCTTAACGCAGCTGTTGAAGCAGCAAGAGCAGGTGCAGCAGGCAAAGGCTTTGCAGTTGTTGCTGATGAGGTTCGTAACCTTGCAGGTAAATCTGCTGAGGCAGCTAAGAGTACAACTGTGCTTATCGAAAGTGCAATCAAAGCAATCGAAAATGGTACAAAAATTGCAGACGAAACTGCAAACTCACTCTTAGACGTTGTTGAAAAGGTTAATTCTGTTTCTAATAAGATTGACGAAATTGCTACAGCTTCTGAAGAGCAAGCAACAGCAGTTACACAACTTAAAGGCGGTATCGAACAGATTTCTGCAGTTGTTCAGACTAACTCTGCAACAAGTGAAGAAAGTGCTTCTGCTTCAGAAGAACTTTCAGGTCAGGCTCAGATGCTTAAACAGATTATCGGTGCATTCCAATTAAAGGATGTTTCAACACAAGCAAGTATGGAAATTCCTGAAATAAATAATTATGACTCATCAAATGATTACAATTTTGATAGTTATGATGACAAATATTAATTAATAAAAATACAGGCACTTTCAAGTAATTGAAAGTGCCTGTTGTTTTTTAAAACTTTTTGTGTTTATATGCGTAAAATAGTTCTTCGGCTTCTTCGCTGTAGTTGCCAGTTTCATCTTCAATGTAAAGTGGAGGCAGAATTCTGAAGCCTTCCATAGCGCCTTTTTTACCCTCAAGCAAAATTAAACTTGGTTCTTTACCTTTTCTTTGGATAACTTCCCTCATGATTTTAGGCTCAATTTTATTTTTCTTCATAGCATCAAACATTTCAGGGAGTCTTTCGGGGCGTTGACACATACAATATCTGCCACCAAATTTTAAAAGATAATTTGCGGCTTTTGCGGCATCATAAAGTGTGCAGTTAAATTCGTGTCGTGCATTTTTGTAATCCTCTTCTTCATTTACAATACCTGTACCAACCTTTTTGTAAGGTGGGTTAATACTGACAACATCGAAATATTCGTTTGGTAAAACACCTTTTATTTGCTTTAAATCATTATGAAATAATTTTACTGAGTCTTCTATGTTATTATACTTTAAGGTTTTTTTGAAAAGTTCAACGGCTGTTTCACTTAACTCAACACCATAAATTTCTTTTGGCTTAAAATCTCTGAGCCACAAAAGGGGAATAATACCATTGCCTGTGCCTAGGTCACAACATTTATCTTTATGACGTGGTTTGCAAAATGAGGCTAAAAGAATGGCATCAGAGGTGAAAATATGTGCTTCGCAAACGAAAATCTCAAGATTTTCAGCTAATTTTTCGGTACGTTCTTTTCTTGAAGTCATAAAAAACTCCTTGTAGTAAAATAGTTTGTTGAACTTGATTTTACCACAAGGCTTTTTATTTATCAATACTATTCTTCCATTTGTTTACCTAAAAATGCAGCTGCAACCTGAGCTAACTTAATTTCAGTTTCAGTCGGTAATTTTTTAGTGCTGTCGCTGATAAAAATAACAGCTCCTGAAATATCTCCCGCACCAATTATAGGGAAAGCAATACACGCTTCGGTGTCAGAGTTTTCAATAGGGTAGAGTGGTTTGCTTTCATTTGCCGATTTAATATAATTAATTCTGTTTTCCATTAAATCCTCTAATGAATTTGAAATTCTTTTTTCTAAAAAATCCTTTTTAGAAAGACCTGAAACAGAAATTACGTGGTCTCGGTCTGTAATCAATACACCCATACCCGATGTTCTGCTGAGCACTTCTGAGTATTGCCCTGAAAACTCAGAAATTTCTCCCATTGGGGAGTATTTTTTGAAAATAACTTCACCATCACTCGCAGTGAAAATTTCTAATGGGTCACCCTCACGAATCCTTAAAGTTCTTCTGATTTCTTTAGGAATAACAACTCTGCCTAAATCATCAATTCTTCTGACAATTCCTGTCGCTTTCATATATATCTTCTCCTTAATATCAAATTATGTTGTTAGTATTTGATATAATAGGGAATATATACTTGTCAGATTTACTTTTTAAAGTAATTGTGATAGAATATTAAATAGAGGTGATTTTTTGGATTTTTTAATTGTTTTGGTTGTAACATTTTTTGCCGGTATGGGTGCAGGACTTGGTACCGGTTTTGCCGGTATGAGTGCCGCCGCTGTAATAACACCAATGCTTATTACATTTCTTGGCGTTAGCCCTTATACCGCTGTGGGTATAGCACTTGCTTCCGACGTGTTAGCGAGTGGTGTTTCTGCTTTTACTTACCGAAAAAACAAAAATCTTGATGTAAAAAACGGGCTTCTGATGATGTCAATGATATTGATTTTTACTGTTGTCGGAAGTTATATATCGAGTAAAGTTTCTTCACAGACTATGGGTGGCTTCAGCACATTTGTTACACTTATTCTTGGTATTAAATTTATTTTAAAACCTGTAATGACTACAAAAGCTCAGATGGAAGCAGTAAATAAAAAAAGAAAAATTGTCGGTTCAATAGTAAGCGGTGTGTTTATTGGTTTTATTTGTGGTTTCGTTGGTGCAGGCGGTGGAATGATGATGCTTCTTATTCTTACCGGTGTACTTGGTTATGAGTTGAAAACTGCAGTTGGAACAAGTGTTTTTATTATGACGTTTACCGCATTAACAGGTGCTGTTTCGCATTTTTCACTTGGGGATTCACCGGATATTCTTGTAATGAGTCTTTGTATTATATTTACATTTATCTGGGCAAGAATTGCTGCTAAGTTTGCCAATAAAGCAAAACCCGAAACACTTAACAGAGCAGTTGGCCTAGTGTTAGTTGTGTTAGGTTTTGTTATATTAGGATTTGAATATTTAATTAAATAAAAAAGCGAGATTAAGTATATGTCATTATTTAAATTTTTTCACTCGACCAAAACGTATTACGAAGATGTACAAAGAGAAAAAGAGTGTGTTGTAAAAATAAAAGAAGCGGTAAGCAAAAAATGTGGTGTTGAGCATTTTATAGAGTATGACGATTTTACTGTGGCTTTTGCAGGTTCAAAAGAAAATATGGAGTTAATACTTGAAATTTGTACACAAAAATGTGACGGTAAAAAGTGTTTATATGCTTCTGTTGATGACGAGGCTTCGTGGCAAGAGTGTGATTTCGACAACCTCGACGAGTTTGAAAACAATATTATTGAGTATATTGCAAACAGGGTAAATCGCACAATTAAAACAACAACAGAAGTTAATAACAATAATTTCAGGGTTACGTCTTATTATATGAATGAAAATAGCGATTGGATATGTTTTGAAGAACATAGTTCAGATAGTACAAGTCTCTGCTTTATTGCAACTCACTTAACCGAATCAAGTGAAATAATAAAAACATACAAATTAGAAATATAGTCAAAAAGCGAGGTGAATTAACCTCGCTTTTCTTTGTGGTTATTAAACTCACTATGTATATCCATACAAAATCTGTCGAAATTATCTGTGATGAGTTACCCTCATGGAGTGTTAAAATCCTTTTAGTTTCTTTAGATGTGACATATTTTCAAAACTTTGTGAATTTACATTTTATCATAAGAGTGATATAATTACAAAAGCAATTTTATGAGGGGATTCAGATGAAGAAACTAAATGAAGTATTATTAAAGACCAATATTGAAAAAACAGCTTTATATGATTTTGAAAATAGTAAAGTGTTCGGTTCTGCTTATTGTGTTATTCAAGGGCGGAATGTGGTTTATAAAAAGTGCTTTGGAACTATATCTTTAAATAGTAGTGAACCGGTTACTGAAAATACAATTTTCCGTATGGCATCTATGACAAAACCTATTACAGCAATAGCAACGCTTATTCTTGTAGAACGAGGGTTGATTTCTTTGACTGATAAAGTTTCTGATTACTTACCGGAATTTAAAGATATTCACGTCACACGAATTTCAGATACGGGTAGCCTTACAGATGCAGGCAAAGCAAAAAATGAAATTACAATATGCAATTTGCTTACGCATACTTCAGGAATTGGCAGTGAGCCTTTAAAGGAGGCTAAAATGACCTGTGAAGACAAAAAAAGCCTTGATGCTACCGTCAGGTTTTATTCAGAAATTGGTCTGGATTTTGAACCAGGAACGAAGCAGCAATATAGCGGTACTGGTGCTTTTGATGTGCTATTGAAGATTATTGAAAGAGTTACGGGAGTTGATTATCAAGAGTTTTTAAATCAGGAAATCTTTATTCCTTGTGGCATGACGAACACAACATTTGTTCCTACACAGGCGCAATGGGGAAAAGTTATTGCTATGCACAATAAAAAGGATGGCAAAAATTGTGAAGAAAAAATGATTACTGATTGCGTCTTTTCTGATTTTCCTTGTACACATTATCTTGGTGGAGCAGGGTTGGTATCAACTCTTGCTGACTATTCAAAATTTGCTGAAATGCTTTTAAATAAAGGACGAACACAAACAAAGGAGATTGTTTGTGAAGATACGTTTAAATTATTACATACACCTTTTGTTTCAGAAGATATAATGCCCGGAAATGAAAGGTGGGGGCTTGGTGTTCGCGTAATAGTCGATGAGGAATATGAGCATTTACCTGTCGGGGCGTTTGGTTGGAGCGGTGCTTATGGTACACATTTTTGGATTGACACACAAAATAATATTGCAGCTATATATATGAAAAATTCCCTTTTTGATGGTGGAGCAGGTAATGAATCTGCTCGTAATTTTGAAAAAGCAGTCAATGATTCATTAATATAATAAAAAAGCGAAGTGATTTCTTGAAAGGTTTTACCGTGCTTTCTTATATTTAAAACCTCCCTTGTTTATTTTGATAACGTTTCTGTTATCTGTAAACAAAGGAGGTTTATATTTTTGATTGAATATATTTCAATAAAAACAGCGTTTACAAGAATGTTGTTTTCACATCAGCCAAAAATAGAACTCCAATGCATTGTTCCATCTTCGTGCTCATAGGATGTCCAAATATGACCATTCTGGTCTTCCCAAAGGTCTTCACCTAAATATGTCAATGTGTAGGATTCACCGTCAGCATTTGATGCAGGTGTAGTATCACCCACACTAAAGCCATGCGCTTCTGCTACAAGTTTTTTTCCACAACGAGCACACACTCCGCCACTAAAATTATGCCCGAGTTCATTGCCTTGTGTTTCGCCACAACGAGTGCACGTTTTAGGCTCGGTACAAGTTGCGTTACCGTAACTATGACTTAACGCTTTGCCTTTTACTGCACCACAAGAACATTTTGCCGGTTCGGTGCAAGTAGCATCAGAATAACTATGTGTATGGGTAGTGGTGTTTGGTTTAGATGTTTCAGGCTTAGTTGTCGTGATGGGCTTCGACGTTTCAGGTTTTGTAGTAGTGGCAGGGGTGCTGGTAGTAGAACTTGGAACGTCGTTTCCATCTGTATCACTATTATAAGTTGTAGAATCAGTTATATCTGAAAACTGCTCGGTAGCACTTGTATCAGCTTCATTAGTCTGGCTCTGCGTAGTGGAGCTACCAGTATCATTATCTGTTGTAGAATTTTTATCACCACAAGCAGATAATAAGAAGACTAAACACAATACCAAAAGTAAAGAACCTGCTTTTCTCATTTATATCTCTCCATTCATAATAGCTTTTTTAATTATATCATTAATACAATAAATTAGCAATCATAACCACCAGTTTACTGGTGGTTATGATTTAAGTTAAGAATAAAATAGTATTGAGCGTGCTTTTTAATCTGTCCACAGGAATAACCAGAAGAGATGACTCATTGTATTACAAATATGTGAAAATATTCTTTAAATAAATTTTATAGTTACATATCAAAGTTCAATGCAACTTGCCTAAAACCAAGAGTTCCTCCATAAACGAAAAAATCACATCTGTTTTGTGAAAAAAAGAATGTTACTTCGGCGTTTTTTAGATATTCTCCGTTCATATAACATTTAAAGTGGAGTCCATATGCATCGGTATAAGATTGAACAAGGGTAAAAGTATAACTATACTTATCAAATTTAACTGTACATATTCCGTTACTGTCAATATTTATTGACGCATCTCCATCTTCAAGATAATAACTTTCTGGATTTAGTTCAGAACCAAGACAATACCAACTATCTAAACAAAATGTGTTAGAAAATAATGTGTATTCAGAAAAATCAGTGTAATCACAGTTTTCGCATTTTGTGTAATTCATACTATGAGGTAATGCCGTGCCTGTAGTGGCGTTGCAGTGTTCACATTTTTTGGGAGAAGTGCATGTTGCATCCATCCAGGTATGTCCGTTAGCACAAGGGGCAGTTGCAACATTATTACTTTTAGTAGTTGTGGTACCGTTTTTGTTAGAATTATTAGCGTTGTTGGAGTTGTTGTAATTATTAGAGTTGTTCGAATTGTTCGAGTTATTACTATTATTAGCACTAATAACGTTTGTGGTGTTGAGGTCACCAGAGTTATTTGTGGTTGGTTCGTTGTTAATAGTTGTCGTTATCTCTGACAAAGATGTTTGTTCTTCGGTGTTTACGGTTACAGTGAAGTTTGAGATTTCGTTCGCAAAAGAAAGTTGGGGGAGCTCAACTTCTTTAAAATTATTATATTTATACTTTGTTGTGTATGAACTGTAATCAGGAGTTGTTTTTGCCTTGAATTGTCCGCAAAGAGTAGAACAACTGGATTTATTTGAAATTAAATGAGTATGTATATATACATTTGAGTTATCAATAAAATCAAATGTTAAAAATACTACATCATCATATTCGTTTTCGTTTATGCCGGATAAAATGATTGGATTTTTTGCATCAATAATAGTTTCGTTTGCAAAGAATTCTCCCCAATAATCTAATGTTATAGGTTGATTTTTTACGGTTAATTCTAAACGGAAAATATATTCGGTAAAATAATATTTTATAGGAATATTGTTTGAAGTTGTGTAAGTCCAGATGGTACTTGGAAGTAAAACATTTTTTAATATTGAAACTGCTTTTTGTGAAGCGTTTTTATCTGGGATTTTTGCTAAATCTGCAAAGATATTATATGCCTCGACATACTTTCCATTATTGTGTAAATCTATAGCATAATTATATAGTGCTTTAGTATGTGTATCAGAATTTTTTGAGTATTTTTCTAAATAGGTAACAGCTTCACTGAAATTTTTTTCATTATAAAGTATGGTGCCGTAGTAGTGGTAGAGTTCTTTTAATTTAGAATCTGAACCATTATAGTCACCAAGTGTTTCTAAAATATTTATTGATTCAAGGTAGTTTTCTTCTTTTAAATTATATAACGCCAATTCGTAGTTCCAGGCTTTCGATAATTCAACAGAATCTTTATAAGTGATACCGTTAATTTCTGAGATTGCAAGATTATAATTGCCATTATCGTGTAATATTTTTGCATTGTTATATATACATTCATTATATTTTTCTTTTGCTTCCTCGGTTCCTAATGTTGAATAAATTTCAGCAGCTTCAACATAATTACCATTGTTCATTAACTTATCTGCTTCGTTCATAGCTATGTGTTGTTTTAATGCAGGAACAACTTGAGTTAAAATTAGAATTATAGAGAGAATACCAGATAAAACTGTAAGTAAAAGCTTTTTTGTTTTTTTAGTGAATTTTTTGCGTTTTTGAACAACCATATAACCATTGTTATTCAGGTTTTGATGATATTGCAAATTCTGTGGTTGCTGAACATTTTGTTGATATTGCATGTTTTGAGGTTGTTGAACATTTTGCTGATATTGCATGTTTTGAGGTTGTTGAACATTTTGCTGATATTGCATGTTTTGAGGTTGTTGAACATTTTGCTGATATTGTATATTTTGAGGTTGTTGAACATTTTGTTGATATTGCATGTTTTGAGGTTGTTGAATATTTTGTTGTAATTGTATTTTTTCAGTTGGTACTACGTTTTGTGTGGGTTCCTCTTTTGGGTCGATTGTGATATTTGCATTTTTTAAATCTTCTACATTAATATTAAATAAGTTAGCAATTGTTTCTAATTTGTTCTCATCAGGTATAGATCTGTTGTTTTCCCAGTTTGTTATAGTTTGTCGTGATACAGATAATTCTTTAGCTAATTGTTCCTGTGTGTATCCGCATTTTTTCCTTGTAGTTTTTAATATTTCTCCTAACATATTTTTTCTCCTCTTATGTAATATAAATATATATCAAAGTGTAATATGTTTTTTAGATGGTGTCAATAGTGAAATGTAATAAGAGGTGATGTTAATGCTTGATAATTCATTAGAAATTAAAAAGTATGGAGAAGATGGGAAAAGGTAATATCAGTCAGAATAAAAGAAGATATTCTGGATGAATTAGGTAAAATATCTAAAGAAAGCAATTACTTAAGAAACGAGCTAATCAATTTAATATTGCGTTATGGTATTGAAAATCTTGAAATAATATAACCAGTGGAGTAATTTTCTCCACTGGTCTTGTCTGTTGCGCTTGCTTTTAAAATATGATATAATAGCGAATAATACCGAGGAAAATTTATTTAATCGCATATTATAAGAGGAGAGCTATATGAAAAAGCGTAAACAAATTGCATTCAATAAACTTTTCAATTTATGTATTGTTTTGGGATTGTTTTTTGTATGTGCTTCAGTAGGCTTTTTTGAATTTAATGACTTTGCGTGGGGCGTTGGTGTAGGAATAGCGGCGTTTCTTTTGATAGTGCTTCCGTCAGTGTTTTCTCCTTGCTGTTATTTGTTTGATAGTGATGGTATTTCTTTGTGTTACGTTTTTCTTCCCAAAGAAAGGTTTTTGTGGAAGGATATATATGCGATTGAAGTTGATGATATTACTATAAGTGTGAGGAATTCGAATATTTTTGACTTCTTTTATGCATCTGTTTTCACACTTAAAGGTGACAAATCCGTTAATAGAAGATTTTTTGATGAAGTTCATATCAGAAAAAGCTTTCGTACTAAATATTTACTCGAAAAATATTGGGACGGAACAATAACCGGATATATGTTTGAAGATGCCAAAAATTGGATTAATAAACGCAGAGCTAAGAAGAACGCGTATGTAAACGCACATTTTACAGATGAAATTGTTAAAATGGAACGTGAGGCAAGAGCCAAAGCACGAGAATGTCTCAAACCGTTTTCAGAAGAAGCCAAACGAAACAATCTTGAGGTTAAGCTGAAATATTTTTACGTTACGAAGGATTTTAAAACGTTGAAATCACGACCACAAGAAGGGTATACCTACACTCTTGATGTTGAAATTTCACATTTCGGAGAAACGGATGAAAATAAAATTTTAGTTTTACAAGTCGATTTGTTGTATGTAAAGTTCGGGAAAAACTCATATCTCGGCACCGAAAATAAAGATTTTGAAGAAAAACTAAAATTAGAAATTTCTGACGTGTTGGCAGAAATAAATAATAAATTTTAATATTTGTATGATAACAGTAGAGTGGGTAAAGTATATCTGATTCGGATACATTTTACCCGCTTTCTGTGTAGAAAAGAAAAAGAAGAACTCACCCAAAAGTGAATTCTTCTTATGGTGGGAACAATAGGGCTCGAAAAGGCTCTGCCTTTCATTCGCTACGCGAACACCGATTTTGTTCGGCTTCGCCGAGGAGGTTCGAGCCTGATAACAGAAAGTGTAAAAATAAAAGAAGAACTCACAAAAAAGTGAATTCTTCTTTTGGTGGGAACAATAGGGCTCGAACCTATGACCCTCTGCTTGTAAGGCAGATGCTCTCCCAGCTGAGCTATGCTCCCGAACACGAGTAAGATTATAGCATATTTTCCAAAAAAATCAAGTCTAAAAACAACAAATTTTATTATAATTTAAAAAATAAAAATAATGGTAGATTTTTATAAAATATACTTGACACGAGTAGTTAGTTGTGTTAAAATATCTCACGTTGAACGCATGCGGGTGTAGTTCAATGGTAGAATCCCAGCCTTCCAAGCTGGTCGTGTGGGTTCGATTCCCATCACCCGCTCCATGTTTAACACGCGCTTTTAGCTCAGTTGGATAGAGCAACTGCCTTCTAAGCAGTAGGTCGGGGGTTCGAATCCCTCAAAGCGTGCCAGGTGGATGTAGCTCAGTTGGTTAGAGCGCCAGATTGTGGCCCTGGAGGTCGTCGGTTCGATCCCGATCTTCCACCCCATTTAGGGATGTAGCCAAGCGGTAAGGCAACGGACTTTGACTCCGTCATTCGTAGGTTCAAATCCTGCCATCCCTGCCAAATTGAGTATTCATAAGGGATTCAACCTATGAATACTCAATTTTTTATTTCATATAGTCTATTCATAAAGTATGTAACCCACTATGACACTTTCAGTTTAAAACTGCAAAGATATCGTAGTGGGTTATATTGTTGTATTTTAAAAATTAATCTGTTTGAGAAAGTCTTCGAGAGCCATCAACCATAATTCATCATTCTCTTTTTCGGCTCTCCATTTACAATGCTTAAATTCACTTTCTAACAATGAAAAAGGCATCTTTAACAATCTGTTAAAAATAACATATGCACCAGGCCAATTCATATCTTGCAACCACTCAAATAACAGGTACAAATATGGCTTGAGCTCTTCATCTGATTTTAATGCAACAACCCTTGCACAAGGTTCCCATATGCATTTTGATTTCTCGGGAATTACTGGTTGAATAAACGGATAAATATATTTATATTTTTTGGCTTCATTTATACCGACAGATATCTTGGAATCATATTCTTCGTCAGTATATGATTCATCCCAGATAAATGATTCATAAATTTCGTCTAATGTCATAAGATAGAAACACCTCACTTTGTTTAATTATATCACAGACGAAAATAAAAGTAAATATAATCCCTTATGAACACTCTGACCAACAAAAAGACCTTAATTGTGTATCATACAATTCAGGCCTTTTTGAATTATGGTATAAATTTATTTTTGTAGAGTTGTATATTTGTGGGCTTTTTTCACCTTGATTATGCTAATTTGGTTTGTTTTTATACAAATCAGAAAAGATTTATATATATAATTTTTCAGTTGGTTCATATATAATACAAAGAAAAAGGATAAAATTAATTTCTACTAAAATTCTACATAGTTTTTCTTGACTTTTCATTGCTCGTCATTATATCATTTTCTTGGTGATAATATGAATAATTATAAATTTGGTAATTATATTACTGAACTACGAGAGCGGAAAGGGTTAACACAAGCGGAACTCGGCGTATTAATCAATGTTTCTGATAAGACAGTTTCAAAGTGGGAAAATGGTCAGGCTTTGCCAAGAATGGAGACATTTGAAAAATTAGCTGAAGTGCTTGAAACTACTGTTGAAGATTTTATTTCTGCCGGTAAAGAAAATGTGATTAGAGTCAGCTTTCGTAATGATTTTGCAGAAGTGGCTTATCTTGAAGTTGAAGGACAATATATTTCAATACCCTATAATGAAACTAAAGTAATAGAATTAAATAATAATACTTTTACAACAAATATATCTTTTAAAATAGATTTTGATAATAACGAGGAATATGGTTCGGGTTTTATTGAAAAGATTTTAAATAAAACTTTAACGAAATTATCTGCTTCAGTAATGAAGGATATTCTTCTTGTAGAATGTGTTTACAAATTTTCTTTATCAGATGATAGTACAAATATTAACATTAGTGATGGAGTTGTAAATTTAGGGGATATAGCTTTTGTTTTTCAGAATTTTTTGATGTATTACCCAAAAATTGAGATGGCGAATTGTGAGCTTGTTTCTGCAAAGGCTTTGAATTCACGTGATGTTGTAAAGCGATTTAATAAAAAAGCTGTTATTCATGATTTAGGACTCGATTTTATAATTGCAATATTATCATATCCGTTGCGGGGTTTGTATTTAAAACATTACTGCAAACCCAGAGTTATTAAAAAAAATATTTTAAATGCTGAAAAGTTGAATGCAAAAAATAATGGTAAAAACAGAAAAGGCTTCGGTTGCTTTTCTTCTGTTTTATTAGTCTTTTTTATTTTAGTTTATTCTATATTTATCCACCCGTTCTTATTTCTCGAATCAGATAGTCCGGCACTTGTATCTTCTGATTTTTCACAAATAGAATTCTATAATGATGTGTATGTTCGTGTTTCAGAACTACCGCAGGATGCAGAATATGAAGGTTTCTTAGGGGCTGATTGCTGGTATAACGCAAGAATTGATGGCTATTCACGATTAGACCAGGTGGTTCAGGACCACAAGGTGTGTGTTTATAAAACTGCGGATGGTACTGTATATCTTTGGTTGGTTCTTAATTATACAGATAACATTACCGATGATGAAGGGGAATATATAGAGTATGAAGATTTTGAATCACCGATGGTGTATAAAATTGAGAAATAGGTGAGAGAAAGTTGTTTGAATTTATTGTTGAGTTTTTACTTGAAGTTTTTTTAGGTTCTTTAGATGAAATAACCAAGAAACACAAAAAAATTGTAAGACGAACCCTGATAGCAGTTTTTTCTGTTTCTTTTTTTGCTTTTTTTATTGCAATTCCTGTTCTTGGTGAAACGAACGGAACAAGTGTTTTAGGATTAATTTTGATTTCTTTACTTCCTGTCGCATCAATCATATTGTTTGTAAGTTATATTATTTTTAAGTTGAAAAAATAATATATAAACCGCATAGAAAGCAGTAGCTTCCTATGCGGTTTGAATTTTTACTCGAGAACACCATAGCTATGGTCAATAACTAAAACTGTAAAAATCTTACCATTACTGATTTCGGTTATTTTATTGGTAATGATTTTTTCAAGCTCTTCGTCAGAATATTTATATTCAGGTGGAACAACAACATCAAACAAAACGTTTTTGTTTTCTTCACCAATAACAACTCTGAAATCATGGAAAGTGAGTTCTTTGTCAATTCCTAAAATAATATCGTTAACCAATTCTTTTAATTCATTTATTTCAGGGGAGTCAAGAATTGTGGGATCAAGATGAACAACAAGATGAATGTTTAATTCACTTTTGAAGTCTCTTTCAATTTTATCCATAATATCGTGACACACAAGCACGTCAATCTTTGCATCCATTTCAATATGTGCAGAAGCAAAATATGTATTGGGTCCATAGCTATGTACCATAAGGTCATGAACGCCTAAAACGTTTTCGTAAGATAAAATCTTTCTTTCAATAGTATCAAACATTTCTTTAGTTGGTGGTTGCCCAAGAAGTGGGTCTAAAGTCTCTTTTACAAGATTTATTCCTGAAATAAATATGAACACCGAAACAATAACACCCATATATCCGTCTAAGTTGAATCCGGTAAAATGCGAGATAATACTTGCAATAAGAACCGCTGTAGTTGTAATAACGTCGTTTCTTGAATCTATTGCGGTAGCCTCAAGTGCTTTAGAGTCGATTTGTTTGCCTAAATATTTGTTGAAAACAGAAAGCCAGAGTTTAACGAAAATTGAAATAACAAGAACAACAACTGTTGCAAGAGAAAAAAGACTTTCTTCGGGTTTGAAAATTTTAGTAACAGATTCTTTGAAAATTGAACAACCAATAAGCAAAATCAAAAAGGATATAATAAGACTTGAAATGTATTCAATCCTTGCGTGACCGTAAGGGTGGTCTTTGTCGGCAGGTTTACCTGAAAGTCTGAAGCCAACAAGTGTAACAATAGAAGAGCCGGCATCAGAAATGTTATTAGTAGCATCTGCGGTAATAGAAACGCTGTTAGAAACAGTACCGATAATAAGCTTCATAACACTTAAAAGCAAATTACATATAATTCCTACCGTACCTGCAAGTCGACCATATAATTCACGGCCTTTCTGCGTGTTTATATCGGCATTTTTTATAAAAATTTTAATTAAAAGTTTAGTCATAAAAACACCTTTCAAAAAATACTTTTGTTAATATGTATTATATTGTAAATAAAAATATTGTCAATAAATTTAGTTGAATAAAATAGCAAAATATGGTATATTGATTAAAATACATTAAAAAGGAGAATTCTTCAATGGATAAAACACTTGTTATTATGGCTGCAGGAATGGGTAGTCGTTTTGGTGGCTTAAAGCAAATGGAACCCGTTGGTCCAAATAATTCTATTATTATTGATTATTCAATTTATGATGCTGTAAAAGCAGGATTTAATAAAGTAGTATTCATAATTAAGAAAGAAAATGAGCAGATTTTTAAAGAAGTTGTAGGCAATAAGGTTTCAAAGCTTGTTAAAGTTGAGTATGTTTTTCAGGATGTAAATAATTTACCTGAAGGCTATAAGGTTCCTGAAGACAGAGTTAAGCCTTGGGGTACAGGTCACGCTATTTATTCTTGTAAAGGTGTTGTTAATGAACCGTTTATGGTTATTAACGCCGATGACTTTTATGGCAGAAACGCTTTTTCTGTTATTTCTGAGTGGATTGAAAATGCAGATTTTAGTGCAAAACCTGCAAATTATGCTATGGCTGCATATCAATTAAACAATACGTTAACTGAAAATGGTACAGTTTCCCGCGGTGTTTGCTCAGTTAACGAAAATAGTTTTTTAACTGATGTTGTTGAAAGAACTAAGATTTTAAGAAAAGAAGACGGTAAAATCTACTTCACAGAAGATGAGAAAAATTGGGTGGAGTTACCCGAAGAAGCAAAGGTTTCAATGAATTGTTGGTGCTTCCCGAGTAGCTTTATTGATGATATCGAAAAATATTTCAAAGAGTTTTTAGATGACGCTTTGGTTAATAATCCGCTTAAAGGTGAATTTTATTTGCCGTTCATAGTAAAAGATATGTTAAGCGAAAATAAATGCACAGTAAAGGTTCTTGAAACTACTGACAAGTGGTTCGGAGTTACTTATAAAGAAGATAAACCGGGCGTTGTTGCTTCTGTAAACGAACTTGTAAAGAATGGCGTTTACCCTGAAAAACTCTGGGATTAAAGGTGTAAAATATGAAAAGAAGTTTATTGTTCTTATTAGTTATGGCGATTTGTTGTTCAGCCTTTTCTGGTTGCTCAACTAAGGCACCTTCGTCTGAAAATAGTAATACTACAGAGCAGACTGTGAGTACAACTGAATCACAAAAGGCAGAATACACAGTTATAATTGATGGTACACGTTTTTCTGATGAAAAAACTATACAGGAATTTGAGACGACTCTTAGCAGTATAAGCGGAATTTTTTATACAAAAAATAACGAAAATAGTCAATATACACTTAATATGACAGAAACTGCTTATTTAGAGTTAAAAGAATTAAAATCAAAAGACGTAACCGAAAAGTTTACCGAGCTCATAAATGATTCTGAAAATTATATTACAGATATTAAATATGATGAGGATTTCAGAAACGTGACTGTTTATGCTGACAGAGAAAAAATACCGCAGATTTCAATTGAGTCTGTTGATATTAATGTAGTTACGATTGCAGGTGTAACATTGTTATATCAGATGTATACAGTTGAAGGCGAATCTCTTAGAATCACAACAGTTTATTCTGACACTGAAGAAGTGGTTAAGGTGGATACTTTCCCGATGGTAATTCAATAAAATTATTTTAAATTTGTTGTTTTACTTGACATTTTTTAATTGGTTTTATATAATGTTTTTTATTGATTAGGCGATTTCCAATTATATATTCGAGAGGATGTAATTTTAATGGCACAGCAAGATGTTATTTTAACTCATGAAGGTCTTAAAGAACTTCAGGAAAAACTTGAATATCTTAAAACGGTAGGCAGAAAAGAAACTGCTGAAAAAATTAAGGTTGCACTTTCTTTTGGTGACCTTTCAGAAAATAGTGAGTATGATGAAGCTAAGTCAGAACAGGGTAAATTAGAAGCTGAAATTCTTGAACTTGAAACAATGATTTCAAGAGCAAAAATTATGGAAGAGGATATCAGCACTGAAACTGTTCACATCGGCTCTGTTGTTACAATAAAAGAAACTGCTCGTGGCTCTCAAGAAAAAACGTTCCGTATTACAGGTTTTGCTCAGGCAAATCCTGCTGAAGGAAAAATTTCTGATGAATCACCTGTTGGTAAAGCACTTATGGGTCATAAAGTAGGCGACAAGGTTGTTGTTGAAGCTCCAAGGGGCGAAATGACTTATAAAATTGTTAAAATTGATATTGAATCAAAATAAGTTAATAAAATAAAACAACGGTTCAGAAAACATCTGAACCGTTGTTTTTTTATTCAACTGATGACTCGAGTACATCGTTGTGCTCTCTGAAAAGAAATGAAATGCACCAGATACCTGCAAGCGCCACAAGAACATAGACAATTCTTGAAATTATAGCTGCCTGACCACCAAATAACCATGCAACCAAGTCAAATTGAAAGAAACCGATTGCACCCCAGTTAAGTGCACCGATTGTTACAAGAATCAAAGCTATTCTGTCTAACATATTTTCAACTCCTTTTTGCCGAAAATTATCGGTAACAATATTATTTACTGATTTTTTTATCTTATGCGATAAAGATTTTTGCAGAAAAATCACCTGAAAATGCAGAAAGTTCCATTTTTGGTACTTTTTAGAGTGTAAATTTAATTTATCGTTTATTTTTATCTTTTTATATGGTATAATTATTACAATACTTCTGAAAGGGTGGGTTTATGCTTCGTATTGTCAAAGGCAGGGCAGGCAGCGGTAAAACTGCATGGCTACGTGAAAAAATTAAAAAATCAATAGATTTAGAAAAAAGACCGCTTTTATTAGTACCTGATCAGTTTTCTTTTGAAAATGAAAGAGCAATGCTTTCAGTATTAGGTGCCAAAAATATGAAGGGTATTGATGTTTTTAGTTTTCCTCGTCTTGCTGTTTCTAATCTTGACAGTAAAATTTTACAAGGCAAAATGTTTGCCGATGATGGTGTGAGAATGGCTTATATGAGCGAAGCGATTTCACAATTGTCAGGCGAATTGCGTGTTTTTTCAAAAATAAGACACAATGTTTCGGGGTTAGAGTCTTTTATTGACTTAAACAAAGAGTTTGAAACCTGTGCAATAACAGATGAAGTTATTGCTGAAACTCTGGAAAATATGCCCGAAGGACTTCTTAAGGACAAGCTTTATGAGATTAATTTAATAAATGAGGCGTATAATGCACTTTTACACAGAAGTTATTTTGACGACACTGAATGCTTAAAATATTTTAATGAATTTGCGCTTGAAACAGGTTTCTTTGAAAACAGAATAGTGTTTTTGGATTCATTCAAGGCTTTTTCTGCACAAGAATTAAAATGCATTTATATTGCGTTAAGTCAGGCAGAGGATGTTTATATAACAATTTGTGCCGATGAAAACAGATGCGAAGAATCTCCATTTGTTTTTATGAATTCTCTTGAGGACAAAATTAAAACATTAGCTAAGAAATGTGGAGCAGAAATAAAACTTGAGAATTTTTTAAAAAATGACAATGCGTTTTCTGAGAGCATACAGCATATTGAGCGGAATATTTATTCTGAAGAAATCGAAAAGAAAAAATCTGATGGTAATGTAACTATTTTTGAGTGTAACGATATTAGCGATGAATGTAACACCGTAGCGTTAGAAATTAAAAAACTTATAAGGAATGGTGGGTATCGCTGCAGAGATATTGCCGTTGTTGAACGTTCAAGTGATAAATACAAAAGATTGCTTTGTGATGCATTAAAACGTTACGGAGTTCCTGTTTTTGATGATAGCCGTCGTCCGCTTTCTTTTGAAACCCTTTTCGTTTGTATTACTTCAGTTGTTGAAGCCGTTGCAGATGGTTTTAAAACAGAGACAATTTTACGCTATTTAAAAACCGGCCTTTCTCCGTTATCTTTTAAAGATGTTGCAAAACTCGAAAAATATGCTTTAGTATGGGATATAAACGGTAATGCTTGGATAAATGATTTTACAATGCATCCGAAAGGTTTTGGTGAAGAACTTAATTCGACTGTAAAAAAAGAAATAGAATATCTGAATGATTTAAGAAAAAAAGTTATTTTACCGCTTCTTAAGCTTAGGAAAAATTGCGATGGTGCAAGTGGCGAAGATATTGCAAAATTTGTTTATGAATTTTTGATTGAAACAAAAGTTGATAATAAGCTTTATGAGTTGGCATCTGAACTTAATATTCAGGGCTTTCCCGTTGAAGCGTTACAAAAGGAACAGTCTTGGAATGCTTTAATTGAATTATTGGACACAATTGCAGAAATTACCAAAGGAAAGTTTTATACACTTAAACGTTGGTTTGAGTTGTTTATGATTTTAGTCTTATCGAAGGATATTGGTGAAATTCCACAGGGGCTCGATGAAGTTAAAATTGGCAGTGCTGACAGAATAAGGACTGAAAACGTGAAAGTTGTTTTCTTGGTTGGTGTTAATAAAAATGAATTTCCGAGAGTTTCTACTGTAGGGGGACTTCTGACAGATGGTGACAGACGCATTTTAACTAAAATGAGTCTTGAAATAAGACCTCCGTTTGAAGAAAATGTTGCCGAAGAAAGATTTATTGCATATTGTATGCTTACTGCAGGTAAAGAGCGACTTTATTTGTCTTACAGAGAGTTTTCTGACGATGAATCCACAAGTGGTGCGTCCGAAATAATTGAAAGTATTAAAGAGATGTTACCTGATGTAAGAGTTGTCGCTTCAAATAAAATTCCGAAAGAAGAAAAAATAGAAAGTGACCAATCAGCTTTTTACACACTTGCAGAAATCTATAACGAAAATACTGAATTGAGAAATACACTTTTTGAGTATTTTAAATATAAACCCGAATATTCAGGCAGACTTATGAGTATAGAGTATGCAAAAAATGGTAAAAAAGGTGTGTTTAATGATTCAGCTGTTTCCGAAAAGCTTTTCGGTTCAGATATAAAACTTTCGGCAAGTAAATTAGAGTCGTTTTATAAGTGTTCTTTTTCTTTCTTCTGTAATTACGGGTTAGATGTAAAGGCAATAAAAAAAGCCGAGTTGAATCCTGCTGATAGTGGTAAAATTATCCACGGAGCACTTGAAACTGTTCTGAAAGAATATGATGGTAAAATAGACGATTTTTTAAATAGTTCTGATGATGAACTGAAAGAAATTATATCCGAATATCTGAAGAAGTTTCTTGAAGAAAAAATGGGCGGTTTTGATGATAAATCGGCGCGTTTTATGTTCCTTTATAATAGGATTATTGATATCCTTATGATGATTTTCGAGCGTCTGAAAAACGAGTTTTCAGTAAAAGGTTTTTCACCTATTGCCTATGAGTTGGAAATTGGTGGAGAGGAAATACCTCTTTATGAATTACCACTTGATGAAAAAAGGAAAATATCCGTTAAAGGAAGTATTGACCGTGTTGATTTACTTGAAAAAGATGGAGTACGTTATATAAGGGTTGTTGATTATAAAACAGGTAAAAAAGAATTTAAACTTTCTGAGATTCTTAGCGGCATTAACCTTCAGATGGTTTTGTATTTAATGGCTCTGCTAAAAAATGGTAAAGGTGTTTACAAAGATGCTGTTCCTGCGGGTGTGCTATATCTTCCATCAAGAATAGGCATCGGTAACTATCTTAAGAGTAGAAATCCGTCAAGTGAAAGTGTTGATGCACAAAAACGCATAAGCGGAAAACTTTCTGGTATGGTTTTAAAAAGTCCTGTTGTAATGAATGCAATGGGGGCTGATGATGAAGATTTTAAAGATTGTTTGCCTGTAAAATACAAGGTTTTTACTAAGGGTGAAGATGGCAAAAAAATTCCACCGGAAACAAGGATTGTCGGAAACTATTATTCACAAGAGAATTTTAGAGAACTTTCAAAGATAGTTGATGAGAAGATTATCAGGATGGGCAAAGCGCTTCATAATGGTGAGTTTTTAACTCTTCCAACAGGCGAAAATAATTATAGTTTGCCCTGCAAATATTGTGACTATCGTTCTATTTGTGGTTTTGAGAATGGCAACGACTACAGAAAACCGGAAAAATATTCACACGAAGAAGTTTTAGAAATGTTATCAGGTGATTATGATGAAAAGAGAATGGACTAGTAACCAGGAAAATGCTATTGCTGCACGCGGTGTGCAAACCTTGGTTTCTGCTGCTGCAGGTTCAGGTAAAACAGCTGTTTTAACTGAAAGGGTAAAAAATATTTTGTGTGACAGTAAAAAACCTTGTTCACCTACAGAAATACTTGTGGTTACTTTTACAAAAGCTGCAGCAAGTGAAATGCGTGAAAGAATTACCAAAGCACTGAAGCAAGAAATTAAAAATAACCCTGAAAATAAGCTTTATTTAAAAGAGCAATTAGCATTGTTACCGGCGGCAGATATTTGCACTATTGACTCATTTTGTGCAAGAATAGTGAAAGAAAATTTTCATTTGGCAAAAATTTCTGCAGATTTTTCTGTTGTTGATGATAGCGAAAAGAAAGTTCTTGAGTCTGAGTGCATTTCGGAGGTTATGGATGAGCTTTATGAAAATAGCGACGAGGCTTTTACTAAACTAAACTCATTTTTTGTTTCTGAAAGAGATGATGGGGAGCTTGAAGAAGTAATAAAAAAATTATATGACTTCTCTGTTGCGTATCCTTCACCTGAACTTTGGCTGAAAGGTGTCGAAGAAAATTTTAATCCTGAAAAGGATATAAACGATACGATTTTTGCTCGTGAAGTTTATAAATTTTTTAAGTTGTTGTCAAGTTATTATATTGAAAATTTAAAGGATGCAAACAATAAGTTGATTTCTGATGAGGGTGCAGAAAGTGATTTCTCAAGTCTGTGTCAAGAAAATATTGATATATTAAAATTAATATATGATGCTTGCTGTGATGAACATTGGGACGATTTTGTAAATGTAATTTATAATAAACCGCTTGCAAAATATCCCGGTACAAAAAAAGGGGTTTCAAAGGAATCCAGGGATATTGTCAGGGGTTTTACCAATGCGGTTAAAGATGATTTTAAAGATGTTTTGGGAAAAGGATTACCAACCCAAAAAGAGCATTACGAAGATTGTAAAATTCTATACCCTGTTGTAAAAAAACTTGTTTTTGCAATAAATTTGTATGCTGATAAGTTAATAAAAAAGAAAAGTGAATTGAATTCTTATGAGTTTAATGATATTCTTCACAAATGTATTGATTTGTTGGTGAAGTTCAATGATGACGGAACCGTAGAGAAAACTAATCTTGCACTTGAACTTACTGAAAGATATAAAGAAATTTTAATAGATGAATATCAGGATACAAACGAAGCACAGAATATTATTTTCGAAATGATTTCTAAAGATAAAAATAACATTTATTGTGTAGGTGACGTAAAACAAAGTATTTATAGGTTCAGGTTAGCGAGTCCTGAGTTGTTTATGAAGCTCAAGGATGAACTTCCGGTCAGTAAAGGTGTACCCGAGAAGGCTTCACAGATTATTTTAGAAAAAAACTTCAGAAGCAGAAAGGGGATAACCCAGAGCATCAACTTCATTTTTTCTCAACTTATGAGTAAGGATATTGGTGAAATTGATTATAACGAAAATGAATTTCTGTACTGTGGTGCTGAATATCCTGAAATTGCTGAAGCTGAAACCGAACTTCATATTTTAGATTTAGAAAAAGTTCTTGCTGACGAAAGGGCGAAAAAAGAAGCTTTATACGTTGCTGATTATATAAAAAGAACAGTAGAAAAAGGTGCTTTGATTAAGGATGGAGAAAATATGCGTCCTGTGACTTATGACGATTTTTGTATTATTGCAAGAAGTCCCACAAAAATTGTTTCTGTTTATAGTGCTGTTTTTTCTGAAATGGGCATACCGCTTCTTTTTGGGAACAACAATATTGATGCTGCTTCTAAAGAGGTTATGTTATTAAGTTCTTTAATAAAGGCTATAAGCAACCCTTTGTTAGATGTGCCACTTGTAGCCGTTCTACTTTCACCGTTATTTGGTTTTACTTCTGACGAGTTGGCAGAAATAAGACTTATCAATAAAAAAAGTGATTTATATACTTGCTTGATTGAATATGCTAAAACAAATGGAAAAGCTGAACAGTTTATAAAAAAACTTGATTTTTACAGAAATATTGCGGCATCATATCCGATTTACGATTTTGTAAAACTTTTACTTGATGATACTGCAATTGCAGAAATATTTTTGTCGGCTCCTAATGGCGAAAGACGCTTGCTCGGTATTGAAAGCATTCTGAAATGTGCAGAAAAATATAGCGATAGCGGCAAGTATGGTCTTTCTGGGTTTGTAAGATATCTCGATTCTTTTATTAATAATGAGGCATTGAAAATTGACAGTGCTTCAAGGAATAATGGCGTACAGTTAATGTCAATTCACGGAAGTAAAGGTCTTGAGTTTCCTTATGTAATTTTAACCGACTGCTCAAAAAAGTTTAATTCCGAAGATTCAAAAGGGTTTTTAACGGTTTCAAAAGAAATAGGTATCGGTATTAAAATTCGTGATGATGAAAAATTCACAAAATATGGAACGCTTTCTTCTTTTGCAAGTGAAAAATCAATTAAAATGAAGAATTTATCTGAAGAATTGAGACTCTTATATGTTGCTATGACAAGAGCAAAGGAGCATTTGATTATTATATCATCTTTATGTTCCGATGAAGCTAAAAAGCGAATTAAAACTTCACGGCACGAAAAAGGTAAAGAACACTTTTACCCATATGCTGTTTATAAATATACGTGTTTTAGCGAGTGGATTTGTTCTGCACTTTTATTCCATAAAGATGCAGATGGACTAAGAAAATGCTTTGAAGAGTTACCTGTAATCAAAACACTTGATTCTGATTTTTCTTTGAAGGTTCTTGTTAGTAATGGTAAAGAAGAGGGAGAGGCAGCAGATGAAGAGGTATCTGAAGAACTTTCTGTGCCTGTAAATGAAGATTTGCTTGCGAAAATAAAAGAGCGAACAGAATATACTTATGATTATGATGAGTTGTCAGGTGTCCTTGCAAAAATCAGTGCTTCTTCTGTCGAAAAGCATATTCCAGAGAAAAATTTCTTTGCAAGTAAAAAACCTAAGTTTTTAAACCAGAAGATTTCGGGTGCAAGTAAGGGTACTGTAGTTCACAAATTTTTGGAATTTTGTGATTTTAAAAATGCTTCTGAGAATTTAACAGATGAAATTGAAAGACTCAGAAAAGAATTTGTACTTACTGATGAAGAGGTTTCTGTTATAGATAAAAATTCAGTAACTGCATTTCTAGAGAGTGATATTGTAAAAAGACTGTTGAAATCTGAAAAAGTTCTTAAGGAATACGATTTTTCTGTTTTGAGGGATGCCGGCGATTTTTATCCCGAGCTAGATGCAAGTCTGAAAAATGAAAAAATTGTAGTTCAGGGTAAATTTGACTGTGCTTTTATAGAGTCTGATGGTGCGGTTCTGATTGATTACAAAACAGATAAAATATCTAATGAGGCCGAATTTGTATCATTATATAAAAGGCAACTCGACATTTACAAATCTGCTTTAGAAGAATGTATTGAATTAAAGGTTAAAGAGGTTTATTTGTATTCATTTAATTTGCATAAATTTATAAGGTTGTAAAAGGTGGCGTTTTTATGAGTAAAAAAGCAATGAAAATCTGTTTCGGTATTATATTATCTGTTGTGATTTTTTCAATTATTACAGGTGTATTAACACAAGAAAAAACTCCGACACTCGAAGAAAAGCTTAAGTCAGGAGCAATAATGCATGATGGCTCTGAAGATAGTTACTTCGATGCACAGGAAGGCAGATATTCTTTGAAAATTACTGCCGTGTATGAAACAGAGCCGGAAAGTAGTAGTCCTGATGCTCCGACGGTTGACAGAGTTGTTGTCGTTGTTTATGAATATTCAAACGACGATATTGAAAGTGGTCTTGTAATAAGTTCGGCTCATTTCAAGGCATTTGATAAATCCGGCAAGGAATTACAGCTTTATCCACAGGCTAATCTTTTCGAACCGGGAGAAATAGGTGCGTTGGGAACACACACTGCAAGTGTTGCTTTCGCTTTGGACGATTCTTCTGAAAATTATATACAGGTAGATTACTATAATGACGTTTCGTCTGGCACGCCTGATTTGATTTATGAAGGTGTTTGGGAATAAATAAAAATAAAAGTCACAGAATTTCTCTGTGACTTTTTTCTATGGTAATTATTTGAAAAGATAAACTCTTGTTTCGTAAGGCTTTGTTTTGAAACCGTTAGAAGTTACAGCAGGGTAGTTATAGTTAGAAAGAACTAATTCACCTTTAGCAAGGTCGAATCCCTGAGGCGCTTTGAATTCAACTTCTTTTTCTGTAAATGAGTTTATAACGAGTAATTTGGTTCCGTTAAGCTCTCTTTCATAAACGAAGAGGTCCTTGCTGTTTTCGTAATACTGCTTAAATGAACCGTAAATAGCAACTTCATTTTCTTTTCTGAATTTTAAGAGTTTTCTGTAGTAATTAAGAATACTGTCAGGGTCTTTTTCTGCTGCAGCAACGTTAATTTCTTTGTAATTTGGATTCAAATTAAACCAAGGTTCAACTGTTGAGAAGCCTGCATAATCACTGTCGTCCCATTGAATAGGGGTTCTTGAGTTTTCACGGGAACCTGCGTTTGCCATTTTGATGAACTTTTCGCCCTTGATGCCGAGTTTGTTGAACATTTTCTGATTGTTGAATGTAATCATATCTTTAAACTCGTCAATTGAATGGAGCTCGATATTTGTCATACCGATTTCCTGACCCTGATAAATAAATGGAGTACCTTTTTGTAAGTAACACATTGTTGCAAGCATTTTTGCACTTTCAACTCTGTATTTAAGACTACCATAACGGTCAACAATACGAGGATGGTCGTGGTTTTCAAGATAAAGTGTGTGCCATGCTTTTCCGTTCATAGCATCATACCATTTTTGATAACATTTCTTCATCTTTTTAAGACTGAAAGGTGTTTTAATCCAATCAGTCATAAAGCAGTCTGCTTCAAGGTGGTCGAAGCTGAACATTGTTTTAAGAACCTGATTTTCACCTTCAGTAACAAATTTCAATGCTCTGTCAGTAGTAAGAAGTGGACCTTCACCAACTGTGAAGCAATCGTATTTAGAAAGAACGTCATCGTGGAATTCTTTAAGATATTCATAAAGATGCGGACCACAATTGTAATGTTCCATACCGCAGGCAACAGGAATCGGGAAGCCATTCGGAAGACCTTCTTTTTTAGAAATGTATGTAATAACATCTTCACGGAAACCGTCAACACCCATATCGAGCCAGAATTTCATAATATTCTTAACTTCTTCACGAACCTTTGGGTTAACCATATTTAAATCAGGTTGGCCTTTTGTGAAAACGTGAAGATAATACTCGTCAACGCTTTCAACATATTCCCAGGCACCACCCTCAAAGGTAGAGAGCCAGTTGTTAGGTGGTTTTTTGCCGTTTTTGCCTTTACCTTTACGCCAGATGTAATAATCGTGGTAAGGGTTATCTACACTTTTACAACTTTCTTTAAACCATTTGTGTTCTGTTGAAGTGTGGTTTACAACAAGGTCCATAAATACTTTCATTCCACGCTCGTGTGCACCGGCTAAAACTTTTTTGAAGGTATCCAAATCGCCGTATTCCGGATTTATATCCATATAATCGGCAATATCGTAACCATAGTCGGCATTAGGTGAGCAGAAGAGTGGAGAGAACCAGATAGCATCAATACCAATGCTCTTAATATAATCGAGTTTTGAATAAATACCTTCAAGGTCGCCAATACCGTCACCATTTGAATCCTTGAAGCTTCTTGGCCATACCTGATATACGACCATTTCTTTGTACCAAGCTTTTGACATAACAATACCTCTCTTTGTTGAATACTATGGTATAATATTATCATAGTAGGGTTTGTTTTACAATAAAATAGTGAAATTTTAGCATATTGTAGAAATAATTAATTAACAATTTGGTAAAAAAATACTATATACTTTTCTGTCGAATTATTGTATAATTGCAAAGTATATTTATAAAAATAGTTTTTCTGAGGGATTTTTTATGAAAAAAACAACCAAAATTATCGCAGCTGTTGCGGTAACATTTGTTATTATAGCGTCGATAGTTACAGTTAATCTTGTAAAGGGTGATGAATCTGCAACTGCTCCGACTACAACTACGCCTTATCCTCTTGCAACAGCTCCTGTTATTCCTTATGAGTCTACAACGTTTGATTTGGGTGCTTATTTAAGTGGTGCTCTTGATTTGTCAACGGAGCCCGAGAGTTCCACTCTTAATCCGTCTGACCCTAATTTATCGACTACATTTACCGATATACCGACAAGTATAGTTTACGTTACAATACCACCTATTGGCGACACTGGTTCTCAAACTGTGCCACCACCACAAACAACACCGGAGTCAACAACTAATTCAAATGCATTAGAGATGTATGATTACGATTGGGTGCCTTCGGGTGGTAATATTATTTTGACTGACTATTTCGGTAGTGATATGACTCCGAATATTCCTGCTGAAATTAATGGGTTGCCTGTTGTAAGTATCGGCAATAACTGCTTCAAAAACAAAAAAATTACAAGCGTATATATTCCGAGCACAGTTAACAATATCGGCGTTGCGGCTTTTTCCGGTTGCTCAGAGCTTAAGAACGTTTATTTTTTGAGCACTACAAGTACTGTTCATATAGGTGCTTCTGCTTTTCAAAATTGTAAAAAACTTGCACTTATTAATTTACCGACAGAGACTCAATCAATAGGAAATAACGCTTTTTCAAATTGTGAGTCACTTGAAAAACTTACAATTCCACCTTCAGTTACAAATATCGGAGCAAGCGCTTTTACGGGTACAAGTGAGAATTTCACGATTCATTGTAAACAGGATTCTGAAGCTTTAGCGGCAGCAATAAGAGATGATATAAAATACGTTGTAAGTTAATTCTGCTTTTAGTAATTGATTTGAATATAAAAGCTTTAACCGTCAGGAATTTCCTGGCGGTTTTTTTAACACAAAATAAAATAAAATAATATACTGTAATAGAGTTATCTTTTTTCTGAAACTCATAACTTTTCGTTTTTATGATTATTTTCCTGAAAATTGTTAAAAATATGGATGTACAAACATAATATCGGAGAGTGATAAAGTGACTATAAAAAGAGGCGATATATATTATGCTGATTTAAGTCCTGTTGTCGGTTCTGAACAGGGTGGAGTCAGACCGGTACTTATAGTTCAGAATAATGTAGGGAATAAGTACAGCCCAACTGTTATTGCGGCTGCAATAACAAGTCAGAAATTCAAAACGAATTTACCTACTCATATCAGCGTTAACGCAAATGATTGTGGGCTTTCGAAAGATTCCATTGTTTTGTTGGAGCAAATCAGAACCTTGGATAAACAAAGACTTAAAGAGCGGATGGGCAATTTACCTGAAAACGATATGGATAGAATTGATAAAGCACTTTCAGTAAGTTTTGGGTTGCTTGATAATATCTGATTTATGACAAGAGGCAGAAAATGCCTCTTGTTTTCATTTTTATTCTCTTGACAATGTTTTTTGTATAGTGTAAAATATCGAATAGGTATGTATTACATAAATATTTGTCATTTTGGAGGTTTTATTATGGCAAGAAGATTTTTTACTTCTGAGTCAGTTACAGAAGGACATCCCGATAAAGTTTGTGACTGTGTTTCAGATGCTATTTTAGATGCTATTTTAGCACAGGATAAGCAAGCAAGAGTTGCTTGTGAAACAACTTGTACAACTGGTGTAGTTACTGTTATGGGTGAGATAACAACCACTGCTCAGATTGATTTTCCTGCAATAATCAGAAAAACTGTTTGTGATATCGGATTTGATAATCCTAATTGTGGTTTTGATGGTAATACTTGTGCGGTTATGACTACCATAGACAAGCAATCAACAGATATTTCAATGGGTGTTGACAAATCACTTGAATTAAAAGATGGTGAAAATGACCCGTATAATCTTCACGGTGCAGGCGACCAGGGTATGATGTTCGGATTTGCTTGTAACGATACAGAAGAGCTTATGCCACTCCCGATTTCACTTGCACATAAATTAGCTCGTAAACTTACAGATGTAAGAAAAAGTGGCATTCTTACATATCTTCGTCCTGATGGTAAAAGTCAGGTTACAGTTGAATATGACGAAAATGATAATCCTGTAAGAGTTGAGGCTGTTGTTGTTTCTTCACAACATGACCCGATTGATATTGAAGTTCTTCGTAAAGATATCATTGAAAAGGTAATTAAACCTATTATTCCTGAAAAATATCTTGATGAAAATACAAAATTTTATGTAAATCCTACCGGTAACTTTGTTATTGGTGGTCCTGTAGGTGATAGTGGTCTTACAGGAAGAAAGATTATTGTTGATACATACGGTGGCTATTCACGTCATGGTGGTGGTGCATTCTCAGGTAAAGACCCTACAAAGGTTGACAGAAGTGCGGCGTATGCTGCAAGATATGTTGCTAAAAACATTGTTACTGCAGGTCTTGCTGATAAATGCGAAGTTCAATTAGCTTATGCTATCGGTGTTGCTAAACCTCTTTCTGTTCGTGTTGACACATTTGGTACAGGTAAAATTTCAGACGCACAGCTTGAAGATATTGTTAATGCAAACTTTGATTTGCGTCCGGCAGCTATTATTGAAAAACTTGCTCTCAGAAAACCTCAGTACAGAGAACTCGCAGCTTATGGTCATATGGGCAGAATTGATTTAGATGTTGCGTGGGAAAAGACTGATATGGCAGAAACTCTTAAGAAGACTGCAAACATCTGATTGTTATAAAAGAATACTTTCTTGGAGGATGTATGAGTAATCAGACAACTAAAAAGAGTATTCACGACGGTCATCGCGAAAGAGTACGCGAAAATGTTTTAAAAAACGGATTTGAACAACTCGAGGACCATAGACTTCTCGAGTTGTTACTCTTTTATTCGATTCCGCGTGGTGATACAAATGAAATTGCACATAGATTATTGAATGAATTCGGTACACTTTCCGGAGTTATTAAAGCACCACCGAAAAAGGTTGCAAAAATTTTGGGCGTTGGAGAAAACAGTGTTGTTTTATTTTCAGCAATTGGTGAATTGTGTGTTCGCGTTTCAAAGGAGCGTGCATCCAAAAGGACCGCTTACAGAACCGAAGAGGAAATAGTTGAGCTTGTTGCCTCACATTACCTTAACGAAACTGAAGAGAAGTTTTTGCTTGTCTGCTTTGATTCTGGAATGAAAGTCAGATATTCGGGATTTATTTCTGAAGGCGATTCAATTCACACAGAGCTTGATATGAAAAACTTCGTAGGTAAGGTTATTGAAAACGATGCAGCAATAATTGTTATCGCTCATAATCACCCTGATGGAGATGCTTCGCCTTCAGGAGCAGATATTTCAACAACGGCAGCAATATCTGTTATGATGAGAAAAATTGGTGTTATTCTTTACGATCATGTTATTTTATCTCAGGAATCTCATTTTTCTATGCGCTCTTCGAAAATATTCAAGAATTATTTTGATTAATTTTATAAAAAAAGTTGTATTGCTTTTGAAGAAAAAATGAAACTAGTTAAATCGGCACATATTGCACTTGGCAATGTGTGCCGAGTGTTTTTTATGTTGCAAGAGCCGTAATAAAGTGTTATAGCATAAAATGTTGTTTCTGTAGAACCCATCATAACAGAAGCACATCTTCCTATAAATGAATCAGGACCATAATCTTTCAGAATGCTTTCAAACATCGAAACAGCACCGCTTCCTGAAACAGGCGAAAGAATGGCGAGGGGTGTAACTTCTTTCGGTATGCCTAAAAATGAAGAAACAGGTGCAAGTAGGTTAGTTATAACTTCAAGTCCTCCTGAGGATTTCAGCATATTAACGGCAACTATAAGACCAATAAGCGCAGGTGTAATATTTAAAACTGTTTTAAATCCTTTTTTGGCACCATCTAAAAATATATCAAATACTTTTAATCCCTTAATTGCTCCGAAACCTATAATAATTACAACTAAACCAGGTAAAATATAATCTGTAAACTCAGTCATACTTAAATGCCTTTCTTAAAATGAATGTCATAACAACGCCTATTGTTACACTTAGTAGTGAAGTGATTAATGATGGTAGCAGAATTTCCATCGGATTTGCACTACCATATTCATAACGCAACAAAGCAACGGTGGTTGGTACTAAGTGAAGTGCAGCAGAATTCAGAACAACAAGTCTCACCATTTCGTCAGTCGCCGTGTTTTTGTTAAGAGAATTTTCGTGTAGCCGTTTCATTGCCTCTAACCCGAGTGGTGTTGCCGCATTTCCCAAACCTAATAAATTTGCTGTTATGTTCATAGAAATTGCATTTCTGGTTTTTTTATCTTTTGTTTTTGGAAACAGTAATTTTAAAAAAGGGGTAAGAGCTTTGCTTATTAAGTCAGTTAATCCACTTTTTTCTGCTATTGCCATAAGTCCGTTCCAAAAGCAGATTATCCCTGATAATTTCAGGACTAATGTTATAGCTTCAGTGCCTCCTGAAATAACGGATGAGGATAAAGTGTTCATGTTACCTGTTGCAATTGCAGAAAAAAAAGAGAATATTGCAATAATAACCCAGATATAATTCATCATGTTTATCACTTCCGATAAATTGTATGTTTTACAATGGTTCTTATATGCAAAAATGAAAAAATTCTTGACTAAATTACAATATCTTGTATAATATAATAGGTTTAATAACAAATAATGGTATAATAATCCGTAATTCTGAAAGGTCAGGGTAATAAAATGGCGAAAGCAAAAAATGAAGTACCACAAAGCTATGGTAATGAAAGTATTTCTAAATTAAAGGGTGCCGATAGAGTTCGTAAAAGACCTGCAGTTATTTTTGGTTCTGATGGTCTTGAGGGATGCGAACATTCCGTTTTTGAAATTATTTCAAACTCAATTGACGAAGCACGTGAAGGCTATGGTAATAAAATCGTTGTTACGAGATTTTTGGATAAGTCAATTGAAGTTCAGGACTTTGGTCGTGGTATTCCTGTTGACTATAACAAAAAAGAAGAGTGTTACAACTGGGAGCTTGTTTTCTGCGACCTTTATGCCGGTGGTAAATACAATACAAATGACGGCGGTAGTTATGAATTTTCATTAGGTCTTAATGGTCTGGGTCTTTGTGCTACTCAGTATGCGTCTGAATATATGGAGGCAGAAATACATACAGGTGGTTACTGTTATGAGCTTTCATTTAAAAAGGGCGAAATTGATGGCGAAATGAAAAAGACACCATATGACAAAAAAGACACGGGTTCAAGAATCAAATGGCGTCCTGATTTAAAGGTATTTACAGATATAGACGTTCCACTTGAATATTTTCAGGATACCTTAAAAAGACAATCTGTAGTTAATGCGGGTGTGAAATTCATTCTTAAAAATCAACTTACTGAAACAAAATTTGAAACTTTTGAATTTGTTTACGATAATGGTATTGTTGACTATGTAAATGAATTTATAGGTGAAGACGGTCTCAGTACTGTTCAGTTCTGGCAAGCAGAAAGAAAGGGTAGAGACCGTGCAGACAAGCCTGATTATAAGCTTAAAATGAATGTTGCTCTATGTTTTTCTAATAAAAAACAATTAAAGGAGTACTACCACAACTCAAGCTGGCTTGAATATGGCGGAGCACCTGAAAAAGCTGTGAAGAGTGCGTTTGTTGCACAGATTGACGCCTATCTGAAGCAAAATAGTAAATATTTAAAAACTGATGCAAAAATAAGCTTTCAGGATGTTGAGGATTGTCTGGTGCTCGTTATATCTTCATTTTCAACTCAGACATCTTACGAAAACCAGACTAAAAAAGCTATTACAAACAAGTTTATTCAGGAGGCGATGACTGAATTTATTCGTCATCAGCTTGAAATTTACTTTATCGAAAATAAACTTGATGCTGATAAGATTTGCGAACAAGTGCTTATCAATATGCGTTCAAGAATCAAGGCGGAAACAACAAGATTAAATCTTAAGAAAACTCTTTCAAGTTCTAATGATATGACTTCAAGAGTTGAAAAGTTTGTTGATTGCAGAAGTAAAGACCCTAATGAAAGAGAGATTTTCATAGTGGAGGGTGACTCTGCTCTTGGTGCTTGTAAGCAAGCCCGCGATTCTTCTTTCCAGGCAGTTATTCCTGTTCGTGGTAAAATACTTAACTGCTTGAAATTTGATTACAACAGAATTTTTAAAAGTGAAATTATTACGGATTTAATTAAAGTATTAGGCTGTGGTGTTGAAGTTTCTTCTAAATCGAATAAAGATTTGTCTTTGTTTAATCTTGAAAATCTTCGCTGGAGCAAAATTATAATCTGTACTGATGCCGACGTTGACGGTTTTCATATAAGAACGCTTATTCTTACTATGATTTATAGACTTATGCCGACTCTTCTGAAGGAGGGGAAAGTATTTATTGCGGAATCACCGCTTTACGAAATCACTTCAAAAGGGCACACCTGGTTTGCTTACACCGAAAAGGAAAAGGCTCTGGCATTGTCTGAAATCGGTGATGCAAAATATACAATCCAACGTTCAAAGGGACTTGGTGAAAACGATGCAGATATGATGTGGCTCACAACTATGAATCCACAAACAAGAAGACTTATAAAAGTAGAACCAAATGATGTTGAAGAATTAATTGCTGAGAAGTTCGAGCTTCTTTTGGGTGATAATCTTCAGGACAGAAAAGAATATATTGCAGAAAATGGTCATTTATATATTGACCTTGCAGATATTTCATAGGAGTAAGTTATGGCAAGAAAAAAGAAGGAAACCCCTGAAATTAATAAAACAGAAGATGTAAAAGCGAATATTATTGGCGCAGGTGAAGTGGTTTGCCAACCTATAACAGAAACACTTGAAACAAACTTTATGCCTTATGCAATGAGTGTTATTGTTTCTCGTGCTATTCCTGAAATTGATGGTTTCAAGCCATCACACCGTAAGCTTCTTTATACTATGTATAAAATGGGGCTTATAAACGGAGGCAGAATCAAATCTGCTAATATTGTTGGTAGAACAATGCAGTTAAACCCACACGGTGACGCTGCTATTTACGAAACAATGGTTCGTCTTTCAAAGGGTAACGAGACACTTTTGCACCCTTATATTGACAGTAAAGGTAACTTTGGTAAATCATATTCAAAAAATATGGTTTACGCTGCTGCACGTTATACCGAAGCAAAGCTTGAAGGTATTTGTAGTGAGCTTTTTAATGATATTGATAAAGATACTGTGGATTTTGTTGATAACTACGACAGTACAATGAAAGAACCCACACTTTTACCTGTAACCTTTCCGAGTGTTCTTGTTAATACTAACAGCGGTATTGCTGTTGGTATGGCAAGTAATATCTGTTCTTTTAATTTAAAAGAGCTTTGCGATACCACAATCGGTATTATCAAAAATCCAGAGTTCGATGTTTTTGAGACACTGAAGGCACCTGATTTTATTGGAGGTGCTCAGATTGTTTATGACAGAAGTGCACTTGAAGAGGTGTATAAAACAGGTCGTGGTTCGCTTAAATTAAGAGCAAAATACACATATGATAAGTCAAGCAACTGCATTGATATTACTGAAATTCCCGCAACAACAACCTGTGAAGCGATAATTGAAAAAATTATTGAAAAGGTTAAACTGGGTTCGTTAAAAGAAATTAGTGATATTCGTGACGAAACAGATAAGTCAGGTCTTAAAATTACAATAGACTTAAAACGCGGTGTTGATGCAGAAAAGCTTATGAAGCGTCTTTATAAGATGACACCACTTGAAGACTCATTCTCAGCAAACTTTAATATTCTTGTTGCTGGTGTGCCAAGAGTAATGGGCGTTAAAGAAATTTTAACAGAGTGGATTGCATTCCGTACAGAGTGTGTTAACAGACGTGTGTTTTTCGAATTAACAAAAGCGAAAGATAAATTGCATTTACTTTTAGGTCTTAAGAAAATTCTTCTTGATATTGACAAAGCAATTAAAATCATCAGAAATACTGAAGAAGAAGCTGAAGTTGTTCCTAACTTGATGATAGGTTTTGGAATCGACCAGATACAGGCAGAATATGTAGCTGAAATCAAACTCCGTCATCTCAATAAACAATATATTCTTAAAAGACTTGAAGATGTTGATCAGCTCAAAAAAGATATTGAGGATATGGAAGATATTCTTTCAAGTAAATCAAGAGTCAAGAAGATTATTGTTGACGAGCTTTCTAAGGTTTCAGAAAAATATGGCAAAGAGCGCAGAACTGAAATTATCTATGATGAAATTGAGGAAGTTGAAGAGGTTGAAGAAGTGCCGGACTATCCTGTACACCTTTTCTTTACGCGTGATGGTTACTTTAAGAAAATAACACCACTTTCTCTTCGTATGGGTGGTGAACAGAAGCTTAAAGAGGGTGACGTATTAACAACTACTGTTGAAACAACCAACAGAGCAGAGTTGCTTTTCTTTACAGATAAGTGTCAGGTTTATAAATCAAAGGCAAGTGATTTTGATGATAGTAAAGCAAGTGTTTTAGGTGACTTTGTACCTTCTAAGCTTGGTTTTGATACGGACGAAAAGCCACTTTGTATGATTGTAACGACAGAATACACCGGATTTATGATGTTCTTCTTTGAAAATGGTAAGGCGGCAAAAGTCGGTATGCAGGGCTATGATACCAAAACAAACCGTAAAAAACTTATTAAAGCATATTCAGATAAATCACCGCTTGTTGCAGCTTTTTATGAAAAAGAAGAGACAGAATACGTTTTAACTTCAACCGCAGGTAGAGTTCTTTTGGTTAACACAGGTGCAATTTCTGTTAAAACAACAAAAGACACAGCAGGTGTTAACGTTATGACATTGAAAAAATATCATAAGGTTCAGAGTGTCAGACATTATGTTGAGGGTGAGTTCAGTAAGCCTTATAGATACAGAACTAAAACTTTACCGGCAGCCGGTGCAACCTTAAGTGCAGATGATACAGCAGAGCAATTATCGTTGTTAGATTAAAACTTTAATATTAAGAAAAATACAACAGCCGACTCTTTTTGAGTCGGCTGGGCAGATAACCTGATTTAAAAATTTACTTACAACTTTCAGAGAAAAGTCAAAAGTCTTGACGTTAACTCAGATGTAAGTCTTTATAACAAACGCAAAATTCATTAAAAAAGTTATCTGCTGACATTATATTTACCGTTTTTTTATTAATAATACATAAAAAATAAATTTTTTTAAAAAATTTTAAAAAAAGACTTGCATTTTGTGAAAGTCTGTGTTAATATATCAAGGCGCTAAAGAGAGAACGCAAAAACATCAGGAGGACGAGTCCATGACAGAACTTGCTTGGTACCATTTCGTTATCGGTGGTATTCTTATAGTTGTTTCTTTATTAATTGTAATACTTGTTATGCTTCAGCAAAGTCGTCAAGCTGGTCTTTCAGGTGCAATTGCAGGTGGCTCTGATTCTTTCTACGAGAAGAATAAGGGTCGTTCAAAAGAAGCAAGACTTGCTTTCTACACAAAAATTCTTGCAACAGTATTTTTTGTGCTTGGAGTTTCAGCATTTATCTTGTTTGCATTTTTAAAATAAAATTAAACCTCATTAATTTGAGGTTTATATATATGAGTTATTAGCTCAGTAGGCAGAGCACCTGCCTTTTAAGCAGGGTGTCCGGAGTTCGAATCTCCGATAACTCACCAGAAAAAACCTTAACCATTTGGTTAAGGTTTTTTCATTGTAAAAAATACTTAAACTGTACATTTAATGCGAATTGAAGTTTAAAGCGCAACGTTTTTGTTGCGTTTTTTATTTTTCTGTTTTTATTCCTATTATGCTGAATATTACACCTAAACCTGCACAGCTTCGTGCTGCAATTAATAATTCACCTGAAACTCTGTGGAGAAAAATATACGTATCAGTGTAATCTTTTAAAATAAAGCAGACGAATGACGCAATAAGGCAAGATATAACAAAAATCAGAGTAGTTTTTATTGCGAATCTTGTATAGTTTCCGAGATTATTGTAGTTCTTTTTTATTAAGGCTATTTTATTTATCATTTTATCACCATAATTAATTTTATTATCATAAAGAAGAAATTGCAATGGTAAATGATGTTAGTAACCAAAATGTTGTGTATTTTCCAAAAACTCTTGAATTATATACATATATTTGGTATAATTGCTTTATATAATTTGTTTTTAAGGAGTTATTGCTATGAAATGTCCGTTTTGTGGTTATGAAGAAAGTAAAGTTATAGACTCAAGACCTACTGATGAAGGTGAAAAAATCCGTCGTCGCAGAGAGTGCATAAGCTGTGCAAATCGTTTTACTACATACGAAATAATTGAAAGTGTGCCGATTATGATTATTAAGAAAGACAAGTCAAGAGAGTCTTTCAATCGTGAAAAACTTCTTAAAGGTATGGTTCGTGCTTGTGAAAAACGTCCTGTACCGATAGATACACTTGAAAAAATAGTTGATGAGATAGAGTCTGAAATTCAGAACTCACTTGACAGAGAAATTACTTCTGTGAAAATCGGTGAGCTTGTAATGGATAAGCTTAAAGATGTTGATGAAGTTGCTTATGTTCGTTTTGCTTCAGTTTATCGTCAATTTAAAGATATTAATACATTTATGTCAGAGCTTAAGAAACTTTTAACAGAAGAATAATTTACGTGCTTTCTTTGAGCACTTTTCAGAGGATTATTTATGTCTTATTTTATTTGTCCTGTTTGTAAATTGCCTCTTACTGAAGAGGCGAAAAAATTTACTTGCGAAAATAATCATTGTTTTGATAAGGCGAAGCAGGGGTATGTAAATCTTCTTATGTCGCAACAGTCATCTCAAAAACGACACGGTGATGATAAGCTTATGGTGAGGTCTCGGCGTGACTTTCTCAACAAGGGGTTTTATTCTGAGCTTTGCAATGAGATTTGCAGTACTATTAAAGAAATCACAAAAAAAGATTGTGTGTTGTTTGATATTGGTTGCGGAGAAGGATATTACACTTCGCAAATAAAAAAAGTGTGCAATATTGATAATATTTACGGAATTGATATAAGTAAAAATGCGCTTCAGTTTGCAGCAAAGTCAGATGCATCAATCAAATATGCTGTAGCAAGTGCTTTTCAGTTGCCGTTTAATGTAAAAACAGCGGATTTGTTATTGAATGTTTTTGCACCTTGTGCTTACGATGAATTTAATCGTGTATTAAAAGATGATGGCTTTTTAGTCAAGGTTGTTCCGTTGAGTGAGCATTTGTGGGAATTAAAGAAGGCGATTTACACACAGCCATATAAAAATAAACCGGAAGTTAAAGATGAAGAGCTTTTTCAGCTGGTTGAAAGTAAAGAGTTAAAATACAGCATTACTTTAAACTCACAAGAAGATATATATAATCTTTTTACTATGACACCTTATTATTACAAAACTTCAAAAGAAGATGCACAAAAGCTTTTAAACCTTGAAAATTTAACTACAACAGTTCATTTTGCAATAGAAGTATACAGAAAGGTAGAGGAAAATGTTTGAAAATAACTGGGATTCATTAAATAAAAGAAAAGTACCTGAATGGTTTGGCAAAGCCAAATTCGGTATTTTTATCCATTGGGGCTTATATAGTGTTCCGGCTTACGCGCCAATAAAAGATTACGCAGAGTGGTACGGCTATGCGTGTAATATGGAAAAACCCGAAACCCCTGCACAAGAAAAATACAAAGAATTTCATGAAAAACATTATAATTCAAAACCTTATTATGATTTTAAAAATGATTTTAAAGGTGAACGCTTTGATGCAAACAAATGGGCAGAGCTTTTTAAGCGTTCAGGGGCTAAATATATAAATTTCGTTTCAAAACATCACGACGGTTATTGTCTTTACGAAACACAATATGCACCAGGGCTTAATTCTGTTGAATGTGCCCCGAAACGTGATTTTCTTATGGAACTCAAAAATGCTATGGAGGGTACAGGCGTTCGCTTTGGCGTTTATCATTCTGTTTATGAGTGGTGGCATCCCTACTATTTAGAGGACCCTGAAAAATACGCTTTAGAGCACTTGCATCCTATGCTTAAAGAATTAGTTGAAAAATATCAGCCAAATACACTTTTTACAGATGGTGAATGGGAGCACGAAAGCTCTGTATGGCATTCAACTGAATTTTTACAGTGGCTTTACAATGAGTCTTCTGTAAAAGATTTTATAGTACCTAACGACCGTTGGGGTAAAGAAACACGTGGTCGCAAGGGCGGTAATTTTACTACAGAATACGGAATCATAGACGTTTATTTAGGTACTGAAAGACGAATTGAAGACGTCGAGTTAGACAGACCTTTCGAGGAGTGCCGTGGTATCGGTGGTTCTTTTGGTATAAACAAAGAAGAAGGTTGCGAAAATTATCTTTCTGTAAAAGAACTTCTTAAAACACTTTGTTCTCTTGTTTCGAAAGGCGGTAATTTCCTTTTGAATATTGGTCCTGATGCTGATGGAACAATCCCGCCACTTATGGAAGAACGTCTTTTAGGAATGGGTAAATGGTTAGAGGTTAATGGTGAAGCAATTTACGATTCTGAGGTTTATAAAAAGATTAATATTGATGGTGTTTATTACACAAAGAATTGTGATAATATTTATGCAATAACAGAAACTTTCCCATCTAAAAAACAGACTTTCACTGAAATTGATTTTGACGAGAATTTTAAGGTTTCACTTCTTGGTAGTGATGCAACGGTTGAAATTTTCAACGACAATGGCAAGCTTGCATTAAAATCACAGATTGATTCACCTGATGATATAGATTCTTTATATCTTTATACATATAAAATATCAAAATAATGAGGTTTTTTATGGGACACCCATTTAAACATTTTAAAACTATTACAAAACACAGACATGCCGTTATAAAGCATTGTTCAAAGTGTGGTATTTTCTGGCAAGGGCTTTTTCACGACCTTTCGAAATATTGTCCGTCCGAATTTATTACAGGTGCGAGGTTTTATTTAGGTGAAAGAAGTCCTAATGAAGCAGAGCGACAGGAGTATGGTTACTCTCTTGCCTGGATGCACCACAAGGGCAGAAATCGTCACCATTTTGAATATTGGAACGATTATAACCCTAAAAGCAAGAAAATTGAGCCCGTTGAAATGCCTTTGAATTATGTTGTTGAGATGTTTTGTGACAGAGTTGCGGCAAGTAAAATTTATAACGAAAAAACTTATAATGAGAATATGCCTATTGAATATTTCTTGAAAGCGAAGGGGAGAAGAGTGATTCACGAAAACACCTCAGACCTTTTAGAATCCTGGCTTGTTATGTTACAAGAAAAGGGCGAGAAAGAAACGTTCAGGTATATTAAATCTCTTGTAAAAACAAAAAAATAAGTATTGGAGAATATTATGAAAAGAAGATCTGTTTTTTTACTTTCAGCAGTAATTTTATGTGTTGCAATTTTATTTACAGGTTGCGATTTTGCGATTCAACTTCCGGGGGCTCCTGAAGATGTTTCTCAGGTAGGTTTGAGTGCACCTGTAACGCGAGTTGTAGAAGTGACTGACACTAATGGTAACGTTGTCGGAACAGAAAACGTTACTCTTTCTGAACAAGAAATTAAAGATGGTCAGGATTTCTATAGCGAGCTTGACGACAGTGATGTTTTAAGCGGTATTTCAGGTGACCGTTACGACGATGCAACCGGTTCGGGTGCTCAGAACGAAAAAAATATTTTTGAATCAAGAAATTACTATGTTGTTGGCAGAATTGTGAAAGATGGTAAAACATCAACCTATAAATTAGCTCAGAGTGGCAGTAAATATGCGGTTATGACTGTTTATAACGGCCATCAGATTGGCATTATAATAGATTCAATCAACATATATCTGGTTCAGATTGAAAACAAGAGTTACATGGCAATTCCGAAAACACTTTTGTTAGAGTATGACGATGATGATATAAAATCACTTTTAGATGATGATTTACTTGATAGTGACAAGAAAATTGTGAAAAACGGAACTACTAAGGTTGACGGAATGCAGGTTTCATACAGCAAATATGATGACGGAAGTGTTTCATACTACAAAGATAATACTATTTTGATGTCAAAAAGTGCTGATGGTACAATAATTTATTACGACACAGTCAATGACAGTGCTCCGTCAGGATTTTTTGCACCACCTGCAGGTTACACACTTAAAGCGTTAAATGCGGAAAATGTTAATGAGTTTTCTGATTTAATAGGAGGAACTGCAGTTGAATAATATTACTAAACGTGTTGTGTTAGTTACAGGAGGCGCTAAGGGTATAGGTGCTGATATCTGCAGAAAACTTGCTTTGAAAGGCTTTTCTGTAGCTATAGGCTACAACACATCAAAAACAAGTGCAGAAGAATTAAAACAGGATTTAATTTCATTGGGAGTTGATGCTGAAATTTTTAAAGCAGATATTTCTAATCCCAATGATGTCAAGAAAATGTTTCAGGCAATAGACGTACGCTTCGGTTCGCTGTTTGGCTTAGTTAATAATTCAGGAATTGCAGAACAAGCATTGTTTACAGATATAACCGATGAAATGTGGGACGAAATGATTGGAGTTAATCTTTCGGGTGCATTTTATTGTTCAAGAGAAGCCGTTAAGCGTATGCTTAAAAATAAAGAGGGCAAGATTATAAATATTACTTCAATGTGGGGGGAAGTCGGTGCTTCAATGGAAGTTCACTATTCAGCTTCAAAAGCAGGTTTAATAGGGCTTACTAAGGCACTTGCAAAAGAAGTTGGTCTTTCAGGCATTACTGTTAATGCTGTTTCACCCGGCGTTATAAAGACAGATATGATTTCTGGATTTTCTTTTTCAGACCTTGAGGCATTAAAAGAAGAAACTCCACTTAATAGGTTGGGTGAGCCTATAGACGTTGCAAATGCAGTAGCGTTTTTGCTTTCGTCAAATGCAGACTTTATAACGGGACAGGTTCTCGGTGTTAATGGTGGATTTGTAATATAAAATTCATTTTAAAATAAGTTGAAAATAAGTAAAAAAACACTTGACAAACACAGACTAAATGAGTATAATTGTTCAAGTAATGCTGGTGTGGCGGAATAGGCAGACGCAAGGGACTTAAAATCCCTCGGTGGCAACATCGTATCGGTTCAAGTCCGATCACCAGCACCAGAAAAAAGCACTTGCAGTTGCAAGTGCTTTTTTCGACGATAGAATATTTGTTTTAATGTGAAATATTATAAACAAGGAATAATTATTATGCTTAACTTTACATTCTTTTTTAATAATATATTGCTTGGCGTGGGTCTTGCTATGGACGCCTTTTCTGTGTCACTTGCAAATGGTTTGAATGAACCAACAATGAAAAAAAGCAAGATTTTTGGTGTTGCAGGACTTTTTGCTTTGTTTCAGGGCTTAATGCCACTTATCGGTTGGATTTGCGTTCACACAATCGTTCAATATTTCAGTTGGTTTGAAAAACTTATTCCGTGGATTGCTTTAATCCTTCTTTGTTATATTGGTGGTAAAATGCTTTATGATAGCATTAAAAATAAAGAAAGTAGCGAAGGCGAAGCAAAGAGTGTAGGTTTAACCGCTTTGTTGGTACAAGGTGTCGCAACGTCAATAGATGCGCTTTCTGTTGGGTTTACTATTGCAGATTATTCCTTGGCTCTTGCAGTTTTAGCGGTTTTGATTATTGCAATTGTTACTTTTGCTATTTGTTTTACTGGTATTTTTATCGGCAAAAAATTCGGCACTAAACTTGCAGGAAAAGCAGGTGTTTTAGGTGGCGTAATCCTTGTTTTTATCGGGTTAGAAATATTTATAACGAGTTGGTTTTAACTTGACAAAACATTCTGTTTTGTTATAATTTATTTAGTTCTTACGAATTCATACTATTAGCCTCCATAGTTAAATGGATATAATAAACCCCTCCTAAGGGTTAGTTATAGGTCCGATTCCTATTGGGGGTGCCAAAAAATTCCGTTCACGAAAGTGGACGGAATTTTTACTTATTAACGATTTACTACATTTTGTTTATCACAGATAAATTCATATTATATTTACGACATCTTGAATATTTTTATAACTTATGATAGAATAACTGTAAGTTTTTTGAAAAGGTGATATGATGGATTTTTTTAAGAGTATATGGGTTGTTAATCCACCTGCACTTTTCGCAGTAATTTGTCTTATCGGCTATTTCTGGGGGATGGCAGTTGTATTTATTTCAAAGCCTATAAAAAATGCAGAAAGCTTTTCTGTGAAGCCGGTTGATAATGCCGGAAAGACAGAAATAAGAGTTTACTACGGCGGAATATCGTTTGCTTTGGGTGCATTCCTTTTATATTTGACTTGTGCTCTTGGAACAGCCTATCATTCACTTATTGGTGGCGTTATTTTTGCTACCACCGTTTTAGTTACACGAACAATCTTTCTTTGTGTTGATAAAGGCTGGAAGTGTCCGTACACCAAGCTTGCAATTCCGGCAGAGAGTGCTTTTGTAATTGCTCTTTGGGTATGTTTCTTTTTAGCACAAAAATATATTTGATTGGAGAAAACTATGAGTTTATTTAAAGATAAAACATTACTTATAACAGGTGGAACAGGTTCTTTTGGTAATGCGGTTTTAAATCGTTTTTTGAATACCGATATAGGTGAAATAAGAATTTTTTCAAGAGACGAAAAAAAGCAGGATGATATGCGTCACGAGTTTCAGGCAAAAATGCCCGAGGTTTCTGAAAAAATCAAGTTTTATATTGGTGATGTTCGTGATTTGCAATCCGTAAAAAACGCAATGTTTAACGTTGATTTTGTTTTTCACGCTGCGGCATTAAAACAAGTGCCGTCTTGTGAGTTTTTTCCTATGGAAGCTGTCAAAACAAACGTTATCGGTACTGAGAACGTTCTTACTGCGGCTATAGAGGCGGGTGTTAAATCTGTAATTTGTCTTTCAACAGACAAAGCTGCTTACCCTGTTAATGCCATGGGGATTTCAAAAGCACTTGAAGAAAGGGTAGCGGTTGCAAAATCTCGTACTGTAAGTCCTGAGAAAACTAAAATTTGTTGTACTCGTTATGGTAATGTTATGTGTTCACGAGGTTCTGTAATTCCTCTTTGGATTGAACAGATTAAAAACGGACAGCCTATTACAATAACAGAGCCTACAATGACAAGATTTATAATGTCGCTTGATGAAGCAGTTGACCTTGTTTGCTTTGCATTCCAGAATGGTACGAGTGGTGATATTCTTGTTCAGAAGGCACCTGCTTGTACAATAGAGACTCAGGCAAAAGCGGTTGTTGAGTTGTTTGACAAAGAAAAGAAAACCGAAATTAAAATTATTGGTATTCGTCACGGTGAAAAGGTTTATGAAACACTTCTTACCAATGAAGAGTGTGCTAACGCAGTTGATATGGGCGATTTCTATCGTGTGCCGTCAGATAACCGTACTCTGAACTATGATAAATATTTTAATGATGGCGATAAGGAAAGAAATCCCTTAACAGAGTTTAATTCTAATAATACGACACTTTTAGATGTTGAAGAAGTTAAACAAAAGTTGCTTTCGCTTCAATATATCCGCGATGAATTAGATTCATTGGGAATTGCATACTAACGCTTGCTTCAGGTGGTGCTTTATGGGTATTAAAAAAGATTATTCAGAAATAAAATTTAAAAATGACGGTAGACTTAAGCTTTTGATAATAGTTGGTACACGTCCTGAGATAATTCGACTTTCTGCAGTTATTGAGAAATGCAGAAAATATTTTGATTGTATTCTTGCGCACACGGGGCAGAACTACGACTATAATCTTAACGGTGTGTTTTTTAAAGATTTGAAATTAGCAAATCCTGAAGTGTATATGGATGCAGTAGGTGAGGATTTAGGGGCAACTATAGGAAATATTATTGATTGTTCTTATAAGCTTATGAATCAGATTAAGCCTGATGCATTACTTGTTCTTGGGGATACCAATTCGTGTCTTTCAGCAGTTTCTGCAAAAAAACTCCATATTCCGATTTTCCATATGGAAGCCGGTAACCGTTGTAAGGATGAGTGTCTGCCGGAAGAAACAAACAGACGTATTGTAGATATTATTTCGGACGTGAATCTGCCATATTCAGAACACGCAAGACGCTATCTTATAGAGTGTGGTTGCCCGAAAGAACGTACATTTGTTACGGGTTCACCGATGGCAGAGGTTTTAAGAAATAATCTGAACGATATTAAATCAAGCGACGTTTTAGAAAAACTTAAACTTGAAAAGAAAAAATATATTCTTCTTTCTGCCCACAGAGAAGAAAATATTGACACTGAAAAGAACTTTTTGTCTCTTTTTAACGCAATAAATAAATTAGCAGAAAAATACGATATGCCTATTCTTTATTCTTGTCATCCGAGAAGTAAAAAACGACTTCAGGAAAGTGGCTTTGAACTTGATTCACGCGTAATTATGCACGAGCCTTTAGGTTTTCACGATTACAATAACTTGCAACTCAATGCGTTTTGTGTTGTTTCTGACAGTGGTACATTACCTGAAGAAAGCAGTTTTTATTTAAGCGTAGGCGAGAGCTTTCCTGCAGTGTGCATAAGAACCTCAACAGAACGCCCCGAAGCTTTAGAAAAGGGGTGCTTTGTTCTGGCAGGAATTGATGAAAATTCGCTTTTACAAGCGGTTTCAACTGCAGTTTTGCTTAATGAAAATAACGATTCGGGAACACCTGTTGCTGATTATACAGATGAAAACGTATCGTCTAAGGTTGTTAAAATTATCCAATCCTACACAAGCATTGTAAAAAGAGTTGTTTGGAAAGAATCATAAAATAAAAATGGTGCTGTAGAAAACTAATTGTTTTTTACAGCACCATTGTTTTGTTGTTTTAAATTAAATGCTTACTCGTTCACCCGTGTGAGCGTTAACCAAAGCTTTGTGTATTCCTATATATGAGTTTGAAATGTATTTATCAAGATGCAAGCTGCCAAAGAACCAGCGGTCAAACGTACTGCATTTTGAAAGCTCATCGAAATAAGTGTTGAGAGTTGTAACGTGAATAGGTTCGTTGTCACCCAATTTCAAAAAATCTTTAATTATGCTTGGTGGCTCGTGAGTTACAATAACGTTAACCTTACAATCTACGTTTTCTAAGTTGTTTGCACCCTCTAAAAGCTCTGCCTTTGATGGTATTTCATCTTTAAGCCAGGTTTTCTCTTCAATTCTGTAATCAAGGTCAGGGCTTTCGCCACCGCCCATAGTAAATATTTTTAAATCATCTATTGTGAAAATTTGACCCCTCATTAAGTGGAAGATGTTATCAGAAATTCTGTGGACCTTGCCACCTTTCCAGGCGGTAACAGGGTATCCGTTAAGAATTTCAAAGTTTTCGTGAGAGCCATCAATAAAGCAAATGTTATATTTTCTTTTTGAAAATGATTTTAATATTTTTTGCTCGGCTTTAGAGTCATCCCAAATAAATCCGAAGTCGCCACAAACTATAAGAGTATCTCCGGGGTTTAAATCTCTTAATGCATTTTTAGAAAGACGCTCGGGATCTCCGTGAGTATCGCCTGTAATATAAACCATAAATTCACTTCCTACTTTTTTTAAAAATACTATTTCATTTATTGAAATAAAATGCTATAATGTTTGTTAGTTTATATTCTACTACATTTATCAGGTGATTGTCTATGAAAAAATTGCTGATTTTTATAATTTGTTTCATTTTAATTTTACCATTATTTACAAATATAGCATCTGCCGCTTCTGTTTCGACAGTTTATGATATTGAAGCACCAGAATATGAATCTGAAATTGCTTTACTTGTGAATGTTGATACGGACACTGTTATATATGCAAAAAATGCAGATATGCTTACAGCACCTGCTTCACTTACAAAAATTGTTACAGCACTCGTGGTTTTAGAAAAAGGGGATTCTCTTTCAACAAAAATTACTTGTTCAGAGGCTGCAATTGAGAGTATCTCGGGAACGGGTAGTTCTATAGCCGGTCTTTATGCGGGTGAAACAACAACGCTTGAGATGTTGTTATATTGCCTCTTTTTACCAAGTGCTAACGATGCTGCTGCATCACTTGCCTATCATTACGGTAACGGAGACCCACAGGTTTTTGTTGATGAAATGAATTCTTACGTAGCTAACTTAGGTTGTACAAATACACATTTCGCAAATCCTCATGGACTTGACGATGATGCTGATGTGGATTTTACAAGTGAAAGTCAGAACAGAACCACTGCTAATGATATGTATTTAATATCAAAACAGGCTTTGCAGAACGAAACAATAAAAAAGATATCTTCAAAATATGGTAAGACAATGCCTAAAACTAATAAAAGTGACGTCAGATATCTTTATAATACAAATCCGTTGTTAAATGACTATTCCTACTATTATTACGCAGGTGCTATAGGACTTAAAACAGGTACAACCGACAAAGCAGGTACCTGCCTTATTTCAAGTGCTACAAAAAACGGTTACACCTATATCTCTATTGCTATGAAAGGTGTAGATGATTATTACCTTGACGGCGAAAGAAGAAATACAGCCTTCCTTACTTGCAGATATATGCTGAAATGGGCATTCAACAATATGGAAATGAAAATTCTTGCTGATACTGATCGTGTTTTAGGTGAGGTTCCGGTTAAATTCGGACGCGGTTATGATTATGTAAGTTTGGTTCCTTCTGAGTCTGTAAAAGCTGTTGTTTTAAATGAAGTTACAATTGATGATTTAACAGTTAAGTTTGCCGAAGATTTTCCTACTGAGGTTTCTGCTCCTGTTGAAGAAGGTGAAGTTGTAGGCAGAGCTTATCTTATGTATAATGATGTTGTTATTAAAGAGATTTCACTTTCAGCAGGGCATACAGTTAAAAAGAATTATATCTGGGCAATGTTTAATTGGGTTGTTACTCTTGTGAAGTCACCATCATTCTACGTAGCTATAGTAGTTCTTGCGTTGTTGCTTTGTTTGTTCTTCTTAAGCACAAAAAATCAAAGAAAACGTAAAAAGCGACAAAAAAACTCAATAAATGTTGTTAAAGATTACAGTAGATTAGGCAAATAATTGAATTTGGTGAATGAGAAAAACTATTAAAAAAACGAGAAAAACGAAGAAAACAAGAGTTTATAAAAGTTATTTTAAATTTTATTGAAAAAAGTGTTGACAGTCCCGTTTTGCTGTGATAATATATCAAGGCAAAACGGGATTACTATGTTCCTGAAAACAATGGAGGTAAACACTATGTCTACTTATATGCCTAAAGGCGATATTGTTGATCGTCAATGGTATGTTCTTGACGCTGAAGGCAGAACTCTCGGCGAAGTTGCTGTAGAAG
>JAZRKU010000033.1:0-4305 GCA_045646485.1 Acutalibacteraceae bacterium
TAAAAGTTCGATTTGTTCGTTTATATCTTCAGATAATTCAAGATAAACTGATTTTGTTTCTTCGTTTAACAATAAGTATTTACCCACCCTTTTCACTTTTCTTATAAATGCTTTATTGAATTTATACTCTCCGTTTTTCAAAGGACAGTCTGCTCTTATATCTATAATAGTTTTAATTTTTCCGTTTTCTGTCATAAGTGGAAATAACGGATAAATTCTGCAAGACAATGGTCTTTTGTTTCTGTCGCAAGTACCATTACAAACTGCTATTTTTACACCGTTTTCAGTTTCTTTAATTTTTATATTTTCATCTAAAAATTTTTCTTCACCCGGAAAAATAATCATTCCTGTGTTTTCATCACCTTTGCAACATTTACCATTACAAATTTTGCCACAATCAGAGTTTAATGGCGTTTCTTTTCTTAAAAGAGAATAACAAGTTAATATAACATTTTCTTTTTTCATTAAATTTATACCTTCCGTTTATTTTTTTATTTTTTGTACATAATAAATTCGTAAGAGTGTATTTTACACTCTAAAAATTTAGGAGGTTATTAACATGGAACAGAAAAACAATTCTATCGGTTGCACAGTTGACACTTGCAAATACCACGCGCAAAGTGCTAACTATTGCACAAAAAATGCTATTGAAGTAACTGCTTGCAGTTCTTGTGCAAAAACAAGTGACAACACTTGCTGTCAATCTTTCGAAGTAAAATAAGTGAAAACCAAAAAACGGCAGACTATTCGTAATGAATAATCTGCCGATTTTATTTTAATTAGGAGTATCGGCAGTTAAGCCTTCTACATTTTTTGAAATAACATATTTACCAAAGGAGGGCTTTCCTTTATAAACGTTATCTCGCATAACTATATTTCTTGAAGAATTTACATTAAGTGCAGGAATTGAATTAAGAACGAACAAGTTATTCTCTATAAATATATTTTCGTGTACAAACCCTGCAAAGCGTCTATTTTCAGGCAAAATAAGAATTGCATTGTCTTCACAATTCATAAACGCATTGCCACGCACCATCATAGTTTTAACGGGACCACTTTCAAACCAGGTAAGAGCATCATCTGAAACCACAAGACCGCTCATTCCCGTATTGAGAATTTTATTGTTTTCAATAAGAATTCTGCCTCGTGACGTTACAACAAGACCTCGTGAAGCAACTCTGTTTAAAGTGTTTTCTGAAAACTCGAAATTCGGCGAAGCGGTAACATCTTCAATTACAACGTTAGCACCTACAGGATTATTTCTAGTTGAAAGCTTCAACTTGATTGTGTTTCTGTCAATCATTTCAGATTGAAGAATTTTTGAAGCTCCGAGCTCCATAAGAGTTTTAGAGTCCACAAAAGCAATTGTATCATTAACTCTCAACGGATTAAAACCAAAGCTTCGTCTGTGACCGAAACGCACTATTGCCGTGTCACCCGTCATTTCAACAATTTTAAAATAAACTCCATGAACGTTGCAGCCATCATCTGCAGTAGAGCTAAAATTAGAATTTTTAACGCTCACTGTGCCTCTGCACATACAAATCTGTAAAAAGCCCGAAGGAGACGAGAAATCGACTTCTGAACCCTCACGCGGAGAAAAGTCTAATTTATCAAGAAAAATATTTTCTGAATTCTGAGCAACAAACCCCAAAGAATAATTAAATCGTTGTTTAACATTTTCAAGCCTTATATTTTTACTGCCATCTACAAAAATGCCTACGTTTTTTCTTACCTTGGGAAAAATATAAAAAACCTGACCGACTTCAAAATCCTTCGGTATTATATAACGTGCCTTAAAAACACGTGGCGCAATCTCTTTTATTGAAGAAACGCCGAAAAACGGATGTGCGCCATTGCGCACAAGATGACCGTAATTTGACGGCTTTGCAGTAGGAGTCCACCCACCTGTATTTTTTGATTCGGTAAACTCTAATTTGTAGTCAGTACCGTACCAGAAATACTCACCGTTTTCTTCTTTATAGTTACTTGCTTCATCAATTTTAAACGTTACGTAAAAAGGCGATGATTTTAAAATCGTGATTTTATGAACGTTCGGCTGAACTGTTTCAATCGTAAGATTTTTAAGCGTTATATTTTCGCAGTTTTCAATAACAATATTTGTCATTTGACCATCAAGAATAATTGATGAATTGTTAAAATCTATTTCTAAATCATTTATACCTTTAAAATCAAGGGCAATCTTATGAATATGCTTTTTTTCGCCTTTTGTGTACTCTTCATCGGCAATTGTGTTAGTAATATAAACTTCTCTTTCGTTTGCGTGCTTACTTAAAAAAACATAGTTACCTTTCTCTAACAAAAGACTTTTTGATTTTGCACTTTCTGATGCCATATTTAAAAGGTTTCTAAAGGGAACCGTAACTTCTGAGTCAGGTTTTATTCCAAAAGAATCCGGATATATTATCAAAGTTTTCACCCACTGTTTTGCTTCTTTTTATTTATATATAGTATCAAGGTTATATCGTAGTTTAATAAGGTGTTTTAATAATATAATAAATCCCCTCAAAAAGCAATATATTATTTCATAAATTTATGACAAAAGAAAAACCCGTCGCACTCTGCGACGGGTTTTTCTTGAATAGAAGAGATTTTCACCTCTTGCGTACTCGTATTGGCATCTTTATAGTAACTTCGGGTTACTGCTTTGATGTTGCGAAAGTATGAACAAATTGTTAACAATGAGGCAGCATTCATATAAAATTTTTTTCTTATTAATTTTTTTGTATAAATTCACACATTATTCTTCTTCGTTTTGTACACTTTTTCTTGTAGAGAAAAAGTCAAATTCTATTGAAAGAATTCATTTTATATGGTAATCTTTATATGTTAAAATAAATCTGTATTTTCAGATTCAGGAGGTCTATTATGGCAAGTATTTTAGATGCTTTCAAAGAAAAGCAATCAGAAGAAAGAGTTTACACAGGCGAAAAAATCAAAGTCGGTATTATCGGTTGCGGTTGGATTGCAGAAGCTCACGCAGACAGTTTTATGAAATGCGATGACGTTGAAATTGTTGCATTAGCTGACATTATTCCGGGTAAAGCAGAAGCTTTCGCAAAAAAATGTGGCATTGAAGGTGCTAAGTATTACAACAGCGACAGAGAGCTTATTGACAACGAAAAAGATATTGATGCTGTTTCAATTTGTACATATAACAAGCAACACGCACCTTGTGCAATATATGCACTCAATCATGGTGTTCACGTTCTTCTTGAAAAACCGATGTGTGTTACTTTAGAAGAAGCTGTTGAAATCTGCAAGGCAGAAAAAGAAAGTGGAAAAATCCTTTCAATCGGTTTCCAACCTCGTTTCGACGAAAACATGAAAATGGTTAAGAAAATCTGCGAAAGCGGCGTTCTTGGTAAAATTTATTACATTCAGACCGGTGGCGGCAGAAGAATGGGTATTCCTACACCTTTCGGTACATCATTCATTCAGGAAGACACAGCAGGTCTTGGTGCATTAGGTGACATTGGTTGCTATTCACTCGATATGGTTCTCAATGCTATCGGATATCCGAAGCCACTCACAGTTACAGGCTTTAAAGCAGGTCTTTTCGGAAAGAAACCTGAATATCTCCAGAAACCTGAATACACAGAGGTTTTCGGCGTTGATGACTTTGCTGCTGCTTACATCCGTCTTGAAAACGACATTGTTCTCGACTTCAGAATTGCATGGGCTATGCACTGCGACACTCCTGGTGATACAATCATTATGGGTACAGAAGGCGGTTTAAGAATTCCTTCTACAGAGTGCTGGAACGGATCTGTTGGCGGTGAGATGACTCTTTACAAGGAAGTATGCGGTGAGCAGACCGAGACAAAGATTCCGATTATTACGACCAATGGCCAGCTCTTTGATCTGAAGATCCGTTCTTTCCTGGATGCAGTGAAGAATGGTACAGAAGCACCTGTTCCTACTTCTCAGATCCTTTACAACCAGGCAATTATTGATGGTATCTTCAAGTCTGCTGAAGCAGGAAGAGAAATCGAAATCGAAATTCCTGAAATTTAAAACAAGATGTAACTATTCAGAGCCATGCGAATTTATGAATAAAGACCGTGTAAGCTTGCTTACAAAGGGCTGTTCTCATAAATTCATATGGCGAAGTAACCTCATGAGCAAAAGGAAAGTGCTGAAAGCACGATTTTGCGAATGGGGTTCTGAATAGTTACAACAAGATAATGCAGCCGTACCGTATCTATGGATACGGCTGTATTAGATTTACAATCCATGGATTAGTGCAGTATCACAAATTGGTTCGTGGTATGCATGGAAAGA
>JAZRKU010000034.1:0-58058 GCA_045646485.1 Acutalibacteraceae bacterium
TCTTACTTGCTCTCCGGTAATTGTTGCAACTTTTGTTTTGTTCGGTACACCTGAACCGCTTTCAATACCACATGCTTTCTTAATAAGAACAGCAGCAGGTGGTGTCTTTGTAATAAATGTGAAAGAACGGTCAGCATAAACTGTAATAACAACTGGGATAATAAGACCCATGTCGTTCTTTGTACGTTCATTGAATTCTTTTGTGAACGCCATAATGTTTACGCCGTGTTGACCTAATGCAGGACCAACAGGTGGTGCCGGAGTTGCTTTACCAGCGGGAATTTGCAATTTAATAAGACCTACAACTTTTTGAGCCATGTTTTGCACCTCCAAAATTCGTGGTATGGCGGAACAAGAAGCTCGCCTTGTCCCTCCCACACGCGACAATCAAGTCGCATATAACAGCGTTATTACGCTTGTTACCAAAATAAACCGCAGTATTATTCTACTGCATTCTGCACCTGTGTGAGTTCAAACTCAACAGATGTTTCTCTACCGAACATAGAAATAGCTACGCGCACCATATTCTTTTCGGTATCGAGTGCTTCTACTACACCTGAGAAGCCTTCGAACGGACCATCAGTAACTGTAACCATATCGCCAAGGTCATAAGTAACCTCAACAACTTTAGTTTCAATACCGAGTTTTTCAACCTCCGCATCAGTAAGCGGAACAGGTTTACTTTCAGGACCAACAAAGCCTGTAACTCCGCGGGTGTATCTGATAGCATGCCAGGTTTCATTAGGAACCTGAGGTTGGTTATCATCGTCATACTCAACCGCAAGTTTAACTACAACGTAGCCCGGGAAAATCATTCTCTCTACTTCAACTGTTTTATCATCTTTAACTTCAACAACTTTTTCGAGCGGAATACTTACTCCGAGAATCTTATCGTGCATTTTACGGTTTTCGACAATTTTTTCGATATTTCCTGCTACTTTATTTTCGTAGCCTGAATAGGTATGAATTACATACCATCTTGCATCGCCAGCCATAGTGCACCTCCGAAAAAAAGTAAAGATTAGTTGTTTGCAGTAGTATCTTCCTCTGATTCTTCTTCAGAATCATGGTCGTGATTATGCTCTTCTGTTTCATCAACTACGGCAGCTTCAGTTGTTGCTTCAGTTGAAACTTCAGTTGTATTTGCTGCTTCATTAACAGCTTTAATACCACCTGAAATAGCGAAGTCGATTATCCAGATACCTACACCGAGAACAATGATTGTTGCAAGTACAACACCTGTACTTTTAAGAACCATTTTCGCACCCGGCCAAACAATCTTCTTTGTTTCACCTCTGAGGTCTTTGAAAAAACGGGCAATTCCTTTACCGATATTTTTCGGGCTGAGTTTAGAAGGCTCTTTTTTGCCTTTCTTTTTGTCAGCTTTCTTTGCCTTTTTAGTGGCAACCTCGGCATCAGTTACTTTTTTCTTCTCGTCAGCCATAAGTTACCTCCTTACTTTGTCTCCCTGTGGAGAGTGTGTTTCTTGCAGAATCTGCAATACTTTTTCATCTCCAACCTATCCGGGTTGTTTTTCTTTTCCTTCATAGTGTTGTAATTGCGTTGTTTACATTCTGTGCAGGAAAGTGTAATTTTAACTCTCACGAACGGCACCTCCATTTTCTGATTAGCCTCCCTCTCTGAAATTAGGGCACAAAAAAAGAACCCTCTGAGAGGTGTAATGAGTATAGCACAAGGTTTTTTAATAGTCAAGCATTTTCTTAAAATATGTCATTTTGAATAAAAGAGCGGTGTTTTTGAGTCAAAATATGCACCGATATATTATTTTTTCTGAATTCTTCATAATTTTCATCAAATTTCAAATTAGGTATTGGAATTCTCAGAAATATATTATATAATGTATATGTATGTGTCCATACATTATATAATAGGAGTGATAAGAATGGCGAGTAAATACTCTGTTACATTATCAAAACTCATTCACGATAACAGCTTAGAAGTTGTCTTTATGCCAGATAAGCCTGACAGTGAGCTTCTCATCCGTTCTCAGGATGTTAATCGCCCCGGGCTTATGTTTGCAGGCTACGAAAAGCACTTTGACCCTGAAAGACTTGAATTTTTAGGTTTGGGTGAAATGGACTACCTTAAAGAATTAGATGACGAAACCTTAGAAAAACGTCTTCATACGTTTTTTGGCTTCCATCCACCCGCAGTAGTTGTTACAAGAGGCATTGAAATTCCAGAAATCATCTCCCGCCTTGCAAAGCAATACGAAGTTCCTCTTTTAAAGAGTAACGTTACAACTTCTGAAATAATGTCTACAGTTATTTCATACTTAGGTGTTGAGTTAGCAGAAAGAATTTCACGCCACGGAGTACTTGTTGAGGTCTACGGCGAAGGTATTCTTATTGTCGGAGACAGTGCAGTAGGTAAAAGTGAAACTGCTGTTGAATTAATAAAACGCGGTCACCGCCTTATTGCCGATGACGAGGTTGAAATCAAAAAGGTTTCTTCAAAATCACTTGTTGGTTCTGCGCCTGATAACAGTCGTCACTTCGTCGCCCTTCGCGGTATAGGCATTGTCGATGCAAGAAATATTTTTGGTATGGGTGCCGTAAAGCTGACAGAAAAAATTGATATGGTTATTCAGCTCGAACAGTGGGATTCAACTAAATCTTACGACACACTCGGCACAGAGGATGTTTTTGCCACAATCTTAGGAATAAAGGTTCCTGCAACAGTTGTCCCTGTTAAACCAGGTAGAAACCTTTCAATTATAATTGAAATTGCTGCTATGAATAACAGACAAAAGAAGATGGGTTATAACGCAGCAAAAGAATTTTTACAAAGAGTTGGGATGGAGGATTTTGATTTACCACCAACAGAATTAGAGCTTTGGTTCTAATAATAAAAATTTTATAAAGTAATAAAAAACAAACGGAGGTACATAATTTATGTATAGAATAGGTGTCGACCTTGGCGGTACAAATATCGCTACAGGAGTTCTTGATGAAAACAATCAAATTGTAGGAAGAGGTAGCGTAAAAACAAGAGCTCCACGTCCTGCTCCTGAAATTTTCGACTCAATAAAAGAGTCAGTTGAAATGGCTATTGCTGATGCAGGTATTTCAATTGAAGATGTAAAATCAATCGGTATCGGAACCCCTGGTTCTGTTAATAAGGATACAGGTTCAATTGAATTTTCAAACAATCTTCAATTCAACAACGTTCCTGCTAAAGAAATGCTTGAGGCAAGACTCAAAAAACCTGTTTTCCTTGAAAATGATGCTAACTGTGCCGCTTTAGGTGAAGCAGTTGCAGGTTGCGGTAACGGAGTAAAGGATTTTGTTGCTGTAACATTAGGCACAGGTGTTGGCAGTGGTATTATTATTGACGGCAAAATCATTCGTGGCAGCAACTTCTGCGGTGGCGAAATGGGTCATATGGTTATTAACGTCGATGGAATTCAATGTAACTGTGGCAGAAAAGGCTGTTGGGAAAAATACGCTTCAGCTACCGCACTTGTTTCACAAGCAGTTGAAGCTATGCAAAACAATAAAACAAGTCTTCTCTGGAAAACCTGTGACGGTGACCTTAACAAAGTTGAAGGTAAAACAATTTTCGAGGCACTCGATTTAGGTGACTCCACAGCTAAAGAAGTAATCGACAGATATCTTTACTATGTTTCTATTGGTATTGCAAATATCATTAATGCTCTTCAACCTGAAATAATCTGCGTTGGTGGCGGAATCAGCGGTCAGGGTGAAAAAATCCTTCGTCCGATAAGAGCACATATTACAAATGAACGCTATAGCGTACATTCAAATAAACAAACTATTATTCTCCCTGCACAGTTAGGCAATGATGCCGGTATTATAGGTGCAGCACTCCTCGATGAATGACGGTGATTAATATTACAACCTTAAAAAATACAGCAACAGAAACAGGATGTAAAATCGCAGAAAACATCTCTATGAAAAACTACACTACCTTTCATACTGGTGGCAACTGTCCGCTTCTTATAGAACCCGTTTCTGTTGAAGCAATAATTAAAATAATTGAAGAATGCAACAAATCAGAAATTCCTCTGACTGTTTTAGGCAATGGTAGTAATGTTCTCGTAAGCGATGAAGGCATAAATGGTGTTGTTCTTCATATTGCAGATACCTTAAACAGAATTGAGCTTATCGCAGAAAATACTATTTTCTGCGAAGCGGGATTAAAATTGGGCACTCTTTGCAATTTCGCAGCAGACAATGAACTTACAGGACTCGAATTTGCATTCGGAATTCCAGGTACTGTCGGCGGTGCTGTTTTTATGAATGCAGGTGCCTACGGCGGAGAAATGAAAGATGTTGTCACCAAGGTTTATCACGTTGATAAAAACGGCAACAAGGGGTTTCTTACTGCCGACGACTTAAAATTCGGATATCGTACTTCTGCCTATGAAGAAAACGGTTTTATTATTACAGGCGTAGAAATGAAGCTTGAAAAAGGCAACAAAACAGAAATCAGAGAAAAAATGTCTGAGCTTTTAAACAAAAGAAAAGACAAACAACCTCTGGAGTTTCCAAGTGCAGGTAGTACCTTTAAACGCCCTGAGGGTTATTTTGCAGGGGCACTGATTGAAGAATGTGGTTTAAAAGGCAAAACAATCGGTGGTGCTCAAGTCAGTGAAAAACACGCAGGCTTCGTCATTAATATCGGTAACGCAACTACAACCGATATTTTAAATCTTATAGATTTCGTGAAAAACACAGTGAAAAAAGAAAAGGGTGTGTTACTCACACCTGAAGTCAGATTTTTGAGGTAATTTATGTCTTTCTCAACAGATATCAAAGAAGAAATATGTGAATTGCAACCTGTCTCTGCCTGTTGTAAAAAGGCAGAGGCTTTAGGTATGTTGATTTTCGGAAGGTCGTTTTCACTTTCTGAAATATCGTTTATGACAGAACTTAATTGTGTTGCTATGCATTATTGCAACCTTATTTATGAGTTAACAGGCATAATGCCTGTTATAGCATATTCTAAAGCCGGAAACCACAAGGTAAGAATCGACACTAAGGAAGAGCGAAAAAAAATTCTTGAATTCTTCGGGTATACAGGCAAAGAAATTTCTCTTTCAATTAATTTTTCAAATTTTGAAAATGCAGACGACGAAGAAAATTGTTGCTACACCTCATTTGTGCGCGGTGCTTTTTTAGTCTGCGGTAACATTACAAATCCCGAAAAGGAATACCACCTTGAATTCAACGTTTCCAGAATAAAGCTGGCAGCAGAGTTTTTATCTGTTTTAAACGAGATTAATCTTAATATGAAAACGCTTACAAGAAACAGTACTCAATTAATTTATTGCAAGGAATCTGAAACAATTGAGGACTGTCTCGGTAAAATAGGTGCAACAAAATCATTTTTCTTTTTAATGGAAACAAAAGCCATGAAGCAGGTGAAAAATAAAATAAATCGCCGCACCAATTTTGAAGCAGCAAACTTAAGCCGAACAATTGAAGCCGGTATTGCTCAGATAGAATTAATTGAACACATTTTATCTAAAATAAAGTTAACTGATATGACCGAAGATTTAGCCGAGCTTTGCACTCTGAGGTTAGACAACCCTGAAGCATCTATTGATGAACTCGGAAAAATGATGTCCACTCCACTTTCACGCTCTGCCGTGAGCCGACGTTTCAAAAAACTAAAGGATATTAAAGAGGAAATTGACAAGCGATGAAAGAATTTATAATAAACAAAAACGATTCAGGGCAAAGACTTGATAAGTATATTACAAAATCATTCCCTTTGTTACCACACTCGCTTATGTATAAATACATAAGAAGCAAAAGAATCAAAGTAAATGGCAAGCGTTCCGAAATCAGCTACAAGCTTCAGGAAAACGACGTTGTAACGCTCTATATAAACGATGAATTTTTTGAAACAAAGGAGCCAAAATACGATTTTTTAAGTGCAGGAAAAAGTTTAAAAATCGTTTATGAAGACGAAAATATTTTGCTTTGTGATAAACCGCAGGGATTGCTCTCACACCCTAACGAGGGCGAATATAACGATACTGCTATTTCACGTATTAAAAGATATCTTTATGAAAAGAAAGAATATCTTCCAAGTGATGAAATGAGTTTTACCCCCGCATTAGTAAACAGAATTGACAGAAACACAAGCGGTATTATTATCGCTGCAAAAAATTCAGAAGCACTGAGAATTCTTAATGAAAAATTAAAGCAACGCGAATTACATAAGCTTTATCTTTGCGTCGTTATTGGTACACCCAAAGAAAAAGAAGGCATCTTAAAAGATTACCTTCAAAAAAACGAAAAACAAAACAAGGTTTACGTCTCAGATAAAAAGACGGCAGACAGCAAAGAAATAGCAACTAAATATAAGGTGTTATCTTCGAAAAAAGGTCTTTCACTCGTCGAAATAGAGTTACTTACAGGCAGAACACACCAAATAAGAGCACATATGAGCTCTCTCGGTCACCCTCTATTAGGCGACGGAAAATACGGAACAAACGAACAAAACAAAAAATTCGGTGGTTACAAAAAGCAATTCTTATATTCATACAAATTAGTTTTTGATTTCACTACCGATGCAGGTATTCTGAACTATCTGAATAAAAAAGAGTTTCAGGTAGACGATGTATGGTTTAAAGAAGCATTTTTAAATGGCGAATTATAAAAGAGAGTTGATAGATTTCTATCAACTCTCTTTTTCAGTTTTCCCGACGGCGTACAAGGGTACGTCGAGCGGGTAAAAAAATGACTAAAACCCCCAAACTCGTAAAAGTTCGGGGGTTTGTTCTGCTCAAAAAGAACCTCATCTTAAAGCAAAAAAGTGTTATTTTTGTTGCAGAAGACTTTTTCTTTACCCCGACGGCGTACAAGGGTACGTCGAGCGGGTAAAAAAATGACTAAAACCCCCAAACTCGTAAAAGTTCGGGGGTTTGTTCTGCTCAAAAAGAACACTTTTTTATTCTTTGGAAGCCATTTCTTCCTTTATCTTCTTAGCCTTATCAAGAAGCTCTCTCTCAGCAATTTTATCTTTTATTTCTTGTTCTAACTTAACTTGTTTCTTTTGATATTTGAAGTACCAGATAACACCTATTACAACAAATATAAGAACAATAAGAATTATAAATCCTACTGAGCTTTCTGTAACGTTGATTGTTACCAACTCATAATTGAAGTAATAACAACCGTCAAATGCGTTTTCTGAATACTCTGTAAGGTTGCTGTTTACTATAAATTCACGAAGCTCGTTACAAGAAGCAAAAGCATAATCTTCAACTTTTCTTGTTCCTTCTGGAAGAGTAACTGAAATTATACCATCGCAGTCAAAGAAAGCTTTTTCGCAAATTCTTTCAAGACCAGCTGGGAAAGCTAAATCTGTGAGTCCGTCGCAGTTATAGAATGCCTTTGGTCCGATAACTTTAATATCATCAGTTACTGTGTAACCGCCCTGTTTACCTGCAGGATATAAAGCAAGTGTATTGAAGTTACCTTCTTCATCTGCAGAAATAACAACACCATCTACAGATACATATTTTGCATTACCATCAGCAACGTTAACTGCTTCAAGATTTACACAACCAAAGAAGCTTATTGGGTCAAGCTCTGTGAGTGTTGCAGGAAGATCTACAACAATAAGCTTTTCACAGCCTGAGAATGCATATTTACCAATTGTTTCAACTGAGCCGAACTGAACAGTTGCAAGTTCAACACAATTTGCAAATGCATCAACCGGAATGTTTTTCAATGTTGCAGGAATTGCAATTGTCTGTAATGAAGCACAATTTTTAAATGCTGATTTACCTAATGTTTCAAGTGCATTTGAAAGCGTTACTTTTTTGAGGAGTGCCATATTCTGGAATGCAGCATTATCAATCTTTGTTACACTGTCAGGAATAACAAGTGTTGCAATTGATGAATCTGCAAATGCATAAGCACCTATATAAGTAACAGACTTAGGAATTGTAACAGCTTTAACTGTTTCATTTTTCACTGCGTTATCTGCAATTGAAGTTGTCCCTGCTGTAATTTGAAGCTGAGGAAGTGCACCTGTAACCTTGTAAAGAACAGTTCCTGCATAAACCGCTCCTGCAGGTTGTGCTTTGAACCATGCTGTTACATCAAGTGCAGAACCCTTAACGTTAACAAGTGTTTTAGGGAAAGCAATAGTAGCAACACTTGTTGCTAAATCAAAAGCGTTTGCAGAAATAACTTCAGTTCCTTCTGCAATTCTGAGAACCTTAAGATTATTGTTTGAAAGCATAACAAGTTGTTTTCCATCTGCAGTGTAAATTGCATTTGCAACAACTTTATAATTTGTATTATCGTTTGACACTGTAATCTTTTTAAGAGCAGTGCAACCTGTAAATACGTTAGCATCAAATTCATTAACATTTACAGGAATATTAATTTTGTCGAGTGATGTACAATTCATAAATGCGTTTGCACCAAGTTTTTCGAGTGCATCGCCTAAAACTACATCTTTAAGTGAAGCGTTATCCGCAAAAGCTTCAGAACTGATTCTGATAACACCATTGCCAACGTTCACAGTAACAAGGCCTGTATTTTTAAATGCACCTGTTGCAATATCTCTGAGTGAATCCGGAAGGTTAACTTCTGTTAAAGCAGTTGTACCTTCAAAAGCTGATTTCCCGATATAAGTAACCTTTGAGCCAAGTTCAACAGTTTTAAGATTTACTGCATTCTTAAATGTTTCTGAATTAATTACAGTAACGCTTTCAGGAAGAGAAATTGATGTAATTGCTGAACTGTCAAAAGCATTATTTCCAATTGTATTAAGTGCAGAATCCTGAGAAATAGTAACAGATGAAACTGAAGTGTTTCTGAACGCATTTGCACGAATTTCTTCTACACCATCAGGAAGTGTGAAGTCACCCTTCTTTGCCGCCGGGTAAACAATAATACTGTTTCCGTCTTTGTTGTAGAGAACACCATCCTGAGAAGAATATTCTTTGTTCTTTTCAACTATATTAATTGACTCTAAAACTTTGTTTCCGAGGAATGCATTTTCACCGATTGAGTTAACGTTTTTACCGAATTCAATAGTTTTGATAGCAGTTCCTTCAAAAGCACGTTCGCCGATTTCGCTGAGTGTTTCGTGAAGCTTAACGCTTGTGAGTGATGAACAGCCTGAGAAGCTTTCATAACCGATTGTAGAAATTGTACACTCTGAGAAATCTGCCTCTTTGAGTGATGAACAACCCTTAAATGCACCTGCTCTGATAATTGAAACTGCAGATTCACAAGTCATTTTTTCAAGATTTACACAATCCTGGAAAGCATAAAGACCGATTTCTTCTACGTCAACACCAAATTCAACTGTTTTAATCTGCTCACAACCGAGGAATGCATATGGTTCAATAATTGAAACTCCCTCAGGAATTACGAGGTTAGTCACGTTACCTTTATAGCCGTAGCAAATTCTACCGAATGCCAAAGCACCGTCAGGCTGAGCATTTTCCCAAGCAGAGCCTTCCATTGCATCAGGTGCAACACTTTTTAAGTTTTTGTGATATTCAATATCTTTAAGTGCTGAGCAACCGAAGAATGCTCTCGCCGGAATATTAACTACAGTATCAGGAACTGTAATTTCAACAAGAGAAGTACAACCTTCAAAAATAGATTCACCGAAAGCTGTAACCGCTTTAATAGATTTTACAACCTTGAGAGAAGTACAACCCATAAATGCTCTGTCACCGATTTTGGTAATGTTATTGTTTGCGGTAACCTCTGTAATTTTTGTGTTACCTGCAAAAGCATCATCTGCTATTTCAATAACCTTAAGTCCGTTAATTGTTGATGGAAGTTTAATTTCCGTCTCACTACCAACGTAGCCGACTAAAATAGCCGCTGAACCATCGATTGTTCTGACATACTCAAAACCATCCTCTGCTTTTTTGTTGAGTGCTATTTCTTCTGCTGAAAACTCAGTAACTTCTTCATCCTCTGCAAAAGCAACAATAGGAGTAACAAACATAAAAGCGAACACTAAAATGAACGCTAATATGGCACTCAAAGGTCTTTTCAATGCTGTCATAAAACACGCATCCCTTCAATTAAAATTCTGCATAATACAAACTACAATTATAGAGTTTACATACTGTAATATTATAATATAACCCCGTTCAGTTGTCAAGCAATCCGCTCACAACCAAACGGGGTTTTAAGGTTTAAAAATTACCAAATTTTCACCATAATTTATGTGTAACTTACACATAGCAGAAATTATTTTTCTACTGCTCTTACGGTATTTTCAAGAAGCATAGTTATTGTCATTGGACCGACGCCACCCGGAACAGGTGTTATATAAGAGGCTTTTTTCTCTACCTCGCAAAAATCAACGTCACCGCAAAGCTTGCCGTTTTCATCGCGATTCATACCGACGTCAATAACCACAGCACCTTCTTTTACCATATCAGCTTTTACAAATTTTGTCACGCCGACTGCCGCTACTAAAATATCTGCAGAAAGAGTTTCTTTTTTTAAGTCTTCTGTTTTCGAGTGGCATATTTCTACAGTTCCGTTTTCTTTTAAAAGGAGCATCGCCATAGGCTTACCTACAATATTACTTCTGCCTATAACAACACATTTTTTCCCCGAAACAGAAATTTTGTAGAATTTGAGCATTTCCATTATACCTGCAGGTGTGCAAGGCAAAAAGGTGTAGTCACCTATCATAATGTGCCCAACATTCTGCGGATGAAATGCATCAACATCCTTCTCGGGAGAAATAGTGTTTATTACCGCATCTTCATTTATATGCTTTGGCAAAGGCAACTGACATAAAATACCGTTAACACGCTCGTCTGCATTAAGCTTCTGAACAAGCGATTTCAACTCCTCTTCAGTAGTGCTTTCAGGCAAAGCATATTCAAAAGACTCAATCCCAACCTCGAGGCAACCTTTTTTCTTGTTGTTTACATAAACTCTTGAAGCCGGGTTTTCTCCGACAATAATTACTGCAAGACCAACGGATTTACCTTGATTTTTCAACTTTTCAACACGTGATTTTATATTTTCTCTTTTGTCACGTGCTACCTCTTTACCATCAATAATAACAGCCATTACTCTTCGTCCTTTTCTTTTGCAAAATCCTTATTATCTTTATTTTCTTTTTTCACTGCTTTGTTTTTCTTGTCTTTTGCCACGGCTTTTTCGTCAGCAGGAAAATAATCCACACCCTCAATCAGAACAGGTTTTTTCCTTATTTTAAGAAGCTTTATAACAAGAATCGCCAGACAAACAATTACAATTACAACAGACAAAACCTGTGACACTCTCAAGCCTGTGTTTCCAATATAAAGACTATCGGTGCGAAGACCCTCTACAAACGCTCTTTCTAAACCATACCAGATTCCATAACAAAGGAAAGTCTGACCACTGAATTTCCTGAATTTTCTTGTTATTACATAAAGCACTAAAACACCGAGCATACACCAAGCAAATTCATAAAAGAACGTAGGGTGAACAAACAAATTATGCTCTTTTATATATAGTGGTATATCAGCGATGTTTTCTAATCCGTAGATTTCGGGATTTGCTTCTATGTACGCAATGACCTTATCGCTCATCATTCCGTAATTCCCGTTTGTAAATCCGCCGAAAGCCTCCTGGTTTGCGTAGTTGCCCCATCTGCCTATACCCTGACCGATTAAAAGCGACATTCCCGCACAGTCAAGAAGATTGTAAAAATTAAGTTTTTCCACCTTACAGGTTATAAACGCTGCAATAATACCACCTATAATACCGCCGTAAATCGCGAGTCCGCCACGCCATATCTGAAAAATTTCATCGGGATGAATACTATAATAATCCCACTTGAACACAACGTAATATGCTCTTGCAAGAAGCACTCCGCCGAACATTCCGTAAATCAGAACATCAAGCATTTTGCTTAAATCCATCTTCCAGGTGTAAGCAATTCTACCACCGAAAAGAGCAGCCAGCACCAGACCGAATGCAATAATTACCCCGTACCACTTCACAGAGTAAACCTGTCCGTTCATTGAAACCTCAAAGAATACGGATGACACGTCAAAAACCTCTTCGATTCCGCCGAAAGAAACTCTCGTGAAATCTGCAAACCATTCAATCATAAATTAACTCCTAATTATATTTCTTTTGGTAAAACAACAGAAAGCACCGCTTTACTATTATCGAATGAATCCTTCAATAAATCATAGCAATATTCAGACGTAATTTCCTGTAAAACCTTAAATTCTGAAAAAAGGTCGTCATTTTCAAAATGTGATATTACAAGAGAATTTGCAATGGTATCAACGTCTGTAAATGCTCTTACAGTTTTTCCGTAATGTTTTTTTCTTACAATTTCAAAATCCTCGTTTGAAAAGCCGTTTTTCTTGAAATATTCTATTTTTTGATTAATGCGCTCAGCAACCTTCTTCGGTTCGGTAGACTCTCCCGAAAACATAGGTGTTGCATAGCCGTGACCGTTAAAATATTCAACAGAAAAGCTATCGTTAATGAGCCCCTCGTCAAGAAGTTCTTTATATAAATCTGAGCTCTGACCCGCAATTATATCTAAAACCAAAGATTTGCCGATTGTTTCTTTTAATGTTCTTTCAGGTGTTGCGTGGTTTTCTTTGTAACCTAAACAAAACACAGGTGTAATCAGAGCAAGTTTTTCTTCAACATATTGCTTTACAATATCCTCGGGTTCATCCTTAAAAGCTCTTTCAACAGTTACCTTTTCTTCTTTTGTTAGAAGTCTGTCTGCTATTTCAACAACCTCTTCTGCGGTTGCATTACCTGCGACCGCAAGAACCATATTTGAAAGATTGTAAAATGTATCATAGCAAGAGAAAAGCATTTCAGCATTTATTTTTGAAATTGACTGCTTTGTTCCTGCAATATCAATTTTCACAGGATGGTTATGGTACATTCCGGAAAGCATATTGAAAAGGCACACCCAATCAGGCATATCCTTATACATATCAATTTCCTGTCCGATAATACCCTGCTCTTTTTCTACTGTTTCTTCGGTGAAATAAGGATGTCTTACAAAATCAAGAAGAATTTCAAAATTCTCTTTGAAGTGACCTGAGCAGTTAAATAAATAGCAAGTTCTGTCAAAGCTTGTGTAAGCATTGGCAGATGCTCCTGTTTTAGCGTATCTCTGAAAAGCATCCAGCTCTTCACTCTCAAAAAGCTTGTGTTCAAGAAAATGAGCCGTACCCTCGGGAATCTCTATAAACTCAGCCTTATCACTTCTTTTGAAGCGTGTATCAATAGAACCGTATTTTGTTCCGAATATAGCATAAGTCTGTGCATAATCCTCTTTAGGGTAAACATATATTTTAAGTCCGGATTTATGGTCTATTGAGTAATAGCCCTCACCTAATATATCGTTTTTTATATATTCCATTATTCATCTTCCCCCTCTTCTGTACCTTCAAGCATAAATACAGTGTCAAGAGTTACGTCGTTTGCTGCTCTGATAACGTCTTCTTTTGTAACCTTTTTAAACATATTGATATAATCTTCAGGATACAGATATTCGCTGTATTCAATCTGAGTTGTAAACCACGAATCAAGTGCTTCGGGACTATCACTCACACTCTTGAAGGCATCCTCGAGAGCTTTTTTAGAAGCATCAAGGTCTTCTTCTGTAAAATTACCTTTTCTTATTTCTTCAAGCTGGTCTAAAATTGCATTTTTTGCTTTTTCTTCGTTATAGCTTTCAATACCGCTCTGAACCAGCATAATACCCTTCGCTCTTATCATTCTTGAAGAACAATAATAGCAAAGGCTCATTTCTTCTCTTACAACCTTAAAGAGCTTTGAATTCGGGTTACCACCAAAAACGTCTGACATAATTCTTTTTGCAGCATAATCATCATCACGGTCTTTCATACCTAACCTGAATCCCATAACCAATTTACCCTGCTTTACAGGTGCTGTTTCTTTTACATATGTTACATCTTCTGCTTTCTCAACATAAAGTGTTTCTCTTCTCTCGGGATTTCTTTCAACACCTGTTGCATATTCCATAAAGAGATTTTTAATATTTTCGGTTTCGACATTTTCATCTGCACTTACTGAAACAAGAATTTTAGCCTTTTTCAGAAGCTTTTTATATGCATCTGTAAGCGTTTCATTTGTTACGGCATTTATTGCTTCAACTGTACCCAATCTGTTGATTCCGTAAATTTCTTCTTCACACATAATTTCTTCAAGACGATTTTTAGCGTAGACTCTTTTGTCACTCATTTCAGCACCTAATTGTTCTGCTAAAAGACGTTTTTCACTCTCAACCTCGTCAAAATCAAAAACACCATCTACAAGCTTGGGTTTGTAAATAAGCTCAAAAAGAAGACGACAGCACTCGGTAACTATGCTTTCATTATCAAGTGCAAAACGGTCATCTATTGAGCAGACTGCAAGCTTAAGAACCTGATTTTCACCAATTTTTGAAACATCTGCCGCTATTTCGGCACCATAAAGAGTTGCTAATTTTTTCTCAAGCAAGGTTACCGTAGGATATTTTTCAGATGAACGTGTAAGTATATTCGGAACCAACGCATAAAGCGATGCATCATCTGAAAGCGGAATCATAAAACTGACAGAAGCAACTGCCGTCTTGAACCCCTTTGCTTTTATTGTAGAAAACTCGCAGAACTCACTTATTGAGTTGAAGTCAAATGTGTATTTCAAAAAACCACTCCTAAAGGTGACAGGTGTCACAAAAAGCTTAATAAATTTCATTTTACCACATTCAACCAAATTTTTCCACACTTTTCTGTTATTTTTCATTAAATACTCCTTATTACATACCAATGTTACTCCGTTAATAGCACTTATCAGCGTCCTTTTATTGCCATTATTGCTAAGTATTACCTGTTTTTACACATATATACACTTCTTCAATTGACAAACCCGAAACTATGTGATAATATATTGCAGTTATTTATTGTATTATATCTCTTTTAAAAGGAGTTTTTTAAATGTCAGGACATTCAAAATGGAGCACAATTAAAAGAAAGAAAGAAAAGACAGACGGTGCAAGAGCAAAGGTTTTCACCAAAATAGGCAGAGAAATTGCTGTTGCTGTACGTGAGGGCGGTCCAGACCCTGCCGGCAACTCAAAATTAAAGGACGTTATCGCAAAAGCTAAAGCAAACAACGTTCCTAACGAAAATATTGAAAGAATCATTAAAAAAGCTGCGGGTGACAGTTCAACAGAAAACTACGAAAACATCGTTTATGAAGGCTATGGCCCTGCAGGTATTGCAGTAGTTGTTGAAGCTCTTACAGATAACCGTAACCGTACTGCCGGTGACGTTCGCCACTATTTCGACAAATTCGGTGGTAATATGGGTACATCCGGTTGCGTTATGTTTATGTTTGACCGTTTCGGTGTTATCATTGTTGAAAAAGACGGTGTTGATGAAGAAAAACTTATGGAAGACGCTATTGAATGTGGTGCAACTGATTTCCTCACAGATGATGAAGAAATCTTCGAAATCCGTACAGAACCTAACGATTTAGGTGCTGTAAGTAGCGACCTTGAAGCAAAAGGTTATAAATTCGTTTCTGCTGAGGTTGCTTACATTCCACAGACATACACTCGTCTTGAAGACCAGGATCAGATGAAACAAATGAGCAGAATGTTAGAAATGTTCGAAGATAACGACGACATTCAGGCAGTTTGGCACAACTGGGAAAACGAAGACGAATATGAAGGTTAATTTTAATTGATTTTCAGATAAATTCTATTGATTTTTAGTTAAGAATAAGTTATAATAATTCGTAGCACACTCAGCTCCGTCATGCGACGAGTGGGTCCTGTGCGACGGGGCACCGTGAACCATGTCAGGCGGGGAACCGAGCAGCATTAAGCGGATAGTTCTGTGCGCCACAGTCCGCCTATTCGTCGTATGACCGAGTTGAGTGTGTTTCTATTTTATTTTATGAGGAGTGAGTAAATTTGCATAAGGCTCTATACAGAAAATGGCGTCCACAGGTTTTTAGTGACGTTTCGGGCCAGGGGCACATTACAGAAACCCTGATGCACGAGGTAGAAGCAAACAGACTTTCTCACGCCTATCTTTTCACGGGTTCACGCGGCACGGGTAAAACCACTTGTGCAAAAATACTTTCAAAAGCGGTTAACTGCCTTAATCCGCAGAACGGCAATCCTTGTAACGAATGTGAAATCTGCCGTGGAATTGATGACGGTTCTATTTTAGACGTAACCGAAATTGACGCAGCAAGTAACAATGGTGTAGATAACATACGTGACTTAAGAGAAGAAGCTAACTTCACACCTGCATTTGCAAAATACAGAGTGTACATTATAGACGAGGTTCATATGCTTTCGACGGGTGCATTCAATGCACTTTTAAAAACTCTTGAGGAGCCTCCTGCTCATGTGCTTTTCATTCTCGCAACCACAGAAGTGCATATGCTTCCGGCAACTATTCTTTCAAGATGTCAGCGTTTTGATTTCAGACGCATTCCGCCCGAAGATATTGCAAAAAGACTTCTGCTTGTAGCTGAAAATGAAAATCTTACTTTAACGCAGGATGCCGCAATGCTCATTGCTCGTATTTCTGACGGTGCTTTGAGAGATGCACTTTCAATACTTGACCAATGTGCAAGCTTCAACGAAGATATTACTGTTACAACCGTAAGCAGAGCAGCGGGACTTTTAGGAAGAGATTATCTGTTTGAGATTTCTGAAGCTATCAGAAATCAGAATAGCTCTGACGTGCTGAATATAATTGACAGATTGCACGCCTCCTCCTGTGATATGGAAAGACTCGTAAACGAGCTTGTAAACCATTTCAGAAACATTATGATTACGAAAACAACAAAAAATCCCGAGGAATTTGTTGTTTGTACTCCCGATGAATTGAACCGTTATAAAGAATCTGCTTCAGCTTTCACTTACGGAACAATTCTTTATATAATGGAGACGTTGTGCTCGGAATCTGCTCAACTAAAATATAGTGCACATCAAAGAGCAAAGGTAGAAACAATGCTCATACGTCTTTGTTCACCTAAGCTTTCAACCGATAATTCGGCTTTAATTGCAAGGATTGACGAATTACAGGCGCAGATTATGTCTTTAAAGGCAAATGGTGTTCCTGTGGCACAACCCCAAACTCAGGTTTTAGCAGAACCTGCTCCGACACCTGTCAGAGAGGTTGAAGCACCACCTGCTCCGGCACATGAAGAAGCAGTGTCAAGCGAAGAACCTTTACAGAGCGAAAATATAGATATATCAATGGATTCAGAACCACCACTTCCGTCTGAACCACCCGTTATTCCGGTTCAGGAGGTTGCAGAACCACCCATTAAGAAGCCTATAGATATGACACTTGTAACCGACTCTGACAAGGCTCTTCCCTTTACAGCTTGGGAGAACATTTTAGAGCAACTTTCTAAAATAAGCAAGCCTCTTTACCCTGTTCTTGCAGGTTCTCAAGCCTACAGAGCAGGTAACACAGTATTTATTAAAGCAAAGAACACTGCTTTCCCGGGACTCTTTAAGGTTAAGATGAACTTTGATGCGATTCAGGAAGCAATAGTAAGAGCAACAGGCGAAAAATTAAGACCTGCTATTTACACAGATGGTGAATCTCCTACGGCAAACGATTTTGCAGAGCCTGTTGACGTTTTAATAGCAAAGCTTAATAAAATGCAAATAGATTTTATTGTTGAAGAATAAATTTAAAAAAAGGAAGGTAAAATAAAATGAAAGCAAGAATTCCAAACCAAGGCGGTAACTCACAAGCAAATATGATGAAAAAAATTCAGGATATGCAAAACGAAATGGCTCGTATTCAGCAAGAAGTTGAAGAAAGTGAATTCGAAGCTTGTTCAGGTGGCGGTGCTGTTGAAGTAAAAGTAAACGGAAAGCACGAAATTCTTTCAGTAAACATTAAGCCTGAGGTTGTTGACCCTGACGACGTTGAAATTCTTTCAGATATGGTAGTTGCTGCAGCAAACGAAGCATTAAGAAAAGCTTCTGAAACAATGGAACAAAAAATGGGTAGCGTAACAAGTGGCCTCGGACTTCCTGCAGGTTTAGGTTTTTAAGGTTTAAGCTATGGCGACTTATGATGTAGCGGCGCTCGAAAAATTAGTAGAGCAATTTCAAAAAATACCATCAATTGGCAGAAAAACTGCTCAGAGAATGGCTTTTCACGTTCTTGATTTGCCTGACAACGAAGCAAAAGAATTTGCCGATGCAATAATAGAAGCACATACAAAAATCCATCATTGCAGTCTGTGTCATAATTTAACCGAAAACGAACTTTGCCCTATTTGTGAAAGCACTACCCGCGACCACACACTTCTTTGTGTTGTTGAGGACCCTCGTGACGTTCCGGCTCTTGAAAGAACCAGAGAATTTTCCGGGGTTTATCACGTTTTACACGGAACTATTTCACCTATGAACGGTGTCGGTCCCGAACAGCTCACAATAAAATCTCTCGTTGAAAGAGTTGCAACGGGCGAAATAAAAGAAGTAATTATGGCAACTAACCCTACTTTAGAGGGTGACACAACTGCCATGTACATAGGCAAACTATTAAAGCCTTTTGAAGTAAAGGTTACAAGACTCGCTTACGGCATTCCCGTAGGCGCTGATATTGAGTATGCCGATGACGTCACACTTCTTCGTGCTCTCGAGGGCAGAAGAGAATTATAATTAAAACCCAAATACAAATGAAAGGATGAAAAAATATGCCAAAGGCAGAAAGCAAAACAGTAGCACAAAACAAAAAAGCATATCATGATTATTTCATCCTTGAAACTTATGAAGCAGGAATTGAGCTTTGTGGTACTGAGGTTAAATCCTTAAGACTCGGCAAGGTTAATTTAAAGGATTCGTGGTGCAGTGTTGTAAATGGTGAAATGCTTGCAAACGGTGTACATATTTCACCTTATGACCACGGCAATCGTTTTAACCGTGACCCGTTAAGACCTAAAAGACTTCTGATGCACAAAAAAGAAATTATGCGTCTTATGGGTGAAGTAAAGCAACAAGGCTGTGCCTTGATTCCCCTTTCTGTGTATTTTAATTCTCAGGGAAGAGCGAAAATGCAGATTGGACTCTGTAAAGGTAAAAAACTTTACAATAAACGCGAAGACGCCGCAAAGAAATCTGCACAAAGAGATATAGAGCGCTCTTTATCATTGAAGAACCAATAAATTTACGTATTAAACCATCGGTTTAGTAAATATTCAAGGCAATTCAACCAATAGTTTACTGATTTTTGCTTGTTTCAACCTTTGTTATCTTCACTATTTTCTCGTTCGGCGTTAAAATGAAGGTGCAATAAACGGTGTATGTGCCGAAAGGAGAATGAACAATGTCAATTTTTTTCAAAAAAATGATATCTAATGATTATGAAGAAGAATCAAATCAAAATGAAGCAAGTGAAACTACCGAACAACAAAACGTTACGGAGACAATCGGTTCAAGAATTTCGAAAGCAAGAAAATCCAAAGGCTACACTCAGGAACAGTTTTCACAATTGCTTGACGTAACTGCTCAAGCTGTTTCTAAGTGGGAAAATGACATTTCTTGCCCCGATATTCAACTTTTACCTAAAATCTCGGAAATACTTGATATGACCACCGATGAACTTCTCACAGGTAAAAAAAGCAATCAAAAAGAAGATACAGCAAAAGGTAATATTGATACAACAAACCTTAAAGTAAATATCAATATAACAAAAACCGGACAAAATCCGGTAAATGTTTCCCTCCCCTTGTCAATGATTAAAAAGTTTGCTAAAATAGGTAATGGTATTTCGGGCATAATAGGAAATGGTGCAATAGACAATATTAAGTTTGATGAAATACTTACACTTGTTGAAAATGGCGCTACCGGGGAAATCCTCAATATAGTTGCTGACGATAACGCTACCATTTCTATTACCATAGAGTAATTTTGTTTATACGACATCAACTCATCATCTGATGAGTTGATGCTGAATATAACCGGACGCATAGCGTCCCCTTAACTCTTCACTATTCACTATTCACTTTTCACTTGAGCGAAAGCGAAATATATGGGGATGAAAGGATTTCGACGGGGATTTTGAACCCAGATAAGCGAGCAGTGGAGTGGCACCACTATAAAAGTCACAACTTTAAAATAACTGACAATAATAAAACAGTTTTAGCTGCTGCTTAATGGCGGCTCATCCTGACTGAAACCACCGCGATTCAGTTAAGGGTGTCATCTTAGCGGTGCACCGGCACAAGTGAGAGCCTTGTAGCTTGTACGGACTCAAAGGGCTACCTTTTAATTCAGCCTGTTTATCGGCGGTTTTAAAGGGGAATCTTAAAAGATAAACTACGCTCGTAGAAAGTTTGGGGAATGGGTCTTCGGACGCGAGTTCGAATCTCGCCATCTCCACCACATAAGAACGAAAGTTATGATACCATTGGTATTGCAACTTTCGTTCTTTTTCTATATTCCAAAAACCTTGTGGCATAAGGGGTTTCGGTACTTCTGCAAAAAAGATTAGTTTCATTGTATCAAAATTAACTGTACGAAAGTCGAAGCGAGAGGACTTAAACCTCCCCGTATTTTACCATTACAAATCACAATGAAACTTTTCTCAAAAGAATAATTTCATCGTGACCGAGATTAGTTTCATTGTCGGAGATAAGTTTCATCGTGCCAAAGAATAGTTTCTGTGTCAAGAAAATTTACAATTACATCTTGAAAAAGTTCGCACAAACGAATATAATATATACAATGAATTTATGGGGAGTTAGGTGTATGAATGAAATGATGACAGTCCAATCTGCCGCTCAGAAGTGGGATATTACACCACGTAGAGTGCAGATTTTATGCAACGAAGGTCGTATAGATGGAGCGGTCAAAAGAAGTGGTGTTTGGTTTATTCCTATAACCACTCAAAAACCCGCAAGGCAAAACAAACTTTCTAAAAATCAAACAAGAAAAACAACGATAAATGTTTTATCCTTGTTTTCGGGTTGCGGTGGTATGGATTTAGGATTTGAGGGTGATTTTGAAGTCTTAAAATCCTGTATAAATTCCAAGGTCAACGCAAATTGGAATGTTACCCCTGTAGATGAACATTGGGTACGTCTGCCTAAAAATAGATTTCATACGGTTTTTGCTAACGATATTAGAGAAGATGCAAAGGCGGCTTGGACAAATTATTTTGGAAAGCGTGGAATTGCTGCTTCAACATATTATCTTGACAGTATCGTCGATCTTGTTAAACTACACAAGGAAAACGGGATGCCTGTATTCCCTGAAAACATTGATATTGTAACCGGCGGATTTCCTTGTCAGGACTTTTCCATTGCAGGAAAAAGGCAGGGATTTGATTCGGATAAGAGTCATACTGGAAAAAAGATAGTTGACTCTGATACTCCAAGTGTAGAAAGCCGCGGTCAGTTATATATGTGGATGCGTGAGGTTATCACCATTACGCAACCCAAAGTATTTATTGCTGAAAATGTCAAAGGACTTGCAAATCTTGGCGATGTAAAAGCTATTATTGAACACGATTTTAGTACGATTTCTGAAAATGGTTATCTTGTTGTACCAGCAAGAGTATTGCACGCCGCTGATTATGGTGTGCCGCAATCAAGAGAAAGAATAATTTTCTTTGGATTCAAGAAATCAGCACTAACCCCAAAGGCGCTTGAAGCTCTTTCTATGTCGAGTATTCCTGAAGGATTTGATCCATATCCGCTTATAACACATGCTTATAACACTTCGGGAATTAACTTATTGCCACCAGTAACACTAAGACAAGCCTTTATTGGATTAGATGAGCCAGAGAAAGCGACTGATATTTCGCAGCAAAAATATTCAAAAGCAAAGTATATGGGCAAACATTGTCAGGGTCAGACAGAAGTTAAACTTGAAGGTATTGGTCCAACTATACGTTCCGAACATCACGGTAATATTGAGTTTCGCCGTTTGAGTGTTGAACACGGTGGCGCTTATACTGATGAACTAAACAGCGGCAAAATCGAGCGTAGATTAACAATTAGGGAATGTGCCCGTATTCAAACTTTTCCTGATGGATATGATTTCGTTTTCAAAAACAACATAACCAACAGCTCTGTATCTGCATCAGAAGCTTATAAGTTAATTGGAAATGCCGTTCCACCGTTGTTAGGGTTTCATATTGCAAAACGCATAGAAACCTTATGGGATGTGTATTTTGGAGGTGAATAAAATGATAATAACCGAGAATAGAAAGCCGCCATTAGACGAATTTAGAGCATTGATGGCTAAAACCGATGCTGTGCTCAATGCGGAAGCAAAGGGTAGAGAGTTGTATTATAAAGGTCGCAATGGCACACAATTAGAGGAAGATGTTTGCGATGCTTTGTCAAGGTGTGCTGTTCATACGCCGTTTGAAGGAACAATACAATTAGTTTCAGGTGCTTCTTTTCCTGATATAGTTGCGAATCGATTCTATGGAGTAGAAGTGAAAAGCACCAATAAGAATCATTGGAAATCAATAGGTAGCAGTATATTAGAATCAACACGTGATCAAAATGTTGAACGCATTTTTCTTACCTTTGGAAAGTTAGGTTCACCTGTTGCTTTTATGAGTCGCCCTTACGAGGAATGTTTGTCAGGAATATCGGTAACTCACTATCCTCGCTATCAAATTGATATGGAACTTGGTGTAGGAGAAACTATATTTGACAAGATGGGTATCCCATATGACACATTACGAAAAATGGAAAACCCTGTTGCACCAGTTTCTCAATATTATAAACAGCAATTAAAGCCAGGAGAAAGTTTGTGGTGGGCAGCTGATTCAGATATAGAAGAAACTGTCGCTCCCCCTACAGTTCGATTGTGGAGCACATTGTCCCACGAAGAAAAAAACTATTACACGGTGCAAGGTTATGCTTTGTTCCCTGAAATTTTAGGGCATAATAGCACGAAAAAATATCAAAGGTATGCACTTTGGTTAGCTACGAACTGTGCTGTTATTAACACCAATATTCGTGACCAATTTTCTGCTGGCGGACGTGTTGATATTGTGACTGCAAATGGAGTATACGAACGAATGCCTGCCGCATTCGGAAGAATACAACGATATAAAGATTTGATAGTTGAAACCATTATATCAGCTAATCCCGAAGTCCTTAAAGAACATTGGATGATGATTGACCTCCCTGACAATCGGCTATTGTATTGGTGTCAGCGAGTTGCAATTTGTGCTGGTGTAACCAAAGACGAAACTCACATATACTACGAGATGTTACGTTCGATATTTGGTATTTAAGTTGTTATTTCTAAAAGTTGCATCTCCATTTTCGGTTGCATTTCAATGCAACTTTGCAACCACTTGCAACCCGTATTAAAAATTGCGTTATAATTCAGAAAAACCGCCAATCTTGTATCAAGATTGGCGGTTTTTTCAACGAAATAAATCCCTTACGGGATTTGTGAAATGCACTTCGTGCGTGAAATATTGCTTCGCAATGTGAAATCCACTATTTACAATAGCACTAATAATTCCGATTTGAATTTATATTACAGTTATGGTAAAATAGACTTAATATACTTTTCAATTCAGATACAACCCAATAATTAATTACGATTATTTTTTTGGAGGTTCTTATGAGGGTTTTACAGACAATAATTTCTTACCTCGCCATAGCGGCGGCATTTATTTCTTCACTTTTTTCCTGGGGGGAGCCTGTATTGGTGCCATACACTAACGATTACGAAATCCCTGACACCATTCCCGAATACACCGTCATCTCTACCGAAGAGAAATCAAATTGGAAAGCCAAATGGATTTGGGATAAAGAAAACCTGACAGAAAAAAACGTCTGGATGTGTTTCAATAAAAAAGTCACTATTAATAAGATTCCGAAAAAACTTAACGCTTACATTTCAGCCGACTCGAAATATTGGCTTTACATAAACGGCGAAACAGTAGTTTTTGAGGGCAGTGTAAAACGTGGCCCCGATGAAAACAGCGGTTATTACGACACCATAGATATTGCCCCCTTCCTCAAAAAGGGTGAAAACTCAATTTGTGCTCTTGTGTGGTTTTGGGATGATGAAACAAGCTATTCCTACAACAGCAGTGGTCAGGGCGGTTTCATTTTTGAAGCCGAGGCTGAAAACGTATCTATAATTTCAGACAAAACCTGGAAAGCCAAAAGAAACCCCGCTTATATTGACAGTAGTCTTTACCCACCTAACTACAGACTTCCCGAGTACAGCATTTATTTTGATGCAAGAGAAGATATAGGCAATTGGCTGATTAAAGATTACGACACTTCAGCTTGGGAAAATGCAACGGAATACGCTGCAGGTGGCAAGGGTGTTTACGGCAAGCTTTACCCAAGGGGAATTCCTTTTTTAAAGGATTACGGTCTTAAAGATTACGAAAACTCAAAGGATTATAAAAATCATACCGTAACCAATGTTTGTGGTGAAAAAATCACCGTAGATATTCCCTATAACGCCCAGATTACACCTTATCTGAAGGTTGTAGCTCCTGCAGGTAAAAAAATTCGCATAACAACCGAAAACACTTTAATCGGCGCAGTTTCAACCACTTACGTTACCAAAGATGGCGAGCAAGAGTTTGAAGCATTAGGCTGGTTCAACGGAGAACATATTACTTATAAAATACCTAAAGGTGTTAAGGTCGTTGCTTTAATGTACCGCGAAACGGGATACAACAGTTCATTGTGCGGTGATTTTAAATGCGATGATGAATTTATGAATTCGCTATGGCAAAAATCCTTACGAACACTCTACGTTACTATGCGTGATAATTTTATGGATTGTCCCGACAGAGAAAGAGCTCAATGGTGGGGCGACGTTACAAGTGAAATGATTATGACAATGTACTCTATGGACAGTAATTCTTACTTACTCTACCAAAAAGGTGTTGAGTCAATGCTTTCACACGTCGACGACACAAAGGTGCTTCAGACTGTTGTTCCTATAAGCGGTGACTATTTTGAACTCCCCGTTCAGCAGCTTGCAGGAATTGTAGGCTTCCTTACTTATTATGAATACACAGGTGACAAGGCTTTTCTTGAAAAGGTTTACGACCCCTCTCTTGACTACCTGAAGCTTTGGGAAATGGGTGAAAACAATCTTGTTGTTCATCGCAGTGGCTCGTGGGATTGGCCCGATTGGGGCAAAAAAGCAGATATGACTGCTATAGAAAACGCCTGGGTTTACTATGCTCTTTCTGCCACAGAAGAAATGGCAGAGATTTTAGGAAAGACAGAAGATATTTCATTTATCACACAAAGAAAAGCCGTTATTGAAAAAGGCTACAAGGCTCTCTGGACAGATGAAGGCTACAAAAGCGATGACGTAAAAGATTGCGACGACAGAGCAAATGCTCTTGCAGTTTTATCGGGACTTGCAGACAAAACTCAATATCCAACCATCACAAACGTATTAACAAGCACTAAAAATTCAAGTCCTTATATGGAATATTACGTTCTTGAAGCACTTTGCAAAATGGGTGAATATGACGCGGCAACCAACAGAATTAAAGACAGATATATTGATATGATGGGCGAGGATTACTCTACCCTCTGGGAATTCTGGGATTCCTGGAGAGGCACCAAAAACCACGCATGGAGCGGTGGTCCACTTGTTATAATGAGCAAGCATTTTGCAGGTATCACACCACTTGAAGCGGGTTATGAAAAAGTAAAAATCGACCCTCAGTACACTCTGTCTGACACTATGAGCTGCACCGTTCCGAGTGTTAAAGGTCTTATTACCCTGAATTATAAAAAGAATGCTGAAAGCTATGCTATAGACCTTACGCTTCCGCAAGGCATAAAGGCTGTTGTTTACGTGCCGGATGGTGCTGTTGTAAAAATCAATTCAGTTGTCTGTTACCAAAACGGTAAGTATATAAACGATAGTAAGAACAACAATATCGAGATTGTAGAAAAATCAATTAAGTAAACGTGGTTTCTCTGCTCAGTGTAAAATATAAAATACCATAAAAATAAAAGGAACTGTAAAAAACTTGCATTTTTTACAGTTCCTTTTCAATTTGCCATCTTAGCCTCATAAAACACTCAGCTTATCAACTTTTATATTTTTCAGCCTGCAAGCGGAACATATAAGCATATTTACCGTCAAGCGACATTAACTCTTCGTGTGAGCCATGTTCAATTATTTCACCCTTTTCAAGCATATAAATCTCATCTGCCATAACTGTTGTTGAAAGTCTGTGTGAAATAAATATAACAGTTTTTTCATCTGCCGCTTTTGCCATAGACTGATTGAGTGCATACTCCGCAACAGGGTCAAGGTTTGCACTTGGTTCATCAAGAATTGCAAACGGACAATCCTTATAAAACGCTCTCGCGATAGCAATTTTTTGTGCTTCACCACCCGAAAGTGAAACACCATCATCATCAAATTCTCTTAAGAGAATACTGTCTGTTCCGTCAGGAAGTTCCCTGTCAAAGCTCGCCTTTTTCAAAGCTTCTTCTGCCTTTTCATCGTTTGGCTTATCGTCCATAGAAATATTCTCACCAAGAGTCGCACCAAAAAGTGAAAAATCCTGAAATACTGCTGCGAAATTTTTATGATATTCTTTGATACTCCATTCTTTTATGTTTACGCCATTAATTGTTATAGCACCTTCAGTTACATCGTAAAGACGTAAAATAAGATTGGTGAGAGTAGTTTTACCTGCGCCGTTATAGCCGACAAGCGCAATCTTTTTATATGGAGATATCTCTAAATTCACGTTTCTGAGCACATATTTTTCCGTACCCGGATATTTAAATGATACATTCTCGAATTTAATTGTAACAGGCTTTTCGAAAACCGTTGTATTGCTACCAGAAATCATTTTTTCTTTTGCATTCATAAACCTGCGGAATTTTTCAACGTAAAGACCGTTTTCTCTTATGCTTATTGCAAACTGACTCGTTATTGCAAAAACACTATTGCTTATAGATGTTGCACCATTAAAGGTTGCTGCAAAATCACCAAGTCCTATTTCTTTTGTAACAATTGCTTTATAGCCCATAAGCAGAGTTATTCCAAGGTAAATAAGAATCGTCATCGGTAACGCTTCCTGACAAAAATAAAGTTTCCATTGCTTTGTCAGAAATGGTGAAACGGTGTCAATTCTGTCAAAGATATTTTTATTATATCTGCGTTCTATCATTTCACCTGCACCCGAAAGTCTTAATTCCTTGGCATAATCCTGAAGATAAAACACCCTGCTGAAATATAAATTTTTTCTGTCAAGCGGAGTCATAGCCTCTGTTCTTTCAACGTTTACCTTTGCTATAAGTCTGCCTATAGGAATCATTACCGCAACACATACCGCAACGAATAGTAAGCATATCGGGTCTATTGAAATAATAACCGCGCCAATGGTTGCAATTCCGATTATATGTGTAAAAATATCCTGTGTATTTGAAAGAACTGCGTATGCTCTGTCGTTCATTGAGTTCATTGCAAGAACCAAATCATTATAGTATTCAGGATTATCATAAGCCTCATAATCCATTTTTGCCGCTTTTTCATATATCGTCTTATAAATCGCAAAATAGAGCTTTTCTTTTTGCTTAGGCATAGAAATCTCATAAAATACAGTTGTTAAAAGATTAGTAATAACTACAAACACCACAAAGAATATAAGTGCTGCGGCAATTCTGTAAAAACCCTCGCCCTCGCTTACAACATCCAATATGTATTTAAGAAGAACAACGTTTGAAAGTGTCCACGGAAGATTAGCAAGAACGTCAATAAACAAATACCCTACAACAAGAACAGGTGTGTGTCTTGTTATAAATTTAAGCATATAGACGTAGTTTTTAAAAGAATTTACTTTTTCTTTATTCTTCATCTTCACACACCTCCTTATATCCAGATGCCTGAAGTGTAAACATTTCAGCGTACTCACCATTTTTTGCCATAAGCTCTTCGTGAGAGCCTTGTTCAGACAACTCACCCTTGTTAAAGACAAGAATTTTGTCTGACTGCGTTGCACTAGAAAGTCTGTGTGAAATGTAAATAACCGTCTTGCCCTTTGTCCCCTCCATAAGCGCATCATACATTTTGCTTTCTGCAACAGGGTCAAGAGCAGAAGATGGTTCATCAAGAACAGCCACGTCAAAATCACTTGCAAAAAGACGTGCTATTGTAACCTTCTGCGTTTCACCGCCTGAAAGCAATACACCATCTTTATCAAATTCCTTTGTGAGCAATGAATTTTCTTTATCCTTCAATTTGCCTATTTTTTCATAAGCACCCGCCATTTTAAGAGCATTGACTGCTATTTCCTTATTCTCTTCTGTTATTTCTTCAGTCAAAACGTTTTCTGAAACAGTCATTGCAAATACTTTATAATCCTGAAAAACAGAAGCAAATTTCTCGCGATATTTCAGCAAATCATATTCTTTTATGTTTATTCCGTTATAAAGAATCTCACCCTCAGAAACATCGTAAAAACGCATCAAAAGCTTTGAAAGTGTAGTTTTACCTGCACCGTTGTGCCCCACAACCGCTATAGTTTCACCCTTTTCTATTCTGAAAGACACGTTTTTTATTATATAATCCATATCCTCTGTATATTTGAAGGATACGTTTTTAAATTCAAGGCTTTCAAAATCAGTCGGCATAATTTCGCCGCTTTTCACCTGTGTTTCATAGTTCAGGAAATTCCGTAAATTCTGCACCCATAAGCAATGCTTTTGTTGCATTGCAAAATAACGTGCCAATTGCCCTATTTTATTTCTGCAGGTTGTTATTGCAGAAACCAGAACCGAAAATTCAGAAACGGGAATATCATTTACAACTATTAGTCTGTAGCAACCGTAAATAAATCCACCCGCAACAGGTACAATCTCTGCAAAATAGTCAGAAAACATTTCGAGCAAAGCAATTTTCCAGCCATATTTTTTAATAACCTCAATGTTACGGCTTATTGCCTTTTTAAAACGCTTTTCCATTACAACAAATATATTTGTTGTTTTTATCTCTTTAGCAAAATCTTTTAAGAGAATTGTTCTTCTGACGTAGTCCTTTTGTCTCTCAAATGGTGTCATATCCTTCTCTTTTTCGAGTTCAAGATTATTTTTCAGAATTCTGAAAACAATAACCACCACGGGACACAATATAAACACTATAAGTATCGGGTCAATAGAAACAAGGTATACAACAAGAAATATAAGACTCAAAAGTGAACCTAAGGTCCAGGCAGAGCCTTCTATAATTCTCTTGAAGCCTCCGCGGTCTACAACCCAGGTTGCACGGTTGTAATCGTCAAAAAACTCAGGATTTTCATAACAGGCAAGCTCTACCTCTTGCGCCTTTTTAAAAATAAGCGAATTAATGTAGCTTTCGCACTTTATTTCAAACTTTATTCTTATTGTGTAAACGTCTATATAACCCAAAAGGTCAACAAAAAGCTTACCGAAAACAATAATTAAAATCCTTATTACAAACTCCTGAAAAGTACCGTTACCCTCTATAACAGAAAGTGCCGTTTCAAGAAACATAACGTTTATTACAACAGCATAATAAACGTTTTCTGCAATATAAGAAAAATAGATTATAAAAAGCGATATTGGTGCACATTTAAAAGCACAACCAAGCATAAATAAAGTATTTTTTATTATATGTGCTTTTTCACGTGATTTCTTTTCTTTTGTTCTTTTCATTTTTTTACTCCAGATTAAATAATATCAACTATTTTATAAGTATATATATTGCTTGTCAATAAATAATTTAAAATTTATTCTATTTACTCACACTTTAACTTGTGCTATAATTTCACTTATAACTACAAGAAAAGAAGTGTGATTGTAATGTTAAGTGAAAAAGAGCTTTTAAAAATTGAAGAGCTTATAAAAGAAGAAGTAAAATCCGGCAAAATCGAACTCGTTCCAGAAGATAAAATTTTCGATTTTCTTCCTAAAAACGAGAATGCAATAAGAATAATGTCTTTTAACATACGTTGCTCTGACGTTGGTGTGCAGACTGCCGAGTCACGCTACACTCTTGTAAGAGATACTATTTTAAAGGGCAGCCCCGACTCTGTAGGACTTCAGGAGGCAACACCCGAGTGGATGGATTATTTAAAAGACGCGTTAAGCGACAAATATGATTATATAGGAATACCACGTGAAGACGATGGTGAATATTCATCAATTTTCTATCTTAAGGAGAAATATTCAGTAACAGAAAGCGGTAATTTTTGGCTTTCAGAAACCCCCGAAAAGGAATCTAAAGGTTGGGATGCTGCATGTTACAGAATATGCACCTGGGCAGTTTTAGAAAACAAAGAAACTAAAGAGAAATACGTTCACGTAAACACTCACCTCGACCATCGTGGAGTTTTAGCCAGAAGAAACGGTGTTGAGCTTATGCTCGGGCACTTAAAAAATTACAACGACATTCCTGCAGTATTCACCGCGGATATGAATATTTTAGAGGGCGAGGAAAATTATCTTCAATTTGTAAATTCAGGATTTATGTACGACACAAAATATCAGGCACCAAACACTGTAAATTACCTTACGTATCACGACGTACACCCCTCAGAGCAAGAAAAATCAATTATAGATTACGTAATGATTAACAACAAATTTTCCGCAGATACTTATAGAGTAGTAACTGCAGGAATTGACGGAAAATACGTTTCAGACCACTTCCCTGTGTATGCAGACCTTTACATAAATAATTAATTCAGGTGAAACAAGAAATGAACAAATATGGTTTAATAATGGAAGGCGGAGCAATGCGCGGAATGTTTACCGCAGGCGTAATGGACGTTTTAATGGAAAACGAAATCCGCTTTGATGGTGCAATAGGTGTTTCTGCAGGTGCCGCTTTCGGTTGTAACATCAAGTCAAATCAGATTGGCAGAGTTATAAGATACAACAAAAAATATTGTAACGACCCTCGTTTTTGCAGTGTACGCTCACTTATTAAAACGGGTGATTTATATGGTGCCGAATTCTGTTATATTACCATTCCTTATGAATTGGATTTATTTGATTGTGAAGCTTATTTAAATAACCCTATGGAATTTTACGTTGTCTGCACCGACGTCGAAACAGGCAAACCGCTTTACAGAAAGTGCATAACAGGCAGAGACGAAGATTTAATATGGATAAGAGCATCTGCCTCAATGCCTATTGCTTCTAAAGTAGTTGAAGCAACGGGTGTTAAATTGCTTGATGGTGGCATTTCAGACTCAATACCGTTAAAATATTTTGAAAGCATAGGCTACAATAAAAACATTGTTATTCTGACTCAACCCGAAGGCTATATAAAGAAAAAGAGCAAAGCTTTGCCTGTTATTAAGGCCTCTTTAAAGGATTACCCTAACGTTTATAAAACTATGCTAAACAGGCACAACGACTATAACGACGCCGTAAAAGCGGTTGAAGCTGCGGCAAAAAACGGAGATGCTTTAATTATAAGACCTCCTCAAAAATTACCTGTAGGCAGAGTTGAACACAACCCTGACAAATTACAGGAGGCTTATGATATAGGCAGAGAGACTGCTCTTAGACAATTAAAAGAAATCAAAAAATTTGTTGCGAGGTAGCTTTTATTATGGAGCTTAAAGAGTTTTTAAAGGTTGCGGCAAACGTAAAGCCTGACCACACACAATTAGAAAGATTAAGAGAAACGCCCTTTTACGCTTTCGTGCATTTTTCGCCAAACACCTACACTAATTTAGAATGGGGCGACGGCACAGAAGACCCTGCTATTTTTAACCCTACAGAGTTAGACTGTGAACAATGGGTTAAGGCAGTAAAATCCGCAGGAATGAAAGGGCTTATTCTCACCGCAAAGCATCACGATGGATTTTGCTTGTGGCAAACAAAATACACAGAGCATTCAATGAAAAACAGCCCTTATAAAAATGGTAAAGGCGATATTGTAAAAGAATGCTCTGACGCGTGTAAAAAGCACGGTATTAAATTCGGCTTTTATCTTTCGCCGTGGGACAGAAACTCTGAATGCTACGGAACAGATGAATATAACGATTACTATGTAAATCAGTTGACAGAGTTACTCACAAATTATGGTGAAATTTTTCACGTGTGGTTTGACAATGCTTGCGGTGAAGGTCCTAACGGTAAAAAACAAGTTTATGATTTTGACCGCTACATAAAAACCATAAGAAAATATCAACCAAATGCTACCTTCTTTAACGATAAAGGCGGAATGCGTTGGTGCGGCAACGAAGCGGGTTCTGCTGCTCATGCTCAATGGTGTGTTGTGCCTTATGAATTATGCTCGATATCGGAGCACAAAACACCTGTAGAACCTTTAATGGAAGGTAATCTTGACGGATTAATGAACAGTGATACCACCTTAGGCACAATTCCAAATATTATGTACGCAAAAGCACTCACCTTCTGCCCTGCAGAAACAGATATGTCTATAAGACCTGGCTGGTTCTACCACGAAAACGAAGAACCGCACTCTTTAGACAGACTTTTTGATACATATTTAAGAACTGTTGGCGGTAACACTACATTCAATTTGAATATTCCACCTATGCCAAACGGCAGATTCAATGAAAAAGATGTTACAAGACTTAAAGAGTTAGGTGACAAAATAACCTCAGAATTCAGTAAAAACTTAGCTGAAGATGCTGTTATAACCGAAAATAAAAATCCCGACTCTTATCAAACCGAATTTATTATAAAACTGTCAGAAAAACAACCTCTTAAATACATTGAACTTGCAGAAACAATTTCTGAAGGACAAAAAGTTGAGTCATTTAAAATCTATTCTAAAAATGAAGACAACCTCTGGAACTTTGAAGAACACGGAACCACAATAGGTAGCAGAAAAATTGTTGTTTTAGAGAATGTTGAAACAAGCGAAATCAAAGTGCAGATTACTTCTGCAAGAGATGTAGTTAAATTGGATTGGATAAAGATATTCTAATTACACAAAATCAGTTGTAAAGCAAATAAGCTTTACAACTGATTTTTCCTTCATAATTTATATACTCTTGTTCATAATAATATCTATATATTCCGCAACTCCGCACTCATCATTTGATGAAGTCACATAATCAGCAGCACTTAAAACCTCCGGCATTGCATTTTTCATAGCAACTCCAATTCCTGCTGCTTGAATAACATCTAAATCATTCAAAGAATCGCCCATTGCAACAGTATCCATTATAGAAACACCTATTTTTTCACAAAGCCATTTTAAAGCACAGCCTTTATCTACATCACTTCGAGTAAGTTCTAAATTCCCCCAACCACCACTAACAATCTTTAAATCTGTTTTGGTTTCCAAGTATTTTTTTATCTCTTTTTTATCAACCATTTCTCCATTTTCGTCAAGATAAAAATTTATAGTGATTTTTTGTACAGTTAACTGATGTTCATAGATATGCCCAATAACATCATCTACCCAAAAGCGTGCATTTTTCAATATATAATCTTTTCTGGATTGTGGCACTGATAATTTCTGGACTATCTGTTTGGTAGTGCTTGGGCAATATGCTTTTCCACCCATAAACATATCAATATGAATATCTTTTGAAAGCAAAAATTCCAAAACGGGTACTATTTTGTCTATACCAACACTTTTTTCATAGAGACATTCACCCGTTTTATAATTATAAATTGCACTTCCATTTGCAGTAATAGCATAAGAAACATCAATTCCTGCCAACTCATCACGTGGCAATAAACTATAAGGACTACCTGTAGATATAACAATATCTGCACCTTTTTGTTTTGCCATCTGCAATGCATTTCGATTACGCTCCGAGATTTTCCGATTACTATCTAATAAAGTTCCATCTAAATCTAAGGATATCAATTTAATCAATTTTATTTCTCCTTGTTTTGGGCTGCAATTACTTTTTTACGGATATTTGTTGTAGATATTTCCTTGGTATAAGGCAAATAAACTACATCAACTCCAACTTCCTTTAGTTCCTTTTCAAATTGATTCCATCGTTCAGTACCTTTATAATCATCACCTATAAAAATGACATCGAAATGGTATAATTCCCATAATTTTTTCTTATCGCGAAACTCTGTGATTTCTGCTTGGTCAACATCGCGTATCGCACCAACGATTCTTCTTCGATCGTTTTCATTTATAACCGGAGAATTAGGTTTATACTCTTTTACAATATTATCGCCATGAACAGCCACAATAAGATAATCACAATATTTTTTTGCTGACTCTATGATATTTAGATGACCAACATGAAACATATCATAGGTTCCGTCTGTATATCCTACTTTGTATTTTTTCAAGTTACTTAACCTCACTAAAAGAAAAATCTAAATGTTCTGCAACATTAACTTCGTTACTAATTAGTTTTTGTTCATATAAAAATTTTGCTGTTTTTTCTAATTCGCTTTGATCCTTTTCGGTTAAACATACAGGGAAATTACTGTTTTTCCAAGTTTGAAGTAATAAATCTTCAGATAATCCAACTATTTCTGAATATTGTTTTGCATACTTTTCAGGATTACTTAAAAGTTCATTAACACCACGTTGATATTGCTCCATAAAGATCCTTACAATTTCAGGGTTTTGCTCTACATAGTCTTTATTGGCAACAATTACATTTTCACCAGCATATACGCCTGTACCATCTGCCAATAATCTACCTACGGAATTTGCTTGAATCTCCAATAATTCTGGATTCCATGCGGCTACTGCATCAACTTCACCTCTAGCTAAAGTTGATTCCAACTCCGAAACGCCAAGATTTATTAATTCAACATCACCCATTTTCAAATTAGAATCTTCGAGCATTGCGTTCAAATAATCTTGTGAAATAGAACCTATTACTAAACCTACTTTTTTACCTTTAAGTTGAGAAACTGATTTAATTTCTGAATCTTTGCTAACTAATATTCCTAATGTTTTTTCTCCGTTATAGGCAATACCGATAATACTACGACTTTGTCCTGCAGCTATGCCACTAATTGCAGGTACATTACCCATAACGCCAATATCCATTAAACCTGTAGCGAAAGCCTCGTTTTCCGGAGGACCGGACTCAAACTGTGTAAAAGTTACATCAATATCATATCCTGCTTCCTCAAGAGCTTCTTCTATCCACCCATTTTCTTCTACAATATATAACGGAATATATCCTAAAACCATTTGTTTCGCAATATTAAGATGAGTTGTTGTGTTTTTCTCACCTGTATTTGAATCCGATTTACTATTATTACAACTTACCAAACTAAAAACAAACACAAAACTCAAAATTAAACTTACTATTTTTTTCATAATAACCTCCATTATTTACACCCTAAAAATTCATATAATTTCTTTTTAATTTTTACAAATTCAAGTGACGTTCTGTCACGGTTTTCACCTAAATCAACATCAACAACAGACAATATATTCGCCGGAGAACCACCTAAAACAATAATCCTATCTGATAAATATATTGCTTCGTCGATATCATGCGTTACAATTAGCATCGTATTTTGCATTTTTGTTCTAATCTTAAGCAATTCGCCTTGTAACTGCATTTTTGTTAATGCATCTAAAGAACCAAAGGGTTCATCAAAAAATAAAATTTCAGGAGCATTTACTAAAGCCCTTGCTATATTTACTCTTTGAGCCATGCCACCAGATAACATCTTAGGAAACAAATCAGCAGAATCTTTCAAGCCAACTAACTCCAAAACTTCTTTAACTCTTTTTTTCTTTTCTTCTGCTGTTGCATCATTAATTACAAATTCAATGTTTTGCGATATTGTTAACCATGGAAACAAGCGTGGTTCCTGATATACAAACCCTCGTTTTTTACTTGGTTTTAATACTAACTCATCATCAATAAAAATCTGACCATCATAATCAGTATCTAAACCCGCCATAAGACGTAGAAGCGTACTTTTACCACAACCGCTTCTACCAATAATGCAAACAACTTCCTTTTTATCAATCTTAAAACTGATATCATCTAACACTGTCAATTCATCTTGTGAATTTTTTCTATATTTTTTTTGAAGATTTTTCACTTCAATACACACATTACAATTCATTACTACACCCTAATTCTCCCATTTCAAAACTCGTTTTTCAATTATTTTCAAAATTTCATCCATCAATTTACCAACAACACCTATTGATATCATACCAACTATAACAACATCCATTTGCCCAAAATTACGAGCATTGGAAATCATATAGCCAACACCACTACTTGCCGCTACCAACTCTGCTGCCACTACGCAAGACCAACAAGTGCCTAATGCTATTCGTGCTCCTGTGAATATATTGGGCAATGCAGCAGGGAGAACTAACTTTGTAACATATTTCACATACGGAGTTTCGGTAGCTTTTGCAACTTCTACTAATTTAGGGTCTATGTATCTAATTCCATCAATAACATTAATTAACACTACAAAAAATCCCCCGAGGAAAATTAAAAACACTTTAGATGACTCACCTATTCCTAACCAAAGAATAACTAAAGGAATCCATGCTATTGGTGGTATTGGTCTAAGCAGTTGAATCGGTAATTTTGTAAAATTATACATATGGTCAGATAAACCGATAGAAACACCTAACACTAACGAAAAAACAAGTGCACAAAAATAACCTTTTAAAACACGAATAATACTTATTCCTAATTCTGAAAGTAACGTACCATCTATAACTTTATCGGTAAATGTTTTTAGAATAGTTATTGGTGATGGTAACAGAATTTTATTGATAAATCCTGTTTCTGATAATACACACCATACAACAAGTATTATAATAATAAGCGCAATATTTTCTATAAATATCAATTTCTTATTACTTTTAAAATTCCCCACTGTATTCCTCTCCTGTTAATTTTTTATTTTAAACATAAAAAATAGCTTGAGATAAATAAATTTTTAATAACACTTAATTAAAGATACTATCATTTAACTCTTTAGTTAAACGCATAGCACCATAGTAGTTAAGATGATTTGCATCATAGAAATAATTTCTGTTATACATTATGTCTGATGATATTTTAAAATCTATAAATTCAAACTTGTATTTAGATTTCAAGTCTTCTATTATTTCATAAAAAACTGCTTTTTGTTTATATAATTCATTTGCATCAAGAGTTTCAACCTCTACAAACTTTGGTAAAACAGTCAAATATATTTTTATTTCAGGGTTAATTTTCAATAACAACCCAAACAATTCATCTAAATACTTTCTATTTTCTTTTATTGTCTTGTCAAAAACTTGAACAACACTTGCCCTATCATATTTATAACTCGCAATCTGTTGGTCGGTCACAATATTTTTTCTAAAGCTCAAATCATTATAAACAGAATTAAAGCCTTCAAAATTATCTAATTCATGTACATCAGAGAAATTCACTGACCATTGAGCAATATCAATTTCATTCAAGCCCTCTAAATTCAAGTTTTCAATTTGTTCAACATAAGCAGAATAGTCACCATTATAATTTTTATTATTAGCAAAATTATGTGCATCAAGGTTATAACCACCAAAACCTAAATATTTAATAGCTGATGCAGATGAAGATGTATCATAATTAAAATAATTATAATCGTGTAAATCAACTATTGCATATTTAAGATTTTTAAGTTTTTCGTAGTAATTCTCATAACAATATTCAAGTGTTTTAAGATTATAGTAAATGTCTTGCGAAGAAACTGCAAGATTACAAAATGATGCTTTTAATTGAGATGGAATTATACCGACCTCAACATTACTCAAACCTAAAATCACACCATCAAAACTATTATGTGACGGGTTCATCATTATTCTGTCACAGACTCTTGTAGGCAGAGTAGCTTTGTAAAGTTTCCAGAAAGATATTATTTTTTCTTGTGGAATCTTCAATTCAGTTTCCAACATATCAGAAGCAACACTACCATTCCTATCTGTAACTACAAATAAATCAAATTGATTTTCATCTGCTTCAAAAAGAGAAATTTTTTCGTCTTCGCAATTACATCCATTTAAAAATTCTTTTGCAAAAACATAACTAACAGCATTCTTTTTTAGTTGTTTTACGCAAAGCTCACTATCTTTTTCATCACCAACTATTAACACTGTCTTTGCGGGATTTAATTCTATTTCCTTATCTTCTTGCTCATCTTTAAATGCTTCAATAATTTTCTCTGTTACTCTTTCACCGCATTTGCCATCTGCTAATTCCAAATAATTATCTAAAAGTTCTTGGCGTTGTTCTTTCCATTCATCTTTTCCATCAATAATATCATTGATAAATTTCTTTTTATCCTCCAACGCACATGCGAGCGGGAATTTATTTAAATCGAAAAGCCCGTCATTTGTAGCTAACTTTTCTCTCCATTTAGTAATAGTTTCTGTATTATACGCTAATAAAATAGGTTTATTTACCAACAAAAATTGTACTACTAAAGAACTGTTCACAGAAATAAGAGCATCAGAATAAGCAAATGAGGCTTCGTAAGATGGCTCATCATCATAAACGATATTTTTAGAAGCTTTTATTCTATCCTTAAGTGCTTTGTATTCATCCCAAAACTCACTTTTATAAACCCTTATAACCATTTCTGTTACCGGATGCGGTCTCCAAATGAGTGCTGCTTTTTCATTTTTTAAAAATACATCTATAAGTTTCTTCCATGTCTCAAAATTTATAGGGTCATCAATAGGTTCAGTGTAATGTGTATTAAACAAAAACACTTTTCTGCCATCAATTTTCTCTTTCCAACTATCCGGACATTTAACATTTTCTTTTGTAAGTTTCATTGGGTAATCCCATTTAGGAAGCCCTGTAGCGATTACATTTTCGCCCTTTTGTGACGCAAAACTCTTGTAGTGTTTTTTCATTGTTTCAGATTGTGCAACAATCTTCCAACAATATTTTTCTGAATCAATTTTAAAAGATGAGTGATATGTAGCCGCACCAATCTTCTTGTTAATAGTTCTTGCAGTATAATAAGGTAAATAAACAACCTTTGTGTACTGTGACATATTTTCAGGCCAAAACTTTTCTACTGTACAGGTTTCGTAAGGTTGACTAAAGAATGTAATATCAGGCAATTTTGTAGCAAAATCGTAATTGTCATATGGTGTATTTGCGATACCCATAGGTGTAAGGTAATCATTTAATACAACCTCACTCTTGGTTGTACCATCAGGCATTTTGGTTGCTCTGAAAATCGGTTGAATTACAACTTCAACCTCACAGTCATCACGTTTTTTCATAGCCTCATACACACTTGCCATAGCATCCCATTTACTTGCAAGCTCTGCTACAAAAAGTATATGTAATTTATATTTAACTTTTGTTTTTATTTCGTTTTCCAAATTTACAATTTCATCATATATTTCAGGCAAATTAAGAGTTGGTGAATTAAATTTTTCTGAAAGAATATTTATTGATTCAAAATCTGTCAAGCCATATTCAACTAATACCGTGTTGATTGATACGAGCATATCAAGACAACCATCCAATAATTCCGAATTATTATTTTCGTACATATAAGAAACAGCTTCTTTTAAAGTATTGCACATATCAAGCATTGATTTATAAATAGAAAACCTCAAAACTAACACCCCTGATTACAAGTATACTCTATAATATAGATTATTCTACAAAAATAAAAAAAGTAAAGCAAAAAGAGTCTGTAAAAACGAATGTTTTTTACAGACTCTTTATTTTATTTTACAAACTCTTTTTTATCCTTACTGTCTAAAACAGTAACTTTAGCATCTTTTATGCAAGAAAGACCATTGTTTGATGACACAATTCCGACAACGTCAATCCAGGCACCATTTTCGGGCACGTCACCTTCAAATATTATTTCTGTTGACACCTTATTTTCGTTGCCGTCAACGTCAATATATTTACGGTAAATAAGATATTGCTCTTTACCGCCACTTAACGGAACAATTTCAAAAACGCCTTGCATATGAATTGTGTTACCCTCAAAGCAACCATAGTCCTCTTCATTGTGCTCACCTGAATGTTGGTGGTAAGAATGGTAAATTTCTAAAGACCAGTCAACAAAAGTTTCATCGGTTACTTCAATATCTATTACACTTGCGTCACTGTCAGTAACCTTTGCAGCTTGCTTTGCCGCCTCTACTTCTTCCGCAAAACGCTCAGGGTAGCTTTCAGCACGTACCCCACTGTAAATCAAAAATGAAACAAGTGCAATTATAAATGCAAGAAGAATGCAACCGTTTATAATTGTAACCTTCTTTTTGAATGCTGCGTCTGCAACGTCAGATTTTTTTACTACTTTTGCCTCAGGCTTTTTCTTTTTATTATTTGCCATAATATACTCCAATAAAACGGTAATTAGTCTTTAAAGAATTGTGGAAGATATGCTTTGTGAGCCGCTTTCATTTCTTCATAGCAAGATTTTGCCTGAGCAAAATCACCGCAAAGAGGATGAAGCATAAGTGCGTTGAGTGCATCCTCATCTGAGCCCTTCATTGCCGCATCAACAGTATATTTTTCATAAGATTTAACTGTTCTCATAAGACTTATGATATGACGGTTGTTAAACTCTTCAATTTCAACAGGCTTTGCACCATCTGCACCAATAACTGCTGCAATTTCAACAATGTCATCATCATCCATAAACTTAAGAGTACCATTGTTTTTAATGTTAACAACATGAACCTCTTGCTTATCGTTTGCAATAGCGTCAATAAGTGAAACTGCTGCAAGTGAATATTTGTAACCGCCACGTTCTTCAAGAAGAGCCGGTTTAATAACAAGGTCGTTATCACTGTATAATTTAAGAAGCTCTTCTTCAATTTCCATACAAACCTGAGCACGACTCTTAGAGCCTGCCTTTAAGTGCTGCAATTTTGCCTGACGGCTGTAGTAATATTGAAGATATGATGACGGGAAGCCCTTACAAGCGTTGAGACATTCCATATCGAAGCCGTCATCATGAATATTCTTCATAACAGTAGGTGCAAAATCATCATCAAAAATCTTGTCGATATTTTCAACACCGTTAACCTTAACTGATGTAATCCAGCTTAAGTGGTTAAGACCTAAATAAGTAATTTTTGCATCCTCACCAACTGCTGCCTTAACATCATCTATCATAGCAATAGGCACGTTGCAAAGACCCATTGTTTTAACGTTTGTGTGGTTAATAAGGAATTCAGAAATAATACCTGATGGGTTTGTAAAGTTAATAAGCCACGCATTCGGGCAAATTGCTTCGATTCTTTCTGCAATGTGTGCCATAACAGGAATTGTTCTGAGTGCCTTGAAGAAACCGCCTATGCCGGTCGTTTCCTGACCGATAAGGTCGTGTTTTAACGGAATAGATTCGTCAATATGACGGCAAGGAAGCTTACCTACACGAATTTGTGTAACAACGAAATCTGCACCTTGTAATGCTAAGTCAAGGTCGTCTGTCATTACAACCTCGCAGTCAATTCCTGCGCTTTTAAGCATACGAACACAAAGAGAACCAACAATTTCTCTTTTTCTCTCATCAATATCCATAAAAGCAACTCTTTTAAGTTTTAAAGAATCCTTTGCTTCTATAAATCCGTAAATGAGTTCAGGACAATATGTACTACCTGAGCCAATAACTGTAACATTGATTTCTTTCATTTATATCAGTCCTTTAAAAGTAATTTTAAATTAATCTTCCAATAACCAGTTGATGCAACCTGTTACAGGTGCCGCTGTAAGCTTAATGAAATTAAACTTTTTATTTGTTCCTTCGTGTAAAAGCTCGCTCATTCTGTTTATGTAAATATCAGACGGAAGCTTGGTGTGCATTGAACCTGAAAGAACAACGTTTATTACGTCTTCATCAAACTGCATTTTTTTAATGTGACCGCCAATAAAATCTGCGCCACGTTGTGCCATTTCTTCAATAACCTCGAGAGCTGCCTCATCGCCGTTATTTGCAGCATCAAAAAAGCTCACGATAAGTGCACGGATAAATGCTTCGCTTTTTTCTTCATCTTCAATAATCTGAATTGAATCAAGTAACGTATCTCTGTCTTTAATGCCAAGCTTTTCTGTAAGAGAAGCCGTAATTTTACTTGCTCTCTTACCTAAGCAGACATCGTCATAAACAATTCTGAATGCTTCGTATGCAACCCAGTGACCATTACCCTTATCGCCCGAAAGACGGTCGAAACCACCAATCTGAAGCATTTCGCCACGACTGTCAATAGAGTTACAGCAAGTACCTGTACCACAGTTATAACCAATACCAGCTCCTGCTTTGCCACCTGCTTTTATAACAATAAAGCCGTCATTATAAATTCTGAAATTTTTAAGACCGCGTTTAGTTAATTCATCGCACATAGCATCGTGCTGATATGGGTGGTCGATACCTGCAAGACCCATAAGCATTGCTGTAATATCATCACGGCTTTTACCTGTTTTCTGAAGAAGTGCATCTACACCCTCAGTAATAATATCTGCCGCCTGAGGAAATGAACCTTCCATATTTTCGTGGTTAGAAGCAGGACCTTCGTGAAGTTCTAACATATTTTTGTTTTCATCAAAAAGTGCAAATGCGGTTTTTGTTCCGCCACCATCAACACCAATGTAAAATTTCATAATTACATCTCCAAATTTAATTATTCTTTGTGTTCGTCGCTTACCTCGCAAACCTCGTTAAGGCAATACGTACCCTTTCTGTAAGGCTCTCTGTCAATCCATCTGCCGTTAGTAAAATCAGGGAAAGCAACAGGTGCGCCACCTAAAGCAACAGATTGCTCTGAAAGACAAGTAACTGCCATCCATGCAGCAGTGTCATAAACATCAATTGGTGAACTACCGTGGTTAAGGCTGTCAACGTAAGCAGAAAGAACTAAGAAATCCATTCCGCCGTGACCCGCTTTAATACCATCGTTTTCATAAGCCTCCCATAAAGGATGTTCATATTTTTCGCGCCAGGTTTTAAAGCTATCCCACTCGTGTTGTTTTTCTGACTGACCTTCAATATAAATTCTGCCGTATCCGTCAGGTGCTTCTTCGTAAATACCTTTTGTACCTTGCACCATATAATCTCTTGAATATGGTCTTGGTAAACAGCAGTCGTGATTTAATGTAATAGTTTCGCCGTTCGCACACTTAATAATTGTAGTTGTAACGTCACCGCAATTGAAATCTGTGCCATAAAGGTCGTAATCTTCACCTTTATTTTCTTTAATCCAGACATTAAGTCCTTTCGACTTACTTGAAACAGATGTAAGTGTAAGGAAACGGTTACCACGGTTAATGCCTATAAGTTTTGCAATAGGGCCTAACTGATGTGTCGGGTAAAGTTCACCGTTTCTCATCATAAAGTTAAAGAGTCTGCCGTGAATGTTTTCACGTCCCAAAGAAATTTCATCTCTTAAATCGTGACGGTAACCACCTTCAAGATGAATAATTTCACCTAAAAGACCTTTTCTAACCATATTGAAAACTGCCATTTCATTTCTGTCGTAGCAGCAGTTTTCAAGAAGCATACAGATTTTGCCTGTTTCTTCACTTGTTCTAACTAACTGCCAGCACTCTTCAATAGAAGCTGCACCGCCAACCTCCATAGCTACGTGAAGCCCTGCTTTCATTGCGTCTACTGCAATTCTTGAGTGTGTAATCCAGGTTGTTGCAATAACAACCGCATCAAGTTCCTCATTTTTAAACATTTCTTTATAGTCAAGATAAGCTGTTACAGGGTATTCCTTGTTATTTCTCTCTTCTACAATTTCAATACCTTTTTCTGCTCTTTCAACAATAAGGTCGCAAACTGCAGGAACCTTTACGCCTTCAACCTGAAGAAGTAAATCGAGCATACCTGAACCTCTGCCGCTTATACCTATAAAACCAATTCTCTGAACTTTATTTGCCATAAAAATCACCCGCTTAAAATTTTATACATACATAAATTTATTGTAGCATACATTATTTTATTTTTCAATGATTATTACGAAAAATATTTAGTACAAAAGGCTCATTTTTAAATAAATTTATCCCGTCATTCAAAGTCGGTTTTTCACCAACTTAAAACAACGGGATAAGCTCATTTTTTAAATTCTATAAAATTATAGCTTTCAAGAATTTTCATATACTTAGCCAATCTTTCATAGAGCGGCTCCGCCTTTTCACCAAAGTGTTCTTTAACAAGAACACCTAAATCTATAATAGATTTTTCGCCATCTAACAACGGCCACAAAAAACTTCCGTTTTCGTCAAGATGAACATATGAAACCTTGGGCTTTTTAAAAAACTTTTGCGCAATCGTGTTAAAGAAACCTGTATTTTCAATTTCTAAAACCACGTTATTCTCATCATCTTGTTTCCACGAAAGCCCTTCTTTTCTCATAGGTTTTCTTTCAAGATAGTTTTCACTTATTACTTCTTTCTTAGCCATTTTTAGCCTTCTTTTGTTTCTTGAATATTGAGAACATAAGGAGTGAAAGAATTATAAGAGCAAATACAACGAGACTTAAAATCTGCGAAACACCGCTTGAAAGACCTAATTTGCCTGAAAGGTCAATAATTTTATCTACACCGAAGATTGCAAGAATAGCAAGAACAATACCAACTAAACCTTCACCTGCAATCATACCTGAGCAGAAGAGAATGCCATCACTTGTAGCTTTTGATTTTTTCTTTTCGTCACCCTTCATCTTATCAAATGCAAGTCGGATAAGACCACCAACCATAATACAAGCATTAAGATGAACAGGGAGATAAATACCAATAGCAAAAGGAAGCACCGGAATTCCGACGATTTCAACCACAACTGCAATAATTGCACCAATTATAATAAGAATCCAAGGAAGTTCGCCGCCCATAACACCTTCAACAATCATTTTCATAAGTGTTGCCTGTGGTGCTGCAATTTCTTCTGAGCCAAAGCCCCACGCAGTATCAAGAAGATAAAGTGTACCGCCAATAGCAAGTGCTGAAGAAACAACGCCGAAAACTTCACCGATTTGTTGTTTTTTAGGTGTAGAACCTAAAAGATAGCCTGTTTTAAGGTCTTGTGAGGTATCACCTGCAATAGCAGCAACAATACAAATAACCGAACCGATTGCAATAGCACTTTCCATACCACCTGCAATACCTTGCGGTGTTTTGTCAACTGTTAATTTAAGAATTAATGTTGCGATAAGAAGTGTTGCAATAGCCATACCTGAAACAGGGTTATTACTGCTACCAACAAGTCCAACCATTCTTGAAGAAACAGTTGCAAAGAAGAAACCGAATACAACAACAATAATTGCACCGATTAAAGAAATCGGAATAGCTGGAACAAGCCAAACAAGTAAAGTTAAAACTGCAATAGCAATAAGAACAATTTTGATATTGAGATCTTGTTCTGTACGAAGTCTACCTGCACCGCCTGCATTTTTCATACTCTTTAAAGCACCTGTAAATGTGCTGATAATAAGAGGTAATGATTTAACGAGGCTGATAATACCACCAGCAGCCAAAGCACCTGCACCAATGTAACGGATGTATGACCCCCAGATACCTGACGCACCGCTTTCAGCAAAAATTTCACCGATTGTCTGTGTAGCAGACGGATACATAACTATATTTTCACCAAAGAGAACAATAAGGGGAATTAAAACCATCCAGCTTAAAACGCCACCAGCGAACATATAAGAAGAAATTCGAGGTCCGCAAATAAAACCAACACTCATAACTGCAGGGTAAATCTGTGTACCAATTTCACCCGCAAAGCCTTTAAATCTTAAAGCTACCTCGCCCGGTACTGCTTTTAAGCCGTCAATTATAAATTTAAATGCTGCCGCAAAACCCATACCTGCAAATACTGTAGAAGCGTTTGAACCGCCTTCTTCACCTGCTAAAAGAACCTCTGCGCAAGCAGTTCCTTCCGGATAAGGTAAAACGTTGTGTTCTTTTACAATAAGTGCATTTCTTAAAGGTATCATAAAGAAAACACCTAAAAGACCACCTAAAAGGGCGATTGTTGTAATTTCAAGCATATCAGGCTTGTCCATTTTACCCTCGTTTGCCCAGAGGAAAAGTGCCGGTAAAGTAAATATTGCACCGGCTGCCAAAGATTCACCTGCAGAACCAATAGTCTGAACAATATTACTTTCGAGAATAGAGTTTTTTCTTAAAATAACTCTAATAACACCCATTGCTATAACTGCTGCAGGAATAGATGCCGAAACAGTCATACCAACCCTTAAGCCTAAATAAGCGTTTGCTGCACCGAATACTACTGCTAAAATAACACCCATAACAATTGAAGTTACAGTAAGTTCAGGCGTAATCTTATCAGCAGGAACATACGGTTTGAATTCTTTTTTGTTGTCCATAAAAAGCTCCTATCTAAAAAATTTAAAATACCAAGCAATTGTATCATTTTTTTATTAGTATTGCAAGTTTTTTATAAAAATTACAATATTTAGAGAAAATAGGAAACACGCTAATTCGGAATTCGTAATTCGGAATTAAAGAAATTGAAAGTTGAAAATTATGGAAGGCTATACTTTGATTATATTTGAAGAAAAAAGAAATTATCCTATCATTTGAAGTTGATTTTTATACCAACTAAAAATAATAGGATAAACTTGTTTTTATTAAATTTTAATTACAATCAAACGCGAAGCGTTTCCTATAATTCCGAATTACGCATTACGCATTCCGAATTATAACACTAACGCAGTCCCCAAATTATTCATTTAAGAACTGAATTTATTCAGTTCGAAGTGCTTCTACCGGGTCTTTGTTTGCCGCAATTCTTGATGGGAATAAACCTGCAACAAGTGTCAACGAAACACTTATAATAACAAGTGCGAATCCGCCGACAAACGGCAACGAAGCAGAAGCAGGAATATGCAGAATATCATTAAGCACAAAGTTTATTGGTAACTGTAAGAAGAGCGTTGTGCCTATACCTATCAACCCGGCACCAAGACCAATAACAGTAGTTTCGGCATTGAACACACGGGCAATATCTTTCTTAGAAGCACCAATACTTCTTAAAATACCTATTTCTTTTGTTCTTTCAAGAACTGAAATATAAGTAATAATACCAATCATTATAGAAGAAACCACAAGTGATATTGCAACGAACGCAACTAAAACATAGGTAACAATATCAATAATACTTGTAATACTGCTCATAAGAACACCAATTAAATCTGTGCACTTAACAGCGTATTCGTCGTGCCCCTCTTCAGTAACTTTTGTATTATAGTATTCTATAAGTTCATTGAGTTTTTCTTTTGATTCAAAACTGCTCGGATAAAAATAAATAGCAGACGGAGAATCAGGTGTCGAATACCCCATTAATTCAAGTGTTGAAGAATATGAATTCGTCGCCGCCAATGTATCAATATACGCTTGCTTTAATGCTAATACTTGTTCCTCACTCAAAAAGCCCTCCATAAGTTTTTTCTGAAGTGTAGTCATATCATCAAAGCCGAACATAGCCATCATATTCGTCATATCAACCTGAGTCATATCAATATCCATCTCTTCAACCATTGAAAGGAATGGTGTTATATCAAGATATTTAAAATCGATAATACTCAAGTCAACGTCTTTCAAATCGAAATCATTAACTGTAAGATTTGAAAACTCCATTCCCGTAATAACACTTTTTGAAGGGTCTGCTAATTGTTCTTTAACTATAGCTGTTTTCGCATTTTCGCTTACAACAAGTTCCATAAGGTCGGTTCTGTAACCTATTCCGCCCGTACCTATTGAAAGCGTGTTGTTTTCATCAGGCTTTAAAATTCCAACAATCTTTAGTGTCATACCCTCATCAACAAGGGATTTAACGTAATATTCATTTTCACGGTTATCTTCCCAAAGACCGGTTTTCTGGTTTTTGACAAAGTAGTCACCTGTGTTGACAACCTTGAACTCCATCTGAAGAATATCGTCATAAGAATATTTTGATATATCTGCACTTTCAAGCTCCTCACCATTTGCAAGAGCAGACATAATATCTTTAGAAAGCTGTGCCTGGTCCTTAAGACCCAAACCGTAAACAACGAGCTCGTTTATCTGATTATTTGAGTCAACTATTAAAACAACCTCGTCATAGCGTTCAGGTAATTTACCTGCAATCACGTCATATTGACTTTCCATAAGCTCATCATCACCGATAAGCTCTATCCAGACAGACATCTGAGCCATTGAACCCGCCATAGAAGTCATTGCCTCCATATCGGCACCCATGCTCATACTTTCCATCATAGTGCTCGGGTTAACCTGAACAACACCCTCGGAAGTATCTGCCTTATATATATTTAAGTCTGTAGCATATTTATATTGAATATCGTTACATACCGCATCAAATTCACCTTGATTATCTTCAATATATTTCTTGAAGTTCTGAAGGTTGTTTGAAGATGACTGCGAAATGAACGCGTTAACCATTTTCATAAACGACTCGTTTACGTAAACAGTGTTTTCTTCAACGTCAATACCCTGCATTGCCTCCATACCGAGACCTGTCATAGAAGTCATAATGCTACTTATATCCATCGACTGCTTTTCAACAGACATAGGGTAAGAAAGAAGCATATCCTCCTGAACCTTATCAATATACCCTTGAATACCGTTTGAAAGTGCCAGAACAAGAGCAATACCTATAATACCGATGCTACCTGCGAACGCAGTTAAAAATGTTCTTGCTTTTTTTGTTCTGAGGTTATTAATACTCAAAGAAAAGGCAGAAGCAAAAGACATTGAAGTTTTACTACCCTTTTGTTCCTCTTTTTTCGCCAAATCTTTTTCTGCTTCAAAATCTTCTTCGTCAGGGTTAAAAGGATTCGTATCCCCTATAACTTCACCGTCAAGGCATCTTATAATTCTGTTAGAATATTCAGTTGCCAGGTCGGGGTTATGTGTAACCATAATTATGAGCTTATCTTTCGAAATCTCTTTAAGAAGCTCCATAATCTGAACGCTTGTTTCTGTATCCAAAGCACCTGTCGGCTCGTCGGCAAGAAGAATATCAGGGTTATTTATAAGTGCACGGGCAATAGCAACTCTCTGCATCTGACCGCCTGACATCTGACTCGGTTTTTTGAACATCTGATTTTCGAGACCAACCTGCTTTAATGCTTCTTGTGCTCTCGCTCTTCGTTCCTTTTTAGAAACACCCGAAAGCGTTAACGCCAACTCTACGTTTGAAAGAACCGTCTGGTGCGGAATGAGGTTATAGCTTTGAAATATAAAGCCTATTGAATGGTTTCTGTAAACGTCCCAGTCAGAATCTGTAAAACGTTTTGTAGATTTACCGTTAATTACAAGGTCACCGCTTGTGTAACGGTCAAGACCACCTATTATATTAAGCATAGTAGTCTTACCGCAACCTGACGGACCAAGAATAGAAACAAACTCATTTTCTCTGAAGTTTATATCTATTCCCTTCAATGCCCTGACAGTTGTGTCACCTGTAGTATAATCTTTTACTATATTTTTTAAAACTAACATATTTCCTGACCTCAATAATAAAGTTTTTTACGGTTCAGATACAACACTATTCCGACTATAACACCTATAAGTGCCACTCCGCCGACAATATATAACACAGTATAATCTTTTGGTTCTTCCTCATAAATAATTGTCGGATTATAACTTTCGCCGTCTTCAAGCGGAACAATTTGTCTCTCTTTGAAAAGAAGGTTGTAAAGCCACTCAATAATCTGGTCTGTTGTCATTCCTTCAAACTGTTCAAATATCTGAGAAGCATAAAGTGCAAAGCTATCTGCACCGCCGGAACTCATCATTCCATCTAAAACGCCTTTGTTTTCAGGCAATTTCAAAGTATCCACAAGATATCTGAAAACTGTCAGCACAAGAGCTTCTTTATCTGCCACTATATAAGTGTAAGTGGTGTTTTTACCATCAATTATCTGTTTACTTTTTCTTGTTTCGGTTTTGCCATATGAGTAAAGAACTTTTAAATCTGCATCCTTAAGTTTAAGACCGAGACCACCCTCAAGAGATTTTAAAATATCGGCAATATTAAGTGATGACGTAAGCGAAGCAACGTCAAACTCAACCTTATAAACAGGTGCAATTTTTTCTGTCAACGCAGTCACCGGAAGAAGCAGATTAGTGATACAAACCTCTAAATTCCCGCTATCAATAAAATAAAGGATATTCGGTAAAATCTCTAACGCTGTATTTACAGGTTGACTGAATAAAGTATCTAAAAGATTGAAAATAGGTGTAGTTATATTTTTTAGTACTGCATCCTTACTGTCATCCGCTGAATACTGTGCATAGGTTTTAATATCATCAGGGGCACATCCTAAAACTTCAAGAACAGGAATAACCGCTGTATTATAACCATCTGCACCATTAATCACAATGCTGTTCATAATTTTCATATTCTTGCCCTGAAGCATTACTTCAAGCAACGGATACAAAGGACGAAGAACTGCAACAAATGCATTTTCAAACCCGTTTCTGTCGCCGTTTGTAAAGCCCCAATTTATACCGCTGAGATTAACGTTCGCCCACGACGAAGCCTTAATTAACGTGTTTTTTGCAGAACTATAACTGCTTTCAGTAAGAGTAGATGCCACACCCTTTGGCGAAATATCAATCCCCATAAAAGAGAGCATCTCTGAAAGACCTTCTTTTTCGAGAAGTGTGTAAATACCTGTTACTGCACTGTTTATATTTTCGCTCGTGTAAATTGTGTCACCAAGAAGTGTTTCTAACTTTTTGTAATCTGTATATTCCTGAACAAATTCATCTATAAGACCATCTACGTCTTCAAGCACTTTAGTAAAATCTTCTTCTGTAAGATTTTCGGTGTAAGTTATTGTTGAAAAAGTGAGTTCAGGATATTTATATAACGCAGCATCTTTTATTGTGCTGTCATTAAAGAGCATTATTATTGTTTTTAAAATATTATCTGTATTAGTTGAAAGCAAATCGTTAAGTGCTTCATCTGAAAGCAATGAGGTTGCTTCACTTCCCGTATCACCTTGTGATAAAAGCTCAGGCAGAGCATTTTTATTCAGTTTGAGAGTATCTATCAGCCAACTCATAATAGTAACGTATGCAAGAGGCTTATTAGGTCTGAATGCGTTGCCGTTTACACTACCGCACAAGCTGAGCTTTTCAAAATCCAATGCTGTAAATTGAAGACCTGACTCCTGCCCCATTTGTTTTAGAACATCATTAAGCATAACCTCAACGTCTATCGTCATTGAATCAAGGTCTATTAATTCTAAAAGAATTGCAAGTCTTATATAAGCGTTTTCTTTAACAGGCGCTAAAAGCTTATTAAAACATTCATTCATCTGACCACTTTCACAGAAATACGCAAATCCCGGTAAAACTGTAACAAGCGTATCAATCGGCTTTTTCTCCAACTCATCAACCACAGACAATGCAGACATAAGAATGTTGTAAATCATTGAGCTTTTATCTTCTTTTGCCTGATTTTTAAACTCTTCTTGCGAAAGCAGGTTTTTACAACCCAACGCATTAAGCATTGGAACAATAGCATTTTCGTAACCATTTCCGCCCTCTATTTTAGTAATGTTCGGAATTGTAAATTTACCTGAACAAAGAAGCATAAACAAAAGATTGTTAAACGGAGAAAGTATTGCGCTGACCGCTTTTGAAAAACTCTTTTTATCGCTTACGCCCCATTTAACAGTTGATAAATCAAGCTCCTCAAAGCTATTTGCTTGTGCAAGCGCGTTTTGTGCATCGGGATATTTTTTCAAGTGTTTAGCGACACCGCTTATTGTAACATCTATTCCGAGCGCTTTTAAATCCCCGGCAGTTTCTTCCATAGGTAAATAAATTGACAACATAAGGTCTGAAACTACCTTATCACTATATATTTCGGGTTCTATAAGTGATTTTAAATCAGAGTGCAAAAAATTCTTGAGAACAAAAGAAACAAGTGATTCGGTACCCTTTAAAGCATTAGAAACCTGGTTTTCAGTAACACCATTTGGGTATGACGCATTAGCAGCAACCGCCACCGTGTTAAAAGCTGTTGCCGAAAGTGTTAGTATTACTGCCAAAATGACACAAATTATTTTTTTAAATTTCATTGTCATCACACTTATTTCCTGAATTTATAATGCATATAATAAAATAGTAAAATTAACTCATTCTTATTATACAACCGCAACGCTTTCAAATTGTTAAAAATATGTTAATTTTAGAGGTGTGGTTATGAAAAAATTCTTTATATTTCCGTTGATACTTCTTGTTTTTCTGAATGGATGCTCTGTTGAAAAAAGCGGTGAGGATTTAACGGGATTCGTACTAAGAGCAAATGAAAAAAACGAAGCCTATAACCTGACAGAAAACGGATTCTTATATTCCGAAGAAAATGATAGCTTTTCTAAATTTTTTAACATAAACGAAAACGAGTTGCTTCTGAGCTTTAAAACAGATGAAAAATCACGTCTTACCGAAATGAATATTGTCACAGAAAACGACTTTTATTCTGATGAAACCACTCTTAAATTCACAACTGATTTATTATATTCATTCATAAACAATGAAAATACTTCTGCTAAAATCATTTCTGAAAGCGATTTTTATAACGTTATAAAAGAAAAAACAACAGACACTAAAAAAACCGAAATCGATAACATCAGATTGTTGATTGATGTTACCGAAATCGGTTGTGTTATAACTGTTTATAAAGACATATAGTCATTAAGCTTCTGATAAAGCAAGTTAAGCGATTTACCTCTATGGCTCAACTTATCTTTTTCTTCTGAAGAAAGCTCTGCAAAGCTTTTACCGTTAACCATAAAAACAGGGTCGTAGCCAAAGCCACCGTCACCTATTTTTTCAAAGCCTATTTTTCCTTCGCATTCACCACGAGCGGTTATAACGTTACCATCAGGAAAAACGCAACAGGTAACAGACACAAAACGGGCGGTACGTTCTTCAAATGGCACGTCTTTCAAGAGCTTCAATAATTTATCATTATTTTTATCATCATTGCCGTGCTCACCTGCAAATCTTGCTGAATAAACACCTGGTGCACCTGCAAGATAATCAACCATTAAGCCTGAATCATCTGCAACGCAAGGTAACCCGCTTTCTTTGCAACCGCTTTTCGCTTTAAGAAGAGCATTCTCGTAAAAGGTCTCACCTGTTTCTTCAACCTCTGTGAGTGTGAGCCCTAATTCTTCATCAGTTTTCACGTCAATTCCCAAAGGTGAAAGAATTCGTAAAAGTTCATTTTTCTTTTTTACGTTATGAGTTGCTATTAAAAATGTGTTTTGCATTATTTAAAAAGCCTCCCGAAAAAGCCTTTTTTCTTTTTAGGCTCTTCGTCTTTATCGTCTTCGGTTTCAACAAAAGACTGAGATTCTTCGTCTATTTCATCGATAGTTTCTTGCATTTCTTCAATCGCTTCATCAATTTCAGACGTAACTTCTTCTTTAATATCTTCAACAACTTCTTTCACGTCTTCCTTGAGTTCTGCAATTTCCTCTTTTATGTCTTCTTTAAGCTCTGAGATTTCTTCTTTTACATCCTCTTTAAGTTCTGCAAAAGCCTCGAAAACTTCTTCTAATGCCTCTTTGAATTCGCTTTCTTCTTCGTTTACAGTTATTTCTTCCTTGATTACAGATAAATCTATTTCATCCTCTTTGAAATCCTCGGGAAGCGCCTCAAAAAGACCTTCTGCAAAGGCGTGTGGATTGAACGGCTGCAAATCATCAATACCCTCACCCACACCAACAAATTTAACAGGCACTTTAAGGTCGTTTTTAATTGAGAGAACGACACCACCTCTTGCAGTACCGTCAAGCTTTGTGAGAATAATGCCTGTAATTTCTGCAATTTTTGCAAATTCTCTTGCCTGATTCACTGCATTCTGTCCTGTTGTGGCATCAAGTACAAGAAGCACTTCTCTGTCAGAATACGGAAGTTCTCTGTCAATAACTCTGTAAATTTTTGCAAGTTCTTCCATAAGATTTTTCTTATTATGAAGACGACCTGCAGTATCACAGATTATAATATCATTACCTCTTGCTTTTGCGGCAGAAATTGTATCGAATATAACAGCAGCAGGGTCGGCACCCTCTTTGTGGCTTATAATATCCACCCCTGCTCTTTCTGCCCAAACTGTAAGCTGGTCAATTGCAGCAGCACGGAACGTATCAGCAGCAGCAAGAATGACACTCTTGCCCTCCGCTTTATACATTGAAGCCATTTTGCCTATTGTTGTAGTTTTACCTACACCATTAACACCTATTACAAGAATCACTGACGGAATTGTAATAAGTCCCATATCTTCGCCGCCCTCAAGCATTTCGGCAACAATTTCTTTAATTTCTGATTTTACATCAGCAGGATTTTTAAGACCTTTTTTTCTTACTCTTTCATTAAGTCTTTTTGTAATTTCAGAAGCAGTAGTTACACCAACGTCACCCATTACAAGAGCTTCTTCAAGTTCATCAAAAAGTTCTTCATCAATTGATGTGTAACTGTCGAGCACATTATCAATAGCTCCCGACATATTATTTCTTGTTTTTCTTAAACCGAAGTTTATTTTTTTAAATACTCCCAAGATAACACCTACTTATATTATTCTAAGCCGAGTTGACGAGCCATTTCGGCAGTTTTTAATTCGAGAAGTTTTGAAACACCTTTTTCTTGCATTGTCACACCATAAAGCGTATCCGCTTCTTCCATTGTACCACGACGATGAGTAATGAGAATAAACTGTGTATCATCTGTCATTCTGCGAACGTAAGAAGCGTATTTTGCAACATTGACATCGTCAAGTGCCGCCTCAACCTCGTCGAAAATACAGAACGGACAAGGATTGACTTTAAGTATAGCAAAAAGAAGTGCAATTGCAGAAAGACCTTTTTCGCCACCTGAAAGAAGTGAAATATTCTGAACGTTCTTGCCTGGTGGTTGAACTTTAATTTCAATATCACTTTCAAGCACATCTAATTCATCAGTTAAAACAAGAGAGGCTTTACCGCCACCGAAAAGCTCTGAGAAAGTTTCTCCGAAATTGATGTTGATTTTATTAAACTGATTTCTGAACTGCTCACCCATTTTGCCTGTAAGCTCCTGAATAAGTTTTATGAGTTCAGCTTTTGATTTTTCTACATCATTAACCTGAACGTGCATAAATTCATATCTTTCAGAAACCTCGCTGTACTCTTCAATAGCACTAAGGTTAACGTTACCGAGACCTTTGATTTTCGCCTTGAGTTCATTAAGTCTTCTGCGTGATTCTGCAACATCTTCAATAACAATGTTCATTTCTTCCGCATCACGACGGGTTAACTCATATTCTTCATAAAGTCTGTTTGTAATATTTTCGAGGTCATTTGAAAGAGTTTCTTTTCTTTCAGAAAGACGAGCTATTTCACCACTCAGTTTTTCTCTTTCTTCGGTTTTTTCTCTTTCAAGAATACGAAGCTCTGCACTTTCTTTTTCAAATACCTCGCGCTGTTTTATAAGATTTTCAGTATCAGTTTTTGAAGTACCACTCTGACTTCTCAGCTTACCTGCATCTTCTTTTAATACATCAATAAGCTTTGTAAGTTCCTCGTTTTTCTTAACAATCTCTTCAATTTCACTGTTAAGCTGAGTGAGTCTGTCTTTGTGACTTGTGCTTCTGCCCTTAAGTCTTTCAACTTCTTCAGTCTTCGCTTCGATTTCTGTTACGTTTGTAGCGATTTCAAGATTTATTCTTGCAACCTCTGCAGTAAACTCTTCTCTCTTTTGCTGAAGATTTTCTCTGTCACCTGTAAGAGTTGATAATTTACCTTCAAGCCCCTGAAGTTCATTCTGAAGTTCCTGAAGTTCTTTTTCTGCAGAAACAGCATTTTCGTTTGTTTCTTTCTTTCTGTTTATGAGGCTTGTCTTCTCTTCTTCTGCCTCTTTTTTAGCCGCAAGAATTGTTTCAAACTGACCGTTTTTAAGTGCTAAAACACCCTCTGCTCTGATTTTTTCTTCAGCAGTAAATGCAATTTCAGCCTTACATCCTTCAAGCTCTGCACTTAAAGAAGAGTAACTTTCTTGTTGCTCTGCAACGTTTTTAATTGCAATTTCTAATTTATCTTTAATATCATCGCACTCTTTTTTCAGTTTTTCAATTTCGTTGGCACGACTTAAAATACCCGCATTCTGAAGACGGGCACCACCTGTCATTGAACCACCTGCATTGACAACCTGACCATCAAGAGTAACAACCTTAAATTTATAGCCGTATTTCTTTGCGATATCAACCGCAGAATCAAGGTCTTCTGAAACAACTGTTCTACCTAAAATTGAAGTAATTACCCCTTGATATTTACTGTCAAAATCAACTAACGCAGAAGCAATGTTTATATAACCGTAGCAATCGTCAAGTCCTTTTTCGTTAAGCTCACTGCCCTTTACTGATGTAAGTGGTAAAAACGTTGCTCGGCCTGCTTTACTTTCCTTGAGGAAGTTAATTGCTTTTTTAGCATCGCTTTCTGTGTCGGTGATAATATTCTGAATTGTTGCACCGAGAGCAGTTTCAATAGCTAAAGCATATTTATCCTTAACAGAAATAATCTGTGAAACAGGTGCGTGAATACCCTTCAAAACGTTATGCTTCACTTCACGCATAACTGCTTTAACACTACCCTGATAACCCTCCATATTTTTTTCTAAATCAGAAAGCATTACAACTCTTGATTCTTTTATCTGGAGCTCATTTTTCAATGAATTTTCTGTTTCTTTTAAAGAGTTTAATTTTTCAAGGCGTTTTTCTGCCAACAACTCTATACCTGAAAGAGAATTAGTTAAATCAAGATTCTTTTCTGTTATTGAGCTGAGTTCTTCTTCAGCCTTTTTCTTTTCGTTTTCTAACTCTTTTAAAATAGGGTCTCTTTGCTTTTCTGCTTCTTCCAAAGCAGAAATTCTGTTATCAATTTCCGCAACAGATGAAGATGCTGTTGACACCAACACCCTTTTATCTGCAATAAGAATTGACATTTTTGAGATTTTTTCAGAAAGTTCAACACTCTCTGCCGCACTCTCAGTATTTTTAGTTGCGATTAAATCAATTTCTTCAGTAAATTTTGCAAGTTCTTCTTTCTTTGTATTAATTGCATTTTCAAGCTCTTTTATCGCCTGATTTGTTGATTCAATTTCACTTAAAATTTCAGAATCTGTTTCGTTTTCGTTTTCTTTGTCACGTTCAATTCTCTCGATAGTTTCCTTATTATGTAAAATACTATTTTCGTGAACTGCCGCCTGACTTTCAATTAAAGCTGCTTGTTCTTCAAGCTGAGAAGATGCTCTGTGAATTTCATCAACTTCAATTGTGATTCTCTGAGTTTCATAAATAGCGTTATCTATTTTCTTTGCCGCATCATCAAGCACTTTACAAACGTCATTATATTGTGACTCGGCAATAGTAATTTTCTTTTCTTGTTCACGAAGTGTGTTTTTCGTTTTGTCAAGAGTATGAAGACAAAGACCTATATCAAGAGATTTCTTTTCTTCTGAATACTCAAGGAACTTTTCTGCTTTTTCTTTCTGAACTCTCAAAGGTCCTACACGGGTTTCAAGCTCAGTTAAAATATCACGAAGACGAAGAAGATTTTCTTCTGCCTGGTCAAGACGGCGCATAGCATCAGCACGACGATATCTGTAATGTGAAATACCAGCCGCCTCTTCAAGCATATCACGACGTTCGTCTGATTTACCTGAAATAAGGGTTTCTATTTTACCCTGACTTACCATTGAATAACCATCTCTACCCAGACCTGTATCCATAAACAATTCGTGGATATCTTTAAGTCTTGATGGTTGTCCGTTTATTTTATATTCACTTTCACCTGAGCGATAATATCTTCTTGTAACACTTACCTCGTCGTTATCGTTATTAAGTGCTCTGTCAGTATTATCAAGTTTCAAAGTAACTTCTGCAAAGCCTACTGCACGACGAGCATCTGTACCACTGAAAATAACGTCTTCCATTTTTGAGCCACGGAGCGACTTGGGGGACATTTCACCCAGTACCCAGCGCACACCGTCGGATATGTTGGATTTTCCGCTTCCGTTAGGTCCGACAATTGCGGTTATACCTCTGTCAAAGGATATGACAGTCTTGTCGGGGAAGGATTTGAATCCATGCATTGTCAAT
>JAZRKU010000035.1:0-68544 GCA_045646485.1 Acutalibacteraceae bacterium
TGGGCTAACTCACTCTTCGAAGATAACGCTGAACACGGTTTCGGTATGTACTTAGGACATAATGCTATCCGTAACAGCCTTATTTCTAAAGTTGAAAACATTCTTACATCAGACAAAGCTTCTGATGACCTCAAGGCTAAAGCTCAGGCTTACCTCGACACAGTAAACGACGGCGAAGCAAATGCTGCTGCTACTGATGCTCTTGTTGCTGCTCTCGGCGATGGTGCTTGCTGTGACAACTGCAAATCAATCCTTGCTAACAAAGAATACCTTTCAAAGAAATCTGTATGGATCTTCGGTGGTGACGGTTGGGCTTACGACATCGGCTTCGGCGGTGTTGACCACGTTCTCGCTTCTGGTGAAGATGTAAACATTATGGTATTTGATACAGAAGTTTACTCAAATACAGGTGGTCAGGCTTCTAAAGCTTCTAACATCGGTCAGGTTGCTCAATTCGCTGCTGCTGGTAAAGCTGTTGCTAAGAAGAGCCTTGCTGAAATCGCTATGAGTTACGGTTATGTTTACGTAGCACAAATTGCTATGGGTGCTGACCAAAATCAGACTCTCAAAGCAATCAAAGAAGCAGAAGCTTACAATGGTCCTTCAATCATTATTGCTTACGCTCCTTGCGAAATGCACTCAATCAAGGGTGGTATGGTTAACTGCCAGAACGAAATGAAGAAGGCTGTTGACTGCGGTTACTGGAATATGTTCCGTTACAACCCAGCTCTCAAAGCAGAAGGTAAGAATCCATTCACAATTGATAGCAAACCTGCAACAGGCAGCTACCGTGAATTCCTTCTTAACGAAGCTCGTTATGCTTCTCTTACACGCTCATTCCCAGAAAGAGCAGAAGAACTCTTCGCACTTTCAGAGAAAACAGCTACAGAGAGATACGAACACCTTCTCAGACTTAAGGACCTTTACGCTCCTAAAGCTGAATAATTAAATTCGGAATTCGGAATTTTGAATTATAAACAAAAACCTTACAAAGTTTATCTTTGTAAGGTTTTTTGATTATCTTAATAACTTATAAAAAGCATCCTATCATATTCTCATTAAAAACCGAAAATATGATAGGATGTAACTCTTTACAAATAACTATTCATTTCTGCAACTCTACAATTTTTATAACAGCGTCGCAGACCCTTCAATTCCGCATTCCGAATTAAAGCTTCTTTGTTTCTACTTCTTCAATAGCCATAGCTACAAACTCGTCAACCTTCATTGAGCCCATATCGCCATTTTTTCTGCTTCTTACAGAGAGTGATTCGTTTTCAATCTCGTTGTCACCGAGAATAAGCATATAAGGGATTTTTTCGAGTTGTGCTTCACGGATTTTGTAACCCGTTTTTTCTGCTCTGTCATCAACTGTTACACGAAGACCTTTTGCTTCGAGTTTGTTTTTAAGTTCGTAACAAGCATCGTGATGTCTTTCAGAAATAGGAAGAATTCTCATTTGTTCAGGCGCTAACCAGAGTGGGAATGCACCGGCATATTTTTCAATAAGAAGTGCAAGTGTTCTTTCGTAGCAACCAATAGAAGTACGGTGAATAATATACGGATTTTTCTTTGTGCCATCCTTTGCAACGTATTCCATACCGAATTTTTCTGCAAGCATCTGGTCAATTTGAATTGTAATTAATGTATCCTCTTTACCGTGAACATTCTTAATCTGAATATCAAGCTTCGGACCATAGAATGCAGCCTCACCAACACCGATTTTATAATCGATATCAAGGTTATCAAGAATTTCTTTCATTATGCCCTGTGCTTCATTCCATTGTTCTTCTGTGCCTATATATTTTTCTCTGTCGTCAGGGTCCCATTGAGAGAATCTGTAAGAAACGTCATCATAAAGACCAAGTGTTTTGAGCATAAATATGCAAAGGTCGAGACAACGCTCAAATTCATCTGCAAGTTGTTCAGGAGTACACATAAGATGTCCTTCTGAAATTGTGAATTGTCTTACACGGATAAGACCGTGCATTTCACCTGAAGACTCGTTTCTGAAAAGAGTTGAAGTTTCAGCAAGACGCATTGGAAGGTCACGGTAAGAACGTGCTCTGTTTAAATATGCCTGATATTGGAATGGGCAAGTCATAGGACGAAGTGCAAATACCTCTGCATCCTTTTCTTCGTCACCTAAAACAAACATACCATCCTTGTAGTGATCCCAGTGACCTGAGATTTTGTAAAGGTCGCTCTTTGCCATAAGAGGTGTTTTAGTACGTACCCAACCTCTTCTTGCTTCTTCGTCTTCAACAAATCGCTGAAGTGTCTGCACAATAAATGTACCCTTAGGAAGAAGAATCGGTAAGCCCTGACCAATAGAATCTACTGTTGTAAATATTTCAAGTTCTCTGCCTAATTTATTATGATCACGTTTTTTTGCTTCTTCAATTCTTAAAAGATGTTCTTCTAATTCTGATGCTTTAGGGAATGCCGTACCGTAAATTCTCTGAAGCATTTTGTTATTCTGGTCGCCACGCCAATAAGCGCCTGTACAAGCTGTGAGTTTAATTGCTTTTACTTTACCTGTTGAAAGAATGTGTGGACCCGCACAAACATCACAGAATTCACCTTGTTTATAAAAGCTGATAGGCTCATTTTTTCCTGCGTGTTCCTTTATAAGTTCAACCTTATAAATCTCGCCTTTTTCTTCCATAAGTTTAATTGCTTCATCTGGCTCTACGAGGAATTTTTCGAGTTCAATATCCTCTTTTACAATCTTTTTCATTTCTGCTTCGATTTTTTCGAGAGTTTCAGGGGTAAATGAAACCTCTGAATCAAAATCGTAATAGAAACCATTATCTATAGCAGGGCCAATTGCAAGTTTTGTTTCAGGATAAAGTCTTTTAACTGCCTGTGCTAAAATGTGAGATGCAGTATGCCAGAAAGCGTGTTTTCCTTCATCGCTTTCAAATGTAAGAAGATTAACCTCGCAATCTTCATTCAACTCGGTTCTTACATCTGCCATAACACCGTTAATTGTACAAGCACAAAGATTTCTGTAGAGTCCCATACTGATTTCTTTTGCAATATCAGCAGGACAAGTGCCTTTCGGGAATTCTTTTACTTCATCACGAAGTGTAACTTTAATCATATATATTCCGCCTTTCAGATTATTGATTATAATAAATAAAAAAAATGCTTCACCCCATAAATATGGGATGAAGCATAATACTCCACGGTTCCACCCAAATTGCAGTATAATACTGCCACTCGAGATGTCTTAACGCGACACGCACGGCTTCATTTATCGTGATAAAACACGCTTCACAAAGCACTCATAAGTGGTTTTCAAAACGGCGTTACTCGTGTCTTTCACCAACCGACACGCTCTCTGAAGAAACCTTCCGTCTCTACTCTCTTAATCATAGATTTACATTATATAAGTTATATTATACTTTATTTTTCGGGTTGTCAAGTGAAAATTATTCCGCTGAACCTTCACCTGCAGTATGCTTAGGTTCAATCTTTCCGTAACGTGAAGAGCCTGTAGCATCAACCTTTTGTTCTCTTGGCTCTTTCGGAGTTTCAGGAACATACTGTGGTCTTCTTTCACGTCTGTTGTTATTGTGACGGCGGTCCTTTGAATAGCCACCACGTCTTGTGTTATCACAATCATCAGAAACAATAACAACTCTTCTGTTTTCGCCTTCACCTACTGAATGTGATGAAACACCGCTGATTTCCTGAACTGCTGTATGAATAATACGGCGTTCATAAGGATTCATTGGTTCAAGCACACAGCTTCTACGGTATTTAATAGCTCTCTGAGCCTGACGTTTTGCAAGTGATTTAAGAGTTTCTTCACGACGTTTTCTGTAATCACCTACGTTAAGAGCAACTCTCTTACTGTCTTTATCTGCACGGTTAACATAAAGTCTTGTGAGATATTGAAGAGCATCAAGTGTTTCGCCACGTCTACCTATAATGTTGCCGTAATCTTCACTGCAAGTAATTTCAAAGAACATATCTTCTTCTGTTTCTTTTACTGTTACGTTAGCATCACTAAAGCCCATACCAACAAGAATTGATTTTAAATAATTTGTTGCATCTGTCTCTTTTGCTTCAATAGCCGAAAGGTCAATTTCAGGTTCTTTTGCTTTCGACTCTTCCTTTACAGCCGGTTTGTTTTCTTTTTTAGTTTCTTGTTTTTTAGTTTCTTGTTTTTTAGTCTCTTGTTTTTTCTCAGGTGCTTTTTTAACCTCTTCTACACCATCATCATAAAAAGCTTTAACTTTTGCTTTCATACCACCAAAAAGTCCTAAAACTTTTTTCTTTGGCATACTAACTATTTCAACCTTAACATCTGCATCTATAGGAGCATTAAGGTTCTCAGTAGCTATTTTTCTTGCTTCATCTATTGTATCCGCAATACCAATTGCTTCTTTAATCATCGTAACACCTTATTTCTTTTCGTTTTCTACACGCATTTTAGTCGTATTTTCTTTTGAACGTCTTAATACTGTTTCTTCAACCATTTGCTGAGCAATAACTTTTTTCGGACTATAGAAAATAGAAATAACAACTTGCTGAACAAATGAAAGAATGTTTGAAATAATCCAATAAACACCTACACCTGTCGGGAACATAAACGTAAATATAAGTGACATTAATGGTGACATAAGTGTCATACAACCCATTGCAGGATTCTTTGCCATTTCAGGGTTTTGTTTTCTTTGCTTCATATAAAGATAAACTGAAGAAAGCAAAGCTGTAACACAGGCAAGAATCGGTATGAGCCAATATAAACTCGGGTCATTCTTGTCAGGTGTTATTGAAAGATCAAGTCCTAAAAACTTGAACTTTTCACTGAATTCTGCTAAATCGCTGAGCTCTTCTTTTGAAAGAATTTTTGAAAGTTCTTCTGTAAAATCACCGTGATTTTTAAGAATTGCAATTTCTTGCATATCGGCTGAACCTTTTTTTGTTTTCTTGTCAGCAACCTCAAGAACAGTTGCCATAATCTTTTTCATGCCGGCAATCTTTTCGTCACTGAATCTGAGCACGCTTGAAATCGGTCTGTACATAACGCCGTAAAGACCAATCATAACAATCATCTGAATTGCCATAGGCATACAACCCATATTGGCTGCACCGAAACCTTCACGTTGATAAAGCGCCTGGATTTCTTGCTGTGCTTTTTGTTGATTGTTTGCATATTTTTGTCTTATTCTGTTGACTTTTGCATTAAGTCTTGTTTGCTTTGCTGAGTTTTTTTGTTGTTTGATTGAAACAGGAAGAAGAAACAATCTTATAATGAGTGTTAATAAGAAAATTGCTAAAACGTAACTCCCTGTAATTTCATAAAAAAAACTAAGCGGTAAACTGAAAAATGGCAATAAAAACGCTCTTATGCCTTCATAAAATCCGCCCATTAATTCTGTTTCCTTTCATTATTTGTGCCTGCCTTTACAGTTGCATTTACACTCCTTTTTCGGCGGAACGGGGTCTACCCCACCCGGAAAAAGTATGTTGCAGCGCATAAGGCGACAAACGGCAAGAATTGAACCTTTTAATGCACCATGGATTTCAATTGCTTCTTTTGCATATTGTGAACAAGTCGGATAAAATCGGCACCTGGGCCCGAAAAGCGGTGAAATTCTACGTTGGTAGAAGCTAATCATTTTAATAAAAACATCTTTCATTGCTCGTCACCGGATAACTCCTGCAGAAGCATATTTTCTTTCTGCATCATTTCACGCATAACCTTTTCAAGATATGTGCTTTTCTGATATTTCGTTTTACTTCTGGCAACAAAAACAATATCATAACCGCCATTTACTTCTTTTACAACACTTCTGAATGCTTCCTTTATAATACGTCTTGAACGATTACGCTCAACAGCATTGCCGATTTTTTTGCCTGTAGTTATACCAATACGGCAAATTCCCGCGCGGTTCTTCATAAAATACATAACCAACGCAGGATTCGTTACAGCCCTACCTCTATTATAAAGACGACGAAAGTCGCCATTCATTTTTAGTGTGACAAAGTCTAACACTTGTTCTCTCCTTGGCTTCGATTAAACCGAACGGTTCAATACTGAGTTACAACTTAATAAGTGAGTTGTTTTCTGCCTTTTCTTCTACGACGAGCAAGTACCTTGCGGCCGTTTCTGTCTGCCATTCTTTTACGGAAACCGTGTTCCATTTTTCTGTGTCTTTTCTTAGGCTGATAAGTTCTTTTCATTTTTATTTACTCCTATCTATTATTCAGGTAAATTATTTAAGAAGTGAAAGTAGTGTGTAAAATAATAACCTGTTTTACAAAATCATTTGATGTCTTTTTATAAATTTTGACAATCGCACATTGCATTATATAAAAAAACGCCCTAAATGTCAATAGTTTTTCATCCACAAAATAATTGAAATAAATTGGCGTTTATAGTGCAATATGAATTAAAAATACTAACATCTTGATATTTACGCCGTACTGTGGTATCATACCTATTACATTATTAGGAGATGATTTTAATGAGCGAATGCACACACAACTGCAGTACTTGCAGTCAGAACTGCTCTTCAAGAGAGCAAGAAAGTCTTTTGGAAAAACCACATGAACTTTCTAAGATTAAAAAAGTCATTGGTGTTGTCAGTGGTAAAGGCGGTGTGGGAAAATCCCTTATAACATCACTTTTAGCGGTTTCTATGAAAAGACGCGGATTTAAAACCGCCATTCTTGATGCAGATATTACAGGTCCTTCAATCCCTAAAGCATTTGGCTTAAAGGAACGTGCACAGGGCACTGAACAGGGAATTTTACCTTGTACCACTAAAACCGGTATCGAGGTTATGTCTGTAAACCTTTTACTCGAAAACGAAACAGACCCTGTTGTATGGCGTGGTCCTGTAATCGCCGGTACAGTAAAACAATTCTGGAGCGACGTCATCTGGAACGATGTTGATTTTATGTTTGTAGATATGCCTCCTGGAACAGGCGATGTTCCACTTACCGTATTCCAGAGCATTCCCGTAGATGGAATTGTAATTGTTGCTTCACCTCAGGAATTAGTTGGTATGATTGTTGAAAAAGCGGTTAAAATGGCTTCTCTTATGAATATTCCTGTTTTGGGATTTGTTGAGAATATGTCTTATTTTGAATGCCCTGACTGCAAAAAACGTCACAGCATTTTTGGCGAAAGTCATATAGACGAAGTTGCAAAGACACACTCAGTTGACACCGTTTCAAAATTACCTATAAACAACAAATTAGCCGCTGCAGTTGATGCAGGTGCTATTGAGCTTTTTGATGGTAATTGGTTAGATAATCTCGCAGACAAAATTGAAAAACTTTAATTTAAATTTTATGCACACCACCTTGTGGTGTGCATTTTTCATAAACAGAATATTGTAATTTCATACATATAATGAATTGACTGCAACTTTCAATTTAGTTTATAATTAATTTGAGGCGGTGGTAATTATGAAAAAAGCAACCAAAAAAACACTTGTTGTTCTTCTTGCTGCAATTCTGTTCGTTATAAACTCTAATTTTGCCTTCGCGGCAGAAATTGTTTCTCCTCAAATAGAATTGTCTTCTCCCGAGCTTTATGATGCAGCTTCATCTACTTTAGATTTGTCTGTTTATTTTAATCTTGAGGAGTTTAATGATTATTTGGTTGAACAGCTTAAAACTGTTTATAACTCAGAATCTTTATACGTAACTATTGATATCAGCCAATTTAATATACCGCATAATGATTCTGTAAAAAAAGCATTGCAAGAATTAATATGGTACAATTCACCCGAGCTTTTCAGAATAGGTGCTATGGGTTTTCAGTATTCGGGCGGTAGTTTTACAAAACTTTTTTTCGAACCTTACTATACAAACACTGAATACGAAGCTATGCACCAGGAGATGTTGGCTAAAGCAAACAAATTATTATATGATGTTAAAGATAACCCGAATTTAACAGATTTAGAAAAAGCACTTATTTTACACGACAGACTTGCTTTGCATTGTTCTTACGATTACGAAAACTTACAAAACAATTCATTACCGAGAAGTGCACGCAACGCATATGGAGTCATAGTTTTAAAAACAGGCGTTTGTATGGGGTACGCCATTGCTTACGACTATCTTTTAGAGCAAGTCGGAATCAAAAGTCTTTACTGTTCTTCCGACGTTCTCAACCACGCTTGGAACATAATCTACATCAATGACAAACCATATCACGTTGACGTAACCTGGGATGACCCTGTGTGGGATATGTACGGCAGAGTTTCTCATAAAAACTTTTTGCTCTCAACAGAAGCGCTGAAAGCTACGGGACACACCGCAACAGATTACTTCAGTTTCCCGACGGATACAACTTATGACGATTATTATTGGAACAAGTCTAATACAGCATTTCAACTTATTGATAACGAATTTTACTTCTTCAATTCAGAAACACGCGATTTATGCAGGTTAATCGATACAGAAACCGGTGAAATTGAAGTCTTAAAGCAAATCAAAGACACCTGGAGCACACCCAACGGTTTTTATGGTTCGAGTTACACCAAACTTTTAGGTGATAGTTTTTATCTTTATTACAACACAAAAGATACAATATATCAATATGACCCTAAAACAGGAAACGAAGAAATTTTCCTCACTCCTGACGTTAATTCTTTTGGCAATTATCACTGGATTTATGGTATGAATTACCTTGATTGCAAAATATATTGTGAAATTTACTCTTCGCCAAATTACACCGTAGATGTGCGAAAATCTTACACTGTCGTTTATGATGCTCACGCACCATCAAGATGGGTCACTATTAAAAATGCCACGTTTGAAGAAGAGGGCGAAAAAGAAAAAAGTTGTCTTGTCTGCTCAAGACCTCTCTGCAAAGAGTCTATACCAAAACTTCCGGTTGCCCCGCTTGAAGATGTTGACGTAACAATAGATGATAGTGTAATCTTCACAAGCAACGACCTGTGCAACACGGTTGATTCTCTTGTAAAGTTCTCTGAAAACGTCACCTATGAGGTTACGCCGAGTCTTTCTTCTGACGGAGTCGATTTTCTTGGAACAGGCAGTATTGTTTCAATTTATGAAAATGGTGAAAAAGTAAGTGAATATAAAATAATCGTCGGCGGAGATTTAAACGGCGACAGTGTTTGTGACGTCTTTGACATTTATCTGACAGAGCTTTGCTCTACAAATTACAAAACTCCGTCAGCAGACGAATGCTACGCCGCCAACGGAATTCCTACCGATAAAATCACTATTGATTCACTTCTTTACGTTGTAAACACCGCTTTATACTAAGCACTGTTATAAAATCAATTCAATATTCTCATCACTATACTCAATTTGTTTTGACCATCTTTTAACGTTTTCAATACGGTCAGCTAGTGTCAACGCCTTTTTGTCGTAATACGTTTTAATATCGCAGAGTTTAATAAATCTTACACCCGAAACACAAAAACTGAAATATTCACACAGCTCTGCCGTTTCTTCATAAAGGCTATTGCTTAAGTGTCTGAAAATTATATAACAAAGTATTTTTGAGTATACACCATCGCCGTTTGTCGCTTCGTCAAACGGCGTTTCTGTTTCTATGTAGCACTCGTAGTTTTTCTTCAAATCATTAAAATATTCTTTCCACTCTTCGTTTATAGCTTCTGTTTTTTCATATTTTTCAAATAATTCTTCATCACTGTAAAAAACTGCTTCACCAAAATTTTTCTGCTTAATCAAATCTGATATCTTTCGGATTTTTTCTTCAAAAATCCCACTTTCATTTAAGATATCAAACATTTCTTTTCTCAGATAATAAAAACTTAAGTAATCATCCTCTGCGTATTCTTCAAGGGCTGCTTCATTTAACGAAAATAATGAGTCCTCGGGGCAAAAAATAAAATCAAATGGCTTTTCACAAGACAAAAGAAGTCTTGCAGCTTCTTCACAGCAAAGCCCCAACCCGCACTCAACCACGTCATAAAACTCATTATAAAAGCGAGGGTGTTCACTGCAAATGTCGCACAGATTTTCTTCGCCGCAATTTATAATAATATCGCACAGATTTTTTTCATTTAAAAACGGACAACGTTCTTTTTCACAAAGCCTGAAAGAAACTGTACCATTCTCTTCTTCAATTAAATTTTCTCTGATTTTGTTTGCGAAATCTGAATCCCATTTATTATATTTTTCAAGTGTATTTTCATCAACGTCAATTTCCCAACCCACACAACAAGAGTCGGTACATTTACCTGCAATACATCTGAATTCGTCATAAAAAGCCGGCTTTATTTCAAGCATTTTAATCCCTTCTTATCTCTGTAACGTAAATTGTATTATTACTGCAACTGAATTTAACATTCATATCTTTAAATGATAATCCGTAAACTCTGTTTTCATCATCCTTATAAGACGGTTTAGGGTTAAGCCTTAATATTTCTGTAAGCTCTGAAATTTCTTGTTTTGTCAATAAGAGCTTTACTTCATCCGAAAATTCCACTTCATAAAAATCATTTTTATGTTCTTCTGAAAAACCGCCGTTTGCTTCGGGTACAGAATCAACGTAAGGCAGATATGGTTTTATATCAAAAATAGGTGTACCGCTTACCAAATCGGCACCGGCAACTACCAAAACCTTGCCTTTTTCTGAATTTTCTATTCTCACCAACCGAACGACAGATAAGCCTAATGAATTTGGTCTGAATGGCGAGCGTGTTGCAAAAACACCAACTCTTTTATTACCGCCGAGCTTGGGTGGTCTTACAGTTGGTGACCATTTACCCTCGTTTTCAGAAAAACCGAAAACAAGCCACAGGTGAGAATACTGCTCAATTCCCCTTAACAGATTTTCATCTCTGAATTCTTTTTCAAAAATTATTTTCGATTCAACAGATGGTGTTAGACCACTTTGTCGGGGTACGCCGAATTTCTCGTTAAAGCCATTTTCTATTTCTGCTATTTTGGTTAAAAAATAATCTTTCATTTTTTCACCTCTATGTCATATATAGTTTTATATCACAATTCTTAAATCTCGTCAAATTTCTTTTTTCACTAAAAAAGTCTTTTTTTGGGCAAAAATGTTGAAAAAATTAATATTTTTTTGCAACAAACTGTTGATTTTAGATATAGTTTTATAGTACAATACTATAAATAGATAAAATTACAATAGTTATTTTAATATATATCTGTTGATGTGGAGGCAGTTATGTTCACTAAGTTTAAAGATTATTTAATAACCACTTTTGTTTATGCAGGCATAACACCTGAAGAATATCATTCTATAAGGGCTGCAAGAGAAGAAAAAAACAGAGGAATTCTTTTTGTAACCTCAGGACTCGGTTCTTTAGTTTTTTTCGGTTTACTTATTATTTCGCTTTTTGATGATGCGTACAGCAAAAACACCATATTGTACAGTTCCCTCTTCATTTGCGAATTACTCGTTCTATTTTTCGCATGGAAATGTCTTCCAAAAAAACCGGATTTGATAACACCAATAACATACATATCAATATTCGCTATTTTTACTTATGCAATTATTTTGGGTACATTCAATAGCACAGAAATCACCAGCACTACATTCTGTGTATTTTTAATTGCAATTCCAATGATAATAATAGACAGGCCTTGGCGTCTTATAACCTTTAACGCTGCTCAGGTTGTTATTTTCTGTCTTTGTAGCTACAACGTAAAAGCCTGGGAGGTTGCTTCAGTTGATATTCTTAATGCTGTAAGCTTTTATTTCTTAGGTGCCGTTCTCAACACTTATATGATTAAAACGAAAGCAAAAGAGCTTACCTTAAGACGTTACATTGAGCGAGACAGAGATACTGACCCTCTCACACTTCTTTATAATAAGGCTGCTGTGGGCAGAGAAATTTCTAACCATATCAACAATGGTGGTACAGGCGTATTTATGTTCGTTGACCTTGACAATTTCAAGAAAATAAATGATACGTACGGTCACGCAATGGGTGACGACGTTCTTCACGAATTTGGAGACTGCATCCGCAGAGTTTTCCGTCATACCGATATTTTAGGTCGTTTTGGCGGTGACGAATTCATTATCTTCTTACCACATCCTATTGAAGAAGACGTTGTTTCAACCCGTGCTCAAGAGCTTTTAGACCTTATGCAAGAAACAATCAAAATTGAAGATGAAACTATTGATTTCCATGCAAGTATAGGTATTGCAAAATGCCCTGAAAACGGAGCAACTTATGAAGATGTTATGGAAAAAGCAGATAACGCACTTTATTATTCCAAGAAAAACGGCAAAAATATGTTTATGTATTATGACAATCTTCCTGAAGATTACTTAAAATCTTTAGCAGAACAAGAACAAAAATAAATTCCAGAGGCGATTTTTTTGAATATTTGGCACGATATTAATCCAGAGAGAATTTCACGCTCATCGTATGCGGCTGTCATTGAAATAAGCAAGGGCAGCAAAATGAAATACGAGCTCGACAAAGAAACGGGGCTTCTGAGACTTGACCGTGTTCTTTATACCTCAACTCACTACCCTGCAAACTATGGTTTTATTCCAAGGACTCTCGCAAAGGATGACGACCCACTCGACGTACTTGTGCTCTGCTCAGAGCAAATTCAACCGATGTCTATAGTAGAATGTTACCCCATAGGCGTTATTTCTATGATTGACAACGGTGCTTCGGACGATAAAATCATTTCGATTCCCTTTAACGACCCGACATATAACACCTATAAAGATATAAGTCAGTTACCTGTTCACGTGTTTGACGAAATGAAGCACTTCTTTACAGTTTATAAAACACTTGAGCAAAAAGAAACTGCAATTGATGAGGTTAAAGGTGTCTTAGATGCAGTTTCAATCATTGAGGATTCAATTATTGCTTACAAAGAAAAATTTTCGAAATAAGAGTGATTTTTAATGAGTTTTACAGGTTTTGAAAATGGTATGTATATTGTAGGTACTGATTACCTTATACGCTATGCCAATGATACTTTAAAAGATTTTTTCCCCAAGGTGGTGGAAGGCAAGCTCTGCTATAAAGTTATAGCAGACAAAAATGAGCCTTGCACCTTCTGTCCTATTGCAAACAAGCTTGAGAAAGGCAGATTATTATTCAATTCGCCGAATTTCAATCGTTACGGTGCAGCATTTACAAACATTAACACGCCCGAATTCAAAGATTGCTACTCGGTTACAGTTCAGCAAATTGCGAGTCCTGAATTGCTTGAAAGATATGAAAAAAACGAATTAGAAGCGATATTAGAGCAACAAAAAGAACTTCAAAACAGAAATGCCATTATTGAAACCCTTGCAGAAGAATATACTTCCATTTATTTCGTTTATGAAGAAAACGGCACTTTTAAATGCACAAAAAACTATGACGAAGAAACAACCAATTCTTACTCAACTGCAGATATAGCTCTTTCAAGCTATGATTCGATTTTTGCAAATTATGCTAATTCACATGTCCACAAAGATGACAAAAAAATGTTCGTTGAAGAAACACGACTTGAAAAAGTACAAAATTGTATTTTCAAAGAACACAGACCCTTTGAATTAAACTATCGTGAAATCCACAATGATAAACCAAGATATATGCAAATCAGGTTTATCCCTATTTTTGTAACAGAGCAAGCCCCTAAATTAATAGTTGCTTTCCGTTGCATTGACAACATTGTTGAACAACAATTAGAACAACAAAAAGAAACTGAAGTTTTATTATCATCTTCAGAGCAACGTTTAAGAGTTATTGAGGCGCTTTGTACAGAATATGAATCTCTTTATTATGTTGATGCAAGCAGAGACATTGGTATTCCATATATTCTCTCGGATCTTTTCCCCGAAGAATTTAAACAACTGATTCTGAAAGAAATTCCTTACACTAACAATTTCCATATGTACCTTGACGCCTGTCTTGAGCCCGAACAGTCTTCTTATATAAAATCACAGACCGAATTACAGCAAGTTACTGAAAAATTAGAAAACAATCCTTGTTTCAGAATCAATTACCAGGTTCCTTATGAAGGTAAAACTTTGCATTATCAGATATTTATTGCCCGTATAGGCGAAGCCTATGAGCAGGTTTGGGCATTCAAAAGCATTGAAGAGACTGTTGAAGAACAAATCAAGCAACACAGAATTCTTATTGATGCACTCGACAAAGCTAAAAAGGCCGAGCAAGCAAAATCAAACTTCCTTTTCAATATGTCACACGACATCCGTACACCTATGAATGCAATTTTAGGTTTCAACACAATTGCAGAAAAGAATATTGATAACAAAGAAGTGGCACTTGATGCTCTTAAAAAAGCAAAGCACTCGGGGCAACATATGCTTGGCATAATTAACGATATTCTTGATATGGCACGAATTGAAAGTGGTAAATTAGAAATAAATAACGAAATTGTAGATTTCAAAAAAGTCGTAGAAGAATTAACTGAAATGTTCTCTCACGATATGAAGAAAAAAGGCATTGAATTTATTTCTACCGATAACATTACAACTCCTACAATTTACACCGATTCACTTCGCTTATCGCAGATTATTACAAATCTTCTGAGCAACGCTTTAAAATTCACCAACGAGGGTGGCAAAGTTATCTTCCAGGTAACTGAATTAAAATCTTTTGATGACAACGCCTATTTCCAGGTCAGAATTGAAGATACCGGTGTTGGTATGAGCGAAGACTTCCAGAAGCATTTATTTAATGCTTTTGAACGTGAGCACAACACTACAAAGAGCGGTGTTCAGGGCACCGGCTTAGGTCTTGCAATCACCAAAAAGCTTGTAAATCTTTTAGGCGGTACACTTACATATAACAGTATGGTCGGCTTCGGTACCGAATTCACTCTTACCTTCAAAGCAGAAAAAGCACACGAAAACGTTCAGAACAGTGAAAATATTACTGAGTTGATTCCTGAGTTAAAGGGCAAGAGAATTCTCGTTGTTGAAGATAACATAATCAACAGAGAAATTGCCCGTGAGCTTTTAGAAGAAGAAGGCTTTATAATAGACGAGGCCGAAGACGGTACTATTGCTGTTGAAAAACTCGAAAAATCTGAAAAAGGTTATTACGAATTTGTTCTTATGGATATTCAGATGCCTATTATGAACGGTTACACTGCAACCCGTAAAATAAGAGGCTCTGACAATGTAAATATTGCCAATATTCCAATTATTGCAATGACAGCCAATGCATTTAACGAAGACAGAAAAAATGCTTTTGAAGCAGGCATGAACGAACATATTCCAAAACCGCTTGACCTTGATAAACTGATTGAGGTTTTAAACAGAATCTATTTAGAAACTCACAATTAATTTTAATCAGAGATTTTCTGCTGAAAATCTCTGATTTTTTTTGCTTTTAGGGATAACCTAATTACAAGGAGTTGAAGTTATGCCTAAAAGGTTAGGAAGATACACAATAATGTTACCTACTCGCCCAAGCATTACAGGAAATGCTGCCGTAGTCGGGAAAAAAGAGGGCGAAGGACCTCTTGCAGAGGAATTCGATAAAATATATGACGATGAATTTGTAGGCAAAGAAACCTTTGAAAAAGCCGAAAGTGAACTTGTAAAAGAAGCAGTAACAAGGGCATTGGCAAAAGCGGACGAAAGCCCTGAAGACATTGACTGTTGCTTCTCAGGTGACCTTTTAAATCAATGTATCGGCTCTTCTTTTGGTCTTCGTGAATTCGGAATTCCGTTTTCGGGGCTTTATGGTGCCTGCTCTACTATGGCACTTTCTCTGGCACTCGCCGCTACACTTATAGACAGTGGCGCTCTGACGTCTGCCGTAGCCTCTACATCATCTCACTTCTGTTCTGCCGAAAGGCAATACAGAAACCCGCTTGAATACGGTGGTCAACGTCCTCCATCTGCGCAATGGACTGTAACGGGGGCAGGTGCAACCATCTTAAAGGCAGCTGCAGCTAATAACCCTCGTGTTAACGCAGTAATCTTTGGCAAAATACGTGATTTAGGCATTACAGATGCAAATAACATGGGGGCTGCTATGGCACCTGCCGCGGCAGAAACAATAAGCGCCTTTATAAATGACACCCACACAAAGCCCGATGATTTTGATTTAATTTTAACGGGAGATTTAGGTGAAGTAGGAAGTAATATTTTAAAAGAGCTTCTTATAAAAGAAAACAATCTTGACATTTCAAAAGTACACAACGACTGCGGTTTGATGATTTATGATTTACAAAACCAGGATGTTCATTCAGGCGGTTCGGGGTGCGGTTGCAGTGCAAGTGTTCTTTGCTCATATATAATAAACAAATTGCGAAAAAAAGAACTTAACCGTGTATTATTTGTCGGTACAGGTGCCTTGCTTTCTCCTACGTCGTCATTACAGGGTGAAAGCGTACCTGGAATTGCTCACGGGGTTCTTTTAACATCAGATTAGAACAAGCGGATTCGAAACAGATACAGTTTAATACAGTCATTACAGGAGTTTTATAATGAATTATTGTTTAAAAACATTAAAAAATATCGAAAAAATAACAAAAGCATACAAATCAATTTATGTGCTCAAAAAAATATTATCTGCATTTTTAATAATTTATACAGGTATCAAGATAGTAACATTTTTTGTAAACAAATAGAAAATCCGCTATTGCAAATTTTGCAATAGCTGAAAAATTTTATTACATTAAGCTTTTGTAAAGTTCAACTATTTCTTCTACGCTTGTATCTCTTGGGTTACCCGGACGACAAGCGTCTGCAAAAGCACTCTCTGATAAGAATTGAATATCTTCTTCTTTTACAATTTCTTTGAGATCTGCAGGAATTCCTACATCACTCGCTAATTTCTTAACTGCTTCAATTGCAGCCTTACGAGCATCTTCGATTGACATTTTGTCAGTACCTTCAACACCCATAGCCTTAGCAATATCTCTGTACTTATCGCCTGTGCAATCTGCGTTATATTCCATAACAGTCGGCAAAATGATTGCGTTTGCAACACCGTGTGGGGTGTCGTAAAGAGCACCTAAGCCGTGTGCCATACTATGAACTATACCAAGCCCTACGTTTGAGAATCCCTGCCCTGCAATGTATTGTGCAAGAGCCATACCCTCTCTGCCTTCTGCTGTATTTTCACAAGCACCGCGAAGATGCTTTGAAATAAGCTCAATTGCCTTGAGATGGAACATATCTGTCATTTCCCAAGCACCTTTTGTAATATAGCCTTCAATTGCGTGTGTCAAAGCATCCATACCTGTTGCCGCTGTAAGACCTTTTGGCATTGATGCCATCATATCAGGGTCAACAACTGCAACCTCAGGAATGTCGTGAACATCAACGCAAACAAATTTACGTTTTTTCTCTACGTCTGTAATTACGTAGTTAATTGTAACCTCAGCAGCGGTACCTGCAGTTGTAGGCACTGCAATTGTAAAGGTAGCATGATTTTTTGTTGGTGCTACGCCCTCAAGACTTCTTACGTCACTGAACTCAGGATTCTCAACAATAATACCTATTGCCTTTGCTGTATCCATTGCAGAACCGCCACCGATTGCAACAATAGAATCTGCTCCTGATTCTTTAAAAGCCTTAACACCCGCTAAAACATTTTCAATTGTAGGGTTAGCCTTAATATCACTAAAAACTTCAAAAGAGATTGATGCTTCTGAAAGAATATCTGTAACCTTTGAAGAAACACCAAATTTAATTAAATCGGGGTCAGTACAAACAAATACTTTTTTAAATCCTCTTGAAATAATTTCATTTGGAATTTCTTTGATTGCTCCTTTACCGTGATAAGAAATTGTGTTTAATACGATTCTCTGTGCCATGGGAATCCCTCCTGAATACTATATAATATCTTATCTGCAATTTCTTGCAGATTGTATAACAAATAAATTGTTATCTATAATATAAGTTACAATATTTCGACGACTTTGTCAAGAGTTTAACAAAGAATATATATTTCTTATTTGTATTGTTTTTACAGACAATCTGTGGTATAATTTGTGTGTATATTTTAACAAACAAAATAAATCACTATGGAGATTTTTTATGGATATACCAAAGATTCTTTTGCAAAAAGCAGATGAAACAGAAAAAATTCTTGAAACAAAATGTCCTGAAGCGGCACCTTTTTTCAAAAGATGCTTTCTTAATACAATTGAAACTACCGTTACAAAGTTAGAAGACGGCAGTTATTTTGTCATTACAGGTGATATTCCTGCTATGTGGTTACGCGACAGTGCTGCACAGTTAAAGCCTTACATCCGTTACGCAAACGACGATGACAATTTAAAAGAAATATTAAGAAGTGTTATCGAAAAACACGCTTATTATGTGTGTCTTGACCCATATGCCAATGCATTCAATGCAAAGCCAAATCCTCAGAGTCATAACGATGAAACTTCATTTTCTCACGAGCTTATATGGGAAAGAAAATATGAGGTTGACTCCTTGTGTGCACCCTTATACTTAGCTTATGAATATTATCAGAATACATTAGATAATTCTATTTTCACAGAAAACTTCCTTAATATGCTTTGGAAAATACTCGAAACCTTCAAAAAGGAACAGAACCACACTGCTAACTCTACATACTTTTTCAATCGCAAAGATTGTCCTGCACTTGACACCCTCCCAAATGATGGCAAAGGTGAAGAAGTCGGTTACACAGGTATGACTTGGTCGGGCTTCAGACCTTCTGACGACCGTTGTAAGCAAGGTTATTTAATCCCCGCTAATATGATGGCTGTCTGTGCTCTCAAAAAGGCTGCAGAAATGGCGAATATCGGTTATGAGGACACAAAGCTTGAAAGCGAATGTCGCTCTCTTGCCTTTGATATTGACGAAGCTATTAAAGAATATGGCACTATTGATAACGAACGTCACGGCAAAATGTTTGCTTATGAAACAGACGGAAAAGGTGCCTATGTGCTTATGGATGATGCTAATTCACCAAGCCTTCTTTCTGCCCCGTACCTCGGCTACGTAAAGGCAGATAATGAAATTTATAAGAATACACGAGATTTTGTGCTTTCTAATGATAACCCTTGGTATTTTGAAGGAAGTGCCGCAAAAGGTATAGGCAGTCCACACACCGGAATAGATAAAATCTGGCATATTTCACTTTCTATGCAAGCGCTCACAAGCACAAACAAAGATGAAGTCCGCGAATGCATAAAAATGCTCACTACTACAGATGCAGGCACAGGTCTTATGCACGAATCTTTTTATAAAAACGATTCCACAAATTTCACAAGACCATGGTTCGCCTGGTCTAACAGTCTTTTTGCAGAGTTATTAATACGAATTGCAGAAGGAAAAATTGAAATATAACTCAAAGGAGCTGTAAAAAACGATTGTTTTTTACAGCTCCTTTAACTTTTAATCGCTTTAAAGGGGTTCTACAGATTTTTCTGCAGAACCCCTTGATTATTTTTAGTCTGCCGCTTTGCAGCACTACTTTTAATATTTTGCTCTTTCGATATATGCTGTGTGAAGAATATCGTGAGCTTTATGACTACCCGGTTTTTCAAAGTATTCGTCATAAACCGCCTTAACATCAGGATTTTCGTGAGACTTTCTGATTTTAAGGTTTTTATCATCATTATAAAGACCTGCTGCACGAGCTGCTCTTACGTCTGTAAAGTTCTTGATTGATGCAGGAACGATAGGTTGACCACCACCGTTAACGCAACCACCAGGACAAGCCATAACTTCAATAAAGTCATATTTCTTTTCGCCTGATTTAACCATATCAAGAACAGTTTTTGCATTTGCAAGACCTGAGCAAACAGCAACGTTAATTTCAGCGCCATCGAGGTTATAAGTTGCTTCTTTAACGCCTTCAACGCCACGAACATCTTTAAATGCATCAAAGTCAGGAAGTTCTTTGTTTGTAACTACTTCGTAAGCTGTACGAAGAGCGGCTTCCATAACACCACCTGTTGCACCGAAGATTGTACCTGCACCTGAACCAAGTCCGAATGGTGCATCAAATTCTGCGTCAGGAATATTATTGAAATTGATACCTGCTTTTTTAATCATTCTTGCAAGTTCTCTTACTGTGATTGAAGCATCAATATCTGGAAGACCTTTAACTGCTGTGTGGTCAACTCTTTCTGCTTCAAATTTCTTTGCAGTACAAGGCATAACAGATACAACAAAAATATCTTTAGGGTCAATACCCTGTTTTTCAGCATAGTAAGTTTTTGCTACTGAACCAAACATACCTTGTGGTGATTTACAAGATGAAAGATTCGGAATAAATTCAGGATAGTAATGTTCGCAGAATTTAATCCAACCAGGAGAGCAAGATGTAATTAAAGGAAGATTTTCTTTCTTTTCAAATCTCTCAAGGAATTCAGTTGCTTCTTCCATAATTGTAAGGTCAGCAGTAAAGTTAGTGTCAAACACTTTGTCGAAGCCGAGCATTTTAAGAGCAGCAACCATTTTACCTGTAACAATTGTACCCATTTCTTTGCCAAATTCTTCACCGAGTGCAACACGAACTGCAGGAGCAGTCTGAACAATAACGTGCTTTGCAGGGTCGTTAATAGCATCAAATACTTTCTGTGTATCATCTCTTTCAGCAAGAGCACCTGTAGGACAAGCTGTGATACACTGACCGCAAGATACACAAGCAACATCGTTGAGGTTATATTCAAATGCTGAACCGATGTGAGTATCAAATCCACGAGCATTTGCACCGATTACAGAAATGCCCTGAAGTTTATCACAAGCAGCAACGCAACGACGGCAAAGAATACATTTTTCGTTATCACGATACATATGTGTTGCAGAATCGTCGATTGCATAATTAACAAATGCACCATCAAATTTATTTGCGTCCTCAATGCCATAATCTGCACAGAGTTTCTGAAGTTCACAGTTACCGCTTCTTACACAAGAAAGGCATTCTTTCTTGTGTGTTGAAAGAATAAGTTCAAGAGTTGTTTTTCTTGACTCAATAACTTTTGGTGTGTTTGTGAAAATTTCCATACCCTCATTTACAGGGAAAACACAAGAAGCAACAAGACTTCTTGCACCCTTAACTTCAACAACACAAATACGACAAGCACCAATTGCGTTGATATCTTTAAGGTAGCAGAGTGTAGGGATTTCAATACCTGCCTCATGAGCAGCTTCGAGAATTGTAATTCCGGCAGGAACTTGATAGTCGAAGCCATTTATTTTAATATTTACTAAATTTTCCATCATTAGTTCCTCCTTATTTATTTATAGCCTTCGGCTTACAGTTACCGATACAAACACCGCATTTTACGCACTTGTCTGTATCAATTGTAAATGATGCAAGTTTGTGGCCCGGTGCAATATAATCTGTTCTTGTAATTGCATCAACAGGACAATTCTTAGCACAGATACCGCAACCGATACATTTATCTTTATCAATTGAGAATGATACAAGGTCTTTACAAACACCTGCAGGACATTTCTTATCAACAACATGAGCAATATACTCATCTTTGAAGCGTTGATATGTAGAAAGAACAGGGTTTGGAGCAGTCTGACCAAGACCGCAGAGTGAGTTTTCTTTGATGTAGTTACAAAGTTTTTCCATTCTGTCGAGGTCTTCCATTGTACCTTTACCGCTTGTAATTTTTTCAAGAATTTCAAGAAGTCTTCTTGTACCAACACGGCAAGGTGTACATTTACCACAAGACTCATCAACTGTGAACTCGAGGAAGAATTTTGCAATGTCAACCATACAATCATCTTCATCCATAACAATAAGTCCACCTGAACCCATCATTGCACCTTTAGCAACAAGGTTATCATAGTCAATTTCAATATCAAGTAAATCTGCAGGAAGACATCCGCCTGAAGGACCACCTGTCTGTGCAGCCTTGAATTTTTTACCATTAGGAATACCGCCACCGATATCTTCAACGATTTCACGGAGTGTAGTACCCATAGGAACTTCAACAAGACCTGTGTTGTTGATTTTACCACCTAATGCGAAAACTTTAGTACCTTTGCTGTTTTCAGTACCCATTGTATTAAAGAATTCAGCACCATTAAGAATAATTTGCGGAATATTAGCAAATGTTTCAACATTGTTTTCTGTTGTTGGTTTGCCGAAAAGACCTTTAACTGCAGGGTATGGAGGACGAGGACGAGGCTCACCACGATTACCTTCGATAGATGTCATAAGAGCAGTTTCCTCACCGCACACGAATGCACCCGCACCAAGACGGATAAATAAATCAAAGTCAAAGCCTGAGTTGAATATATTTTTACCTAAAAGTCCGTATTCACGAGCATCATCAATAGCCTTCTGAAGTCTTTCAACAGCAATTGGGTACTCAGCACGAACATAAACATAACCTTCAGTAGCACCTGTTGCATAACCACAGATTGTCATAGCTTCAACGAGACAATGCGGGTCACCTTCAAGAACTGAACGGTCCATAAATGCACCCGGGTCACCTTCGTCAGCATTACAAACAACGTATTTCTGGTCTGCCTTATTAGCAGCAGTAAAGCTCCATTTTCTACCTGTAGGGAAACCGCCGCCACCACGGCCACGAAGACCTGAATCAATAACGGTTTTAATAACGTCTTCAGGTGTCATTTCTGTAAGAGCTTTTGCAAGTGCACGGTAACCGTCATAAGCAATATACTCTTCAATATCTTCCGGATTGATAACACCGCAGTTTCTGAGAGCAACTCTGTGTTGCTTTTTGTAGAAGTTTGTTTCATTCAAAGGCTTAACAGATTCTTCAGTAACTGTCTCACTGTAAAGAAGTCTTTTTACAATACGACCTTTAAGAAGATGTTCTTCAACGATTTCAGGAATATCTTCAACCTTAACCTCACTGTAGAAACAACCCTCAGGATAAACAATCATAATTGGGCCTAAAGCACAAAGTCCGAAACAACCAGTTCTTACAACCTGTATTTCTTCGTCAAGACCCTTAGCCTTAATGTTTTCATTAAGTGCATCTATAAGCTCGCCACTGTGGCTTGAAGTACAACCTGTACCACCACAAACGAGAACGTGGGCACGATACATATCTTTTTCCTCCTTGAGATTATCTTATAATAAAATCACTTTGTAACAGCACCAACTGTATATTCAACAACAGGTTTGCCGTTTACGAGATGTTCTGAAACTACTTTAACTGCTTTTTCAGCTGTCATCTGAACATAAGTAACTTTTTCTTTGCCTGGTTCAAAAATTTCAACGATGGGTTCATATTGACACATACCTATGCAACCTGTCTGTGTAACAGAAACGTGTTGAACACTTCTCTTTGCAACTTCATCAACAAGTGCTTTTAATACAGGACGTGCACCTGCTGCGATACCACAAGTAGCCATACCTACAACTACTCTTACACCATCGTTACCTTCAGCATCACGTGCTGCAAGTTGTGCTTGTGCCTTTTCTTTTATAGCAAGTAACTCTTCAAGAGATTTCATAAAAGTCATCCTTTCAATAATTCGTTATATTGTTCATTAAGATATTCTTCAATCCAATTCATAACCGAAGGCTCCGAAAGAGGTACCCCTTCTAAAAGTTTTTTTATTTCAACAGTCGAGAAAACAAACTCTTTGTTATCTAAAACCCGTTTATATAAAAATTCTTTATCGTTATTCATTGAAACTATTGTCACAATAGTTGACGCAATATCACCCAACGGTGTGAAATCAATGCTATCTGTTTTAAAGAACGCTTCAATTCTCGTTCCCACACCTTTTTTCGATTCGATTTTAAAGCTGCCACCTGTCTGCTCAGCAGACATTTTGAAAAGCGGAATTCCCATGCCCACCTTACGGGTAGTACGGGTAGTAAAAAACGGGTCAATTACATTCTTAACCTGTTCTTCACTCATTCCACAGCCGTTATCGTAAATTCCGATTAAAAGAGTATTCTCTTTTGTATTTTCATTTACAACAATCTCGGTAAGTGACGCACCTGCAACTATTGAATTCTGTGCAATATCAAGAATATTAAGTGAAAGTTCGCGCATATTCAGGATTACCTTTAATCCATATATTTAGCGAGAATGCCAGGGATATCGTCTGCAGTAACTTTACCGTAAACTTCACCATTGATTGTGAAAACAGGTGCAAGACCACAAGCACCGATACAACGACAAGCATCAAGTGAAAACTTACCATCTTCTGTACATTCACCTGCACCGATTCCGATAATTTCGCTGATTTTGTCGAGAATAGGTTGTGCACCTTTAACATAGCAAGCTGTACCAAGACAAACTGAAATGTCATACTCACCCTTTGGTGAAAGTGAGAACTGTGCATAGAAGGTTGCAACGCCATAAACTTTTTCAAGTGGAACATCAAGACCTTCAGCAATCATAACCTGAACTTCTCGTGGCAAATAACCGTAAATGCCTTGTGCTTCCTGCATTACGTGCATAAGCTGACTTTTGTCGCCTTTGCATTCTGCGATTACTGCATCAAGTTTTGCTTTTTGTTCAGCAGTACCTTTGAAAGGTATGCTACTGATTTTCTTAAGCATCCAAAACTCCTCCATTTCGAAAATAGAAACTATATTAGGCAACTAAAAAAAGTTGCATATATACCCAATAATTATATCAACAAATGCAAAAAAAGTCCATAGAAAATTTCGACTTTTTTCGCTAAATTGACATTTATTTAACATTTTTCTGTTTTGCATAAAATTACGCCTGATTTTTTTATATCTTTAAACGATATATATATCTTTTACCTTAAAATTTAGATGTTTTTTCCAATAGAATAATATTTATTTTTATGGTAAAATTTATTTGATAAAATTTTATTATGGAGAGGTCTATATGAAGATTTCCGAAATTCAGACAATTCTTAATGCAGAACTTATCTGCGGTGCCGATTTATTAGAAAGTGAAGTTTTCACTGCATGTGGAAGCGATATGATGAGCGACGTGCTTGCATTTGTAAAAGAACAAGCCGTTCTTCTTTCAGGTCTTGTTAACCCACAGGTTATAAGAACTGCCGAAATGATGGATATGAAATGCATCGTTTTCGTGCGTGGTAAAAAGCCTGATATTGATATGATAAACCTCGCTTCAGAAAGAGATATAGTTCTTTTGAGAAGCGATTTAGAAATGTTTACCGCTTGCGGTCTCCTATATAAAAACGGTCTTAAAGGAGGCAGCGGTATATAATGGAATCGATTAAACTCCATTATGATGTCAGCGGGAATGACTTTACTTGCGCAGGTGAAGCGTCAGGTAAAATAAAACGTGAGCTCAAGGGTTTAGGCTTTCCCAACGACATTGTAAGAAATGTTGCAATTGCCGTTTACGAAGGCGAAATCAATATGGTTATTCACGCAGGCGGCGGTGAAATAGACGTAGAAATCACCCCTGAATGTATTTCACTTGATTTGATAGATGAGGGTCCCGGTATACCGGATGTTTCTCTCGCTATGAAAGAAGGTTTTTCAACTGCACCCGAAAACGTGCGTCAGTTAGGCTTCGGTGCAGGTATGGGATTACCGAATATAAAAAAATACACCGATGAAATGGTTATTGATACCGAGGTCGGTGTCGGAACTACAATTCACTTAAAAGTATTTGTAAAATAAGTATATTTTTCAGGAAGGTTTATTATGGATGCATTTTTCCATTCAGTACGACTTGACAAAGACAAGTGCAAGGGTTGCACAAACTGCATTAAACGTTGCCCCACACAAGCTATAAGAGTTCGTGCAGGTAAAGCACACATCATAAAAGAGCGTTGCATTGACTGCGGCGAATGTATAAGAGTGTGCCCACACCATGCAAAATATGCAAGTCGTGACTCTTTATCACAAATTGTTGATTATAAATACAGAATCGCATTACCTGCTCCTGCACTTTATGCACAATTTAACAACCTTGAGGATGCCACACCTATTTTAAGAGCACTTCCTCTTTTAGGTTTTGATTCTGTGTTTGAGGTTGCAGCAGCTGCTGAATTAGTTTCAGAAGTCACAAGACGACTTATGAAGGAGGGTAATCTTAAAAAGCCGGTTATATCATCGGCTTGCCCTGCTATAGTAAGGCTCATAAGGGTTTGCTTCCCTGAGCTACTCGAAAATCTTTTACCAATAAATCCCCCTGTTGAAGAGGCAGCAAGAATAGCAAGAGAAAACGCCGTAAAAGAAACAGGTTTAAGACCGAGTGAAATCGGTGTATTCTTCATCTCTCCCTGCCCTGCAAAAATCACGTCCTTCAAAAACCCTTTAGGTATGGAAAAATCAAACGTTGACGGGGCTGTTGGTATAAACGATATTTACCCTGTTCTTTTGAAAATTATGGAGAAAAGCGATAAATACAATATTCCTGATGCTGAGCAAAACTCAGGAATCATTGGTATGAGCTGGGCTACAAGCGGAGGAGAGGCTTCAGGCATTCTCAACGAAAACGCACTTCATGCTGACGGAATTGAAAACTGTATGAAAATATTAGAAGAAGTTGAGACAGGCACTCTTGATTCCATCGACTTCATTGAGCTCAATGCTTGTCAGGGCGGCTGTGTCGGCGGTTGTCTCACCTCTGAAAACCCATACATTTCAAAATCAAGACTCGTAAGACTCCGAAAGTACGCACCCGTTTCACGCAACAGTTTAAAAATAGATGGAATTCCTTCATATTTCTTAAAAGAAAGTGAAATAGACCCGTGCGATGACGTTATGAAACTTGCCAACAACGTTTCAGAAGCTATGACCAGAATGAAGCGTATGAATGAGCTTTTAGAAGTATTCCCTGGACTTGATTGCGGCACCTGTGGTGCTCCGACCTGCCGTGCTTTAGCAGAAGATATTGTAAGAGGCTTCGCAAGTGAGGATGACTGCGTTTTCAGAATGAAGCAAAATCTTGCTCAACTTGAAAACAGTGATGATTTTGAAAGCCTCATTCCTGCTCCGTTCAGAGAAAACAACGACGAAAAAAATTAAGAAGGTGATGTTTTGACAGTTAAAGAATTAAGCGAAAAACTGAATCTGAAGTTTTTATGCAATGAAAAAGAGGCATCTTCACGAGAAATCAACAGTTGCTATTGTGGCGACCTTCTGAGCTGGGTTATGTCAAGAGCTAAAGAAGATAACATCTGGCTCACCGTTATGGGAAACATAAATTCAATAGGCGTTGCCGTTCTTACTGACGTAGCTTGTGTTGTGTTGACAGAAAATGCACCTCTTGATGATAATGCAAAAGCAAAGGCTGAGGATAATGGTGTTATAATACTCACAACTGAAAAAACATCTTTTGAGGTTGCCTCAGAATTTTCAAAACTTCAATGACACTTTATTACGACTTTCACATACACTCGGGACTAAGCCCCTGTGGTGATAATGAAATGACACCTAATAACATTGTAAATATGGCAAAGCTTAACGATTTAGATGTCATCGCTTTAACCGACCATAACTCAACATTAAACTGTAAAGCAGTTATGGAAGCAGGTAAAGAAATAGGTCTTACAGTAATACCCGGTATGGAGCTGTGCACTTCAGAAGAGGTGCATATTGTGTGCCTTTTCCCCGATATAGAAAGTGCCACAAAATTCGGTGATTACGTGCGTTCAACGTTACCACCCATAAGAAACAAGCCAACAGTATTCGGCGAGCAGTTGGTTTTTGATAAAAGTGATAACGTTCTTGGTTTTGAACACACTTTACTCATAACCGCATCAACAATAAGTGCCAACGACGCAGTAGAAATTGTTGAAGGCTATGGCGGAATTTGTTTCCCTGCACATATTGACAGAAACTCTTACAGCATAATTTCAAATCTGGGTACTATAGACAGTTCTTTCAATTTTAAGTGTGCGGAGGTTTTCGATACAGACACACTTGAAGTTCTGAAGAAACAGCACCCCCACTTAAACGAGCTTAAAATTCTTTCAAGTTCTGATGCACATTACCTTGAGCATATGCGACTGAAAACTAATTATATAGAGGTAGATGCAAACTCGATTGAATCAATTTTAAGCTATTTAAAATCGCCTTGTTAAAAGGAGCAAACCTATGGATAATGAAAATCTCATAACCTATGATACAACTAAGCCTATGCGCTATGTAGGCAAACGCGAAACCTTCGCTTACATACTGAATGATATTGCCGCAAGTCTTAATATCAATGATTACAAGGAACGTTTTATTTATGATGTCGTAAAAATTGATTTTGGTTACCTTGCAATTCAGAATATTATTGCAACTATATGGGACACTATAAACGACACCTTTATAGGCGTTATGGTTGACAAAACAAGAACACGCTGGGGTAAATTCAAGCCTTACGTTCTTTTTGGCGAAGTACCGCTGACACTTATAGGTCTTTGTATGTGGCTTATTCCATTCATCTTTCCTGACACAGTTGCAACACACGTTCCAAAATGGCTTTTCTACTTTGCTATGAGCATTGTCACAGAAACTGCCGAAACGTTTACGTCAATTGCAAAAACAGGCTTTCTTGCAACAATAACACCCGAACCCTTAGAACGTTCAAGGTTAATTGCACTTGCAAACGTAACGTCGCATTTAATAGAAGATGTGCCAAAGCAGATTTTCGGTATTTTGTTCGACTTAATAGCAAACAAAAAAATCAATATGCAGTTACCAAAGCTTTTCTCAACTTTTGGTATTGCCTGTGCAGTTCTTTCTGCTTCATTCACGTTATTCTTTGTATCTAACTCAAGAGAGCGTGTTTCGCAATCCATAAAGCAACCGTCTGTAAAGCACTGTCTTAAGGCGGTTATAAACAACAAGCCTATGCTTATCTATCTTCTTTCTGATTTCCTGTCTGGCTTTAGCGTAGGATTAAGCAGAACTAACTTCTATATTGACGTTATAGGTTCTGTAACATGGAAAACAATTGTAGGTATTCCTGCTTTCCCAATTAAGTTTATAAGCTACAGTTTCGTTGAACCTTTAAGAAAACGATTTGCAACAAAAACCTTATGGATTTTAGAAGATGCCTGGACCGATATGCTATGGCTCGTTGTTTTCGGTATAGGTTCTGTAAATAAAAATTTCAAGAAAAAATCAGTAATATTGCCCGTAATGGCAATTGAAGAAATTTTTGAAATGTGTGTTTATGGTTTAAGACGTGTTATTCCTGCCGAAATACAAAACGAAGCACTCGACTATTGCGAATGGAAAAACGGTTACCGCTCTGAAGCAATGATTGGTGTTTCAAAAGGACTTATAACAAAACTTCAAAGAGCAGTTATGGGTAGTGTAAATAACCTTGTAATGGGAAAAATCGGTTACGTTCAGGGTAAAGAAATCGGTACGCAAACCGATAAAACAAAATGGTGGATTTTTGCACTTGGTACGGGTATTCCGATTATTTCTTCGTGCCTCGGAATTGTTCCGAAATTATTCTACACACTTTCAGGTGACAAGCGCGAAAAAATGTATTCAGACCTTCAGAAGCAAAGAGCTGAGCTTGCAGAATTTATGAAAACTGCAACTCCTGAAGAAATAGAAGAAATGGCAGAAAAGCAATTGAATGGTGGCTTCAGTCACTAAAAACGTAAAAGTAATTGGCTGTAAAAACATACGTTTTTACAGCCAATTTTATTTTATTTACATATTATACCTTTTGTATCATAATAGCTTAAGTAAGAACCTGAAATCGCTCTTACGGTGTAAACGTATTCAACGTCCTCTTCTATCTGACTGTCAGTATAAGTTATATTACTGCCACCAGTAACGTCGGCAATAGCAACCCACGGAATATCTTCAGTCTTACGATAAATTCTGTAGCCTTCTGCGCCTTTTACTTCCTGATAAGTAATAACGTTACCATCAGCAGTTTTTATAGCACCTGAAAGAACAGGCATTGAGAGATATTTTATAGAATTTGACGGAGTATAGCTTGAAAGTGCTTTACCATTTACTGAACGTACGGTATATCTGTACGTCACTCCGGAAACAACGCTTCTGTCAGTCCAGCTGTTCACTGAATATTTTGCATTACCCATTGTTTTCCATGAGGACCATTTACCTGTTGATTCGTTATACTCAGAACGATAAACTCTGTAGCCTTTTGCCTGCAAAGCCTGAGTCCACTTTACGGTAATTCCGTTTGAAGCAGTTGAAACAGTAACCTTAGGTTCTTTCATATAAAGCAGTGAAGACGAAGCTTTATAAGAGCTTTTACTGCCTGAGCAAAGTGTTCTTACTGTGTAACGGTATGTTGTACCACTCTGTGCACTCTTATCTACCCACGAAGTTGCGTTTGCTTTTGCAGTGCCCATAGTTTTCCACGACGACCATTTTCTGTTCACCGGGTCATAGGTTGCCCTGTAAACCGTGTAACCCGTAGCAGCATTATTTTTAGTCCAGGAAACCTTAACACCTGCGGATGCATTCGCTATTTTTACAGTAGGAGCAGTAAGAATTGCCGCCGACCAGCCTGTTTTGTTGTAGGCTGATAGCACGTTGCCTTTGTATGCTCTTATAGTGTAGGTGTATTTTACGTTTTTCTTTACGTTTTTATCAACGAAAGAGGTTGATTTTACTTTTGCAAGCTGCGACCATTTTGTTTCGCCCATTGCCTTTCTGTAAACAATATAACCCGAAGCACCTGTTACCGCATTCCATTTTACAGTGATTGAAGTAGTTGTATTTTTCACCGAGGTCACTTTAGGTGTACCCGGTGTAAACTGACGCTTCCAACCACTTGTGTTGTACGGAGAATTAATTCCTCCGCCATTTGCTCTTACCGTGTAAGTATAGGTTGTGCCAAGCTTTACGTTTTTGTCTATATAAAGAAGGTTTTCTGTTGTAGCAATTCTCTGCCAAGATGAATTACCTGTTTTTCTGTAGACGTAATATCTGTCAGCACCACGAACATCAGCCCATTTTATTGTTATACCCTTACCGATTTCTGAGTCAAGCTCAAACACTTCCGGAGCAGCTAAATAAAATATCTGATAATTCTGATATGCACTTCTATAACCGTTTGCGAGTGCTCTTATTGTGTAATAATAAGTTTTTCCGCTTTCTGCCGTTTTGTCAACGTAGCTTAAAGTATTTGAACTTACTGTTGCTATAATCTCCCACGTTCCATTGCTAAGTCTGCGATAAACGAGATAATTTTCTGCTCCGCTTACCTTAGACCAGTTAATTTTTACACCTGATATAGTGTTTGCAAGTTTTATAGTCTGAACCTTTGCAAGGAATGTTACTTCTTTCGCATCAGAAAGAGAGCTTTCAAACGTTCCGTCTGCCGAAACGGATTTTATTGCATACTCATAAGTAACACCACTTACAACATCTGTGTCGAGAACCGTTTTTGTGTCAGAATTTACATTTTTAAAAAGCTTCCACTCGGTTTCGCCCTTGACTCTTTTGTAAATAATAAAATTACTTAAATCGTCTGTTATTTCCCAACTGAGAGTAACACCTGCAGCAGTAATACTTGTATTTAAATTTGTAGGTTTATTAACGTAGGTTGCACTTTTGGCATTATCCTCGCCCAAGTAGCTCTCGCTGTTATTTTTTACTGCCGTTACCGTGTAAGTATATTGAACACCACTCAAAACAGTGGGGTCTTCATAAGTTGTTTCACCCGAAGCAAGTGTAGCAATTTTCACCCAGCTTTTATTTTCAAGTCTGTAAATATTATAAGAATCAACACCTTCAACAGCTTCCCAATTTACAATAATTGAATCTGTTGATGCAGTTACAGAAGTTACCTCAGGCGGTAAAACACGATAAAAGCTTAACGTATAAGGGTTACCTATACTTGAAATTCCATTTGCGTCAACTGCGATTACAGAATAAGCATATTTTTCTGAATTCTCTACACTTTCATCTGTTAAAGAAGTTGTTTTCACTTCTGCTATAACTGTTCCCGTAGATGCGTCGCCTGTTATTCTTTTTACAATATAATATTCAGCATTTTTAGATGATTCCCACGAAACCTCTAATCCGTTCATAGTATTTTTAACGGATATATCCTTTGGTGAACGTAAGAAATATGCATCATAATCAACAGTAGCCATCGGGCTTTCTGACTCACCTATATTAGCGGTAACAGCATAACTGTAATAACCGCCTTCAACTGTTATATCCTTATAAGAATCTGCAACTAAACCTGTCGTTGCTATCTTCTGCCATTCTTTTTCACCGGTAGTTTTTCTGTAAATTGTGTAGCTTGTTGCATTCTCTACTTTTTCCCAATTCACAGTAATACCATCTGCAGAGGATTCAAGGTAAGTAAGCTTAGGCGAAGTAATTCTTGACACAGAAACACTTGTACTGAAGCTACTTGTAAAATCACCTACTACCGATTTTACCGCGTAATAATACGTTTTACCATTAATAACAGCCTCGTCTTCAAAGACTGTTTTTGTGGTTGTTGTCAAAAGCTCCCAGGAAGCATCTGCATTGGTTTTACGATAAATTTCGTAGCTTTGTGCACCACCCACTAAATACCATGTGAGCTTTATTCCGTTTGCTGTATTTTCTGCTTCATAAACCTCAGGCGAAGCAAGGAATCTGTGAGAAGTAGCGCCAACGCCGATAATTGAAGACACCTCGCCCTTTTCTGTTGCTATTGCATACTTGTAGGTTTTGTTGCTTTCAACTGTTTCATCAACGTAATAAAGCTTTGCAGAAGCGGTTTTGCTTAAAAGCTTCCATTCAGTAGTAAACGGGTCTTGTCTGTAAACCGCATAATTTTCAGCACCCGCTACAGCACCCCACATAATTCTTACTGAATTTGTAAGGCTTGTAATAGTCGTAATCTTGGCAGATTCCAAAAACAACTGAGTTGAGCCTGAAGCAAAATAACCGCTATAACCCTCACCATTTGCACATTTTACTGAATATGTGTAGGTAACGCCACTTTCGACGTTATTATCAATATATTCTGTTACGTCAGACGTAACCACCGCAATATCTCTCCACACACCTTCGTTGTCTGCCTTACGCAAAATGGTGTATTCCTCTGCACCCTCAACTGCACTCCAACGAAAACTGATTCCGTTTGCTAAAATTTCTGCTGAAAGGGGCATGGGATTATCAAGTGTTGAAAAAATGATTTCTTTTATCTTTTTCAGATGCTCTGAATCAGATGGTCTTATATCATTATTAACGTCATCGTTTGTGAATATTTCCTTGCAGGTAAAAGACACAGCAGTCGAAGGACGTTCTGAGCCTTTAACCTTAAACGTAATTTTAAACAATCCTCTGTATTCACTGTTACCTGTTGTTACACCGTTGTTATTCATATAAGCAACAGAATAAACGTTATCACTTCCGCTTACAAAGCCATCGACATATTCACCGTAAACGTTGAGCTTAGGGTTTCCGTCTTCATCAACAGTGTAAACGGGTGCTGCCTCTGCTATTTCTAAAACAGAAGAATCGAACTTGACATTTATAATTGCACCACTGAACTTTGTTACGTTTGGTCTGAGGTTAATAATAAATGAAATTTTGCTGTTTTGCATTCCTGTAGACGTTACATCCAAAAAAGCAGATGCGTCACTTGCTGCAAACGCAGTTAATGTATTTGTTCCAATCAAAGAAAAACACATTATTAAACAAAGCGTGAGAGATATGACTCTTTTCAAGTTATTCCCGCCTTTCGTGAATTATCCCCTTGCCAATTTGCAAGGGGATACCATAATTATTCAACAGTATCAGTATTCTTAGAAGAAATACCGTTTTTATCAAAGTAACCTACACTGTTACCATTTACTGCTCTTACTGTATAAATATATTCAGTACCTGCAATAACATCTTTATCTGTGTAAGTGGTATTGTCTGAACCCTGAACTGTTTCAATCAACACCCAACCTGTATATAAGGTTTTACGATAAATTCTGTAGCTGTCTGCATTTTCGTTTTGTGAAAATACCAAAATGTTTCCATCCTCTGTGTTTTCACATGATACTAATTCAGGAACCGCAAGATACATTAAGCCACTTGTTGCTGCATAGCTTGAAGCAGCTTTACCACTTATTGCTCTCGCAGTATATCTGTAGGTTGTTCCGTCAACAGCACTTCTGTCAACCCAAGAGGTGGCATTTGATTTTGCAGTGCTCATCAACTTCCATGAAGTCCATGCACCTGTTTCTGCATTAAGCTCAGAACGATATACTCTATATCCTGTTGCACCTGCCGACTTTGTCCATTTAACAGTAACACCGCCATCAGCATTAGCTACTGTAGTTTTCGGTTGTGCTAAATAAACAAGTGATGCAGATGCTTTATATGAACCCTTGCAAAGACCGTTCACTGCTCTTACTGTATATCTGTAAGTTGTACCACTTTGTGCTTTTGTATCTACCCAAGAAGAAGCCGTTGCTTTAGCAGTACCTCTGCTCTGCCAAGCAGTCCATTTTTTTGTTGAAGCGTTATATTGAGAACTGTAAACTGTGTAACCTGCTGCTCCGCTTACCTTAGACCATGAAACCTTTACACCATTAGCACTGTTTGCAATTTTCACAGTAGGTGTTTTGAGAATTACACCTGCCCAGCCCTTTGTGTTGTAGCCTGAAAGTGTTTTTCCTGAATATGCTCTGATTGTGTATGTGTATACAGTACCTGCAGTTACGTTTTTGTCTGTAAATGAAGTAGCTTTTACACTTGCTAATTCAGACCATTTTGCCTGACCTGCCGCTTTTCTGTAAACCTTGTAGCCGTCTGCACCTGAAACCTTGCCCCAATAAATTGAAATTGAGTTAGAGGTTGTTGTTACCTTGCTTACGGTAGGTGTGGTAAGTGTATATTTTATTGTCCAACCTGTTGTGTTATAAGCAGAAAGATTTTTGCCGTTTTCCGCTCTTAACGTGTACACATAATTTTTACCAAGAGTAACCTTTTTATCTGTATAATATGTGTTTGTTGTTTTTGTGAGTAAGGTCCACTTTGTTTCGCCGGGAGCTTTTCTGTAAACACGATATTGTGCTACACCTGCAACCGCATTCCATCTGATAGTGTTACCTGTACCAATTGTTGAATATGCTTTTGTTGCTTTAGGTGCTGCAAGGTAGTTTATAGCATAAGATTTATAAGCACTCCACGTTCCGTTTGCATAAACTCTTACTGCATAATAATTTGTTTTACCGCTTGTTGCACCTGTATCAACAACACTTACTATATTTGCATCTACTGTTTTGAGAGTTGTCCAGGAATTCTCACCTGAAACTTTTCTGTAGATTCTGTATTTTTCTGCACCGTTTACTGCAACCCACTTAACGCTGACACCATCAAGAGCGTTTGCTAAAGTAACCTTTGAAACCATACCAACGTGCTGAATAACTTTTGGTTCAGCAATTGCACTTGCAGAAGTATTTTTGTACGCACGTGCAGTATATTCATATTTTGTGCCACTTTCAATTGACGTATCTGTTATTGTGAGAACGTCTCTTTCGACTGTTTCAACTTCATTCCATTTTGTTTCGCCTAAAACTCTCTTATATACACGGTAGCTTGTTGCACCCTCTACCTTGTCCCAGGCAATTTTAACACCTGCAGTAGTGTTGGTAACTGTTAATTTTACAGTATCAAGATAACTGAAGGTTTTTGCAACATACCAGCTGTAAGCAGAACCCTTTTTAGCTCTTACAGCATAAGTGAAATCTGTATTGTTTTTTATAACGTCAGAAGAATCTGTGTAGGTAATATCGTTAGTTGAATCAAGCTTTGTGAGTTTTTCATCCTTCGGGCCCTTACGATAAACGATGTATTCTTCTGCACCCGGAACAGCATTCCACTTTAATGTGATTGACTTGTTACCTGCAGAAAAAGAAGAAATTTCACATGAGTTCATTGTAGAAACGTTTGTGTATTCTTTAATTACGTCTGTTGAAGTGTAATCACCTGCAAGAACCTTAATAGCTGTTTCAGGATAGTTTTTACTAATTACCTCAAAAGTGATGTAAGCATACTCCTTACCTGTTGTGCCTGTTTTAAAACCGTTAGCACTGATAAATGCAAACGTATATGCAGAATCATCATTTTTCGGAACACCATGAGTGTGCATACCTGTTATAACTTCAACTTCGTTTCCGTCAGCATCCTTTGTAACAACAGGACCTGCATCTACTACCTTCAGAACGGTTTTGTCATACTTTACCGTTACTAAAGCACCGGTTACTGTAAGACCGCTTGTCATATGAATTTTTAATGTAAATTTGCCGTCTCTTATAATCGGTTTTGATGCTCCTGTATTTATTGCGTCATAAACTTCGTAACCTGAAGAATCAAGATATGCATTAGGCACATCAACAGCCGAAGCTGTTATTACAAAACTTGCGCATACAGAAACTACCATAAGAACTGCAAGAAATAATTTCAACCCTTTTTTCATAGTTTTTACCCTTTCTTTTTTACAGAAATTTATACATTTTAATAATACCATATTTATAGTTTCAAGTCAATGAAATTAAAAGAAATTCACTGTTAAAATTCTGTAAATAAAACAAAAAGTGATTTACCTGTAAGAGTGGTTAAACCACTAAGTAAATCACTTTGTTTTCTCAATAATATAAATCAAACGTGTAATCTGTGTCTTACGTAGAAAAGCAAATCCTCTGCCTCTCTTTTAAATGCTCTTGTTGAAACAGAAATTACACAACCTGCCGTTCCCCCTGAAAGTGAAACCTCAGTTCTTAAAGCATCACCTGCTTTTTTCTGAAGTCTGCCTTCACCGAAAACAAGACAAACTATATTTTTAAATCTCAGATTGTTCTGTCTTATAAAAACCTTCATCGGCGGTGCAATCTTGCCGAAGTTTTCATCTGTTGCGAGAATTACCGTGTCGTAATCATCAAGATCTACATCATAACCTCTGAGACGAATAGATGAAGTATTATTTGTACCAAAGTACATTTTAAAGAACGATTTCTTTGATAAATCACGAAGCTCAAGCACATCTATATCTTGTGACTCGCTTCTTGAGCAAAGATATTTTACCTCGTTATCGTTTGAAAAATGAACAAGTAATGTTTTCAATGAAACACCCCCTGCAAAAATTTGCACATCATATTGACAAGCAAATAACTTTACAATACAACATCTTGAGTATAACACAAAGATTACTATTTGTAACCACTTTTTTCAACATTTGACAAATTTCTGTTTTTTGCACAATTATTTTTGTGCGTTTTTATGCAACTTGTTACAATATTTGTTATTATTTTTCAATTATATTGAATAAAAATTACATTTCTGCTACAATATCTTGTAGTTGAGTAATAGTTTTTCTCATAAATTTTTCTTAAAGAAGGTATATTTATGAAACCAATCCGCACTTTTATGCAGCAAAACGGAATAAAGCTTCTGCTTAATGCCGAAAAACCCATTTACAATTTAACAAAAGGTAAGCTTGCACGAAACAGATTTCTTTCTTCGGTTGAGCCTCATAACGTAGGCACCAACGTTAAAATTATAAAAGAAACCAATAACGCAACCTACATTGCAAAGTATAAAGACGACGGCACTATTGACAATGGCAACTTTAAAATACTTCTGACTACAGATATGCATCTCGACGAGGATTACGACCTTAACGATAAAACCTTCGACAGAATCCTCAGACAAATAAGCGACAATAAGCCTGACCTTGTTATTTTTACGGGTGACTGCATTCAATCTAAATTCCAGCAGATAGATGCAATTCAATTTGCTCAATGGATGGAAGAAATCGGTGTTTATTGGGCTTACGTTTTTGGTAACCACGAAGCAAGAGCAGAAAAAGAATTCCACAAATACCTTATTTTCAAAAGCCTTACAGATTACCCTCATTGTCTTTCAAAATTCGGTAACCCCGACCTTTTTGGTTATGGTAACTTCATTATTAACATAATGAATTCTGAAACCGAGTTAAAGCACTCGCTTTTCTTCTTTGACTCAGGCAGAGACGTAACAGAGCACCACGCACTTAACGATAACGTTCCGTTAGAATATGTTGACAGCTACGATTACATAAAGCCATCACAAATACGTTGGTATGAAAACGAGATTAAGTCGTTAAGAAACACTTACGGTGAAGTGAAGAACACTCTTTATATGCACATTCCGATATGTGAATACAAGCAGATATTCAAATTAGATGAAAACGGAGACTACGCAAGAGATGAAAACGGTGGGCTTTTGAGAGAGGCTGACAAACAGCTTATCAAAAACGAAAATGCTGACATACTCTACGGCAGAGCGTTTGAAACCGTTGGCTGCTCTAAGCACAACTCAGGACTTTTTGAAAGCATGAAAAAGAACGGTGCAGTCGGAATTTTCTCAGGTCACGACCACGTAAACGACATCGCCTTCCGACTTGAAGGAATACTTCTTGTTTACGTTCAGTACGCGAGCTATAACGCCTATAACCTGGGCGATTACGACGGAATCGTGTCTTTACCTGAAAGCGAATGGCAGCAGGGTGTTACAATTTCAACAGTCAAAGGTGATGGTTCCATTACGGTTGAGCAGAAAATGAATTCTGTATATCTTAAATAAACCAAAAATGAGCTGTAAAAACAAATGTTTTTACAGCTCTCATTTTATAATATCTCTTTCAGAAGCTTTTCTGTCTTCTCTTCAATTACCGAGAAATCTGTAGCTCTTATATAATAATCCTCAAGTCTGTCGTGAACACCTTTCGCAACAGATATTTTTTTTACCGCTTCCGAAATCATTTCGCCGCTTGTTTTTTCGTTGAATTTTAAAACCTGTTTTATTTCTGAAAGACCTTCTCTGTTCAAAAATCTTATGGAATGAATTCTCTTTTCTTCGGTATCAAGTGAAAAATGCGACGAAGTTTCCGTAAAGAAACAGAGCTTCAATTCAGGAATTATTACGTGCTCTATTTTAGCAGTCGGAAACAACGGACAATAACAAGCGTAAACATCATATCCGTTTTCACTTGCGTATTCTGCAACATAATCCATAATATAAGAAGCACAAATTGAGTAGTTGTCTGCAATTGTAATTATCTTTTCACTCAACGCCACTATTGTATCATATTGAACAGCAATTCCTTCCGGCGACACTGCACTTAAAAATCTTTTTTTAATCTTACCGCTTTTTACACCCTTTTTTGCAGGAATTTCTCTGTTGCAAAGACGTCTTGCGAAATTCTGCAATTTATTTTTATCGGTAATATTGTCACAATACTTCATATTTTCAAGCTTCAGCTGACTTGCAACCGCCATAAAATCTGCCGCTTTTTTATGCATTTTTTTGTTTTCGTCTGTAAGATTTATAATAGCAGTTTTATATTCACTTAAGTACCGCTTATCCCACGCCTCGCCTAAATTTATTATATATTCTGTAACACCAGGATATGTCGTATCAAACGAATGTGGCGAAGTACCATCAATAATTGAAAAATTAATTTCAGGTGCTATTACCACATCGAGTGAAAGAGGGTCGGCACTGCAATAACCTCTTTCAACAAAACAGCCCTTTCGTTCTAATTCGGATGCAACTTTTTTCATAAGGGTAGATTTGCCCGTACCGGGTCCACCCTTTAAAATATAATGCTTTCCGTCATCACACGGATTATAAATATCACTGAAAAGAGACGCATATTTACGTTTATTATTGGCACCGAAAAAGAAAGAAACAGGCGTAATAGTTTTTGTCATAACACCACTCCAATTCTCTGACAATTTGCTAATCAGCTCACAGAGTATATTATGATTTTATAAAAATTTTGTTACTGCAGAAAAATATAAAAATAAAATTATCCTATCATTGCAGTCGGTATTAAAACCTACATCAATGATAGGATAATTATTTTTTGTTAAATTTTAAAATAATTACAGCACTTGACTATCAAGCAACAAATTATTCAAACCGAATCATTTTTTTCTTGCCTCAATTTCAGCAACCATTTCTGCCTGACGTTTCTCTGTAATTGTGTAGAAGAACATAGGAACAGCACAAGCAAACATACTGATTACGCCTGAAAGAACGAGCATATTCCAAAGTGTATTTGCACCCTCTTGAGAAATAAATCCTGTTTCTGAGTTTATACCGGCAGCAGCAAAAGAAATAACGCCGATAAAAGCACCAACTGCCATACCAATTTTGTTAATAAGTGTCTGCATAGCAAAACAGATACCTTCACCGCGTTCGCCTGTTTTCCACTCAAGGTAGTCAACAGTATCACCAATCATAGCGTAAGTGATGATATTATTAACACCCTGTGGAATACCAAGAAGAACAAGTGCAATAGCACAAACTACTAACTTCCAAGGAGCATCATAGCCCACGAAATACATAACTGCCATTACAACGCCACCGAAAAGATGAACGATAATATATGCCCATTTTTTCGTAAATTTCTTTGACATCCACGGAACAAGAAGTGAAGCAACAAGTCCACCGGGAACAACAAGAAGTGTAATAAGACTGTACATACCCTCGTTCTGAAGAACGTATTTTGCGAAATAAAGACCACCTGTATAGGTGTAAACCATTCTTGCACCACCAAGTACACCGGAAAGAACAATAAGAAGAAGTTCTTTGTTTTTGAAAAGGAGCATTAAATTATGACCAAAACTCGGAGGGTTGTCATCTGCAGTAAAACGTTCTTTTGTGTGCTTAAAGCCATAGAAGAACATTGGTACCGCTGCAACAACTAAAACAACTGCTGCTATAAAGTATGTCCATTTAAGAGTATCAGCATTTGCATTTTCCATACCCTTCATAACAGTACCTACAAATTGCTTTGCTACGTCAGCTGTAACACCCTTGTCAGCCATAATCTTTGATATATCAGCATCGGTGTATTTATATTTAGCAGTTACAGCATTTGTGATAATAGGAACAAAAACGGTAACAATACCCGCACCTAATGTGCAGAGAAGACGTGTAACCGTAAGAAGATTGCCACGAACCACAGTATCGTTTGTCATACAGGTTGAAAGTCCCCAATAAGGAACGTCTGCAACTGTATATGCAACTGACCAGAGAACATAGATAATACCGATAATTACAAATGTTGTCGGAGCTTTCGCCTGAAACACAGGTAAGAAGCAAGCAATTGTCATAAGTGCAATCGGCACAGCCATCCATTTGAGGTAAGGACGACATTTACCCCATTTAGTTCTTGTTTTATCAACAACACTACCCATAATAGGGTCGTTAAGTGCGTCAAAAATACGTGTGCCGAGCATAAGCCAGGCAACTGCCATAGAAACTGTTACTGACCCTATTGTAACACCATCAGCACCAAAAAGAAGCGCGTCAGTCAGGAAGATTGTCAAATATGAACCGATAATTGTACAAATAAAATTCTGGCCGAAACCGGCAACGCCATAAGCTAAAGCTTCTTTTGGCTGAAGGTTCCCGTCATTCGGGGTAGTGCCATAAACTTTATGAAGCAAATCATTAATTTTCATTTCTTCACCTTTTTCTTATAGATTTTTAATCGAATTATTCAATAATTTCCGCTTTTTTCATAACTATAGGAGTAACCGGTGAAGACATCTCTCCGCCTTTCATTACTCTTTCGGTATTAAGAAAATCATCAACTGTTTCCATACCTTCAATTACTTTACCGAATGCAGCATACTGCCCATCTAAAAACGTACAATCGCCGTAGCAGATAAAGAACTGACTGCTTGCAGAGTTAGGATTCATACTTCTTGCCATAGAAACAACTCCACGGGTGTGTGAAAGTGTATTATTTACACCATTCATCTTAAATTCACCTTTGATGTTTTTGTCGCTTCCGCCGCAACCCGTACCTTCAGGGTCGCCACCTTGCGCCATAAAATCTTCAATTACTCTGTGGAATGTAAGACCATCATAAAAACCGTCTTTTACAAGAGTTTCAAAATTTTCAACCGTAATTGGTGCGTGTTCAGGGTAAAGCTCTATAATAAAATCTTTACCGTTTTCCATTGTAACTTTTACTTTAGACATATTTCTCACCCCTTCATTTCAAAATATTCATCGTGTTCGATTACGTTTTTCATTTTTGTAACCATACCCTCAGCCTCTGCCTCTTCTGACACAACCTCCATAACCGTTGTATATCTGTAGAAGAAATCGGCGTTAATAATCTTACCTGTGGCAGAATCTATTTTTACAGTTACCTTACCTTTATCAAGAACAACCTTTTCAAGTCTGAATTTCGTGTCATCGTTAAACTCTGGCAAAGAGAAAATTTTGCCGTAAGGAATGTTCTGTCGTGCAGTGAATTCACTTGCTTTTGCAGGATACGGATTATCGCCCTCATATGTATAATCGTTGAGAGTCATTGTGATTATAAAGTACCCGTCAGTAATTTTGAGTGTCACGTCTTTTACATCTTCATAAGAAAGTCTGCAGGTTGTACCAAGGCCCTGAACAGGAAAATAGGTGTAGTGCTGTGAGCTGCCTGAATTTACTACCCTCTTGTTTACCACAGGGTTATAAACTGATTTAGCCTCTGCAAGCATTGCATTGAATTCCTCCTGGCTGCTTGCCGCAACAAAAACCTTCTCGTTTTTAGTAAGATACTGAACATAATCCATATCATTAGCATTAAGGTCCCAGGTTAAGCCCTTCGGTGCACCCGTTACATTAATTTTTGCTGCCGTACAGGTTGATGTCAAGGTTCTTGAAAAACCAGGTCTTGAAGATTTAACTGTATTAAGCTCGTTTGAAAAATAATCAAAAATATCTTCCTCTGTTGCCGTTGTTTCAAGTCCACTTGCAACTCTTAAAGCAAGTCTCGCATCAGCAGTTGTAACAACTCCATCGCCATTAATATCATAATTTACATTTTCGCGTGGCTCCTGAAGATTAGCTGCAACCCTTAAATATTCAGATGCATCTTCTATTGAAACGCTGCCGTCGTCGTTTACGTCACCCTTATATAAAATTTTCAAAAATGCTTCAGTGTATTCTTTTGTTACATCTGACTGATTTGTTGTAGAGTCGTCTGCAGCAAACACCTGAAGTGAAAGCGCTGTAAGCAAAACACAAAAAACGCAAAAAACACTTATTATTCTTCTCATAATTGTTTCCTTCCTTTATTATTTAAAATTAAACGCCGCTTTTATAAACTTTAAGGTTTGCTCAATTATTAAGTCATCCTGACCTTCAACATCTTCGCCCATATAAACCTTAAAACGTTCTTTGTAATAGTCGCAAGAAATTGAAAATTGAAGCATCATAAAAATGTTATCAAGCAAAAAGGCAAAAAACTTCGGGTTAATATCGCCTCTGACATCACCTGAAACCTGCGCTTTTTCAATAACCTCTGTATAAACCTTAGCAGAAATTGACTCAACTCTTTCTGCCAACATCCTTGAAAATTCAGTGTTGTTACCTGTTGTTATTGCACAGTACAGCTTTATTAACTGCGGATGCTTTCTTGAAAACCTCAGAAGTTCTTTTAAAACCGCCTCAGCCTTTACAATAATATCTTCATCTGATGCTGAGTGGTGCAGTAAAAGCTCCTCTAACGAAGAAAGACTTTCTTTTACAACCATTGAAAAAAGTTCTTCTTTATTTTCGAAATATTTGTAAACCGAGCCAACACTTATTTCAGCCTTCTTTGCAATTTGCTGAATTGATGTATTTTCAAAGCCATACTCCGCAAATTCCGCTGTCGCAGTTTCTAAAATTCTTTTTTGCTTTTCTTCCGGAATTTTCAGGAAAGCCTCTTTGTGAAATTGTAATTCCTGTGAATCCATTTCAGACTCCTTTGTAAAATAAACGCATTATTATTGAATTTTAACATTTTTCACAGAAAAAAGCAACAAAATAAGTAAAAATAGCACCTACAAAATTATCTTTGTTTTTTTGTTGAGGGTGACTATAATATGCTTTAAAAACTCATCACTCTGAACCCACGCAATGAAAAATTTTACAAGTTTGTAAATTATTTAATTATTAATAAAAAATCTTGCATTAAATAATGTATTGTGATATAATTCGTGTGTATTACGCTAAATTCCCTTATAATTAGTTTAGGAGGTTAATTATGAAACGTTCTCTTTCTTCAAGAGTCATTTCAACAATTCTTGCTGTATTGGTTGTTTTCGGTTCTTTCTCAATCGTTGCTGCCGCTGCAGAAAAAGAATTGGGTGGTGCCTATGGTTATATCATTCCTACAGACTCTAACCTTTCGGCACAAAAAAATTCTTATACTTTTTATGGTAACTCTACCGTTCTTTACTTCATGCTTTTCAGCAATGGTAAAGAAAATAGCTTTTTCTCGGTAGAAATCTTCTCGTCTTCAGACTACAATCCCGAAAACGTAGTTTCAAGTTTCACTTCAGAATATGGTGACAAAGGAACTGTTCCGTTAGCACTCACATGGCATTTCAAAGATAATCCGAGTGGTACTTATTACGGAAGATGTTACACCACAGTAATTGATGGCGAAGAAGAAACCATAGATACTTCTACTATTTGTAAGTTTACAATTAAACTTAACCGTGTAGGAAAAGAAGAAGTTGCTTTAACAGGTGCAACAAATACTGCTACAGGTGTCAAAATAAGCTGGAATGGCTTAAGCACTGCTGTTAAATACAGAGTTTACAGAAAAGTAAAAGGCGCAACAAGCTGGACTAAGCTTGTTGACGTTAAAGGTAACGTTACGTCTTACATTGACAAAACTGTAAAAAGCGGAGTTCAATACACCTACACAGTAAAGGCTTTTGATAATCTTTACTCAAGCCTTTATGACAAAGAAGGTCTTACAACCTATTACCTTTCAACTCCGACGTTGACAAAACCAACGGCAAGTTCAAATGTCTATCCTGTAGTAAAGTGGTCACAGGTTGCAGGTTGTCAGGGTTACTACATTTATCGCAAAGGCGGTTCTCTTAATAACTCAACAAGCTGGAAAAGAATTGCTACAATAAAAAGCCCTACAACTCTTTCTTACACAGATAAAACTGCCACCAGTTCAGATTGGCAGTACACCTACACCGTAAGAGCATATTACGGAAAATATTTAAGTTCTTATAATACTTCGGGCGTGAATTACAACTACGTTTCTGCCCCTGTGTTAAAATCTGCTGCAAGTGTTAACGGTGGCATAAAAATCTCTTGGTTAGACACTAACACTGTAGATAAAAAGTTTTATATTTACAGAAAAGCTGCTAACGAAAAGAGCTGGACCCGTATTGGTTCTTCAAAAACAACATCATATACAGATAAAAAGGTAACTGATGGTATTACTTACACATACACTGTAAGAACTGCATCTGCAACAAACCTCAGCACCTATAACACGAAGGGCATTTCTACAATGTACATTTCAACACCTGCCCTTCAGAAAATTGCCATTGCTAAGAACGGAGCTATCACAGTTTCGTGGAATTCTGTTTCGGCTGCCAAGGGTTACATTGTTTACAGAAGCGTAAACGGTTCAAGCTGGTCTCAGGTAGCTAAAATTACAAATACTAAAACTTTAACATATAAAGATACTACAGCCAAAAAATCAGGTGAGCTTTACACCTACACAGTAAGAGCTATAAACGGTTCTTATAAGAGCCACTACGTTACATCAGGTATTTCTACAATGTATCTTTCTGTTCCTGAGGTTGCTGTTAAAAACGATTATTCGCCAGAACAGGGTAATTCAGTAAAAATCTCCTGGAACTCAGTAACAGGAGCAAAGAGCTACATTATTTACAGAAAAGCTTCTACTGATAAATCCTGGTCTGTTTTAGCAGATAATGTTACAGATAAAGTTTACTATGACAAAACTGCTCAAAGCGGTTTGAAATATTACTACACTGTAAGAGCTAAAAATGCTACTTACACAAGTGGCTTCAACTCAACAGCACTTCTTACTGTTCTTCATGCACCAATGCTTACTGATGCAATCATATCAGATGCAGGCGTTAAAATCACCTGGGAAGCAGTAAACGGTTCAACAAGCTACAACGTATTCAGAAGAACTATTTCAGGCACATGGGAAACAATCGGTACAACTACAAACACTGAATTTATTGATGCTACCGAAAAATCAACTGAAACACCATACCTCTACACTGTACGTGCTGTTTTAGGCGATTTGAAGAGTAATTATATGGTTGATGGTATCAAGAACTATGTAAGCATTGACTCAAACGATATCTTATTTGAAAGCAACAAAGAAGAAAATACAGCATTTATAACTGTTACCTGGGTTGCTTCAGGTGCAACCGCTTATGAGATTTATCGTTCAGAAAATGGGGGCGAATTAAAACTCATTGCCACTGTTTCTGCAGATGCTTCTTTAAGCTATATTGATGCTGATATCATACAAGGTTCAACTTACACTTATTCAATTAAACCTATCAAAGAAAACAAGCTTTCAATTGTTGCAACGTCAGAAGCAGTTAAATGGGAATTCCCACCTGTAGTTGAAGTTCCTGTTCTTACTGTTCCTCGCTATGCAGACATTGATTTTGCAGACAGAATTGAAATTTATTGGCAAGAAGTAGAATTCGCAGAAACATATGACATTTATCGCAGAACTGACGATTCAGATTGGGTATATTTAACAACTGTAGAAAAAGGCAGTGAATATGTTTACTTTGATACAGCTATTGAAACTGATATAACCTACTATTACAGCGTTAAAGGTGTTGCAAGCGACCGCGACAGTCTCTTTGACAACACAGGTGTTGCAGCAGTACTCAATGCTCCTATAGCACCTATTGAGGATATGTTCGTTCAACTTATTGACGTTCCCGGTAGCAACGGTAAAAAACAAGCTGTTATTGCCTGGGAAACAAATGAAAACGTATCACTTTATAAAGTTATGCGTAAAGCAGGCGATGGCGAATGGGAATTCGTTTCACTCTTCTTAAGTTGTGAAGAATTACGTTTTGTGGATAACACAATTGAGCAAGGCGTTGAATACACTTATGCAATTCACACCTGGGCTCCTGACAGACCAAGTGTTAACAATATGGTTGGTAAGAAAATCATATGGCCGAGCGATGAAGTTCCGCCTGAAGAGGACACAACCACAGGTGATGGTAATGACGAAACAACCACAACACCTGACACAACACTCCCGGACACAACCACTCCGGATACAACCACTCCGGATACAACCACACCGGAAACAACTGTTCCTACAACTAAACCGGAAGAAACAACTGAAGACGACGACTTCGAAATTCCGGATGCTTAAAAACAAAACCGTTGCAAGAAATTGCAACGGTTTTTTATACCCTTTTTTAGATTCTACGATTCATAGGTTGATTGTTTTTTGATTATATAATAAACTTAGAGTGTGTAAAATACATCCAGACAACTCGCACTACAAAAGGAGTGATACTATGAATCCGCAAAAGTGTGGCAGTTTTATTGCTGAATTAAGAAAAGAAAAAAATCTGACTCAAAAAGATTTAGCCACCGAATTAAATGTTTCTGACAAGGCTGTTTCACGTTGGGAAACAGGCAAAGGTTTCCCCGATATTGATTCTTTACAATCTTTGAGTGAATTCTTTTCTCTCACAATAAATGAATTGTTGGCAGGAGAAAAAGCAGACACAAAAACAATAGAAGAACTCGCCGAAGAAAACATAATATCTGCAATAGCCGAAACAGAGAAAAGCAACAAATCAAAAAAGGCTACAATTGTACTTTCAATAATAATTTCTATAATCATTATAATACCACTTTTAAAAGGTGGCGCAGAAAGTATTATAGAGCTGTTAAGCAAATACACTCTTATAGAGGACCCCTGGCTTATAATCTTTAATATATTTATATCCTTGTGTATCTTCTTTGCAGGCCTTGCCGTCTATAAAGGTCACTACAAGATTTTACACAAATATCACTACCACAACGTAAAAGATTTTAATGGTTACTGCCATGAAACAGGCAAAGGACTTATGTTTATGTCTCTCCCGCTATTAATTGCAACTATATTAGAATTATGGGTTTCAATTGAAATAATTGCAATATTATCTAAATTAGTTTTAAGCATAGGCTTTATGATTTGCTTTATATTCTTTTTCAAAACACAATTAAAGTATAACGGCGGTTTATTTTAAAACAAAAAATCCCCATAGATGCTTTGCACATCTATGGGGATAAATTTAATTAAACTTAATCATTTTCTTCTTGTGCTTTTTTTACGAGTTCATCCGGAACTGCTTCGCCGTGCTTTACAAATGCAAGCAAAAGGATTGCAATCGCAAATGCCACAGGGCTGTAATAGAAGAGCGATATATATGAACCCGAGAACATTCTTACGAAACCATAAAGAATCGGAGACGCAATTTGTGCAGAGAATGTTGCCGTGTAGTAGTAACCTGTGAAGGTACCAACCTTTTCAACACCGCCGATATCAAGAACAAGCGGAAGTGTATTAACAGTAACAAACATATTAGCTGCACCTGCAAGAATGAGAACAGGGAAAATAAGAACACGAAGTATTTTTGTAACATCGTCAACAGTTTCCTGAATATTTGAAATAGCTTTTGCAAATGTAGTTGCACCATCAGAAACAAATATATTGTCTGCTACTTCAACAATAATATCGTAAATACCTTCACCTGCATTTGCTTCAAGATAAACTTCAAAGTCAGCATAATACTTATCAGCATCAGTTGTTTTTCCTGCTCCCTTTGCCTGAACATATTCAGTATAGCCTGCCATAGAAAGTTCTGACTTTTTGTCATATTCTATACCCTGCTCTTTTGCTTCAGTTTTCTTTTCAGCATTATATGCATTTATCTGGTCATCTATTGCAATATAAGCATTATTAACCTGAACATAGTCATTGATTGAAAGATTTTTGCTACCAAGCATTCCAACAAATACACCAAAGAAAAGTATAAATGCAACAAGGAAAACTGCAAGACCTGCAAGAATTGTTTTCTTTCTGCCAAACTTCTTACCTGCTTTACCTGCAGGAAGAGCACCAACAGCTGCTGCAACCGCAAAAAGAAGCATTATAGCAGTTGCTTCAGAAGTAATCATATGAAGGATTTCTTGTGCAAAAAGTGAGAAGAATGTTGTAATAGCATTAGCTGCACAGAAAAGGAAGAAAAGACAACCAAGCATAAAGATGAGACTCTTTCTTTCACCCTTTGTAAGCTTTGTTGCTTTAAGAGCTGCTTTTTGTGCTTTTGCTGCTTCTTTTTCTGCTTTTTTTCTTGCTTTTTCATCTGCATACTGGTTAGCATCTAATTTAAGTTTAATGCTTGTATCTTCTTCCTTAACAAAGAAGAGAAGAACGAGCATACCTAAAATCATTATTACTGAACCAATAATGAAAACATACGGGAATGAAATTGTCTCATTAGCTTTTACTTCGTCTATTGTAATTCCGTTAACGAATGCACAAATAGCAAGAGCAATTGTACCTGCAACCATACCAACTGCAGAACCTAAGCCACCCATAAGGTTAATAACCGCATTACCCTCTGAACGAAGTGACGGTGGTGTCAAGTCAGGCATAAGTGCAACAACCGGTGCACGCCACAACGACATAGAGAAAACAAACAAAATAACTGTAATCATTGTAAGCGGAAGTGCTAAATTACCACTTGTATTCAGCGCAACAAACGGAATAAGTGCAAATAACACTGCAGAAATTGGTGCGCAAGACACAATAAACGGACGACGCTTACCTAACTTTGAGTGACAGTTATCTGAAAGCTTACCAAAGGTAGGCTGGAAGATAACACCGAAGATATTATCAAACGTCATAATAATACCGATAAAGAGTGGTACTAATGTAAATCCACCGCCGAGAGCAACTGTACTTTCACCTTGTGCTTCTGCAAACTTACCAATCCACGGAATAGCCTCTGCTAAAGCATTACTCCAATCAGAAATCATTGAGCTTTCTGAAAGAATTTTATTAAGAATTTTTGTAATATACGGGTCATAAATAGCCCAGGCAATTGATGTAGCCAAGAAGCCGAAACCGGTTAAAATCGTCTTTTTATAGTCGAGTTTTAACCCGTCTTTTGTTTTTTCAGCCATCGGAACTACCTCCATTCATAAATTAATAAAGTGATTATACCATAACAACATATATTTTCCAATTATTATTCTTATTAAAAAATATTTTTGGAACTTTACCCAAATAAATCGTTTTTATTTTGTGCAAATAAACTTATATAAGCTTTATTTAACCTGCTTACTTCTGTATGCTTCTGCTTCCCAATTTACAATGAAATCGGTTAACTCAGTTGTCATAGATTTTCCGCCTCCGAAGCTTTCTGCATAACACGCAATTTTAAGTGCATCGTTAAAAAGCAAAGATGCATTTTCAGAACCCTTTTCGCTCACATCAACTGCGTAGGCACCGCAATCCTTTACAAGTATTATTTTCGGCAAAAATCCGTTTCTCGCTTTATATACTTCTACCTTTTCAGGGATAGTTGTTTCATCCTCAACATAAAGTGGATATGGCTTACAATATACTATCTGGTCAGGATTAAATGGTTTGTCTATTTTCTCAACAGCCTTTTCGTTTTCTGCAACCTTTAAAGACTCAACCGACGGGTCATAGGTAATAACCGAATCATCTGAAAAAACAGAATTTAAAATATTAAACGTGCTCATGCTTTTATCGCCGTCAAATTCGCCCGAAGACAAATCCGGCTCACGTGCAATTTCACTTCTTATTTTACTTGTAACAAGACCTAACTTTTCACCCAATTCTTCTACCGTATCACCCGCAACGAAAACACCGTGATTTTCGAGTAAAATTATATCCGCGGGTCTGCCTTTTTCTTTTTTATATTCTTCCATTAAATCAAAGCATATTTTTGAAAGAATATAACCAGGCTTACAAACGTCAACCCATATTACACTGTCGCCAAACAATTCTTCTGCTTTTGCCTTGCCGTTTTGTGAACAGGTCAGACCGTTAACCAGGGCAGGGTGCAAATGCAATACGTAGGTGTATTCAAAAAGACTGTGCAGAGTAGTTTCTACACTTGGTCGTTTGCTTTCTTCCCCCGGCTCTTTGGCAAGTGATAAATCCTCTAAAAACAAGGCTTCTCTTTCTTTGTCGTTTTCGGGATAGGTTTTACTGAAAATCTCTTTTAATTTTGTTCTGTTCATTTTTACAAATCCATCTTTAGTGATTGTAGAAAGACTTGTCCCTGAACCTTTTATATACATAATCTCACCGTCTTTTGCAGAGGTGTTACCGCCACCTGCTAAAACAAGTTCTTCGTTACTTCCGTAAAAATTTGAAAACTCAACTAACTTTTCAAGCACCATTATTATCTTCTCTTTCCTTTATTATTACTTTTTTGTTTGATTTTATTATTTGGTCTGAAATTATTGCTTCTGTTGTTTTGTCTTGCTTTTTCAACTTTATCTTTATAAGACGGTGCAACAAGACAATTTTTAGTGTTGCCTATTAAATCTTCACGATGTGCAATTTTCAGTGCCTTTCTCACTAATTCTGCATTTTTAGGGTCTTTGCACTGAAGAAGTGCCCGTTGCATTCTTTTTTCTTCAGTAGAACGTGGTACGTAAACCTCATTAAGCGTAAACGGGTCAAGTCCCGTGTAAAACATTACGGTTGATGCTGTACCCGGTGTAGGATAAAAATCCTGAACCTGCTCAGGGTTATAATTCCACTTTCTTATAAATTCAGAAAGTTTTATTGCATCCTGCAACCTGCTCCCCGGATGGCTTGACATTAAATAAGGCACGAGATACTGCTCTTTATTAAAGCTTTTTGTGAGCTCAAAATATCTGTTTCTGAATTTTTCATAAACCGAAAATTCAGGCTTTCCCATAAGTCGCAAAACACTCTCGGAGCAATGCTCGGGGGCAACCTTCAACTGTCCGCTTACGTGGTCTTTTACAAGCTTTTTGAAAAAAGCATTACCCGATGGCGACTTATCTGCCAACAAATAATCAAACCTTATACCTGAACGGATAAATACTTTTTTCACACCCTTCAGGTGTTCTATCTGCGAAAGAAGTTCAATATATTCACTATGGTCTGCCTTTAAATTCTTACACGGTGTTGGTGCCAGACATTTTCTTTCTGCACAGACACCGCTTTTTAATTGTTTTTCACAAGAGGGCTCTCTGAAATTGGCTGTAGGGCCGCCGACGTCATTTATGTAGCCTTTAAAATCAGGCATTTCTGTCAGAAGCTTAGCTTCAGAAACCACACTTTCAATGCTTCTTGAACGGACGCTTCTTCCCTGATGGAATGCCAACGCACAGAAATTACACCCACCGAAGCAACCTCTGTTGTGAGTAAGCGAAAACTTCACTTCCTCTATAGCAGGAACGCCTCCTTTATCCTTATATGAAAAATGATAATCTCTCATATACGGTAAAGCGTAAACCTCATCTAACTCTTCACGTGTAAGTGGAGGCATTGGCGGATTTTGTACAAGCATTTTTTCACCGTAATATTCAACCAACGCCTTTCCTGAAACGCTGTCTTGGTTTTTATATTGAACCGCAAATGCTTTTGCATATTCCTTTTTATCTGATTTTATTTTTTCAAAATCCCAGCTGCCGCCGACCTCAAAATGAATTTTGTCATCTCTGTTTCCAAGCCAGACGGTACCTCTTACGTCACGGATTTTACTTATTGGCACACCTTTATCCAAAAGCTGAGCAATACGCCTTAAAATATTTTCACCCATACCATATGTCAGGATATCTGCACCTGAATCAAGCAAAAGGCTTTTCATCACGGTGTCATCCCAATAATCGTAATGCCCGAATCTTCTCAAGGATGCTTCAAGACCACCCAAAATTACAGGTGTATCAGGGTAAGCCTCACGGATTTTTTTAGTGTAAACCAAAGTTGCTCTGTCAGGTCTCAACCCCATTTCCCCGCCAGGAGAATAGTAGTCGTAATTTCGTTTTCTTTTAGCGACCGTGTAGTGTGCAACCATTGAATCTATATTACCCGCAGAAACTAAAAAGCCGAGTCTTGGCTCCCCGAATCTTTTAAAATCATTAACCGAATGAAAATCAGGTTGTGCTAAAAAAGCAACATTAAAGCCCTGCTCTTCTAACACACGTGTAATTATGGACGCACCAAAAGAAGGGTGATCCACGTAAGCATCACCCGACACGTAAACAAAGTCCGGTTGTATCCAACCGCGCTCCTCCATTTCTTTTTTTGTTGTGGGTAAAAACATTTTACCTTCCATAATAAATTAACCTTTCAAAATTAAAAACCCAATAATTTTTCTGCATTCTGATAGAAGATTTTATCTTCTTCATCTTCAGTAAGTCCCATAGTTTTTAACATACCTACATCCCATGAAGGTGCATTCCACGGACTATCAGAACCAAAAAGAATTTTATCTGTTCCTTTTTTATCTAAAATATTTAAAGCTTTTTCTTTGGGCATTGTACCATAACCGAATGCGGTGTCAAAATAGCAATTATCTATATCACAAAGATATTTCAAAACATCGTTGCCCATTGAAAGACCTCCCCAATGCGCACAAATAACGGGAGTTTCAACAAGTGTTACGACTTTCCTCAATCTCTCAGGAGTTGCTTTATATGGTGCCGGGAAACCAAAATCTTCACCGGCGTGGAAAACAAGAAGCATCCCCATCTTTTCTATTTTTTTATAAACAGGAAAAACTCTTTCATCATCAACAAAAAACTGTTGGTAATCAGGATGAAGCTTTATCCCTTTTATTTCGCTTTCTTTCAATCTTTCTATTTCACTTTCCCAATCCTCCGAAAAAGGGAATACAGAACCGAATGGTATAAGCTTTTCACTTTTTAAAGACATTGCAAAATCATTAACATTTTTTTGCTGATTTGCATTTGTTGCAATAGACAAAACCACGCTTTTGTCTACTCCATCCTTACTCATAAGATATAAAAGTGACTCTTTAGTACCATCTGTCTGAGGAATAAGTCCACCTGAAACATAACTTAATTTTTCAATTGTTTTTTTCGCTATTTTCTGAGGAAAACAGTGTGTATGAAAATCTATAATCAAAAAAACCACCTCTCTTATGATAATCCAAAACCCATAAAATTTCAATAATTTTAATTAATAATTATTTATATATTCTAACCTCTTCTTGACAAATTATATTGTGTTTGTTAAAATTTATTTTTGTATGATAGTTTTATTCTTTTTTACACAAAGGGGTGTGTATTTTGGAAATCGAAAGAAAAACAGGCTTTAATAACGATATGTATATCGAAAAGCAATCCGAACAAATCAAAAAAAGAATTGATGAATTCGGTGGCAAGCTTTACCTTGAATTTGGTGGCAAGCTTTTCGATGATTTTCACGCAGCAAGAGTTCTGCCGGGTTTTAAACCAGACAGTAAACTTCAAATGCTTCTTAAACTTAAAGACCAGGCTGAAATTGTTATTGTTATTTCTGCAAACGACATTGAAAGCAATAAAATAAGACGCGATTTAGGTATCACCTATGACACCGACGTGCTTCGTCTTATGGACTCTTTCTCAAGTGTTGGTCTTTACGTTGGCAGTGTTGTTATTACACAGTTCAGCGGTCAGCCTGCCGCAATAAAGTTCAAAGAAAAGCTTGAAACACTTGGAATTAAATCTTTTGTTCAATATGTAATTGAGGGTTACCCTTATAACGTTCAACATATAGTAAGCGACCAGGGATTTGGCAAAAATGATTACATTGAAACTACACGTCCGCTTGTTGTCATTACAGCACCTGGACCGGGTAGCGGTAAAATGTCAACCTGCCTTTCACAGTTATATCACGAGAATTCACGCGGTGTGAAAGCGGGGTATGCTAAATTCGAAACATTCCCTATATGGAATTTACCTCTCAAACATCCTGTCAACCTGGCTTATGAGGCAGCGACCGCCGACCTTAATGACGTCAATATGATAGACCCTTATCACCTTGAGGCTTACGGCGAAACAACCGTAAACTACAACCGTGACGTTGAGGTTTTCCCTGTGCTCAACGCTATGTTTGAAAAAATCGAAGGCGTAAGTCCTTATAAATCGCCTACTGATATGGGTGTAAATATGGTTGGCTTCTGTATAGAGGATGATGAAATCTGCAAAAAGGCTTCACACGAAGAAATTATAAGAAGATATTTTTCAACACTCTGCGATAAAAAGATGGGCCAAAAAAATGACCACGCCATTAAAAAGATAGAAAGTCTTATGAATCAGGCGGGTATATCTGTTGAAAACACAAGACCAATTGTCAAAACAGCCCTTTTAAAAAGCGAAACAACAAATGGACAACCCGCTCTTGCTTTAGAGCTTCCTAACGGCCAAGTTGTAACAGGTAAAACTTCTGATTTATTGGGTGCTTCTTCTGCAGCAATCCTGAACGCTTTAAAAGTTCTTGCAGGAATTGATGACAACGAACTCCTTATAAAAAGAGAAATTATTGAACCTATTCAGGATTTAAAAACAGATTTTTTAGGCAACCACAACCCACGTCTTCATACAGATGAAGTTTTAATTGCTCTTTCAATGAGTGCTGTAACAAGCGAAAACGCAAAAAGAGCTATTGCAGAACTTAAAAATCTTTCGGGAAGTGAAGCTCACTCGACTGTTATTCTTTCACAGATTGATGCAGATACCTTCAGAAAATTAGGTGTAAATTTAACTTGTGAACCACAGCACGAAAGCAAAAAACTTTACCATAAATAAACAAAAACCGTAACTTCGCCAAAATTGAAGTTACGGTTTTTTTATTTTATTTTGTTGGTTCTGTTGAAGGTTCTGTTGAAGGCTCTGTTGAAGGTGGTGTTGATGGCTCTGTTGAAGGTGGTGTTTCAGGTTCAGTTGAATCTGTATTTTCTTCATCTGAATCTACTACTTCAATAACAATCGCATCACTTGCAACGAAGTAACTTCTGTCAGCATCCTTTATTGCACGAACTGCATATTTATAGGTAACGTCTTTCTCTGCACGTTTGTCAACCCATGATGATTTTGTTGCTTTTGCAGTTCCCATATTCTTCCAGCTTGACCAATTACCATCTTCGTCTAATTCAGCTCTGTAAACTGTGTAGCCTGTAGCACCTTCTGACTTTGTCCATTCCACTTTAATGCTGCCGTCAACAACACTTACTGTCACCTCAGGTGTCGCAATATAAAGTATTGAACTTATAGAAACATAAAGGCTTCTGCTGTTGCCGTTAACTGCACGAACAGTATATTTGTAATTCACATTACTCTCCACTGCTTCATCTACAAAAGAATTCTTTTCTGCAGTGCCGACAACCTTCCATGTGCTCCATTTGCCGTCATTAAGCTGTCTTCTGTAAACCATGTAAGATTCCGCACCTGCAATTTTATTCCAGGTAACGCTTACGCCTTTAGCAGAATTTGCGGTTTTAACTGTTGGCGCTTTAAGGTAAACAAGCTCGTTTGTTGCCTCAAAGCTACTGAGATATTTGCCACTCTTTGCACGAATGGTATATTTATAAGTTACTCCGCCAACAACAGTTTTATCTGTAAATGATTTTGACGCTGAGCCTGCTGTACCGAGGTTAGTCCATTTTGTCCACTTACCATTTTTCAGCTCTGCTCTGTAAATCACGTAGCCTGTTGCACCGTTTACTTTATTCCACGAACCTGAAACACCCTCTTCGGTTATAGAAATTTTCAAGGTTGGTTGTGTCAAATAAAGCACTGTGTTAGAAGCATCATAAGTGCTCTTGAACTTTCCGTTCACTGCACGGATTGTGTATTTGTAGGTAGAACCTGATTTTACAGTTTTATCTGTAAATGATTTTGCTGTTTCTTTTGTTGTGCCGAGATTCAACCATTTAGACCATTTTTTAGTTGATGCATTATATTCTGAACGATAAATAATATATCCTGAAGCACCGTCTATTGGTTCCCATGAACCATTAATGCCATTAGCAGAATTTGCAATTTTAAGTGTCGGTTGAGCAAGGTAAATAATCTGTGATGATGCAACGTAACCACTTCTTTGTTTACCATCAACCGCACGAACTGCATATTTATAAGTTATTCCGCTTTTTGCACTGTCGTCAAGCCACGAATTCTTTGCAGCTATTGTAGTTCCAAGAACAGTCCAACCGGACCATTTTCCGTCTTTAATTTCTGCACGGTAAACTATATAACTGTCGGCAGCTTCAATTTTGTTCCACTTAGCCAAGTTACCTGTTGTAGTAATTGAAACTGAAACCTCAGGTGCTGTGATAAACACTATTGTAGAGGTAGCCTTGTAATCACTCTTATATTTACCATTTACTGCACGTACTGTATATCTGTACTGAACGTCCTTTGTAATTTTTGTATCTACCCATGAGCTTTTATCTGCCTTTGTTGTTGTGCGTGCAGACCATGAAGACCATTTGCCTGTAGTTTTGTTATAGGTTGCTCTGTAAACGGTGTAGCTTGCTGCATCCTCATCCTGAGTCCAGGAAACTTTAATTCCGTTTGGTGCATTTTCAACCTTAACCACAGGAGTGCTGAGTGTAAGCTTTTCGATTATTGCTTTTTCAAGTTCAACCTTACAAACAGTACATTCTTTATGTTGAGAACCATTTTCAGTAAAGGTAGCGGCTTTGTCTGTAATCCAATCACTCGGAGTGTGACCTGTCGCTTTAATTACCTCGCCCATTTCAATGGTTGTTTTACAATCAGGGCAATATTTGTCGCCTGAGTAACCATCATCTAAGCAGGTAGGTTCTTTTGCATCTTTAATAGTTGCGTTTTTATGAGCAATTTTTTCAATTATTTCTGTTTCTTTTTCTTCACAAACAGAGCAAACTCTGTATTTTGAACCATCTTTTTCGCAAGTTGCTTCTTCAGTAATTACCCATTCACCATATTTGTGACCCGCAATTTCAATCACGCCCGACTCTATAACAGCGTGACACAAGGTACATTCTTTGTGTTTTGAGCCTGCTGTAGTGCAGGTTGCTTCTTTGTCTGTAATCCAATCGCTTAAAACGTGCTCCTTCGGTGAAGTCACTATTGTTTCGAGTTCTTCGCCGCACTTACATTTTTTAAGCATAGAGCCTGCTGTAGTACAGGTTGCTTCTTTTATTGTTTCATAAACAAAATCTATATGACCTGTTGCAGGGATTTCTGTAATTTCAGATTTTTCTTCACAACGGGTACAATGCTTTGATTTCGAACCTGCTTCAGTACAAGTAGGTGCTAAGTCAATTGTAAAATCTACATTTTCATAATCGTGCCCGAGAGAACTGATTTCTGTTACTTCTGTTTTCTCTTCGCAACGTGAGCAATGCTTTGATTTTGAACCTTCTTCAAGACAAGTCGGTTCTGTATCCACTGTAAATTCTTCGCTGAAATCGTGACCTAATACAGAAATTGCTTCTGTCTCTGTTTCAGAGCAATCTTTACATTTTCTTTCTTTAGAACCCTCTTCTGTACAAGTAGGCGCCTTTGTTTCTGACCATTCAGAAAAATTATGATCCTTTTTCGGAACAATCGCAGTTTCAATTACTTCTTTACAAACAGTACAGCTCTTTTCTAATTTACCCTCTTTTGAGCAAGTTGAATCTTCAACAAAAATCCAACCACTTTCAGTATGAGAAAGCTTTTCTATTGCTTCTGTTTCTTTATATTCGCATTTTTCAACAGTACACTTTCTTTCACGTGTACCTTCTTCTTTACAGGTAGGGGCTTTTGTTGTTTCCCATTCACCTAAAGTATGTTGGGCTGTTATTACGCCTGTTTCACATTCAGTTCCGCAAACAGAACATTTTTTTACTTTCACACCATCTGCATCACAAGTAGCAGGAGTTAACACTTCCCACTCGCCTGGTGTATGCTCACCTGTAGGAGAAATTTTTGCTTCTTCTTTATAATCACAATTTGCGTTCTTACAAGCTCTGTGCATTGTGCCTTCATCAACACAAGTTGGTGCCGAATCCAACACCCAACCACCTAAATCGTGAGGTAAAACATCAATTTCATCTGTGTCGAGCTCTGCTTCGCATCTTGTGCATTTCTTTACCATAACACCTGCATCTTTACAGGTTGCAGGTACGGATTGCTCCCATCTGCCTTCATCGTGTGCATTCGGGTCAACCTCTTCACCTGTAACAGTTTCTAAAATTTTGCCACAGCCCATAACAGTACAGTAATAAGCTGTTACTTCACCTTCTTTACAGGTTGCCGCTGATACAAGCTTTGTCGTTGAGCTTTTTGTGTGGTCTGTTGCCTCGTAGTGAAAAATAAACTCACTGAGCATTTCTTCACCTGATAATGCATTTTCTTCACCGTTATAGAAAACATATTTAAGGTTTGCAGCACCGTTTAAAGCTTCAGCCCCAACCACTGTAACCGTTTCAGGTATTACAAAGTTTTCGCCTTCTTTTGCATTCGGATATGAAATAAGTGCAGTTTCGTCGTTATTATAAAGGACTCCGTCTGCAACTGAAAATACGCTCCCCTCTGCAACGCTTATTACTTCAAGTTTGTCGCAGTCCAAAAACGGATTTGAAGGTATATCTGTTACGACGTATTCCTTTTCATCAACTGTAAATGATGCAGGAACTTCAACACTTGTTGCTTCAGAATCTGTAAACGCTACTATAGAACAAGTTGAATTCTCCTCATCTAATTGAACTTCCCAATTCTCTATTGTATTCGTATTTGCCGCTTTTACTGTAATAGGTGCAGAAACGCACACACCAACAACAAAAACGAATGATAAAAATACACTTAAGAACTTTTTCATTCAAACACTTCCTTTTTATTTTTGTCTCGTATTTGATACGCATAAAAATACAGTATAATTGTACCTTTTTTTAAGTGTAAAGTCAATAAATTTAACGAAATATTAAAAAATGTATTTTCCGGCAAAATAGAGTTCATTTAAAAAATTGACAATTGACAATTGATAATTGAGAATTTTGGAAGCATTTTGCGTTTTGATTATAACATTTTCACAAAAAACAAGTTCTGTCATTTTCAGTTTACGAAAAACTTTAAATGAAAGAATCGGTTACATATTATGACGGTAGGGGCAATTTATTCGTTCGTTTTTATTATAAATCATCATAAAAAATCCTATCATTTAAAATTGGTGTTACGCCAACTAAAATGATAGGATTTTTTTGTTTTTATTGAATTTTAAATACAATCAAAACGCAAAGCGTTTTCCGAAATTATTCATTATTCAATATTCATCATTCATTATTCATTGAAAAGATTTATCTTTTCACATTACTACCTGCACTGTATGCACAATCAGGAGTCGGTTCTATGATTGTGTCCTCTTACTTCAATCTGCCGTCCACCGATTGTCGTTCGTTCATTTTTAAATCTTTAAAAAATGAAGCCAACTACAAACGAGACAAAAAATTCATTGTAGGAATTGCCTCTCTTCGAAGAGAGGCAATTTTTGCAGAAGTTTTTTCGTTTCGTTTTTAGTTTAACAATTAATTAAACTCACTGTAAGCGGGCAACCAAGCTAAAGCCCCTACCTACCGTGAGGGAGTTAATTCGTTCGTTCGTTTTTATTATAAAAACATCCTATCATTCAAAATTGGTGCTACACCAACTAAAAATGATAGGATTATCTTTTGGTTATTAAATTTTTATTACAATCAAATGCGAAGCATTTCCGCAATTATTCATTATTCAATATTCATCATTCATTATTCAATAATTGTAATTTTAATCCCGACCGCAGGTCCCGAAATTTTCAATTCGGAAGCTATTTCATTAAAGCGTTGCAAGCATAACCGCTTTTATAGTGTGCATTCTGTTTTCTGCTTCCTGGAAAACAACCGATTGCTCACTTTCAAAAACGTCGTCGGTAACCTCAACTGCAGTTCTGTTGAATTTATCGCAGATTTTCTTACCAATTTCAGTCTTTTTATCGTGATAAGACGGCAAACAATGCATAAAGATAGTGTCTTTTCCTGTGTGTGACATAAGTTCTTTGTTAACCTGATATTTAGAAAGGTCGTTGATTCTTTCTGCCCACACAAGCTCGGGCTCACCCATTGAAACCCAGACATCAGTGTAAACAACGTCAGCATTTTTAACTGCTGAGACAGGGTCCTCTGAGAATGTAAGCGTAGCACCTGTTGACTTTGCAATTTTTTTACACTCACCAACTAAATCTGTATCAGGAAAATATTTTTTAGGGGCACAAGCAACGAAATTCATACCCATTTTTGCACAACCCACCATAAGTGAATTACCCATATTGTATCTTGCGTCACCAAGGTAAACAAAGTTTATACCCTTCAGGTAACCGAATTTTTCTTTTATTGTAAGAAAATCGGCAAGAATTTGTGTAGGGTGAAATTCATTTGTGAGTCCGTTCCAGACAGGTACGCTTGAGTAATGTGCAAGTTCTTCTACTACCTCCTGGCCATAGCCACGATATTCAATACCATCATAAATTGATGAAAGAACACGTGCTGTGTCTGCAATGCTCTCTTTTCTGCCTATTTGTGATGCAGACGGGTCAAGGTAAGTAACACCCATTCCCAAATCTCTCGCAGCGACCTCAAAACTACAGCGAGTTCTGGTGCTTGTTTTTTCAAAAATAAGTGCTATATTTTTGCCTTTTAATTCCTCGTGAGGAATACCCTTTTTCTTTTTCTCTTTAAGTTCTGCCGCAAGGTCTATAAGATATTCAATTTCTTCACTTGTGTAATCAAGCAACTTCAAAAAATCTCTGCCAACTAAATTCATTTTGCCACCTCTACTGCTTTCTTAATTACTTCAACCGCTTTTTTAAGGTCCTCATCAGGAATATTGAGTGGTGGTAAAAGTCTTACTTTGTTTTTTGCTTTTATAGGAAGAACTCCATTTTCACGACAAATTGCAAGCACCTCTCCTGCGTCCTTTTCAGTTTCAATGCCAAGCATAAGTCCCATACCTGTAATACTTTTTACACCATTAACGCCTGAAAGCTCATTAATTATATATTCTGATTTGCTCTTTACATCTTCTAAAAAACCGTAAGTAAGACGAGAAATTACGTTCACCGCACCTGCACACGCAATAGGGTTGCCGCCGAAGGTCGAGCCGTGAGTACCTGAAGTCAGAACGTTTTCTGTTTTCTCGCCGAACATAACCGCACCTATAGGGAGTCCACCACCGAGCCCCTTTGCTGTTGTTACAATATCGGGTGAAATTCCGTAATTCATATAACCATAAAGCTTACCTGTTCTGCCGTTACCTGTCTGAACCTCGTCGACAATCATAAGAATATCTTCTTTTTCACATATTTCTTTAATTGCACCGACAAATTCTTTTGTAAGCGGAACAACTCCGCCCTCGCCCTGAACAGTTTCAAACATAATCGCAGCTAATTTATTTTCTGAAACAACTTTTCTGAGATTTTCAACATCATTTGCATCTGTATAAACAAAGCCTTCTGTAAGCGGTAAGAAATCATTATGAAAAGAATCCTGGCCTGTTGCCGCAAGAGTCGTAATTGTTCTGCCGTGGAAGCTATTGTTAAGAGTCAGAATTTTATAATATTCCTTACCCTTTTTTTCATATGCATATTTTCTTGCAGCCTTAATAGCACCTTCGTTTGCTTCGGCACCTGAATTACCAAAAAACACCTTTTTCATACCTGTTTTTTCACAAAGAAGCTCTGCAAGCTTAACACAAGGTTCTGAATAATAGAGGTTAGAGGTATGCTGACAAACTGTCAACTGCTTAGCAACTGCAGAAACCCATTCTTCATCACACATACCAAATATATTTACAGCAATACCGCTTCCCATATCGATATATTCTTTGCCGTTTTCATCATACACCTTAGAGCCCTTGCCTGAAGCAATCTGAACAGGAAATCTTGCATATGTATTCGCAATATAATATTGGTCTTTTTCCTTAATGCTCATTAATATCCCCTTATCTTTCGTCATCATATTCTTCAGTAACCATTGTACCGGCACCCTCATCAGTCAACAGCTCAATAAGAATTGAATGTGGAATTCTGCCGTCCATAATAATTACTTTTTCTACGCCTTTTCTTATTGCATCTATGCAACACTCAACCTTAGGAATCATTCCACCTGAAATAACTCCACTTTCAAAAAGCGCCTGAGCATCTTCAATATTAATGCATTTAATTATTGAATTCGGGTCGTCCTTATCTTTTAACACACCAGCAATATCTGTCATTGAAATAAGTCTTTTTGCGTTCATTGCACCTGCTATATATGATGCAGCAGTATCTGCATTAATATTGTACACGTTACCTTCATTGTCACAGCCTACTGTTGAAACAACGGGAATATAGCCTTTTTCAAGAACATCTAAAACAGGAGTTACGTCTACTTTTGTAATTCTGCCGACAAAGCCTAATCTTTCATCCTTTACTTCTGCTTCAATCATATGACCGTCAAGACCTGAAATTCCAATAGCTTTGCCGCCGTTTATCTGAATAAGATTAACAAGCGTTTTATTTATTTTTCCTGCAAGTACCATCTGAACAACGTCTGCAGTTTCTTTATCGGTAACACGAAGACCGTCAACAAACTGACTTTCTTTGCCTATTTTATTTAAGGTTTCGGTAATTTCAGGGCCACCGCCGTGAACCAAAACAACTTTAACACCAATAAGGTGAAGAAGAACTATATCTTCCATAACCTGTTGCTTCAATTCCTCACTTACCATTGCATTGCCGCCATATTTCACAACGACAATCTTGTCGTGATATTTCTGAATGTAAGGCAACGCCTGTGTAAGAATTTCTGCTCTGTCTAAATTTGTAACGTTTTTATCTATCATGTTCTGTAATCTCCGTTGATTTTTACATATTCATAAGTTAAATCGCAACCCCACGCAGTAGCCTTTGCATCGCCTGAGTTAAGCTCGATTTTTGTTGTAATTTCTTTTTCTAAAAGAATTTCTTTTGCTTTTTCTTCTGAGAATTCTACACCCGCACCATTTTTGCAAACGAGAATTTCACCTTTTGCAGATACAAATGAAACGTCAATCTTTGAAACGTCAACATCTGCACCGCTGTAGCCTATTGCACAAAGAACTCTGCCCCAATTGGCATCTGCACCGAACATTGCCGCTTTAGTTAAAGATGAGCAAATAACACTCTTTGCAACTGTTTTTGCCTGTACCTCGTTCTCTGCACCATTAACCTGACACTCAAGAAGCTTGGTTGCACCCTCACCATCACCTGCAATCATTCTGCAAAGATGAACTGTTATTGTGTTGAGTGCTTTCATAAACACGTCAAAAGCTTCTCCGTCAGCGGTAATTTCATCGTTCCCTGCCATACCGTTAGCAAGAACTGTTACCATATCATTTGTAGAGGTGTCTCCATCAACACTTACCATATTGAACGTATTTTTAATGTCTGAAGAAAGTGCTTTTTTAAGCATTTCAGGAGAAATTGCACAGTCTGTTGTAATGAACACAAGCATTGTAGCCATATTAGGGTGAATCATGCCTGAGCCCTTTGCAATTCCGCCAATTTTGCACTCTTTGCCACCAATATTGAATGAAACGGCAACTTCCTTAAGAACAGTGTCAGTTGTCATAATACCTTCTGCTGCATCCTCACTGTTATTGCCGAGAGATTCTTTAAGTGCTTCCATTCCGTTTGCTATCGGAGCAATTTCAAGTGGCTGACCTATAACACCTGTTGAAGCAACCACTACGTCGGTTTCATTTATATTCATTGCTTTTGCTACAAGCTCACTCATAGCCTCCGCAATTTCTATTCCGTTTGCATTGCAGGTGTTTGCGTTACCACTGTTACAAATAACCGCCTGAGCGTAGCCATCCTTAATATGCTCTTTTGTAACTACAAGCGGAGCGCCCTTTACCAAGTTGGTTGTGTAAACTGCCGCTGCCGCCGCTCTTTTTTCACTAAAAATTAATGCTAAATCTTTTTTTGTTTTATTTTTTCTTATACCACAGTGAATTCCACCTGCAGTAAAACCTTTTGCAGCACAAACGCCACCGCTTATAATTTCCATAAATTTTCTCCTAAAATTTAATAACTAAACCTGTTGTTTCATCCTGTCCGAGAACAATATTAAGACACTCTATTGCCGCGCCCGAAGCACCTTTACCTAAATTATCATATCTTGCTGAAAGAATAACTCTTTCTTCATTGCCGTAAACAGAAATCTCCATTGAATCAAGGCCCGAATAAGCACCCGCAGAAATAAATCCTCCCTCGTCGCTGTTTTCAAGGTATTTTACAATAGGTCCCTGATATTTTTCTTTATATACTTTCTTTATATCTTCAAGCGTTGTGCCCTCTTTTAACATACTTTTAAATACAGGCACAGTCACTTCCATTCCCGAATAAAACGGAGCCACAACGGGACAGAAAGCAGGTGCATTTTCAATGCAACTGATTGCTTTCATCTCTTTAAGATGCTTGTGTTGTTGCGTCAGACCATATTGTCTCGGGGCATCAAGAAACTCGTCTCTTTCTGCATCCTCATACTCAGCAATCATTTTTTTGCCGCCGCCTGAATAGCCCGTAAGCGAAAAACATGAAAGATTTTCATTTTTGTTTAAAATACCACTCTCTATAAGCGGATAAACAAGTGCAATAAAACCACTTGCATGACACCCGGGCACTGCTATTCGCTTACTGTTTTTAAGCTTTTCTCTGTGAGAAGCAGAAAGTTCAGGAAAGCCGTATGCCCAATTTTCATCTGTTCTGTGAGCTGTTGACGTATCTATAACAATTGTATTGTCATTTTCAATAAGACTTACAGATTCTCTTGCGGCATCATCAGGAAGGCACAAAAAAGCAATATCTGCACTGTTGAGTGCTTCTTTTCTTGCCGCCAAATCTTTTCTTTTTTCTTCTGAAAGTGTAATTATTTCAATTCCGTTGAAATTTTCAAGTCGTTCAAAAATTCTTAAGCCTGTGGTACCAGCTTTACCATCAATAAATATCTTTTTTGCCATTTATAAACTCCGTAACGTATTCTATTTGTTTTTTCACTGAATCGTAACCTGTAGAACCCGCAGAAATTCTCTTTTTAATACAAGTTTCAAGTGAAATTTCTTCATATAAATCCTCTGCAAACAAATCACTGATTTTCTGATATTCAGAAAGCTCCATATTATCAAGAACAATATTCTCATCGATACATTTTGCAACAATCTGACCTACAATTTTATAGGCAGAACGGAAAGGAAGACCTTTTTTAACAAGGTAATCTGCCAAATCAGTAGCATTGATAAAGCCTTTTTGTGCCGCCTTATACATATTAGCCTTCAAGGTTGTCATTGTAGTAATCATCGGTGCAAAGATGCTGAGGCATTTTTTAACTGTCTCAATTCCGTCAAAAATTGCTTCTTTATCTTCCTGCATATCTTTATTATAAGCAAGTGGCAAACCTTTTAAAGACGTTAAAAGTGACATCAAATCACCATAAACTCTGCCCGTTTTGCCTCTTACAAGCTCTGCCATATCAGGATTTTTCTTTTGTGGCATAATGCTTGAGCCCGTTGTGTAAGAATCATCTAATTCAACAAATTTGAATTCCCACGAAGACCACAGAATAACCTCTTCTGAAAATCTTGAAAGGTGCATCATAATAAGGCTGAAGCAAGAAAGAAGTTCAACACAAAAATCTCTATCAGAAACACCGTCTATACTATTTTGTGTTATGCCGTAAAAGCCTAATTTTTCTGCAACAAACTCTCTGTCTGTGTTATATGTAGTACCTGAAAGTGCACAAGAGCCTAACGGAGAGTAGTTCATTCTTTTTACTGCATCTGAAAGACGACCTGCGTCACGGATAAACATCATTGCATACGCCAGAAGATGGTGAGCAAACGTAATAGGCTGTGCTCTTTGTAAATGAGTGTAGCCGGGCATTATTGCATCCTGATTTTTCTTTGCCTGTTCAAGTATTGCCTCGATTAAATTATATAAAAGGTTATTTACCTCTTCCGCTTCATCTCTTAAATAAAGACGTATGTCAAGGGCAACCTGGTCATTTCTGCTTCTTGCGGTGTGAAGTCGTTTACCTACATCGCCTTTTCGCTTTGTAAGCTCTGCTTCAACAAACATATGAATATCCTCTGCTTCCATATCAATCGGAAGCTTTCCGTTTGTTATGTCATCGCAGATAGTAGAAAGACCATCCGTAATTTCATTGAAATCTTCTGTTGAAATAATACCTTGTTTAACAAGCATTGAAGCGTGTGCAATTGAACCCTTTATATCCTGCACGTACATTCTGCTGTCAAAGTGAATGGAAGAGTTAAAATCGTCAGCCTCTTTATCTAAAGCCTTTCCGAATCTTCCTGCCCACATTTTATCCATAACATTAAAAGTCCTTTCAAATCGTTAGAGTGAGTGTGTTTTAAGCACTCACTCTACAAAAAAAAAATTATTTATCCAAGCCGTTTTTTTCTTTCATTTTTGCCATAACCTTAATCGGAAGGCCATAAAGATTAATGAAACCTGCAGAATCCTTCTGATCGTAAACCTCATCCTCATCAAATGTAGCAATTTCAGGGTCATAAAGTGAGAATGGAGATTTAACACCTGCATTGATCATATTACCCTTGTAAAGTTTAAGAGTAACATCACCTGTTACTGTTTGTTGTGTGCTCTTTACAAATGCTAAGATTGCTTCTGTAAGAGGTGTGAACCACTGTGCGTTATAAACGAGCTCTGCCAACTTCTGAGCAACAAGTGCTTTGTAGTGAGCAGTTTCTTTATCAAGACAAATTGTTTCAAGAACCTCGTGTGCTTTGTAAAGGATTGCACCACCAGGAGTTTCATAAACGCCACGGCATTTCATACCAACAAGTCTGTTTTCAACAATATCAAGAAGACCGATACCGTTAGCGCCACCGAGTTCATTGAGCTTTTCAACAATTTCAACAGCACCCATATCCTTACCGTCAATAGCTGTAGGAACACCCTTTTCAAAGTGAATTGTTACATATGTTGGTTTGTCAGGTGCCATTTCAGGTGAAACGCCCATTTCAAGGAAGCCTTCCTTATTATAAAGAGGTTCGTTCATCGGATCTTCAAGGTCGAGACCTTCGTGTGAAAGATGCCAGATATTTTTATCTTTAGAATAGTTTGTTTCTCTGCTTATTTTAAGAGGAACGTTGTGTGCCTCTGCGTATTCAATTTCTTCTTCACGTGATTTTATATCCCACTCTCTCCACGGAGCGATAATAGGCATATCGGGAGCAAAAGCTTTTATTGCAAGTTCAAAACGAACCTGGTCGTTACCCTTACCTGTACAACCATGACAAATTGCATCAGCACCCTCAGCCAAAGCAATTTCAGCAACTCTTTTACCTATAGAGGGACGAGCGAAAGCAGTACCTAAAAGATACTCTTCATATTTTGCACCTGCCTGAACGCAAGGAAAAACATAATCTTCAATAAATTCTTTTGTGAGGTCTTCAACATAGAGCTTTGAAGCACCTGTTTTGATTGCTTTTTCTTCAAGTCCTTCTAACTCACTTGCCTGACCTACGTTACCTGAAACTGCGATAACCTCACAGTTGTTATAATTTTCTTTAAGCCACGGAATGATGATTGAAGTATCAAGTCCGCCTGAATATGCTAAAACTACCTTTTTAATGTTTTTCTTATCCATAATTTATTGCCTCCAAAGTTTTTTGAAAAAATATTCATTTGATGTGCATAATATTACAACTATCTATCGTCTTTGTCAACACTTTTCTTTAAATATTTATATTTTTGTCATTTTACACCTATCTTTTTTGCATAAATATACGTCTTTTTATGTATATTTTTCATTTTTATGTATATTCAGTACTGAAAAAC